>DASYAV010000198.1:0-2623 GCA_036501145.1 Streptosporangiaceae bacterium | reverse complement strand
GTCCATGGTGCTCACATCCTTCAGGTAATCAAGCGGCCCGCGAAACAGCCAGGAAAACTCCGGCCAATGAGAACCGGGTGAGATGACGTGGACCGTTTTGAGTCGCGTGTTCGCGTGCAGGCCGCCCAAGCGGGCCTCTAGGAGCCCGCTGAATTAGACCGGGTTCCAAGTTGGCGCCTTGCGGGCGTGGTGCCGGTGCTGCCTGGGGTCGCCCGCCAGGCTGGCGGCTTCCCGGATCTGGCCGCCGGCGGCCGGCCGGCCTGGCGCTGGCCTGTCGCGGGGCTGGTGTTCGTCCCGGACCCGGCTGGCTGGTCAGGTGGCTAGTTCCCAGGTGCCATCGTGGCGTTTCAGGCCCCGGCCGGCCAGGTTCCGCAGGTTCAATGCCGCGGTCCGGTACTTGAGCCAGGCGTTGTTCTTGGTCACTCCGCGGTAGCGGAGCTTGAGCCGGCGTCCCCGCCAGGTAGCGACCTGGGCGATGGCGCGTTCGACGTTGGGCCGGTGTTTCATGTAGTCCTCGCGCAGCCGTGGTCCGGCGGCCCATTCCGCACGGGCGGCGCGCAGCAGCCGGTCGTGGGGGTGCAGGCTGAGGGTCCGCCCGGTCTTGGACGTCGTGCATCCTGCCCGCAGCGGGCAGGTGCCGCAGGCGGCGCCGAAGATGACATTGCGGGCGGGCGTGACCGGGCGGGTGATGCCGGCCGGACAGGTGACCGCGCCGGCCTGCTCATCCACGGTGAAGTCATCGATAGTGAACCCGCCGGTTACCGCGGGCTGCAGCGGCTTGGGCTTGATCACCGCCTGGTGCCCGGCGCTGCCGATCGCATCGCGCAGGTCCCCGGTGCCGTAGGCCGAGTCGCCGTACCAGGCCAGCGTGCCATCCTCGCTGCCGCTGCCCTGGCCGCCGGCCGGATCACGGTCAGTCCCGGCGGTCTCGGCGCCCAGGAACTCCTCCGCGACCGCGGGGTCGCCGTTCTCCTGGCCAGCTGCCCGGGTCAGCTTCTCATCAGTGATGATCCCGGTTTCCGGGTCGGCGGCCACATGGGCGCGGTAGCCGTCGCGGCGGGTCTCGGGAGACTTGCGGGTATGCCGGGCATCGGGGTCCACGACCGAGATCACCCGGTCTTCTGCCACCTTCCGGGCGATCCGCCACCGCCCGTCCCGGCCGTCAGAGCCCTCGGCAGGCTCGACGTCCTGCCCGGCAACCAGCGCCAGCAGCGCCACCGCCGAGGCCGCCGGTTCCTCCAGCGTTACGCCCGCGAACGCGGCCACGAGCGCACTCGCGTCGTTCACCAGCGCCGACACCAGCGCGTCCCTCGCCGCCGGGTCATCCCAGTCGATCTTCGGCTTGCCCGGCCGGGAGTAGTCGTGCCCGGTGCACACCTGCGCGATCTGCTCCGCCGCACCGGGCACCTCGCGGGCCACCCGCCGGATCGCCGAGACCAGCTGGGTGACGGTGTCCTGGGTGGCCACCGCATCGGCCAGGATCGTCGAGTCCACGGCGCGGCGCCGCCGGCCCTTGAGGACCCCGGTCTGCTCGATAACCTTCTTGACTGCGTCGTTGACCCGGTGCGGCCGGGCCGACTTCGCGATCCGGTTCCGCCAGTACACCAGCGAGGAGGGATCGAACCCCGGATCATCCAGCGGCGCGCCGATCGCCGCCTTCCACCGCATGTCGAACCGGACCGCCTCGGCGGTCTCCCGGTCGGAGTAGTCATGCAGCGCCTGCAAGGTCATCACCGCGGCCATCTGGGTGGCCGGGATCGACGGCCGTCCCACTCCCGGCGGGGAGAACAGGTCCGCGTAATCGGCGCCGGGGAATACCTCGGCCCGGTGGCCGGCCAGGAACGCGAACATGCTGCCTGCCGGGACCAGGTGCCCGGCCAGCGCCGCGGCGTCCAGAAGCTGCCGGTCTGCCCGCTCGAAACCCTGCATGAGAAGATCATCCCAGATCTTCGAACACCAAGCCGGCAAAAACGCCGTCAGCACCCACGGTTTTTCAGCAGGCTCCTAGCGGCGCGCCGGTAGGCTCCGTCGGTATGAAGGTCATGATCGCCGGAGGGGCCGGATACATCGGCAGCACGATCGCCTATGCCTGCTCGGACGCGGGGATCAGCCCGGTGATCCTGGACAGCCTGGTCACCGGCCGCCGTGAGTTCGCCGCGGGCCACGCCTTCTACCAGGGCGATATCGCCGACGGCGCGCTGATCGACCGGATCTTCGCCGAGCACCCCGATATCGCCGCGGTCATCCACTGCGCGGCCCTGATCGTGGTCCCGGACTCGGTCGCCGACCCGGTCCGGTACTACCGGGCCAACGTCGCCGGCAGCCTGGACTTCACCGCGCACCTGCTGCGTAACGGCTGCCCGCGGCTGATCTTCAGTTCCTCGGCCGCCATCTACCGGGCCAGCGAGGACCTGAGCGTCGACGAGGACTCGGCCATCGACCCGCAGAGCCCGTACGCGCGGACCAAGGCGATGTGCGAGGCGATGCTCGCCGACATCGCCGCCGCCCAATCCGTCCGTGTGGTGTCGCTGCGGTACTTCAACCCGATCGGCGCCGATCCCAAGATGCGCACCGGGCTGCAGCTGCGGCGGCCGACGCACGCCCTGGGCAAGATGATCCAGGC
>DASYAV010000197.1:0-23249 GCA_036501145.1 Streptosporangiaceae bacterium | reverse complement strand
GATCACCAAGAACAACCCGGAGTGCCACCTCATGGTCGTCCTCGTGGACGAGCGGCCTGAGGAGGTCACCGACATGCAGCGCTCGGTCAAGGGCGAGGTGGTCTACTCGACCTTCGACCGGCCGGCCGACGACCACACCACGGTGGCCGAACTGGCCATCGAGCGGGCCAAGCGGCTCGCCGAGATGGGCCACGACGTCGTCGTGCTGCTGGACAACCTGACCAGGCTCGGCCGCGCCTACAACCTGGCCGCGCCGGCCAGCGGCCGGATCATGTCCGGTGGTGTGGACTCCACCGCGCTGTACCCGCCGAAGCGGTTCTTCGGCGCGGCCCGCAACATCGAGAACGGCGGTTCGATCACCATCCTCGCCACCGCCTTCATCGAGACCGGGTCCCGCGCGGACGAGGTCATCTTCGAAGAGTTCAAGGGCACCGGCAACATGGAGCTGCGGCTCCGCCGCGAGCTGGCCGAGAAGCGCATCTTCCCCGCGGTGGACGTGGACTCCTCCAGCACCCGTAAGGAAGACCTGCTGCTCACGCCCGAGGAGCTCAAGATCGTCTGGCAGCTGCGCCGGGTGCTGCACGCGCTCGAGCCGCAGCAGGCGCTCGAGGTGCTGCTGGACAAGATGAGGGAGACCAAGAGCAACGCCGAATTCCTGCTCCAGGTTCAGAAGACCACGCTCAGCCAGTAAGGTTTTACCCAGCCCGGACCCGGGGCCGAGCGGCGGCTCACCCCGTCCGGGCTGGGAATTACCGTGGGGCGAGATACGTTCCACGGTTTGGCACACTGGGACTGCAAATGCGGTGCCGGTTCACGCCAGCCGCTTTCCCGGCCACCACCCGGCGGCCCAGCGCCCGGACGGCAGGGGAACACGGCGGATGGCGACCCGGCCGCCGCCTGAAGCCAGGAGAAGTCATGAAGCCGGACATCCACCCGGAGTACAAGACCACCACGGTCACCTGCACCTGCGGGAACACGTTCGTCACCCGCAGCACGGCCGCCAACGGCGTCATCCACGCCGACATCTGCTCCAACTGCCACCCGTTCTACACCGGCAAGCAGAAGCTGCTCGACACCGGTGGCCGGGTCGCCAGGTTCGAGCGCCGTTTCGGCAAGCAGAGCAAGAGCGCCGACTCCAACCAGAGCAAGAGCGCCGACTCCAAGTAGCTTTACCGCGCGTGACCTCCCGGGTTCGCCCTGGGAGGCCACGCGTTTTCATGTACGAGGACCTGCGGGCACCGCATGCCCGCGGAAGCTGAAGGAGGCCATGGTGTTCGAGCGGGTCGACGGGCTCGTCGCCGAGCACGCCCAGCTTGAGAGGGCGATGGCCGACCCCGCGGTGCACGCCGACCAGGACCAGGCCAGGGCGCTCGGCCGCCGGTACGCCGAGCTGACCCCGGTGGTCAGCGCCTACCGCGACTGGCAGCACACGGTGGCCGACGAGGCGGCCGCCCGCGAGCTGGCCAGCGAGGACGCGTCGTTCGCCGCCGAGGCCCAGCAGTTCGCCGCGCGGCGGGCCACGCTCGAGGCGCAGCTCACCAAGCTGCTGGCGCCGCGCGACCCGAACGACGGCAAGGACGTCATCCTGGAGGTCAAGGCGGGCGAGGGCGGCGACGAGTCCGCCCTGTTCGCCGGCGACCTGCTGCGCATGTACCTGCGCTACGCCGAGCGGCAGGGCTGGAAGACCGAGGTGCTCGACTCGGCGGTGACCGGGCTCGGCGGCACCAAGGACGCCACCGTGGCGGTGAAGTCCCGGGCCAGCGCCACCGGGCCCGGCGTCTGGGCCCGGCTGAAGTACGAGGGCGGCGTGCACCGCGTGCAGCGGGTGCCGGTGACCGAGTCGCAGGGCCGCATCCACACCTCCGCGGCCGGCGTGCTGGTCATGCCGGAGGCGGATCCGGTGGACGTGGAGATCGACCCGAACGACATCCGGGTCGACGTGTTCCGCTCGTCCGGCCCCGGCGGGCAGAGCGTGAACACCACCGACTCCGCGGTGCGGATCACCCACCAGCCAACCGGCATCGTGGTGTCCTGCCAGAACGAGAAGAGCCAGCTGCAGAACAAGGAACAGGCCATGCGCATCCTGCGCTCCCGGCTGCTGGCCGCCGCCCAGGCCGAGGCCGACGAGCAGGCCGCCGCGCAGCGCCGCGGCCAGGTGCGCACGGTGGACCGCTCCGAGCGGATCCGCACCTACAACTTCCCGGAGAACCGGATCGCCGACCACCGCATCGGCTACAAGGCCTACAACCTGGACCAGGTGCTCGACGGCGACCTGGACGCGGTGATCGGCGCGCTCACCGAGGCCGAAGCGGCCGAGCAGGCGCAGGGCGACAGCGGCCGCGGCGGCCACGGCAGCCGCGACGGCACGAACGGCCGCGGTGGCGGCCCGGGGCGCGCCGGGTGAACCTGCTGCTCGACGAGATCCGGCGGGCCGCCGCCCGGCTGGCCGAGGCCGACGTCGAGTCGCCGCGCGCCGACGCTGAGCAGCTCGCCGCGCACGTGCACGGCGTCCGCCGCGCCGAACTGCACGCGGTGCCGGACGCCGCGTTCGACCCGCGGTTCTGGGACGTGGTGGACCGGCGCGCAGCCCGCGAGCCGCTCCAGCACATCATGGGCGTCGGCTACTTCCGGTACCTGGAGCTGGCCATCGGGCCCGGCGTGTTCGCGCCCCGGCCGGAGACCGAGGTGATGACCGGCTGGGCCGTCGACACACTGCGCGCCGCAGGCCCGGCCGAGCCCGTCGTCGCCGACCTGGGCACCGGGTCCGGCGCGATCGCGCTGTCGATCGCGCTGGAGGTGCCCACCGCCCGGGTGCACGCGGTCGAGGCGGACCCGCTGGCCGCGGGCTACGCCGAACGCAACATCGCCGCCTACGCCGCCGCCGAGCCGCACACCGGCCGCCGGGTCAGCCTGACACGCGATGATTTCGGCACCGCACTGGCCGGCCTGGATGGCACAGTAGACCTCGTGGTCAGCAACCCCCCCTACATCCCGCTCGGCGCACGTGTGGCACCCGAGGTGGGCGAGTACGACCCGCCGTCCGCGCTGTGGAGCGGCGCCGACGGGCTGGACGCGATGCGCACCGTGCAGCGGGTCGCGGGCCGGCTGCTCCGCCCCGGCGGGCGGGTGGCCGCCGAGCACGGCGCACCGCAGGGCGCCGCGGTCCGCCAGGTGTTCGGGAAAGCCGGCGGCTGGCGGGACATCACCCAGCACCAGGACCTGGCCGGCCGCGATCGGTTCGTAACCGCGGTGCGCCGGTGGCAGGATGGGCAATCATGAGCGAACGCTACGACTGCTCGGACCCCGAGCAGCGCGCGGCCGGGCTGAAGGCGGCCGTCGAGGCGGTGCGCCGCGGTGAGCTGATCGTGCTGCCCACCGACACCGTCTACGGCATCGGCGCGGACGCGTTCTCCCCGGCCGCGGTGGCCGGGCTGCTCGCCGCCAAGCGGCGTGGCCGGGACATGCCACCGCCGGTGCTGGTCGGCACGGTCAGTGCCGCGACCGCGCTGATCGAGGACATGGACAACATCGGCCGGCGCATGATCGAGGAGTTCTGGCCCGGCGGGCTCACCCTGGTCTGCCGGGTGAGCCGCTCGCTGACCTGGGACCTCGGTGACACCGAGGGCACCGTGGCGGTCCGCATGCCGCTGCACTCGTTCGCGCTCGATCTGCTCAAGGAGACCGGCCCGCTGGCGGTCAGCAGCGCGAACGTCTCCGGCCAGCCCGCGGCGACCACCGCCGACGAAGCCGAGCAGCAGCTCGGCGACGAAGTCGCGGTGATCCTGGATGGCGGGCCAGCCACCGGCGGGGTGGCCTCCACCATCGTGGACGTGACCGGCGTGATGCCGAGGCTGCTGCGGGCCGGGGCGATCGGCGTCGAGAAACTGGCCGCGGTGGCCCTGGTCGCCTCGGAGAACACCGACCCACCCGGGACCGGCGACGCCGGGACGGACCCCGGCGACACGGACCCCAGCGACACGGACCCCAGCGGCACGGACGCCAGCGACACGGACCCCAGCGGCATGGACGCTGCCGGGCACGATCCGGCCGATGAGCTGCTGACCGAGCGCGCCGACCCCGTCCCGCCGGAAGATCCGGAGCCGCCCCCGGCCCGGCCCGGCGACCGGGCCGGGACCGCCCCGGACCCGACCCCCGCGGATCCCGCCGGCGGCTGAGCCGTGCGCGACTATCTGCTCACGCTGTTCACCGTCGCGGCGGTGACCTACCTGCTGACCCCGCTGGTGCGGCGCATCGCGATCGCGTTCGGCGTCCTGCACGACCCGCGCGAACGCGATGTGCACCTGGTCCGCACGCCCGAGATGGGCGGCCTGGCCATGTACTTCGGGCTGGCCGCCGGCCTGCTGGTGGCCAGCCAGCTCGGCTATCTGAGCACGGTGCTGGACGGTTCCCGGGTCGCCGTCGGGCTGCTGCTGGCCGGCGGCCTGCTGGTCCTCGTGGGCATCGCCGACGATCGCTGGGGAGTGGGCGTGATCGCCAAGGCGGCCGGCCAGGTCGCGGCGGGCGGCATCCTGGTCTGGAGCGGCACCGAGCTGTCCTGGATCCCCAGCCCGCATGGCAACACGATCGTGCTGTCGCCGAACCAGGGCCTGGTGCTGACCATCCTCGTCGTGGTGGTCACGATCAACGCGATCAACTTCATCGACGGCCTGGACGGGCTCGCGGCCGGCGTGGTGGCCATCGCGGCCCTCGCGTTCTTCGCCTACTCGTACTCGCTGCTGAAGGTGATCGGCGCGCCCACGCTGTCGCTGCCCGTGCTGGTCTCCGCGATCCTGGCCGGGATGTGCCTGGGCTTCCTGCCGCACAACTTCCACCCGGCGCGAATCTTCATGGGCGACACCGGGTCGATGCTGCTCGGCCTGCTGCTCGCCTACGGGCCGATCTCCAGCACGGCCACGCTCGACCCGAGCATCCTGGTCGCCTACGGGCACAACGGCGTGCTGAACCGGTTCCCGACCATCCTGCCGATCCTGCTGCCCGCCGCGATCTTCCTGATCCCCTACACCGACCTGCTGCTGGCCGTGGTCCGCCGCACCCGGGCCGGCACCTCGGTGTTCCAGGCGGACAAGAAGCACCTGCACCACCGGCTGATGAGCATCGGGCACTCGCAGCGCAAGAGCGTGCTGATCATGTACCTGTGGGCCGCGCTGTTCGCGGTCGCGGTGGTGTCGCTGTCGGTGGTGCGCACGCCGCTGATCCTGCTGGCCGTGGCCACCGTCGGGGGGATGCTGATCCTGCTGATGGTGACCGTGCCATGGCTGCGGCCGCGGCTGCCGGGCCGCGGCAAGCCGGTCACCATCGCGACCCAACCGGTTTCTCAGCTGAACGGCTCCGCCTCACCGGCCGCGCCCACCCACCCCACCACACCGCCGGCCACCGTAAACCAGGCGTCCGCCGCCCCCACCGGCATCGCCCCGGCCGGTGCCAGCCCGGCCGGTGCCAGTCCGGCCGGTGCCAGTCCAGCCGACCCCAGCCCAGCCAGCCAGGCGACCGCCGCCCCGGCCAGCGCCACTCCCAGCACCAACGGCCCCGTCGCCCCCGCTCCTCCCGCGTCGCGCCCCCCGCGCACCGGCCCCGCCCACCGCCGGACCTAGCCCGCTGGCGCTCCGGATCGTCATGCTGGTGTAAAGCACGGGTGCCATGCTGGCCTCCCGGCGGGGCGCCGCGCGGCCTGGGCTCCGTGGTCTCCGTGCCGCCTCCTGCACTCCCGCTGACCTGCGGTGATAGCGCCGGATTAGGCGATATTTCCACAGAGGGGGGGTGGGTAAAGACATGGCCAAGGAGCTTGTGATATCTTTCACAAGAGGTCACCCGAAGAGGTATGAGGAGTTCGTGATACGGTGCGGTAACCCGGCGGAGCGGCGGCGTCGCAATGGCGGCGCGGGATCGCTCGTCCTCCGCCGTGGGTCCGCCTGGGTGGCGCATCCGCCGGTCACTTGCCTCCTCCCCGACGATTCTTACTCCAGCCCGATCGAGCACAGTACCGACAGATACAGCGGAGTTTCCTAGATGCCCGAGAGCTACGTCCGGACACTACGGTGGTCGGTCCTGCTCACAGCCCCTCTGGCGGCGGTCATGGTCGCCATCTGTGCCGGGGTCGGCGGCATGAAGGGGCTCATCGGCGCGTTGCTCGGGGTGGCCCTCGTCGTGATCTTCTTCGGCATCAGCATCCTGGCCGTCGGCCGGGCCGCGCGGATCAGCCAGCAGGCCATGATGATCACCGCGCTCGGCACGTTCCTGGTCAAGATCCTGCTGCTCGCCTTCCTGGTGAACGAGCTGGCCGGGACCAACGTGTTCAACACCAAGCTTTTCGGGTTCACCGCCATCGTCTGCATCATCGCGTGGAGCATGTCGCAGGCCATCACCAACGCCAAGATGAAGATCTTGTACGTCGAACCGGACGGGAAGCGGTGACCCGTGGCGCAGACCCGGCTTCCGGACCTCGGATCGCGGCCCGCGGGGCAGGCTGCCCTGCGCCCGGCCGCGCCGGCGAGCGTCCCGCGCCGCCGGCATCCGCGGGGAGTACGGCATGACCGAGAGCGGCACGCGAGCCACAGACGGCACGCGGGCACGGCGGTGGGTGGCCAAGCCGCCGCCAGCCCCGCGCGAAGAGAATCCTGGCTGGGCGGCGTTCAGCTACTTGCTGTCCGGCATGATCTTCTACGGTGGCGTTGGCTGGGCCATCGGGCACTGGGTGATCCACTCGGCGCTGTTCTTCCCGCTCGGCATGGTGGTCGGGCTGGCGCTGGGCGTCACCCTGGTCATCCTGCGGTACGGGCGGACCGGGCAGTCCTGACCGGGGTTACCGCCGGGCGTGGCGATGGCCACGTCAGCGCCGCTTCCCGCGGCGCCAGCCAGATCGCCGGGGTGCACCGCGCCCTGGTCCGCGGCACGAACATAGGCGTTTGGAACACTGGTGGCCGGCCGCAGAGCGCGGGTGGCGGAAGACGTTGCGAGGAGTATCTGAGTGAGCGCTGTTGACCATGTAACGGCCGTGGCCAGCGGCTGCCACATCTTCTCCGGCTGCGGCTACCCCGCCCCCACCCTCGGGGATTTCATCTTCAACCCAATCTTCAGCATCGGCCCCTGGCACGTGACCAAGCCGGAATTGCTGATGGTGATCGTCGTGGTCGCGATCCTGACCTTCTTCTGGTTCGCGTTCCACAGCCCCAAGCTGGTGCCGCGCGGCGCGCAGAACATCGGCGAGCTGGGTGTGCTGTTCGTCAGGGATCAGATCCTGCGGCCGATGATCGGCAAACGAGGGGACGGCTACCTGCCCTTCCTGTGCTCGCTGTTCTTCTTCATCTGGATCATGAACCTGCTGGAGATCATCCCGGTGGCGCAGTTCCCGGTGCCGGCGCACATCGGCTTCGTCTGGATCCTGGTCGCCCTGGTCTGGCTCACCTACATGTCGGTCGGTATCCGGGTGAAGGGGCCGCTGGGCTTCTTCAAGGGCATGATCCCGAGCGGGGTGCCCTGGTGGATCCTGTGGCTGCTGGCACCGATCATCTGGTTCTCCGACATCCTGGTGCGGCCGTTCACCCTCGGCGTGCGGCTGTTCGCGAACATGTTCGCCGGTCACCTGCTGCTGCTGGTTTTCTACCTCGCCACCTGGTACTTCGCCAGCGCGAGTTTCGGCCTGGTATACGCGGCGGGCTCGCTTGCGATGGTGATCATCCTGACCGGGTTCGAAATGCTGATCCAGTTCCTGCAGGCGTTTATCTTCACCATCCTGACCGCCTTCTACATCGGCGACTCCATGCAGTCGGCGCACTGACAGAGCTTTCAACAACCTCACCGGCGGGCCGATCCGCCGGTCCGGACGACGAAGGAACGAAGAAATGATGATGGACCTGGTAACCCACACGCTGGCCGCCGGGAGCAGCAACGGCATCGGCAGCGCCACGACCACGATCGCCGGCCGGCTCGGTGCCGTCGCCTACGGCCTCGCGGCCATCGGCCCCGGCGTCGGCATCGGCCTGATCTTCGGCCACGCCACCGAGGCCATGGCCCGCCAGCCCGAGGCCGCGGGCATGATCCGCGCCAACATGTGGATCGGCTTCGCGCTGGCCGAAGCGCTGGCCCTGATCGGCATCGTCGTGCCGTTCATCTTCACGCACTGACGACGCCGGGACAGGTGACTGAACCGTGCTGTACCACCTAGCCGCCAGCAGTGGCGCGACGACCGACCCGCTGATCCCGTCGCTGACCGAGCTCATCCTTGGGCTGATCGGCTTCGTCGTGGTGTTCGGCGGGCTCGCCAAGGTGCTGATGCCGAGGATCCAGAAGACCCTCGAGGAGCGGACCGAGGCCATCGAGGGCGGCCTGCACAAGGCCGAGGAGGCCCAGGAAGAGGCCGACCGGGTGCTCCAGCAGTACCGGGAGCAACTCGAAGAGGCCCGGCACGAGGCGGCCAGGCTGCGCGAAGAGGCCCGCGAGCAGGGATCGCAGATCCTCGCCGAGATGCGGGCCCAGGGCGAGGCCGAGCGCAACCGGCTGGTCGAGAGCGCGCAGGCGCAGATCGATGCCGAGCGGCAGCAGGCGGTGAACACGCTGCGCCGCGAGGTCGGCCAGATGGCCACCGAGCTGGCCAGCCGGATCGTCGGTGAGTCGCTCGAGGACGAGGTCCGGCGCAGCCGCGTCGTGGACCGGTTCCTCGACGAGCTGGAAGCCACCGGCGAGCAGGCCACGGAGCTCCGGGCCGGCCGTTGACGCGGCGTCAGCTGGGCACCGTTAAGTATGCAGACGCAGTACTTTACGCAGCGAACATGGCAGACGAGGTGAGCCGATGAGAGGCGCGAGCAGGGCATCCCTGGCCGGGGCCAGCGGGCAGCTCACCGCGCTGGCCACCAGCAAGGCGGCCGCGGACACGCTCGGCGACGACCTGTTCGCCGTGGCCGCGCTGCTCGACACCGAGCACGGCCTGCGCCGGGCGCTGACCGACCCAGCCCGGGCCGCAGAGGCCAAGGCCGGGCTGATCCGGTCGCTGCTGGACGGGAAGGTCTCCGCGGTCACCCTCGACCTGCTGGCCGGGCTGGTCTCGGCGCGCTGGTCGGTGCCGCGGGATCTGGCCGACGCCACCGAGGAGCTCGCGGTGCGGGCCGTGGTGATCTCGGCGGACAAGTCGCGCAAGCTCGACGATCTGGAAGACGAGCTGTTCCGGTTCAGCCGGCTGCTGGTCGCGCAGCCCCAGCTGCGGGCCGCGCTGGCCGACCCTTACCTGCCCGCCGACCGCAAACGCGGCCTGGTCGCGGCGCTGCTGGACGGCAAGTCCACCCCGGCCACCGAGCTCCTGATCACCCAGGCCGCCCTCCATCCGAGGGGCCGTACCCTGGAGACGAACCTGGAGAGCTACGCGAGGGTGGCCGCCGAACGGCGTCAGCGCGTGGTCGCCGAGGTGCGCGTGGCGTCCGCTCTCAGCCAGCGCCAGGCCGACCGGCTGGCCGGCGCGCTGGCCGCCGTCTACGGACATGACGTACATCTCAACATCGTGCTGGATCCGCAAGTGCTGGGAGGCATGTCGATCCAGGTCGGTGACGAGTTCATCGACGCCAGCGTGGTGAACCGGCTGGCGGCGCTGCGGCGCAGGCTGGCGGGCTGACCGCCGTGGCCCCGAATACACGAGGGACATGAGGAAGATGACGGAGCTGACAATCCGGCCGGAGGAAATCCGGGAAGCGCTCTCCAAGTTCGTCGACGCGTACTCGCCCGACGCACCATCGCGCGAAGAGGTCGGCACGGTCACCGAGGCCGGTGACGGTATCGCGCGGGTCGAGGGGCTGCCCTCGGCCATGGCCAACGAGCTGCTCGAGTTCCCTGACGGCACCCGCGGCCTCGCGCTGAACCTGGAGGAGCGCGAGATCGGCGTCGTGATCCTCGGCGACTTCAGCAAGATCGACGAAGGCCAGCAGGTCCGGCGCACCGGCGAGGTACTGTCCGTGCCGGTCGGCGACGCGTACCTCGGCCGCGTGGTGGACCCGCTGGGCCAGCCGCTGGACGGGCTGGGCGAGATTGCCGACACCCAGCTGCGTGAGCTGGAGATCCAGGCCCCCACGGTGGTGCAGCGCAAGAAGGTGCACGAGCCGCTGCAGACCGGCATCAAGGCCATCGACGCGATCACCCCGATCGGCCGCGGCCAGCGCGAGCTGATCATCGGCGACCGGCAGACCGGCAAGACCGCCATCGGTATCGACGCGATCATCAACCAGCGGGAGAACTGGGAGTCGGGCGACCCAGCCCGCCAGGTCCGCTGCGTCTACGTGGCCATCGGCCAGAAGGGCTCGACGACCGCGCAGGTCCGCCAGTCCCTCGAGGACGCTGGCGCGCTGGAGTACACCACGATCGTGGCCGCACCCGCGTCCGACCCGGCCGGCTTCAAGTACATCGCGCCGTACACCGGGTCGGCCATCGGCCAGCACTGGATGTACAACGGCCAGCACGTGCTGATCATCTTCGACGACCTGTCCAAGCAGGCCGAGGCCTACCGAGCGGTGTCGCTGCTGCTGCGCCGCCCGCCGGGCCGCGAGGCCTACCCGGGCGACGTCTTCTACCTGCACTCCCGGCTGCTGGAGCGGTGCGCCAAGCTGTCCGACGAGCTTGGCGCCGGATCGATGACCGGGCTGCCGGTGATCGAGACCAAGGCCAACGACATCTCGGCCTACATCCCGACCAACGTCATCTCGATCACCGACGGCCAGATCTTCCTGGAGACCGACCTGTTCAACTCCGGTGTCCGGCCGGCCATCAACGTCGGCCGCTCGGTCTCCAGGGTCGGCGGCGACGCGCAGATCAAGGCGATGAAGACGGTCGCGGGCGGCATCAAGCTGGCCCTGTCCCAGTACCGCGACCTGGAGGCGTTCGCCTCGTTCGCCTCCGACCTGGACGCCGCCTCCCGGGCCCAGCTGGACCGCGGCGAGCGGCTGGTCGAGCTGCTCAAGCAGCCGCAGTACAGCCCGTACCCGGTGGAGCGGCAGGTCGTCACGATCTGGGCCGGCACCGAGGGCCACCTCGACGACGTGCCGGTGGAGGACGTCAGCCGGTTCGAGCACGAGTTCCTCGACTACGTGCACCGCAGCCGGCAGGGCATCTACGACGCGATCAAGGAAACCGGCCAGCTGTCCGACGACACGCTGTCCGCGCTCAAGGACGCGATCGGGGACTTCAAGAAGGGCTTCGAGACCAGCGGCGGCGAGCTGCTCGTCAAGGACGAGCCGGTCGATCCCCTGGCCCCGGGCGAGGAAAAGCAGGAAAAGATCAAGCAGTACCAGGAGCCGGCCCCCAAGCCGGACGACCAGAGTTGAGGTAGCGAGGGCATGGGAGCACAGCTACGCGCGGTCAGGCGGCGGATCGGGGCAGTCCAGTCCACCGCCAAGATCACGCGTGCCCAGGAGCTGATCGCGTCGTCCCGGATCATCCGGGCGCAGCAGCGGGTCCGCGCCGCGGCCCCATACGCGCGCGAGCTCACCAGGGCCGTCGAGTCTGTGGTCAGCGGCTCGCCGTCGATCACCCACCCGATGATCACCGAGGCGGCCAATCCTGGCCGGGCCGCGGTGGTCATGCTCACCAGCGACCGCGGCTTCGCCGGCGGGTACAACGCCAACGTGCTGCGCGAGGCTCAGGCGGTGACCGAGACGCTGTCCGGCCGGGGCATCGACGTGCTGCCGTACGTGTCCGGGACGAAGGGCATCGTCTGGCACCGGTTCCGGCAGCGTGAGATCACCGCGGAGTGGAGCGGGTTCTCCGAGCGGCCGCAGTTCACCGACGCCAGTGAGATCGCCGCCCGGTTGCTCGAGGACTTCAACGCCGGCGGCATCGGCGAGATCCATCTCGTGCACACCGAGTTCGTCTCGATGCTGACCCAGCGTCCCGTCGCCCGCCGGATCCTGCCCATGGAGGTGGAGCAGACCACCGACGAGCCGACCGAAGGACAGCTGAACAAGTTCGAGTTCGAGCCGTCCCCGGAAGCGGTGCTGGACGCGCTGCTGCCGTGGTACGTGGAGACCCGGCTGTACCAGGCGCTGCTCGAAGCCGCGGCCGCCGAGGTCGCCGCCCGGCGGCGGGCCATGAAGTCCGCGACCGACAATGCCAACGACTTGATCGAGGCGCTGACCCGCGAGGCCAACAAGGCCCGGCAGGCCGAGATCACCCAGGAAATCAGCGAGATTGTCGGCGGCGCCAACGCGCTGGCCGAAGCGATCGCCGGAAGTGAGTGAGGTCAGCATGACCACGGAAACCCACAGCGCCGCCCCGGAAACCACCGCCGGCGGCACGGGCCGCGTCGCCCGGGTCATCGGCCCGGTGGTGGACGTCGAGTTCTCCGCCGAGACGATGCCCGACATCTACAACGCCCTGCACGTGGACGTGACGCTGGAGGGTGAGACCAAGACCCTGACCCTGGAGGTCGCCCAGCACATCGGCGACAATATGGCCCGGGCCATCTCCATGCAGCAGACCGACGGGATGGTCCGCGGCGCTACCGTCACCGACACCGGCGAGGCCATCTCGGTGCCGGTCGGCGACCTGACCAAGGGCCACGTGTTCAACGTGCTCGGCGAGACCCTGGACGTTCCGATCTCGTCGCTGCAGGTCGCCGAGCGGTGGCCGATCCACCGCGACCCGCCGGCGTTCGACCAGCTGGAGCCGCGGACCGAGATCCTGGAAACCGGCATCAAGGTCCTCGACCTGCTGACCCCGTACGTCAAGGGCGGCAAGATCGGTTTGTTCGGCGGCGCCGGTGTGGGCAAGACCGTGCTCATCCAGGAGATGATCACCCGGGTCGCCAAGAACTTCAGCGGCGTCTCGGTGTTCGCCGGCGTGGGGGAGCGCACCCGCGAGGGCAACGACCTGTTCCTGGAAATGACCGAGTCCGGCGTCATCAACGACACCGCGCTGGTGTTCGGCCAGATGGACGAGCCGCCGGGCACCCGGCTGCGGGTCGCGCTGGCCGCCCTCACCATGGCCGAGTACTTCCGCGACGAGCAGCAGCAGGACGTGCTGCTGTTCATCGACAACATCTTCCGGTTCACCCAGGCCGGCTCGGAGGTGTCCACGCTGCTCGGCCGGATGCCGTCCGCGGTGGGCTACCAGCCCACCCTGGCCGACGAGATGGGGCAGCTGCAGGAGCGGATCACCTCCACCCGCGGCCACTCCATCACCTCGATGCAGGCCATCTTCGTGCCCGCCGACGACATCACCGACCCGGCGCCGCACACCGTGTTCGCGCACCTGGACGCCACCACCACGCTGTCCCGGGCCATCACCGAGAAGGGCATCTTCCCGGCGGTGGACCCGCTCGACTCCACCTCGCGGATCATGGACGCCAAGTACATCGGCCAGGAGCACTACGACGTGGCCCGCGAGGTCATCCGCATCCTGCAGCGGTACAACGAGCTGCAGGACATCATCGCGATCCTCGGCATCGACGAACTGTCCGAAGAGGACAAGGTCACCGTGCAGCGGGCCCGGCGGATCGAGCGGTTCCTGTCCCACCCGATGTTCGTGGCCGAGCAGTTCACCGGGCAGCCGGGCGTGTTCGTGCCGCTGACCGAGACCGTCGCCTCGTTCAAGGCGCTGACCGAGGGCCAGTACGACCACATCCCGGAGCAGGCGTTCTTCATGTGCGGTGGCATCGAGGACGTGGAGAAGAAGGCCGCCGAGATGGAGAAGTCGTCGTGACCAGCCCGCGGCGGGCCAGGGAGTGCCGGTGACACTGCACGTGGAGCTGGTCGTCCCCGACCGGGAGATCTGGTCGGGCTCGGCCAGGATGGTCATCGCCAAGACGCATGACGGCGACATCGGCCTGATGCAGTCGCATCCGCCGGTGATCGGCCTGCTGGCCGAGGGCAGCGTGGTCCGGATCCTGGACGCCGAGTCCACCGGGTCCGCGGAATCCGGGCCGGACGCGGGTGGCTCGCGGGCGGCCGCGGGCGAGGTGGTCGCCGCGGTGAGCGGTGGCTTCCTGTCGGTGGCCGACAACCGGGTGTCGATCCTGGCCCGGCAGGCTCAGCTGGGCAGCGAGGTGGACACGTCCGCCGTGCGGGCCGAGCTCGAGGCCACCGGCGGCACGGCCGCGGGCGGCGAGGAGCCGGCCGAGACCAGGTACGCCAGGGCGCGGTTGCGGGCCGCAGGCGAGCAGGCCTGACGGCCGCGCGGTGGGCGGATCGGCTGCTTTCGACGCCGGCTGGCTCATCGCGCTAGTCCTGATCTGTGTCGTGCTCGCGGCTGTCGCCGTGGCCGGGCGGCGCGCGCTGATCGAGCGCCGCGGCGGCACCGTCGAATGCGGCCTGCGGCGGCCGGGCCGGGACAGCCCCTGGCGGCTGGGCGTCGCTTCCTACCAGCCGCACGAGTTGCGCTGGCATCAGGTCTTCGGGCTGCTGCTGCGCCCCGACGAGATCTTCCCCCGCAACATGCTGACGGTCACCTCCCGGCGCGAACCCGAGCCCGCCGAGACGGCCAGCCTGGGCCCCGGGCTGATCGTGGTGGAGTGCCGGGCCGGCGAGCAGGCCGAGCCGATGGAACTGGCCATGAGCGAGTCGGCGCTCACCGGCTTCCTGGCCTGGCTGGAGTCGGCGCCGCCGTCCTCCCACCTGGGCCAGATCCGGTTACCCGCTTTCGCGGAGCGCTCAGCGCTCGCCGCCGGGCTGCCACAGCACGTCGCCGCGTTCGGCGTTCGCCTGCCGGGACAGGATGAACAGCAGGTCCGACAGCCGGTTCAGGTAGCGGGCGGTGACCGGGTTGACGGTGTCGCCGTGTGCCGTGATCGCCGCCCAGGCGCTGCGCTCGGCCCGCCGGACCACGGTGCGCGCCACGTGCAGCAGCGCCGCGCCGGGGGTGCCGCCGGGCAGGATGAAGCTGCGCAGCGTCTCCAGACCCTCGTTGTACTCGTCGCAAGCCTGCTCCAGGGCGGTCACGTACTCGCCGGTGACCCGCAGCGCGGACTGCGGTGAGTCCGGCGTGACCGGGTTGCACAGGTCCGCGCCCACGTCGAACATCTCGTTCTGGATCCGGGTGAGCAGCGCCGCGATCGCCGGCGGCAGGCCGCCCAGGCTGAGCGCCACGCCGATCGCGCTGTTCGCCTCGTCCACGTCCGCGTAGGCGACCAGCCGCGGGTCGGTCTTGCTGGCCCGGGAGAAGTCGCCGAGCGCGGTACTGCCGTCGTCGCCGGTGCGGGTGTAGATGCGGGACAGCACAACGGGATCTTCTCTGCGATTGCCAGCCATGCCAGACACCGTACCGGCCACCCCGCCCGGCACCGTGACCAGGTGCTCGCAGGTTTGTGATCTTAGGTATTCACATTCTGAACACGATGTGGCATCGTATGACTGCATAGAGTAATCGGGGGAGAGCCGGGTGGGGGTCCGGCGCTGGTCCCGGCGGCGTGCGCGGCGCTCGTCCTGAGCGCCGGAACCGTGCCGGCCGGGCCGCTCCCGATGCCAGATGCCAGCACCGTCGAGTGCTGGCGTCAGGTACCCGGCGGATCTCGGGGGCCCGCCGGATACCCCAGGGGGGGGAGCCGCGCGCCCGGCCGGGTCGGCGGGGAGCGCGGCTGTGTCTTACCCGAGTAATGTGGCTGTCCGAACAGCGTTCGGGAGGTGGCCAGTGGAAACCGCATACGACTATGTCATCGTGGGGGCCGGCAGCGCGGGCTGTGTGCTGGCGGCACGGCTCAGCGAGGATCCGTCGGTGCGGGTGCTGCTGCTGGAGGCCGGCCCGCCGGACGACGCGGACGAGATCCATATCCCGGCCGCGCTCAACCTGCTGTTCAAGGGCCCCTACGACTGGGACTACAGCACGGTCCCGCAGGACCGGGCCGGCGGCCGGCAGGTGTACTGGCCACGCGGCAAGACGCTCGGCGGTTCCTCGTCGATCAACGCCATGATCTACATCAGGGGCAACCGCTACGACTACGACAG
Source organism: Streptosporangiaceae bacterium (assembly GCA_036501145.1). Taxonomy (GTDB): domain Bacteria; phylum Actinomycetota; class Actinomycetes; order Streptosporangiales; family Streptosporangiaceae; genus PALSA-505. Next base: position 7,320 of record DASYAV010000197.1, on the reverse strand, counting down.
CTGGCGCGACGAGTACGGCTGCACCGGCTGGGGCTACACCGAGATGCTGCCCTACTTCCGCCGGGCCGAGGACAACTCCCGCGGCGCGTCGGCCTACCACGGCGCCGGCGGCCCGCTCGCGGTCAGCGACGGGCATGCCTCCCCGCTGGCCAAGGCCTTCGTCAAGGCGGCGCAGGAGTGCGGCCAGCCGGCCAACGACGACTTCAACGGGGCGGAGCAGGACGGCGTCGGTGTCTACCAGGTCACCCAGCGCCGCGGCCGCCGGTGTTCCACCGCGGACGGCTATCTGCGTCCCGCGCTGGGCCGGCCGAACCTCACCGTGCAGACCGACAGCCTGGTGACCAGCGTGGCGGTCGAGGACGGCCGCGCCGCCGCCGTGCACTACCGGCACGACGGCGCCGCGCAGACCGCCCGGGCCGGCCGCGAGGTCATCCTGTCCGGCGGCGCGGTGAACACCCCGCAACTGCTCATGCTGTCCGGCATCGGCCCCGCCGACCACCTGCGCGAGATGGGCATCGAGGTCGTGCTGGACAGCCCCGGCGTCGGCGCGAACCTGATCGACCACCCGATCGTCACCGCCATGTGGCACACCCCGAAGGTCCGCGGGCTGTGGGAGCAGGCCAGCACGGCCAACCTGCTGCGCTGGCAGCTGGCGCACTCCGGGCCACTGGTCAGCAACGTGGCCGAGGCCGGCGGGTTCACCCGGTCCGACCCGGGGCTGCCCGCGCCCGACCTGCAGTGGCACGTGCTTCCGGTGCCCTACGAAAACCAGGGCCTCACCGACCCGGCCAAGCGGGCGCTGTCCGTGCTGATCACGCTGGTGTCGGTGGCCAGCCGCGGCAAGATCACGCTGCGCAGCGCCGACCCCCGGCACAAGCCAGCCATCGACCCCGGCTACCTGGCGGCAGCTCACGACATCGAGCCGCTCGTCGCCGGGCTGCGGATGGCCCGGCAGTTCGCCGCGGCCAAGCCGATGGCCCGGATCTGCACCGGCGAGCTCGCGCCGGGCGCCGAGGCCAGCACCGACGCCGAGCTCCGCGCGTTCATCAGGCAGGACCTGGCCACGCTTTACCACCCGGTCGGCAGCTGCGCGATGGGCGGCGACTCGCGGTTGGTCGCAAGCCGGCTGACCAGCGTGCTCGACCCGGAGCTGCGGGTGCGCGGCGTCGACGGGCTCCGCGTGGTGGACGCCTCGGTCATGCCCACGGTGCCGCGCGGCAACACCAACGCCCCGGTGATCGCGATCGCCGAGCGGGCCGCCGACCTCATCGTCGGCCGCGCGCCGCTGGCCGCCACCGAGCCGGAGCAGGTGCCCGCGCTGGCCGGCTGATTTGGCAGGCCTCCCGCCCGGCTGCCGCGCTGGCTCACCCGGCCGGTCGCGCCACCCGCACCGCTACGCGCCCCGGCGGGAAGGCGCAGCCGTCAAGGTGCGATAGTCTGGCCGCCGTCAATCACCAGCGTCTGCCCGGTCATGTACGACGAGGCGTCGCTGGCCAGGAACAGCACCGGGCCGGACATCTCCTCCGCCCGGGCCCAGCGCTGCATGGGCACCGTGGCCACGGTGGACCGCTCCGCGGTCTCGTCGCCCCACAGGTTGCGGTTGAGCTCGGTGGCGGTCCAGCCGGGGCACAGCGCGTTCACCCGGATGCCCCGCGGCGCCCACTCCACCGCGAGCGACCTGGTCAGCGAGATCAGCGCGGCCTTGGCCGCCCCGTAGTGCGCCAGCAGCGGCGCCCCGGCCAGCCCGCCGACCGACGCGACGTTGATCACCGAGCCGGTGCCGCGCTCCAGCATGTGCGCCGCGGCCGCGCGGCACACGTACACCGCCGAGTTCACGTTCAGCCGCATGATCTTGTCCCAGCCGGACACCCGGAGGTCGGCGAACGGCACCATGAAGTTGCTGCCGCCGGCGTTGTTCATCACGATGTCGATGTGGCCGAGCCGGTCGATGGCCTCGGCGACGGCGCCGTTCACCGCCTCCTCGCTGGTCACATCGGCCGGGATGACGAACGCCTTCCGGCCGTGCTGACCGGCGGCGCGCGCCGTCTCGGCCAGGCCGTCCTCGCTGCGCGCGACCAGCGCCAGGTCCGCACCCGCCGCGGCCATCGCCACCGCCGCCGCCTGGCCGATCCCGCGGGACGCCCCGGTGACGAATGCGGTCCGGCCGGTGAGGTCGAACAGGCTAGTGCTCATCGGGGTCCTCCCATTCGGTGGGCAGCGGCCAGGCCGCCGGGTTCACCCTGCGCACGATCTCGTTCAGCACAATACGCACATACGGCTCGCCCACCCACAGGTGCTTCGCCTTGTCCACGCCGACCACCTCGGCCTGCGGGACCCGGGCGAACCGGCGCCTGGCCTCCTCCGGCCGCAGGTAGTCGTCGAGCTCGGGCACCAGCGCGAGCAGCGGCCGCCCGGACGCGGCCCAGCCGTCCAGCACCGCGTCGCCGGCCCGGCGCAGCGGCGGCGAGAGCAGGATCGCGCCCTCCACCGCCGGGTCGTTCCCCCAGGCCAGCGCCAGCTCGGTGCCGAACGACCAGCCGAGTAGCCAGCGCCTGGGCAGCCCCGCCTCGACGGCATAGCTGATCGCCGCCGCCACGTCATACCGCTCGGTGTCGCCGCCGCCGAACTCGCCCTCGCTGCGGCCCTGCTCGGACTCCGTGCCGCGGGTGTTGAACCGCAGTACGGCCAGGCCGGCCAGCGCGGGCAGCCGGTAGGACGCCTTACGCAGGATGTGGCTGTCCATCATGCCGCCCTGTGTGGGCAGTGGGTGCAGGCAGATCAGGGTGGCCACTGGGTCGCGGCCGGCCGGCCGCGCCAGCTCGCCCACCAGGTGCAGGCCGTCGGGCGTCCGCAGCTTGATCGCCTCGCGCCGGGCCGGCAGGACGGTCGAGGACCTGATATCGGTCAACGTGTGCTCACTGATCCTTCCGTGTGTCAGCGTGGCCTGCGCGGCCCGGGTTTGCGGTGCAGCCGCCGCTGCCAGCATGCCCGGTGCCAGTGCCTGCGCTCATCCAGGCCCGGCGTCAGCGCCGGCCAGGCCACCACGTGCGCCGTTCCCGCCCGGATCTCCTGGTCGCAGCCAGGACAACGATATGACTTGCCGCTCGCGGACCCCGATACCAGGCGGACCACCCAGTCCCCGTCCGGCCACGGCTCGGTGCGCTCCGGCCCCACCGGGCGCTCGGTGTCCGCGTCGCCGTCACCCCGGCCCGCGGGCACGATGCCGCCGCGTCCCTTGCGCGGGACGTCGCCGGGCAGCCGGCGGGCACGACGTGGGCTCACGGCCGTCACTGTATGTCAGGAGCCCCGGTAGCCGGGCTGCCGCGTACCGCCGGGTCGAAGCCGCCGGCTGAGTGCGGACTTGACGCGAATGTTCAGGAGCCTATGCGCCGGCTGGCCGGCAGTTCGGGGACAGTCAGGAGGCGCTGGCAGCGGTCGGCGGCGACCAGACAGGCCAGCGTCAGGCCGTGCTGGTCGTCTATGGTCGTAAGCGGCATCTGGCTGGTTGCTCAGTGTCGTGGCTAAACCAGCGAGCTGGGATAATCCGGCCGTCAGGGAGGCGGTACGTCTGCGGGCCCTGGCTCGGCTGGAATCCCGCAGCCAGCAGCGCGCCCACGGATGCGACGTTCGCCGGCTCGGCCGCCGCGCGCACCGTGGTGATACCCAGATGTTCGTGCCCGAACTGGGCCATGGCGGCAAAGAGCTCGGCCCCGAGACCGCGGGCGCGGAACTTGGGCGCAAGCCAGCCGCCCACCTCCAGGCTCCTGGCGTCCAGGACCGCCCCCCCGGCAGCTAGACCGCCGGCGCGGTCCACGGCCAGCAGGAAGTGATTCCGGCCGCCGGGGCGACCCAGCCCGCAGCCTGGTTCCAGCGCGAGCAGGAGGTCACGTTCATGTTCGGGTATCAGGAATCTGGCTGACCAGCCGAGCCAGCGCTGCGCCTGGGGGTCACTGGCCGCAGCCCTCATGATCACCTCGTCGCGGTCAGTTGCTGTTTGCAGCCGCAGATGATCAGTGAGCAGGACATGATGACCCCGCCGGCATGCCCGGGACGCAGACCTGGCCTTTGCACGCAGCATCTGCCGCCCTCTCAGCTGCCACACTGTCGCGTGTCCCAACGGGACGCGCGGTCCTGCGACGGCCAAGCGAGTATGCGGTGCGTTGACACGGTCAATCATCGCCACCTCAGTTCACGTGTGCCTGGCCGGTAGCGGCCCGCCACCGGTCTTCTATTGCCCGCGCCTTGCTCGTGAAGTCCGGATCAGGGGCGTTTCCCCACACCGCGGGCATGGCCAGTTCCCGCCAGCGGCCGCTGGCCTGCTGCACCCTTATTGTCGCCTCTTTGCGGGTCGCGGCTCCCGACCTGCTGCCATAACGGCCCGAAGCACGGTTCCCCATGACAGGCACATCGGTGACGGTGACCCGGCTGACGACCTCGGTGTCGCGGATCTGCGCCCATGGGATGAACCAGGTCCGAAGGCGGCGGCTTTCGATCCCCTCCGCGGTCAGCCGGGTCCGAAGCCGCCGGCTTGACGCGTAGGCCGCGAATGAGGGGATCGCTATGACGGCCGGGAATGCCGCGAGGTAGAAAGCGGCTCGGAATTGAACGCCAAGAGAGAGCAGCCCTACCGCAACCGCGCCGGTGACGCACGCCCTGATCAACGTGGGGACCCCGACCCCGCGCTGCGGCCGGTATTCGATCTCTTCCACCGCACCCCGATCACGTCTGGTAAGTAGTTGACGCACCGCAGGTACTTCTGGTTGACAACTACTAGGACGAGGCGGTGTTCGAGTACCCCGGAGGCGGCCGGTACGCGGTCGCGGTCTGTACTCGCCAGGAAGGCGGGAAACCTGTGCTTCGTGATCCCGCCGCGAACCCCGCCCTCGGCACACTCGCACGCAGGGGTCGCCGGGCTCGCTAGGGTTGGCTCTCGTGCGCATTGTTGTTGCCCGGTGCAGCGTGGATTACGCGGGACGGCTCACCGCCCACCTGCCCTCGGCGCTCCGGCTGCTGATCGTCAAGGCCGACGGCTCCGTGCTCGTGCACTCCGACGGCGGCAGTTACAAGCCGCTGAACTGGATGTCGCCGCCGTGCCGGCTGGCCGAGCAGCCGGACCGGTGGACGGTGACCGGCAAGTCCGGTGAGATGCTCACCGTCCTGATCGAGGAGGTCATCAGCGACTCCTCCTACGACCTGGGGGTCGATCCCGGCCTACAGAAGGACGGCGTCGAGTCGCAGCTCCAGGAGCGGCTGGCCGCCCAGGTCAGCGTGCTCGGCGAGGGCTGGCGGCTGGTCCGCCGGGAGTTCCCGACGGCGATCGGCCCGGTCGACCTGATGTGCCGGGACGGCGACGGGGTGAGCGTAGCGGTCGAGATCAAGAGGCGCGGCGAAATCGACGGTGTGGAGCAGCTGACGAGATATCTGGAGCTGCTCAACCGGGATCCGCTGCTCGCCCCGGTCCGCGGGGTCTTCGCCGCACAGGAGATAAAGCCCCAGGCTAGAGTGCTCGCCGAGGACCGCGGGATCCGCTGCGTGGTGCTCGACTACGACGCGCTGCGCGGGGCGCAGAGCGACGAGATGACGTTGTTCTGATCGCCGATGCAGAGGTCGGCGCCCCGGCCTGACTACCCCGGGCCGGTTCCCCGCCGGGCAGCGGGCAGGCCGGCGGCACCCCGGTGGGCGCGCCCGGTTGACGCCAGCCGCCGGGTGCGGTGCTCTGGTGAGTCATGAGTGACCCCGGGGACGCGCTGGCCCGTTTCGAGGCCTTGCTGTCCCCGCGCGGGGCCGAGCTGCTGGACCGGCTCGCCGGGGAGGACGTCAGCCCGGGCGCCGAACTCCGGCTGGCCACGCGGCTGCGGGCGGAGTACCCGGCCTGGCTGGTCAGCGACGCGCTGGCCCAGCATGACCTGCGGGTCCGGGCGCGGCCGAAGTTCCGCCGCGCCATGTCCATGTTCTTCACCCGGCCCGGGCTGGAGCAGGCTTCCTCGGAGCTGGTGTCCGGGCACCGGGCCCGCCGGTACGCCGGCCTGGCCGGGGTGGCCGACCTGTGCTGCGGCATCGGCGGCGACCTGACCACGCTCGCCGCCGGGCACACCGTGCTCGCCGTGGACCGGGACCCGCTGCACCTGCGGATGGCCCGGGCCAACGCCGCCGTGCACGGGGTGGACGGCAACGTCAGCACCGTGTGTGCCGACGTGCGCGACGCCGGCCTGGCCACGGTGCAGGCGGTGTTCGCCGACCCCGCGCGGCGGGCCGGGCCGCGGCGGCTGCGCACCGGGGACAGCGAGCCGCCGCTGGACTGGTGCCTGAGCCTGGCTACCCGGGTGGACCGGGTAGGCATCAAGGCCGCGCCCGGCCTGCCCCGCGAAGCCGTCCCGGATGACTGGGAACTGGAATTCATCGCGGTCGGGCGGGAGCTGAAGGAGGCTGTGCTCTGGTCGCCGCCGCTGGCCACCGCGGCGCGGCGGGCCACCATCCTGCCCGGCGGGCACACCCTGGCCAGCCCGCGCGCGGCGCGGCCCGGCGGCGGCCCGGGCCCAGGCGCCGATGACCCCCGCGGCGCGGCGGTGCCGGTCCGGCCGCCCGGTGCCTACCTCTACGACCCAAGCCCGGCGGTCACCCGGGCGGGCCTGGTGCGGGACCTGGCCCGGATGACCGGCGCCTGGCAGATCGACAGCCAGATCGCGTTCCTGTCCGCCGACGAAGCGGCGCCGACCCCGTTCGCCCGGCTGCTGCGGATCGTGGATTCCGGGCCGTGGGACCAGAAGCGGCTGCCCGCCCGGCTGCGTGCGCTGGACGTCGGCGCGGTGGACATCCGCCGCCGCGGCCTGGCCGGGGACACCGACCGGCTGCACCGCCAGCTCAAGCTGTCCGGTTCCCGCCGGGTCACCCTGGTGATGACCCGGGTGACCGACCGCCCCTGGGCCCTCGTCTGTGAGGACGCCGGCCCCACGCCCCCCTGACGCTGTGGCGGCCGGGTCAGCCCGGCGTCACCGGCCACCCCGGCCACCCCCCGGCGCCACCGGCCAGCCCGTCGGGCACAGTCACAACGAGTTGATTTTAGAATGCTAGCAATCTAAGCTTCTTGCATGGCCGGTGACCAGAAGCAGCTCAACGTGTACCTCCCGGTCGAGCTCATCCGGGAGGTCAAGCACCACGCCATCGACACCGAGCAGCCGCTGTCGGCCATCGTGGCCGACGCGCTGCGCCAGTACCTGGCCGGCCAGCGCCGGCGCTCCGCAGACACCGAAGGGGACCGAACATGACCACCGACGGCATCCAGGCCGTGTACCTGACCACCCACAACTGGGGTAAGTCGGC
>DASYAV010000196.1:0-3040 GCA_036501145.1 Streptosporangiaceae bacterium | reverse complement strand
CCTGGGCGGGCTGGTCACCCCGGCCGCCGACCACACCTTCTTGTTGTAGAACAGCCCCATCGGCCCGCTGGCCTGCGGGATCGCGTAGACACCGCCGTTGAACACGCCCTGCTGCCACTGCCAGGGCACGAACAGGCGCTGCGAAGCCGACGCGTACTGCTTGATGTCGACCAGCGCGCCCTGGACCACGAACGTGGGCAGTTCCTGGTACTCCACCTGCGCGTCGCACGGCCCGTTGCCGGCCTTGACCGCGGCCAGCATCTTGGCGTAGCCGCCGTTCGACCCGGTGGGGATGGTGTCCAGGCTGACCTGGATGTTCTTGTGCGTCTTATTGAACAGGTTCACCGCGTTCCCGATGTTGGGCACCCAGCTCCAGAACGTCAGGTGCGCCACGCCGGACTTCGGCGGTGCCGACGAGCCGCTGCCCGAGCCGCCGCCGGACGAGCTGCAGGCTGACACGGCGAGGACGGCCGCCAGGGCCGCGGCGGGCCAGGCCAGATGCCGGGACCGCCAGGGCCCGCGGCGCAGAGATCTTCCGATGGCCATGATCGCTGCCTTTCCCACGACGGAACGCCACGGTCAGTGACTGGTGTGGTGGTCGAGCCTTCCGCAGCCCGGCGTGACTGTCAATATTTATCATTTAAATGATTATTGCCTGATACCCTGTCCGAAACGAGCCGTCCAGTCAAGGCCGCACGGTGCCCGCAAGTCCCTACCGCCGGGTGCGCCGAGCCTGCGAAAATCGTCGCCACCCTGGGGGGAGAGCAGATGGCGCGTACGCCTAGCCGCGGGCCGCATGGCCGGACGGTGCACGTGATCGGGGAGCGGGTGGTCGGCGGGACCTACCCGCCCGGCACGGTGCTCGACCCGGTCGCGCTGGAGGCTGAGCTCGAGGTCAGCCACACCGTGGTCCGGGAGAGCCTGCGGGTGCTCACCGCCAAGGGCCTGGTGGCCGCGCGGCCCCGGCACGGCACCGTGGTGCGGCCCCGGCACGAGTGGAGCCTGCTCGACCCGGATCTGCTCCGCTGGCAGGCCTCCGCGCACGGCGCCGACTCTGATTTCCTGCTCAGGCTGGCCGAGGTGCGCGGCATCATCGAGCCGGCCGGCGCCCGGCTGGCCGCGCTCCGCCGCACCACCGGGGACCTCGACGAGCTGACGGCCGCGGTGCGGGCGATGACCGATGCGGGGCCGGATGCTGAGGCCGCGATCGAGGCCGACCTGCGCTTTCACTGCGCCCTCCTGATGGCCGCGCACAACGAGCTGATGCTGCCGATGGAGGCGGTGATCGAGGCCGGGCTGCGGGCCAGGGACCAGTTCGTGCACCATGGCCCGTCGGTGCCCGACCCGGTGCCCACCCACCAGCAGGTGGTGGACGCGGTGCGCGGCCGTGACCCGGCGGCGGCGGAGACCGCGATGCGCGGCCTGCTCGACCAGTCCGACTTCGACGTCGACCGTGCGCTGCGCGAGCGCGGCGGACCGGAGCCGGCCGGCGGCGCGCTGGACGGTGCCGGGCTGGACGGCACTGGGCTGGACGGCACGGCATGAAGATCACCAGTGTGGACACGTTCCTGGTCCCGCCGCGCTGGCTGTTCTGCCGGGTGGGCACCGACGTCGGCCTGACCGGCTGGGGCGAGCCGGTCATCGAGGGGCGCGCGGACACGGTCAGGGCGGCCGTGCACGAGCTCGCCGAACTGCTGGCCGGCCAGGATCCGCTGCGCGTCGAGGACCACTGGCAGCGGCTGACCAAGGCCGCGTTCTACCGGGGCGGGCCGATCCTGTCCAGCGCGGTGGCCGGCCTGGACCAGGCGCTGTGGGACATCGCCGGCCAGGCGCTCGGTGCCCCCGTGCACGTGCTGCTCGGCGGGCCGGTGCGCGACCGGGTCCGGGTGTACGCCTGGGTCGGCGGTGACGAGCCCGGCGAGGTGGCCGACGGCGTCCGGGCGCACGTCGAGGCGGGCATGACCGCGGTGAAGATGAACGCCAACGGCCGCACCGGCCGCCTGCCGTCGATGGCCGAGACCGGCCGGATCGTGGCCCGGGTGGCCGCGGCGCGCGAGGTGCTCGGCCCAGACCGCGACGTGGCGCTGGACTTCCACGGCCGGTTCACCGCCGCCGCGGCCCGCCGGGTGCTGCCTCAGCTCGAAGGGCTGCACCCGCTGTTCGCCGAGGAACCGGTAACCCCCGAGCACAGCCACCTGCTGCCCGCCGTGGTGGCCGCCAGCACGGTGCCGGTGGCCTGCGGCGAGCGGCTCTACTCGCGGTCGGAGTTCCTGCCCGTGCTGCAGGCCGGCGTCGCCGTGGCCCAGCCCGATCTCTCCCACGCGGGCGGGATCTCCGAGGTGCGCCGGATCGCCGCGCTGGCCGAGACCTACGACGCACTGCTGGCCCCGCACTGCCCGCTCGGCCCGATCGCCCTGGCCGCCTCGCTCCAGGTCGCGTTCGCCACGCCGAACTTCCTCATCCAGGAGTACGGACTGGGCATCCACTACAACACCGCCGAAGAGGCCGACCTGCTGGACTACCTGATGGACAGCAGCGTGCTGCGGGTGGCGGACGGGTACCTGCGGCGGCCCGAGGGCCCCGGGCTCGGCATCACGGTGGACGAGGACGCGGTGCGCCGGGCCGACAAGACAGGACACCGGTGGCGGCCGCCGGTGTGGCGGCACGAGGACGGCTCGCTCGCCGAGTGGTGAAGGGCCAGCAGCCGCTGGCTGTGCCGCACACGAAGGGGCGGGTCAGGCCATATGGCCCCGGCCCGTCAGCCGCCGGCAACCGACAGGCCCGCGCTCTCCAGCTGGCTCACCGCCGCCCTCTGCGCGGTGGCCAGCGCACCGGTGAACGTGCCCTTGCCCGCTAGCGCGCTGGTGAACGCGCTATCCAGCGTGTTGTACGTGTCGGCGACGTTAGGTATCCAGCCCCACGACTCGTTGATGTGCTGGTCGGCCTGGGCGAACACGGTGTTGATGTTCTGGCCGTTGTAGAACTTGAATACCGCCGGGTCGTTGGTGATCGCCGGGATGCCGGACACGTCCGGCACGGC
>DASYAV010000195.1:0-2151 GCA_036501145.1 Streptosporangiaceae bacterium | reverse complement strand
GACGATGACGGCGCTGGCCGTCCTCGGGCTGCTCCCGCACGGCTCGGTCAGCACGGGCTCGATCCGGCTGGACGGCACCGAACTGCTCGGGCTGGCGCCGCGCCGGCTGCGCGCGATCCGGGGCCGGCGGGTGGCCCTGGTCTCCCAGGATCCGGCCACCAGCCTGCACCCGATCCTGCCGATCCGGACCCAGATGACCGAGCACATGCGCCACCACCTCGGGGTGTCCAAGACCGAGGCCCGGGCCCGGAGCGTCTCGCTGCTGGCCGACGTCCGGATACCCGATCCGGAGCAGGCCCTGGACTCCTACCCGGGCCAGTTCTCCGGCGGGATGCGGCAGCGGATCGCGATCGCCGTCGCGCTGGCGGCCGAGCCCGAGCTGCTGATCGCGGACGAGCCGACCACCGCCCTCGACGTCACCGTGCAGGCCCAGATCCTCGACCTGATCGTGGACCTGCAGGCCGAGTTCGGGTCGGCGGTCATCATCATCACCCACGACCTCGGCGTGGTGGCGGAGGTCGCCGACGACATCCTGGTCATGTACGCGGGGCGGGTGGCGGAGAACGGCAGCGCCGGCGACGTGTTCCGCGAGCCAGGACACCCCTACACGTGGGGCCTGCTCAGCTCGATGCCGCGGCTCGACGTGGCGCGGCTGGAGCGGCTGCGCCCGATCCGCGGCACGCCGCCCAGCCTGATCCACGTGCCGTCCGGTTGCCCGTTCCACCCGCGCTGCAACTACCCGCCGCAGGTCGGCGGCGACCGGTGCAGCACCGAGATTCCGGTGCTCCTGGAGACCGGCCCAGGGCATCGCGTGGCCTGTCACCTGATGCTGGCCAAGCAGCAGGAACTATGGGCGCAGCTGGCGCCGGGCTCCGCGACCGCCGCGGCCGCCGCGGCCGATGAGACCGCCGCCGCCGAGGCCGCCGCCTCCGCCGAGCCCGGTGACAACGTTACCGAAGTAGAGGCACCATGAGCGACGACCTGCTGACCGTGACCGGGCTGACCCGGTACTTCCCGGTGACGCGGGGCGTGATCTTCCGCCGGACCGTGGCGCAGGTCCGCGCCGTGGACGGGGTCGACTTCTCACTGCCCGCGGGCCAGACCCTCGGCATCGTCGGCGAGTCAGGCTGCGGCAAGACCACCACCGGCCGCATGGTCGCGCGGCTCGACGAGCCGACCAGCGGCAACATCGTCTTCGACGGCACGGACATCACCCACCTGCGGGCGGGCCAGATGCGGCCGCTGCGCCGCGAGATCGGGATGATCTTCCAGGACCCGTACTCCTCGCTCAATCCGCGGCATACCGTGGGCACGATCATCGGCGCGCCGCTGCGCGTGCAGCACGTGCAGACCGAGCAGGGCGTCAAGCGGGCCGTCCAGGAGCTGCTGGAGATGGTCGGGCTGAATCCCGAGCACTACAACCGGTACCCGCACGAGTTCTCCGGCGGGCAGCGGCAGCGCATCGGGGTGGCTCGCACGCTGGCACTGAGGCCCAAGCTGATCGTGGCCGACGAGCCGGTCTCGGCGCTCGACGTGTCCATCCAGGCGCAGGTCATCAACCTGCTCGACGACCTGCAGAACGAGCTGGGGCTGAGCTATGTGATCATCGCGCACGACCTGGCGGTGGTCCGGCACATCGCCGACCAGGTGGCCGTCATGTACCTCGGCAAGATCGTGGAGATCGCCAGCCGCGACGACATCTACGCCAGCCCGCGGCATCCCTACACGGTGGCGCTGCTGTCCGCGGTCCCGGTGCCTGAGCCGGCGGCCGCGCGCACGGGCTCGGCCGCCGGCGAAGCGGCCGGGCCTGGAACGCTCAGCCCCCGCATCCGCCGGGAGCGGATCCGGCTGACCGGGGACGTGCCCAGCCCGCTGAACCCGCCGCCCGGCTGCCGGTTCCACACGAGATGCTGGAAGGCGCAGGACATCTGCCAGACCACCGAGCCGCCGCTCGGCGAGCTCGCCCCCGGCCACCGGGCGGCGTGCCACTTCCCCGAGCCGCCCAGGTAACCGAGGTCTTGGCTACGCGTTCTCCCTGACGAAGACCCGCGACCCCAGCCACATGAGCACGGCCGCCAGCCCGACGGCCACCGCCAGCCCCTCGACCACGATCGTGTCGAAGTAGTGCCCGGCGTACGCCTCGCGCATGGC
>DASYAV010000194.1:0-56300 GCA_036501145.1 Streptosporangiaceae bacterium | reverse complement strand
GAGCGACTCCAGCGCCTTGGCGGCCACGCCTTCGCCCTCGTGGATCAGGCCGAGCAGGATGTGCTCGGTGCCGATGTAGTTGTGATTGAGCATCCTGGCCTCTTCCTGAGCCAGGACCACAACCCGCCGCGCCCGGTCGGTAAATCTTTCGAACATCTCGCGCTCCTCACAGAGCGGTCGGCAGGGCTGGGATGTCCGGCCCTGTCCCTTCCGCAGATGCTAGCCAGGTGCCGGGCCACGTCGTCCGCACACATCGCACGCTGAAGACGTTCCCCGACACGAGGCCTTCATCCCATCCAACCCCGTGAGGGGGTACTGGTGTTCCGAGTACGCCGCAAGCGAACGGCCCGCCGCCATAGGCAGCGGGCCGCGCGGCGGCCTGCGAAGGCACCCTCAGGAAGAGCGCATATCTGGCCACCGGATGATGTGGTGTCCCACTCGTGTGCCGCAGCAGTCCGGGCTGGCGGGCTGGAGAGGTGGACGGCACACCGGGCCGGGCACCGAATCAGTGACTGGCTTCGTACTCCGCAATGATGGTGGCGGGAATGCGGCCGCGCTCACTCACCTTGTAGCCGCGCTGCTTCGCCCAGGCCCGGATTTCCCCGCTCCGCTCACGGCCTGGCCCGGTGCGCGACCTGCGGCGCCGCCCGCCCGCACCCACCTTGCGCGCGTGATCGGCGTACTGCCCGACCTTTTCGCGCAGTTCCTTAGCATGCTTGGTGCAAACATCGATCTCGTAGGCGGCGCCGTCAAAGGAGAACTGAACTGTCTCCTGCCCATCGACCTCGCCATCGTGGGGAAGGTCGCAGACGACCGTCACCTTCACCTTCTGAGCCATAGGGTGCCAGCCCTTCCGCTGGGTAAGTATATTTAGGCGCAAACATATACCCGGCCAGTTGCTTTGACAATTCCTGGTTCCAGGAAATCGGATCTGAGTTGGCACCGGAAGGCGAAGCAAGCAGTCCGGAAGATTGCCGTAACTCTCCGTAATCAGCGGCCTGATACATCTACATGAAACCGTGCAACACAGACTATCAACCCGGCCCGGGCGAACGCCTTCCGCCGCGCCGTTCTGTCACATCTTCATGCTGGGATGTAGTGGATGTCCCACCATCTTCGTCATCGGAAAACGAGCCAGGCCGGGCGTTATCCACCGCCTGGCCGGAGTCTTCACGGTCGCGGCGCCGTGGCGCCATCTCGTGCCGCAGCAGCGCGAAGACCCCGACAAGGAAGGCGGCGCACACAATCAGCGATGGAGCGAGCACGGCCAGGTCCTGCACGGGCTCACGCTCCTTCCCGCCGGTTCAGCTGCGGCTTGCGCGGCCGCCCGCAACGGCGCGTCCGCGCACTCCCAGTTCGGCCGCCGGAGCGGTGCGGTGATGTCGCGCCCCTCTAGGCATTGTGACGCATACCCCAAAACGGCGCGGCAGGCGGTCACCGGCCGGCCGCCCGTGGCAGGATCGGCCGGGCGGGTTATCCCTCAGACGGCGTGAGTTGGCGACGGCGGCATGTTCCAGGCAGACACACACATCCACTCCAGGTTCTCCCGGGCATGCAGCAAGGACTGCGACGTAGCCAATCTGGCCTGGTGGGCCCTGCGTAAAGGGATCACGGTGGTGGGAACGGGTGACTTCACCCATCCGGCATGGGCCGAAGAACTCGCCGCCTCGCTCATCCCGGCCGAGCCCGGGCTGTTCCGGCTGCGCCCGGATCTCCAGACGCAATTGCACCGGAAAACCCCGGCCAGCTGTGACCGGCCAGTCCGGTTCATGCTGTCGGTGGAGATCTCCACTATCTACCGCCGGGCGGACCGGACAAGAAAGGTGCACCATCTGCTCTATGCGCCGACCTTCGAGGCGGCCGGGCGCATTACCACAGCCCTTTCCAAGATCGGGAACCTGGCATCCGACGGCCGCCCGATCCTCGGCCTCGACTCACGCGATCTCCTGGAGATCACCCTTAACGGTGGCACCGGTTGTTATCTCGTCCCGGCTCACGTGTGGACCCCCTGGTTCGCCGCCCTTGGCTCGCGGTCGGGTTTCGACAGTGTAGCGGAGTGTTATGCGGATCTCGCGGATCAGGTTTTCGCGGTCGAGACCGGGCTGTCGTCCGATCCGCCGATGAACTGGATGTGCTCTGTACTCGACTCATATCGCTTGGTAAGCAACTCCGACGCACACTCCCCGCCGATGCTCGGGCGCGAGGCCACGACGTTTAGCACCGGCCTGGATTACTTCGAGATGGCGGACGCGCTGCGCACCGGGCATGGCCTGGCCGGGACGATCGAGTTCTATCCGGAGGAGGGCAAGTATCACCTTGATGGCCACCGGAAATGTGGTGTACGGCTGACCCCGGAAGAGACCCGGAGCTTTAGTGGTATTTGCCCTAAATGCGATAAACCGCTGACCGTTGGGGTGCTGCACCGGGTGGCCGCGCTGGCCGACCGGGCGCCCGGCTACCGGCCCGACGGCGCGCCCGCCAGCACCAACCTGATCCGGTTGCCGCAGATCATCGGCGAGCTGCTGTCGGTGGGGCCACAGAGCAAGAAGGTGACCGCCGAGACTGACCGGCTGGTGGCCACGCTGGGCCCGGAGATCGAAATCCTGACCGAGGTCGCGCACGAGGAGATCGCCAGGGCCGGCGGCAGCCTGCTGGCCGAGGCCGTGGCCCGGCTGCGCCGCGGCGAGGTGATCAGGGAGGCGGGCTTCGACGGAGAGTACGGCACCGTCCGGCTGATGCGCCCGGAGGAACTCGCCCCGGCCGGTGCCCTGTTCGACGTGCCCGCCGTACCGGCGGCGGACAAGGCCGGCCCCTGCGCGCCCACCGCCGATCCCCAGCCCAGCGCGGTCGATGTGACATCACCTGCCTCAGGTGGGCAGCAGTGTCACATCGACCCCCATGACCCACCGGGCTCGGCAGCGGATGGGGCGGCCGCCGGAGCGGCGGAGGGCGCGCTGGCCGGGCTGGACGCGGAGCACGGGCTGCTGGCGGGGCTGGATGAGGAGCAGCGGGCCGCGGTCACCGCGGCGGGCCCGGTGCTGATCGTGGCCGGTCCGGGCACCGGCAAGACCCGGACACTCACGCACCGGATCGCCCGCCAGATCGCCGGCGGGTGGGTGCGGCCCGGGCAATGCCTGGCGATCACGTTCACCCGGAGGGCCGCCGAGGAGATGCGGATCCGGCTGGCCGCCCTCATCGGGCCGCGGGGGCGACGCCTCACCGTGACCACGTTCCACGGTCTTGGCCTGCAGATCCTGCGGGAGAACCACGCGCTCGCCGGGCTGGACCCGGCGTTCGGAGTGGCTGACGAGGCGGCGGCACTGGCGGCGGCCACCGAACTGGCTGGATCCGCCACCGCCGGCCAGCGGATGCTCGCCCAGGCGGCGGGCGACGCGGATGCGCGGGCGGAGTTCCGCGCCGCGCTGCGGGCTCGCGGCCTGGTCGACTTCGACAGCCTGGTCGAGCTGCCGGTGGCGCTGCTGGAACGGGAGCCGGAACTGCGGTCCGCGCTGTGTGGGCGGTGGCCCAGCATCAGCGTGGACGAGTACCAGGACATCAACGAACCGCAGTACACCCTGCTGCGGCTGCTGACGGCCGGCCCCGTGACGGGTCCGCCGGCTGCCCCCGCGGCAGGCTCGGGGCTGACCGTGATTGGCGACCCGGACCAGGCTATCTACCGATTCCGCGGCTGTGACGTGGGGTTCTTCCTGCGGTTCGGGGAGGACTTCCCTGGCGCCCGCACCGTGCGGCTGACCACGAACTACCGGTCGGCCCCGGATATCGTGGCGGCGGCCGTGCAGGCAGTGGCCCCGGTCACGCTGGTACCCGGACGTGAGCTGCGCGCGGCGCCGCGCCCGGCCCAGGGGCAGGCCGCCGGCCGGCGGCCGCAGCCCGCGGGGGTCGTCCGCCACGAGGCCGCGGACGAACGGGCCGAGGCCGAGTGGATCGCGGCCGAGATCGACCGGCTGCTCGGCGGCGCGAGCTTCCACTCGCTGGACAGCGACCGGTCCGACGGCCAGGGCCACGGCGGGCTGGGGCTCGCCGACGTGGCCGTGCTGTACCGGACGGACAGCCAGGCCAAGGCGCTGACCCAGGCGCTCACCCGGGCCGGGCTGCCGTTCCAGAAGCGTTCGCACGACCGGCTGGCGCAACGCGCCGGGGTAGCCGAGATCGTCCGCGAGATGCGCCTCACCACCGCGGACACCCCAGACGCCACCGCCACGGACACCAGCGACCCGGACACCGCCGCACGGGACACCGGCGGCAAGGAGGTGGCCTCGGCGGGCGCTGACGCGGGCGGCCCGGACGGCGGGCCGACCACCGGTAGCACGGTCACCAGCCGGCTCAGGGCCGCCGTGCGCAGGCTGGCGCAGGGCGCGGCCCAGCCGGTCGCGGCGGACATCAGGGCGGCCGGGGAGGTGCTCCGGCCGCTGGCCGGGCGGTGCGGCCGCGACCTGGCGCGGTTCCTCACCGAGATCGCCGTGGGCGCGGAGGCCGATGCGCTGGACCCGCGAGCCGACGCGGTCACGCTGCTGACCCTGCACGCGGCGAAAGGGCTGGAGTTCGACGTGGTGTTCCTGGCCGGCTGCGAGCGCGGCCTGCTGCCGCTGTGGATCCCCGGCACCGAGCGGGATGAGGCCGAGGAACGCCGGCTGCTCTTCGTCGGCATGACCCGGGCGCGGGCCCGGCTGCTGCTCAGCTCCGCGGCTACCCGGAACCGCTACGGCGCGGACCGCCCGGGCGGCCCGTCCCCCTTCCTGGCCGCGATCGACCCGGCCCTGCTGGCCCGCACCGGCGCGGCGGCCCCCCGCGCCCGCCGCCCGCAGCAACTCCGCCTCCTCTGACGGCGCGCGTCCATGACCGCGGGCAGAAAGTGGCACGATAACGCCTAAGACTGCCCACGCGCCCGGAGGGGAGACGCGGCGCGCCGGGCAGCGGCCGCAGGGGGCGGTGCGGGCTACTCCAGGCGGAGGAGCATGCGGGTGTTGCCGAGGATGTTGGGCTTGACCCGGTCCAGGTCGAGGAACTGCGCGACGCCTTCGTCGTAGGAACGCAGCAGTTCGGCGTACACCTCAGTGGATACCGGAGTGCCGTTGATCTCTCCGAAACCGTGGCGGGCGAAGAAGGCGACCTCGAAGGTGAGCACGAACACCCGCCGCACGGCCACGTCCCTGGCGTTGCGCACCAGCGCGCCCACCAGGCGGTGGCCCACGCCGTGCCCGCGGCAGGACGCGTCCACCGCCACGGTGCGGATCTCGGCCAGGTCCTCCCACATGACGTGCAGCGCACCGCAGCCGGCCACCGTGCCGTCCGGCCCCTCGGCGACCAGGAACTCCTGGATGTCCTCATACAGCGTGACCGTTGCCTTGTCCAGCAGCCGCCCGGACGGCGCGTTGGCGTCGATCAGCGCACGGATGGCCCGCACATCGCCGGTTCGCGCCCGCCTGACCGTGTACTCCATTGCCCGCACCCTAGGCCAACCCCCGCGGAGCACGCCCCCCGTGCCCCCCAAACCCGCCGCCGCGGCCACCGCGGCCCGCCAATAACCGGCCCAAACAGCGAAAGCGGCGTCAATTCCTCGTATTAACCCAGTGTCACTAATTAATTACGCATCGCTACTATACGGTGGCCAGGGGCAGGCAATGACTAAATGCACCCGCGAGGAAGCTGTGAGACACGTTAAAGTTTCCAGCGTTCTGCTCGCCTTCGGCTCCGGGTTCCATTAGTGTCCATCGCTGATATGTGCAAGTGCCCGGCCACGTCGGCCGGGTATCGCCATCGGCCGGGCCGACAGCTGGCCCGGACGGGTTGGCACGAGAGGAGAGTCCGTGCAGCGTTCGCGTCCCGGTAGGCACGCAGGGGCGGGAACCTCCGCCGATGGGGGCGGCGTCAGGTCACACCGTAACTGGAAGACCCGGGCCATCGTGCTGGCCGCGGTGGCCGCCACGGCCAGCCTCGTTCTGCCGACCGCTTCCGGCGTCGCGGCGCAGCGTCAGCCGCCGCCCAACCTGAAGTCGCTCATCGCCAAGGCGAAGAAGCTCTCCAACGAGATCAACACGCTGAGCGAGCAGTACGACGGGCTCAAGATCGAACTCTCCCAGGCGCGCACCCAGCAGCGCACCGCCTCCCAGACCGCGGCGCGGGACGCCGGGCAGCTCGGCGCCGGGCAGCTCCAGGTTGGCCATCTGGCCGCGGAGAGCTACATGAGCGGCAGCGTCGACCCCACCCTGCAGTTCATCTCCAGCAGCGACCCGGCGGCCGTGGTCGGCCGCGCGTCGATCATGCTGCAGCTCGACCAGGAGAAGGGCGCCCAGGTGAGCGCGCTGGCCGCCGCGGAGAACAACGCCCGCCGGGCCCGGCTCACCGCCCAGCAGCAGGCGGCCAAGGTGACCAAGCTGGCCAAGCAGGCCCAGTCCAAGCGCAACGACATCCAGTCCAAGATCAACGTGCTGAACGGCGCGGCGTTCAAGCAGGCCATGTCGGTCTTCTCGCAGACCGGCAACTTCCCGCTGGTCAGCATCCCGGGTGGCAACACGGTGGGCGAGGAAGCGCTGCGCGCCGCACTCTCCCGGCGCGGCGACCCGTACGTCTGGGGCGCGGCCGGGCCGAGTCAATTCGACTGCTCGGGCCTGGTCATGTGGGCCTACGGGACCGTGGGCATCCACCTCGAGCACTTCACCGGGGACCAGTGGAACGAGGGCGTGCACGTCTCCCGCAGCCAGCTGCAGCCCGGTGACCTGCTGTTCTTCTACGGCATCGACCACGTCGGGCTGTACATCGGCGGCAACCTCATGGTGGACGCGCCAGACTTCGGCCAGGACGTGATGGTGCAGCAGATCGACTGGGGCGCCTACGACGGCGCCGTCCGCGTGGTCTGACCGCGGAGGTTCGCCGCTTACTCCGGCTTGACCATGGGGAACATGATCAGTTCCCGGATGCCCAGGCCGGTGAACATGATGAGCAGCCGGTCGATGCCCATGCCCATGCCGCCGGCCGGCGGCATGCCGTACTCCAGCGCCCGCAGGAAGTCCTCGTCCAGCTGCATGGCCTCGGGATCGCCGTTGGCCGCCAGCAGCGACTGCGCGGTCAGCCTGGCCCGCTCCTCGACCGGGTCGACCAGCTCGGTGTAGCCGGTGCCGAGCTCGGTGCCGAACGCCACCAGGTCCCACCGCTCGGCCAGCCGAGGGTCCTCGCGGTGCTGCCGGGTCAGCGGCGACACCTCGACGGGGAAATCCCGGTAGAACGTCGGCTCGACGGTCCGCTCCTCGACCAGCCGCTCGTACATCTCCAGCACGACCTGGCCCACGGTCCAGCCGGGATCGACCGGGACCCCGGCCCGCTCGCACAGCTTGACCAGCTCGTCCCGGCTGGTGCCCGCGGTGATCTCCTCACCGAGCGCCTCGGACACCGCCCCGTGCACGGTCTTCGACGGCCACTCGCCGCCGATCTCGTACTCCCCGTCGGCCCGCCGCAGCACCGTGCCGCCGAACGCCGCACGCGCCGCGTTCTGGATGAGTTCCCTGGTCAGCGTGCCGATCGTGTCGTAGTTGCCGTACGTCTCGTACGCCTCGAGCATGGTGAACTCCGGCGAGTGGGTGCCGTCCATCCCCTCGTTGCGGAAGTTCTTGCTGATCTCGAAGACCTTCTCGATGCCGCCGACGAGCAGCCGCTTCAGGTACAGCTCCAGCGCGATCCGCAGGTAGACGTCGCGGTTCTGCGCGTTGTGATGGGTGATGAACGGCTGCGCGTTGGCCCCGCCGTGCACCGGCTGCAGAATCGGCGTCTCGGCCTCCAGGAAGCCGCGCGCGTGCAGGTCCTGGCGCAGCGAGCGGAGCACGCTGCTGCGCAGTTCAGCCGCCCGGCGGGCCTGCGGGTTGACGATCAGGTCCACGTAGCGCTGCCGGACCCTGGCCTCCGGGTCGGTCAGCCCGGCGTGCTTGTCCGGCAGCGGCCGCAGGCTCTTGGCGGTGATCGCGAACCGGTCGGCGAGCACGGACAGCTCACCCCGGCGGGACGTGATGACCTCACCCTCGACGCCGATGTGGTCGCCGAGGTCGACGTCCCGCTTCCAGGCGTCCAGTGCCTCGGCGCCGGCCCGGTCCAGCGAGATCATGACCTGGACGTCGCCGGAGCCGTCCCGGATGGTGGCGAAGCAGAGCTTGCCGCCCGGGCGGGACAGCATGACCCGGCCGGCCACGCCGACCTTGTCCCCGGTGGCCTCGCCGGGCCCCAGGTCCGCATAGCGTTCGCGCAGCTCGCCGATCGTGACGGTCCGCGGGAAGCCGGGCGGGTAGGGATCCTGGCCGACCGCCAGCATCCGGTCCCGCTTGGCCCGCCGCACCCGCATCTGCTCGGGCAGCTCGGTTTCTTCCGTCACCTGCCAGAGATTACCGGTCACGCCGGGTGCCCGGCACCGAGGTTTCCGCTAGCGCACGGGGGCCGTTGCCTGCGCGCCTTACGCCTGGGCGAAGTCGTTAAGCATCTTCGGTGTTGCGTTCATAGACCAGCCGCAGGCCGATCAGCGTCAGCCACGGCTCGTGCGCGTCCACCACGCTCACCTCGTCCAGCAGGACCGGGGCGAGCCCGCCGGTGGCGATCACGGTGACCGACTCCGGGTCGCGGGGGACCAGCTCGCGGGCCAGCCGGGTGACGATGCCCTCGACCTGGCCGGCGAAGCCGTAGATGATGCCGGACTGCAGGCACTCCACGGTGTTGCGGCCGATCACCCGCTGCGGCCGGGCCAGCTCGACCTTGAGCAGCTGGGCGGCACGGCGGGACAGCGCGTCCACCGAGATCTCCATGCCGGGGGCGAGCGCGCCGCCGATGAACTCACCGGCCGCGCTGACCACGTCGAAGTTCGTGGAGGTGCCGAAGTCCACCACGATGGCCGGGCCGCCGTAGAGGTGCACGGCGGCGAGCGCGTTCATGATCCGGTCGCTGCCCACCTCCTTGGGGTTGTCCACCCGCACCGGCACCCCGGTCTTGACGCCCGGCTCAACGATCACCGCGGGCACGTCGCCGTAGTAGCGGCGGCACATCTCGCGCATCTCGTGCAGCACCGACGGGACCGTCGAGCACAGCGCGATGCCGGTGATGTCGGCGTCCTTGACCAGCGCGCTCTGGCCGAGCAGGCCCTGCAGGATGACCGCGGTCTCGTCCGCGGTGCGGTCCGGCACGGTGGCGATCCGCCAGTCCTCCACCACTTCGGTGCCCTCGAACACGCCGAGGACGGTGTTGGTGTTGCCGATGTCGATGGCGAGCAGCATGGCACTCCCGTGCGATTCAGCCGAGGGTCAGGGGGGTGTTGTCGATCAGCCGGGTGTTCCCGGCCCGGGCCGCCACCGCGAGCACGGCGGCGCCTTTGTGGTCCTGCGGCACGGCCCGGAACGTGCGGGGGTCGACCAGGCTCAGGTAGTCGACGGCGAGTGCGGGCGCGGCGGGCCGCAGCACCCGCTCCGCGGCCTCCAGGACGGCCGTGGGCCCGCTGGCCGCCGCATCCCGGCCGCCCGCGATGGCGGCCGGGATGGCCAGCGCTGTCGCCCGCTGCGCCGCCGACAGGTAGGCGTTGCGGCTGGAGGTGGCCAGGCCGTCGTCATCGCGGACGATCGGCACCGACGCGATCCGCACGCCGAGTTCCAGGTCGGTGACCATCTGGCGGACCAGCGCGAGCTGCTGGGCGTCCTTCTCGCCGAACACCGCGACATCCGGGCGGACCAGGCCGAGCAGCTTGAGCACCACGGTGAGCACGCCGCCGAAGAAGCCGGGGCGGAACTCGCCCTCGAGCAGCCGCCCGGCCGGGCCCGGGTCCACGGTGACCTGCGGGTCACCCGGGTACATGTCGGTCCGCCCGGGCGCGAACACCATCGCCACGCCCTCGGCCGCGCACGCCGCCAGGTCGGTGGCCAGCGTCCGCGGGTAGCGGCCGTAGTCCTCGGCCGGGCCGAACTGCAGCGGGTTGACGAAGATGGACACCACGACGCGGCCGGCCGGGCCGGCCAGCTCGCGGGCGTGCCGGAGCAGCGTCATGTGCCCGTGGTGCAGCGCCCCCATGGTGGGCACCAGCACCACCGGCCCGGGCAGGCCGGCCCGGGCGGCGGCCAGCCCGGACCGGCTGCGGGCGAGCAGCGGGGTCACGCCGGCCGCCCTTCCGCTCCCGGCTCGCCACCCGGGGGGTCGGCGAGCACGTCGAGCAGCCGCCGGGCGCTGGCCGGGGCGAGCAGGCCGGCCTGAAGCGCCCGGCCGGCGGTCAGCCGGGCCAGCGCCAGGTAGGCGGCGAGCGCCCGGGGTGAGGCGGCGGCCAGCACCTCCAGATGCCGGGCGACGGTGTCGGCGTCGCCGCGGGCGACCGGGCCGGTGAGCCCGGCGTCGCCCAGCCGCAGCGCGTTGTCCAGTGCCGCGGACAGCAGCGGGCCGAGCATCCGGCCCGGGTTGGCCGCGCCGGCCGCGGCGAGCAGGTCGCAGGACTCGGTGACCAGGCCGACCAGGTGGTTGGCCGCGCTGGCCAGCGCGGCGTGGTAGAGCGGCCGGTCCTCTTCGCGGATGAACACCGGCTCCCCGCCCATCTCGATGACCAGCGCCTCGGCGGCGGTGCGCAGCTGGTCCGGCGCGGTCACCCCGAAGCTGATCCCGGTCAGCCGGTCGGCGTCGTCGGGGCGGCCGGTGAACGTCATCACCGGGTGCAGCGCGAGCGGCAGCGCGCCGCGCTGCACGGCCGGGCCGAGCACGCCGGTGCCGTACCGGCCGCTGGTGTGCACCAGGAGCCGGCCGGCCAGGTCGGCACCGGTGGCGGCCAGCCCGGCCACCAGGCCGGGCAGCGCGTCGTCGGGCACGGCCAGCAGGGCCAGCTCGGCCCGGGCCACGGCCTCCTCGGGCTGGGTGAGCGGCACGCCCGGCAGGTAGCGGCGGGCTCGCTCGCGGGACGCCTCGGAGACCCCCGACGCCGCGACGACCTGGTGGCCGGCCCGGGCCAGCGCGGCGCCCAGGGCCGCGCCCACCCGCCCGGCGCCGACCACGCCGACAGTGAGCCTGGCGGGGTGCGGCCGGGACTGCGCCGGGGCCGCGCCCGTGCTGGGATCAGGATTCATGCTCGTTCCAGTCCTTGGCAGGAGACTTGCCGGCCTAGTGGTACCGGACGATTTCGGGATCAGGATATGCCGCGCGGCTGGCTCTCGTAGCCGGGTGGGGGGCCGGGCACCCGGCAGCACCGCTCCAGGTAGAGCGCGGCGGCGGCGAGGATCACCGCGCCGCCGAGGATGCCGAGCGCGGCGAACGTGTCGTCCCGCGGCCCCGGCTGGCTGATCGAGCGGGCCAGGTCGGCGACGAACCCGGCCGCGATGCCGGCGACCACCGCCGCGGCCTGCGCGCTGGCCTTGGCGATCGCGACGGTACGGGCCACCGCGAGCGGCTGCAGCGGCTTATCCCGGCCGCGCGGCCTGGTCCCGTTGCCCTGGCTGGGCCGGTTCCCGGCGGCCAGCTTGGCCTTGATCAGGTAGCCGGCCCGCACCTCGATGACCGCGAGCAGCAGCAGGGTCAGTGCTGGGGTCCACGGCAGCAGCGGCAGCGAGTTGTAGAAGCGCAGCAGCAGCAGCCAGACCAGCCCGGTGCAGAGCAGCGCCACGGCCAGCAGCCCGCGGACGCGCGTTGGGGTCATGCCGGTGGTTGCAGTTCGCTGCCGCTCAGCCGCCGGACGCCGTCCAGGCCGGTCTTGCCGAGCAGATCCGCGACCCGGCCGCGGCCGGGGATCTCGGCGTCGGGGTCGACGTCATGCCAGGGCGCGAGCACGAACGCGCGCTCGTGCGCCCGCGGGTGCGGCAGCGTCAGCGCCGGGTCGTCGCTGGTCTCGCCGCCGCAGACGATCACGTCCACGTCCAGGGTGCGCGGCCCCCAGGTCTGCTCGCGGACGCGGCCGAACACCTCCTCGATGCCGTGCGCGCGGTCCAGGATCGTCTGCCCGGACAGTTCGGTGTCCACCACGATCACCGCGTTCAGGTAGTCCGGCTGCTCCGGCCCGCCGACCGGCGCCGTCTCGTAGACCGGGGACACCGCGACGAAGTCCACCCCGGGCGCGTCGAACAGCGCGTCCACCGCGCTCTGCAGGGTCTCCAGCCGGTCGCCCAGGTTGCTGCCGAGGGCCAGCACGACGCGCCGCGGCTCGGGCTGGGTGACAGCTGCGCTCATGCTCGCCTCCGGTGAATCGTCACGGTTATGTCTTCCACCGCCTGGGCCACCGGGGCCTGCGGCTTGTGCACGGTGATCTCGACGTCCTGCACGGCTGGCTCGGCCAGGCACACCCAGGCCAGCCGCTCGGCCAGCGTCTCGATCAGCCGCACCGGCTCGCCGCCCGCGACGGCGGCCAGCCGCTCGGCGAGGACGCCGTAGTCGACGGTACGGGACAGGTCGTCGCGGGACGCGGCCGGCCGGGTGTCCAGGCCGAGCACGGCGTCGATCACGAACTCCTGGCCCGCCGTGCGCTCGTGGTCGTAGACGCCGTGCCGGCCGTGAACCCGCAGGCCGCGCAGGGTGATCCGGTCGAGGCTCACGTGCCCTCCGGGATATTTTCCTTGACGGCTGACGCCGGGCCATGCCCGGTAGCCGCGGCGCGCCAGGCGCGGGCCACCCGGACCGCGTCCACGTTCGGCGGGACCTCGTGCACCCGGACCGCCCAGGCGCCGGCCGCCGCGGCCAGCGCGGTCACCCCCACGGTGGCGGCGTCGCAGCCGGCGAACGGCCGCGGCGTGCCGTCCGGGCCGGCCAGCAGCCGGCCGAGGAAGGTCTTCCTGGACGCGCCGATGAGCACCGGGAAACGCGGCCCGCCGCCACCCAGCGCAGAGATCTCCGGCAGGTGGCTGAGCAGTTCCCAGTTGTGCGCGGGGCGCTTGGCGAAGCCCAGGCCGGGGTCGAGCACGACCCGGCCGGGATCGACGCCCTCACCGACCACGGTGTCCACCCGGCGGCGAAGTTCCGCGGCGACCTCTGCCACCACGTCGGTGTACACGGCCCGCCGCATCATGTCGTGGCTGTGCCCGCGCCAGTGCATCACCACGTAGGCGGCGTCCGCCTTGGCCACGATGCGCGGCATCTGCGGGTCGGCGAGCCCGCCGCTCACGTCGTTCACCAGGCAGGCGCCCGCCTCCAGGGCGGCCTCGGCGACCCGCGCCCGCATGGTGTCCACGCTCACCCGGACCCCGGCCGCGGCCAGTGCGGTGATCACCGGGACGACCCGGCGCAGTTCCTCGGCCTCCGACACCCGCTGCGCGCCGGGGCGGGTGGACTCACCGCCCACGTCGACCAGGTCGGCGCCGCGGGCGGCGAGGTCGAGCCCGTGCCGCACCGCGGGCTCGGTGCCGTACCAGGCGCCGCCGTCGGAGAACGAGTCGGGCGTGACGTTCACCACGCCCATGACCAGGCAGCGCTCCCGGTCCGGGGGCGGCGGGCCGGGCAGCACGCCGTGCCCCGCGGCAGGGCCGCCGGTGTGCTCGCCGTTCATCCCGCCACCCTATGTTTCAGGCCGAGCGGGTGCCGGGCCGCAGCCCGGCCGGCAGCCGGCGGCGCAGCTTGCCCAGGCCGAGCTTGCGGGCCAGCCTGCGCAGTTCCAGCCGCGGCCAGACCAGGAACGCCTCGGCCTCCAGCGCGGCCAGCCCGACCCGCGGCGCGTCCCTGGTGCTGGGGAAGACGAAGAACCGCGGCTGCCAGTCCGGCTGGAACTTGGAGTTGAACTTGTACAGCGACTCGATCTGGAACCACTTCGAGGCGAACAGCAGCAGGCCGCGCCAGGCGCGCAGGACCGGGCCCGCGCCGATCCGCTCGCCCCGCTCGAGCGCCGCCCGGAACACCGCGAAGTTCAGCGAGAGCTGCTTGACGCCGAGGCCGGGGGCGGCCTTGATCGCCTCCACGATGAGGAAGTCGTTGAGCCCGGGCTGGGAGCCCCGGTCGCGGCGCATCAGGTCCAGCGACAGCCCGTCGGCTCCCCACGGCACGAAGTGCAGCAGCGCGCGGAGCACGCCGTCTTCGGTGGCCGTCGCGACCACGCAGTCGCCGTCGCCGGGGCCGCCGACCCGGCCGAGGGCCATGGAGAAACCGCGCTCGGTCGGGCTGCCGCGCCACGAGTCGGCCTGCCGGACGAGCTGCTCGATCTCTTCGGCCGGGATCTCCGACAGCCGCCGGACCTGGGCCGTGTAGCCGGCCCTGGCCACCCGGGACACCATCTGCCGGACGTTGCGCATGGCCCGCCCGGACAGGCTGAAGTCGGCCACGCTGAGGATGGCCTCGTCGCCGAGTTCCAGCGCGGTCAGGCCACCCTCGCGGCACCAGACCTCGGCGCCGAGTTCGCTGCAGCCCATCACCGCCGGCACCCAGGCGTGCTGGGCGGCCGCGTCCAGGAAGGCCGCGATGGCTCCGGGCCAGGCCTCCGGGTCGCCGATCGGGTCGGCGCTGGCCAGCATCACCCCGGACACCACCCGGTAGCAGACGCACGACTTGCCGGTCGGCGACCACAGCACGCTCTTGTCGGTGCGCAGCGCGAAGTAGCCGAGCGAGTCCCGCTGGCCGTGCCGCTCCAGCAGCTCCCTGATCCGCGCCGCGTCCTGCCCGCTCAGCCGGCCCTTCGGCTCGGCCGGGCGGAGGAACAGGTAGACGGTGACCACCAGGGTGAGCAGGCCCAGCGCGCTGGTCAGCACGTCGAACAGGTCGCCGCGGCCCTCCGGCACGAACTGCACGGGCCCGGAGACGCCGACCAGCCCGTACACCACGTGCTGCAGCCGCTGCGGGAAGGAGTAGTCCCGGGCCAGGCCGCGGGCCAGCAGCATGTAGGTCAGGCCGATGGCCACGTCGGCGACGGCCAGCCCGCAGAACACCCACAGCGCCTGCCACCGGGTGCGCGGGTCGCCGCGGGCGTAGAAGTGCTCGCGGAAGTACAGCAGCGCGCCCAGCAGCACCACCGAGACGGCGGCCAGCGGCACGTGTATCCCGTGCACCAGGTGGATCACGATGTTGAAGGCGAGCAGCGCGAGCACGGCCTGCCAGGCGCGGTGCTTACGGCGGCGCAGCGCGTGCGAGAGCATGAGCAGCAGCAGGCCGGTGATGGCTACGGCGGTGCCGGTGACCGCGATCTCGGTGCCGGGCACCACGCTGGCGAGCCTGTGCAGCCGGCGCAGCCGCTCGTGCCAGGCCGGGTTCATGACCTCGAGGATGTCGCTCAGCCCGATCAGCAGGCAGAACAGGCCGGCGACGTTCGGCACGACCCGGCTCAGGTTCCGGCGGTCCTGGTGCTGCGGCGGCGGGCCGGGCTGCTCCGCGCCGCGCGCGGCGGCCGGGCCGGAAGCGGCGGGGCGGGACCGGGACGGGCGCGGTTCAGTAGCGCGCAGCGCCGTGCCGGGCCGGTGCGTGCCGGATTCCACTGAGTCGTTTCCGTTCATCGGGTGGTATCCGTGAGCCCCCGGATCAGTACAAGAGTAGCGGCCGGCGGCGCTCAGCGACGGCCGAACAGGAGGCTCATGGCCTCGGCCCGGGTCCGGTCGGAATCACGGAAGATTCCGCGGACCGCGGAGGTGAGGGTTTTGGCACCCGGTTTACGGACCCCCCGCATCGTCATGCACAGGTGCTCCGCCTCGACCACCACGATAACGCCCCGCGGCTCCAGCGTGCCCTCCAGCGCGTCCGCGATCTGGCTGGTCATCCGCTCCTGGACCTGCGGCCGCCGGGCGTAGACGTCGATCAGCCTGGCCAGTTTGGACAGGCCGGTGATCTGCCCCTTTTCATTAGGGATATAACCGACATGGGCAAAGCCGAAGAATGGCACGAGGTGATGCTCACAGGTGCTGTACACCTCGATATCGCGGACCAGCACCATTTCGTCGTGGTCGGCGTCGAAAACCGTGGTGAGCACGTCCTCGGGGCGCTGCCGCAGCCCGGCGAACTGCTCGGCGTAGCTGCGCGCGACCCGGGCCGGGGTGTCTCGCAGCCCGTCCCGGTCCGGGTCCTCGCCGATGGCCAGCAGCAGCTCGCGGACCGCGCGCTCGATGCGCGGGTGGTCGATGCCGTCGCTGGTCAGGGTCCCTCGCTGCCGGAAAGCTCGTCCTGGCCGGCGCCTTGGCCGTTGGAGCCCGCGCCGAGCGCCTTGCCGTCGGCGTCGCTGGCCGCAGTGAGCGCCATCTCCTTCTGGGTGAGCACCGGCGGGCGGTCGGAGGGAACCCGCTTGCCGTAGCCGGTGTAGGTGCCGCGGATGGCCCGCTTCTGCACCGGCTCGAAGATCTTGAGCACGTCCTTCCTGGACAGCGTCTCCTTCTCCACCAGCTGGAGCACCAGATGGTCGAGGACGTCCCGGTACTGGACCAGGATCTCCCAGGCCTCGTCGTGCGCGGACTCGATGAGCCTGCGCACCTCATCGTCGATCGTGGAGGCGATCTCCTCGGAGTAGTCCCTGGCGTGGCCCATCTCCCGGCCGAGGAACGGCTCGCCGTCGGCGGTGCCGAACTTGCGGGCGCCCAGCCGTTCGCTCATCCCGTACTCGGTGATCATGCCGCGGGCGATCTGCGTCGCCTTCTCGATGTCGTTGGCCGCGCCGGTGGTGGGCTCGTGGAAGATCATCTCCTCGGCGGTGCGCCCGCCCAGCAGCATGGCCAGCTGGTCCATCATCTCGGCCCGGGTGATGAGGAACTTGTCCTCGGTGGGCGCGGAGGCCGTGTAGCCGAGCGCGCGGCCGCGCGGGATGATCGTGATCTTGTGCACCGGGTCCGCGTTCGGCAGCGCGTGCCCCACCAGGGCGTGCCCGCCCTCGTGGTAGGCGATGAGCTTGCGCTCCCGCTCCGACAGGATGGCGCTCTTGCGTTCCGGGCCTGCCATCACCCGGTCGATGGCCTCTTCGAGCGAGGCCATGGTGATCTGGGTCTTGTTACCTCGGGCGGTGAGCAGGGCGCCCTCGTTGATCACGTTGGCCAGGTCCGCGCCGGTGAAGCCAGGGGTGCGGGCGGCGATCGTGTCGAGTTCGACGCCGGGCGCGAACGGCTTGCCGCGCGCGTGCACCCGCAGGATGCCCTTGCGGCCGGCCAGGTCGGGCTGCGGGACCATGATCTGCCGGTCGAACCGGCCCGGGCGCAGCAGCGCCGGGTCCAGGATGTCGGGCCGGTTGGTGGCGGCGATCACGATGACGCCGCCCTTGGTGTCGAAGCCGTCCAGTTCGACGAGCATCTGGTTGAGCGTCTGCTCGCGCTCGTCGTGCCCGCCGCCCAGGCCCGCGCCGCGGTGCCTGCCGACCGCGTCGATCTCGTCCACGAAGACGATGGCCGGCGCGTTCGCCTTGGCCTGCTCGAACAGGTCACGCACCCGGGAGGCGCCGACGCCGACGAACATCTCGACGAAGTCGGAGCCGGAGATGGAGTAGAACGGGACGGCCGCCTCACCCGCGACCGCGCGGGCCAGCAGGGTCTTGCCGGTGCCGGGCGGTCCGTAGAGCAGCACGCCCTTGGGGATCTTGGCCCCGATGGCCTGGAACTTGGCCGGGTTCTGCAGGAACTCCTTGATCTCCTCGAGTTCCTCGATCGGCTCGTCGGCGCCGGCCACGTCGGCGAACGTGGTCTTCGGCGTGTCCTTGGTGATCAGCTTGGCCTTGGATTTGCCGAAGTTCATCACCCGCGAGCCGCCGCCCTGCATCTGGTTCATGATCAGCAGGAAGAACAGGATGACGATGATCCACGGGAACAGGTCCCCGATCAGCGTCAGCCAGACGGAGCTGCCGCCGCTCTGCACGGTATAGCCGTCGCGCAGCTTGTTCTCGTTGTAGAGCTTCTGCAGATCCTGCTGGATGACCTGGCCCTGGTTGCCCACCCAGGAGCTCTGGTACTTGGCGCCGCTGGTCGTGGTGATCTCGACGGTGTTGCTCTTGTCGAGCAGCTGGGCCGAGGAAACCTGGCCGTGCTCGATGGCGTAGACCACCTTGGAGGTGGGCACCGACTTGTACGGGCTGCCGCCGCTGGCGTACTCGAACACCAGCACCACGATGAACAGCGTGACGAGAATGCCGAGAAACGGCCCGCGGAAGTATCGCTTCAGATCCATCGGCGAATGACCCTGACCACGTGAGCCCAGGGTCGAACCCTCCCGACCAGCATCATGCCCCGCGCGTCTGCGGCGGGGCTACCTTGCGTCCGCGCCATGCCCGGCTTCCTTCTCGTTCCGGCTGCAAAATGCGGGATACTCGACAGTACACCGCGCCGGCCACCGCCGGCACCGAGGGCTGGCCGCCCGGCCGGGCGCCTGCCTTCTGCAAAAGTCAACGTTTCTCCTCGGGGAATGTGTTCCCCGGACCGCCGTAGACGTGCGGGGCGAGGGTGCCGACGAACGGAAGATTGCGGAACTTCTCCGCATAGTCCAGCCCATACCCGATGACGAATTCGTCGGCGATGTCGAAGCCGGTGTACCTGACCGGCACGTCCATCTGGGCCGCCTCGGGCTTGCGCAGCATCACGCACACCTCCACCGAGGCGGGGCCGCGCGAGCGGAGGTTGCCGACCAGCCAGGACAGCGTCAGGCCGGAGTCGATGATGTCCTCCACGATCAGCACGTGCCGGCCGGTGATGTCGGCGTCGAGGTCCTTGAGGATCCGGACCACGCCGGAGGACTTGGTGCCAGAGCCGTAGGAGGAGACCGCCATCCAGTCCATCTCGGCCGGCAGGTGCATGGCCCGGGCCAGGTCGGCCAGCACCATAACCGCGCCCTTGAGCACGCCGACCAGCAGCAGTTCGCGGCCAGCGTAATCGGCGTCAATCTGGGCGGCGAGCTCCCCGATGCGCACTTGCAGCTGCTCGGAGGTGATCAGCACCTCCTTCAGGTCCGCCCCCATGTCGCTCGCGTCCATCCACGCCCTCCGTGTTGCTGGTGCCGTCAGGACTGATGAACCGCAGCTTTCCATACCGGCGCAGCCCGCGTACCCCGCCCGGCAGGTCCACCCAGCGCTGGCCGTGCCAGCCGGTGAGCAGTTCGTCGAGCCGGCCGACGTGCGCCGCGCCGAGCGCGCCGGGACCGCAGCCGGCCGCGATGGCCGCGCGGCGCAGCACCCGGGTGCGCAGCGCGGCGGGCAGCGCGGTCAGTTCGGCCACGTCGATCTCTGTCGCATCGTTCCGCGGGCCGGGCCGGACCAGCCGGGCGGCCGCCCCGGCAGCCAGCTCGTCCAGGGCGTCCGCGTCGGCGCGCAGCTGCCCGGCGGTCCTGGCCAGTGCCGCGGCGACCCCCGGGCCGAGCGCCGCCTCCAGGGCCGGCAGCGCCTGCCGGCGGACCCGGACGCGGGCGAAGCGGGGGTCGGCGTTCTGCGGGTCGTCCCAGATCTCCAGGCCCAGCGCCGCGCAGGCCGCCGTGGTCTGGTCGCGGCCGATGCTCAGGAACGGCCGCCGGTACCGGCCGGCCCGCCCGGGCATGCCGGCCAGCGAGCGCCCGCCGGATCCGCGGGCCAGCCCCAGCAGCACGGTCTCGGCCTGGTCGTCCCGGGTGTGCCCGAGCAGCACGGCGGTGCCGCCGGTCTGCGCGCAGGCCTGGTCGAGAGCCCGGTACCTGGCCTCGCGCGCGGCCGCCTCGGGGCCGCCGGATCCGTCCACCGTGACCGCGATGGCCCGCACCGGTTCCAGGCCGAGCGCGCGGAGCTGGGCGGCGGCGCGGGCGGCCTGGGCGGCCGAGCCCGGCTGCAGCCCGTGGTCCACGGTCACCGCCCCGGCCCGCAGCCCGCGGCGTGGCGCGGTGAACGCCAGCGCGGCGGCCAGCGCCAGTGAGTCCGCGCCGCCGGAGCATGCGGCCAGCACCAGGTCCCCCGCGGCCAGGTCGGCCAGGCAGTGCCGGACGGCGGCGCGCGTCCCGGCGACGGCCGGGTGCGGGCCGGCCATCAGGTGCCTAGCTGTCGCCCGCGGCCCGGCCGCCGAGCCAGTCGCCGGGGCCGATGGCGCCCGGGCCGACCACCCGGTCGATCCAGGCGCGCGGGGCGGCGAGCTCGTCCCGGGTGGGCAGTGCCTGCGGCGACGTCCAGATCCGGTTGAACGTGTCCATGCCCGCCTGGTCGACGACCTCGCGGACGAACTTGGAGCCCTGGGCGTACTGCTTCATCTTCAGGTCGATGCCGAGGATCCGGCGGATCGCCCGCTCCATCCGGCCCGCCGTGCCGCGCCGCGCGTTGAACCGCTCACGGATCTGGGCGACGGACGGGACCACCTGCGGGCCGACGGCGTCCATCACGTAGTCGCCGTGCCCTTCCACCAGGGTCATCACGGCGGTCAGCCGGTCGAGGATCTCGCGCTGCTGCGGCGTCTGGATAGCCTCGATCAGGCTCTCGCTGTCGTCGGCGCCGCGCACCGCGCCGGCCACCGCGTCGGCGGCCGAGCGCAGCCGCTTGAGTATCGCGGCCGGGTCCAGATCGGAGGCGAGCAGGAACTCGGTCATCTGCTCCTGCACGTACCCGCGCAGCCAGGGCACGGCGGTGAACTGGGTGCGGTGCGTCTCCTCGTGCAGGCACACCCAGCGGCGGAAGTCGTGGGAGTCCACGCCGAGCTCGCGCTCCACCATGACGATGTTGGGCGCGACCAGGGTGAGCCGGCCGGCTGGCGCCTCGCCGTCGGCCCTGGTCTCGTCCGGCGGCAGGAACAGCTCGTACTGGCCGAGCACCCGGCTGGCCAGGTAGGCGAGGATCAGCCCGGCCTGCATCCCGGTCACCCGGGATCCGACCGCGGTGACCACCGAGCCCGCCGCGGGCACCGACCCGCGCTCGGCCAGCCTGGTGACCAGCGGGTCGAGCACGACGCGGAACCCGTCCACGTTGGCGCGGATCCAGCCGGGCCGGTCCACCACGGCGACCTGGCCCGCCATCTCGGGGCTGTGCAGCCCGGTGAGCTGGGCGACCGGCCCACGGACCGCGTCGGCCAGATCCCGGAGCTCGGCCACGGCGCCGCGCGCCTCGGCCATGCCTACCTGCGGCCCGGGGCGTACCCAGCGCACTCCGGTGGCGATGGCCACGTCCCAGTCGATCATCTGCGGGCTGCTGCTCATGCCACCACCGTACGTCCGGAACACCGATGCCTGGCAGCCCACGCTACAGGTCGTGCCCCGTACGGGTCAGCGGCAGCCGCATCCGGCCAGCGCCTGGGCCAGCTTGTCGATGGTGCCCGCCGCCCGGGTCAGCTCCCCGGCGGACGGCACCTTGTCGGCCATGAACGCGAAGGCCAGCACGGTGCCGTCGCGGTCGCCGGCCAGGCCGGCCAGGCTGACCACGGTGCTCAGGTTGCCGGTCTTGGCCCGGACAACGCCGCGGGCGGCGGCGGTCAGGTCGCCGAACACGCTCTGCCCGGCGCTCAGCGTGCCGGAGAAT
This sequence comes from Streptosporangiaceae bacterium, assembly GCA_036501145.1. Classification (GTDB taxonomy): domain Bacteria; phylum Actinomycetota; class Actinomycetes; order Streptosporangiales; family Streptosporangiaceae; genus PALSA-505. The sequence continues at coordinate 34,963 of DASYAV010000194.1, read as the reverse complement.
CCGGCCACCGGCAGCCCGGTGATGACGGCCCGCAGCCCGGGATGGCGCGGCGATGCGGCCAGCCCGACCAGCCGGACCAGGGTGGCCGCCGGGATCCGGTCGTCGGGGGACAGCCCGCTGCCGTCCACCAGGTGGATGCCGGCCCCGGCGCCCAGCCGCCGGTCCACGCCGGCGACCGCGGCGGCCGCGCCGCTGAACGTGGCCGGCCGCCCGGTGGCGATGGCCACGTGCCGGGCCAGGTTCTCCGCGATGACGTTGTTGCTCTCGGTCAGCATCTGGGCGACCATCGCCGTCAGCGGGGGCGAGGACACCGCGGCGAGCCGGGCGGCGGCGTGCGGCGCGGTGGCCGGCCGGGGCCGCCCGGCTACCGCGATGCCGTCGCCGGCCAGGTAACGGGCGAAGGCCCGGGCCGCGTCGCCGGCCGGATCCTCCGAACGCGGACGCAAGTTGCCGGGGACGTCGGCGTCCTGCGGCTGGCCGCTGCGGCCCAGCCGCCCCTGGTCCACCTCGAGCGCGGTGATGTCGGTGACGTTGCCGGTGCTGACGTAGCTCTCCGGCCAGCCGGGCGCCAGGCCGGGCCCGCGGTACAGCGAGGCGTCGTAGCCGATGCTGACCGAGTGCCGGTGCCGCGCGCGCAGCGCGCGTGCGGTGGCGGCGGCCAGCGTCTTCAGCGTGGCGGGCTGCGGGTAGTCGCTGGCCGGCGGCCGGCCCGCCGCGAGCGTCGGGTCGCCGCCGCCCACCAGGACGATCCGTGCGCCGCCCGCCTGCACCACCGTGGTGCGGAAGCGCGCGGCCGGGCCGAGGGTGGCCAGCGCGGCCACCGCGGTGGCGAGCTTCGTGGTCGAGGCGGGCGCCGACGGCGAGCCGCCGTCCCGGCTGTACAGCACCTTCCCGGTGCTCTGGTCGGCGACCACCGCGGTCACGTGCGAGCCGAGCGCCGCCGTGCCGAGCAGCCCGGACAGCCGGGCCGCGAGCCCGGCCGTGCTGGGCGGGGCCGAACCGCCGCCGGCGCCGGCCAGCAGCGCGCCGGGCTGCACCACCCGGCGCCCGGCCACCAGCGGGATCTTCCACTGCGCGAGGTGGGCCGGGAGCATCCCGGCCAGCGCGGCGCCGGCGCCGAGGCTGATCACGTTTATCAGGGCAAGCGCGACAATTGCCATCAGCCGGGCGCGGCGGCGTCCCGCGCCGACCCGGAATGGCGTGAGCATGCCGCTTCCCCTCGTATCCCTCGCGGGGTACCGGAAGACTTATTCAAAACCCAGCCAGGCGCCTGCGCCAGGCTAGCCGCGAGAGGGTTTTGAATGAGTCTTGCCCTTGTATACGCCTGGAGGCGGACCGGATTGGCCAGCGCGGCGCAGCCGTCTCGGGCCATTAAGGTTGTGGGGTGGACTTTGACGTGGTCATCGAGATACCCAAGGGCCAGCGGAACAAATACGAGATGGACCACGAGACCGGCCGGATCCGGCTGGACCGGATGCTGTTCACCTCGACCAGGTACCCGGCCGACTACGGGTTCATCGAGGACACCCTGGCCGAGGACGGCGACCCGCTGGACGCGCTGGTGCTGCTGGAGGAGCCGACGTTCCCCGGCTGCCTGATCAGGTGCCGGCCGATCGGGATGTTCCGGATGCGGGACGAAAAGGGGCCGGACGCCAAAATACTGTGCGTGCCCGCCACCGACCCGCGGCACGAGGCGATGCGGGACATCGACCAGATCCCGAAGTTCGACCGGCTGGAGATCCAGCATTTCTTCGAGGTCTACAAGGACCTCGAGCCGGGCAAGCGGGTCGAGGGCGCGGGCTGGGCGTCGCGGGCGGAGGCCGAGGCCGAGATTCAGGCCTCGTTCAAGCGGGCCGGGGAGCACTGACCGGACGGCCCGGCGGGCCGCTGTGCGCTACGTCACCATCCGGCGCTTTGCCCGGTTAGCGGCCTGGAAGGTACCCTTGGGCACGTTGCCAGGCACCTCGTTCGGTGAGGCGTCGGCGCGAACACAGGCCACTGATCCCACGACGTCGAGAGACGCCCAGGGTCAGGACAGGTCTCCCCGGGTTAAGGGGTGACCCGAAGTGGCTGCGTCCGGATGGGCGCTACGTCGCGCCGTGCCAAAGCTCTGACGAGTAGGGGTGTCACCGGCTCACGCCGGTCCCCCGCGCCGCCATGACCATTGGGTCATGACACTGGGCACCCGCGCGTGCCACGACCGGAGGAGGCGGGACATGGATAGTAGACCGGGCCATCATCGGCCCCGCCCCAGCATGTCCACGTTGTCCTCCGGCACGCGGTAACCGTCACCTGCCCGATTTCTTAACGATCACGTGCTGCCCGCGCGCAGCACGGACGGATGCCGCCTGCCTCCCAGCCAGCCCAGCACGGGCCGCCCAGCACGGGCAGAGGGAGGGATCGATCATGACCACGACGGCAGAGCGCCGCGACGCGGTGCTCGACTCCGAGCACGTCGGCGACATCCGCGGCGCCCTTGGCACCATCCGGCTGGACGACGACGCTCCCCGGCGCGGGCTGCCGGCCACGCTCAAGACGCTGCTGGCCATCGTCGGCCCCGGGCTGATCGTGATGGTCGGCGACAACGACGCCGGGGCGTTCGCCACTTACGGCCAGGCCGGCCAGAACTACGGCACCCGGCTGCTGTGGACGCTGCTGCTGCTGGTTCCCGTGCTGTACGTGAACCAGGAGATGGTGCTCCGGCTGGGCGCGGTGACCGGCGTCGGGCACGCCAGGCTGATCCTGGAGCGGTTCGGCCGGTTCTGGGGCGCGTTCAGCGTCATCGACCTGTTCCTGCTGAACGCGCTGACCCTGATCACCGAGTTCATCGGCATCACGCTGGCCGCAAGCTACCTGGGTGTGCCCCGGGTTCTCGCGGTGCTGCTGGCCGGCGCGGTGATCATCGGTTCGGCGTTCACCGGCAGCTTCCGCCGGTTCGAGCGGATGGCCATGCTGTTCTGCGGGGCCAGCCTGCTGCTCATCCCGGTCTACGTGATGATCCACCCGGCCACGTCACAGATGGCGCAGGGCTTCACCGTCCCGCAGTTGCCCGGCGGGACGGGCCAGCTGTCCACGGTGATGCTGCTGATCATCGGGATCGTCGGCACCACGGTCGCGCCGTGGCAGCTGTTCTTCCAGCAGAGCTACGTGATCGACAAGCGGATCACGCCGCGGTTCATGAAGTACGAGAAGGCCGACCTGTGGATCGGCATCGTCATCGTGCTGGTCGGCGCGGCCGCGGTGATGGGCATCACGACGGCGGCATTCGCCGGCACCGCGGGCTTCGGCCACTTCACCGACGCCGGCGGGCTGGCCCACGGGCTCGGCGCGTCGGCCGGCCGGGCCGCCGGGGTGCTGTTCGCGATCGCCCTGCTGGACGCCTCGGTCATCGGCGCGTTCGCGGTGTCGCTGTCCACCGCGTACGCGATCGGGGACGTGTTCGGCCTCAAGCACTCGCTGCACCGCGGGATCAAGGGGGCCAAGGGCTTCTACGCGGTGTACGCCGGGCTGGTCGGCGCGGCCGCCGCGGTCGTGCTCATCCCCGGCTCCCCGCTGGGCCTGCTGACCGAGGGCGTGCAGGTGCTGGCCGGGGTGCTGCTGCCGTCGGCCACGGTGTTCCTGCTGCTGCTGTGCAACGACCGGGCGGTGCTCGGCCCGTGGGTGAACGGCCGCAAGACCAACGTGTTCACCTCGGCGGTGGTGGCCGTGCTGGTCACGCTGTCGGTGGTGCTGACCGCGGCGGTGCTGTTCCCGGCCATCTCGGCCGGGCAGATCGCGGCGATCCTGGCCTGCTGCGGCGGCGCGTCCGTGCTGGCCGGCGGCTTCGTGCTGGCCCGGCGGCTGCGGCCGGGCTCGGTGGCCTCCCTCCCGGTGGACCGGTCCGGCCGGTCCGGCTGGCGGATGCCGCCGCTGACCCTGCTGGACCGGCCGGGCATGTCCACCGGCCGCAAGATCGGCATGTCCGCGCTGCGGCTGTACCTCCTGGTCGCCATGGTCCTGGTCATAGTCCGGATCGTCGAACTAGCGCTCGGCCACTGACTGGCCCGGTGCCCGTCCCGTCCTCACCGCTCCGGGAATGTCTCATCTCTGGGTACATTGCGGCGCCCCGTTAACAGCAGTAAAATCGATCAAAACGATCGATGCGATCGTACTGATTGTTTGGAGGGGGCATGGCAGCATCAGCGGAAGCCGGACCACTGCAGGACGAGACGTACCTACCGCGGGAAGATGCTGCCGAGATCATTGATTTCCTCAGCGCCCTCAGGAGCCGAGGCCGGGAGATTGCCGACGCACGCCCGCGGCTGATCGGCCCGGACGGGCGCAGCGTCGAACTCCCAGAGCCGATGTTCGAAGTGCTCCTCCAAGTTGCGGCAGCCATGAAGGCCGGCCTGGCCGTGACGGTCGCCCCGCACCACCTGACGCTGTCCACTCAGGAAGCGGCGGACCTGCTGCGGATCTCGCGCACTACGCTGGTCCGGCTGCTGGAGACCGGAGCGATCCCCTTCGAGAAGCCCAGTCGCCATCGCAAGGTACGCCTCGATGACCTCCTGGAATATCGCAGGCGACAACGGAGCCAGGCTGAGCTCGCGTTCGCGGACATGGTCGCCGACACAGAGCGGCTCGGTCTGTACGACGCTGATCCCGCCGAGGTGAAAGCAGCGCTGAAGGCTGGCCGCCGGAAGGCCGAAGACTGACCGGTATGTTCAGCGCGCTGCTCGATACCTGCGTTCTCGTGCCCAGCCGGGCCCGCGACGTCCTGCTTGAGATCGCCAGCGCGGGCGCCTACCGACCGCTGTGGAGCACAGAGATCCTCGCCGAACTTGACCGCACGCTTCGGCTGCTCCTGGCCAAGCGCGGGGTATCACCGGAAGAAACCGATGCCTATCTCACCCGGCTTCTCCGGCAGATGGACATGACGTTCCCGGACGCGCTCGTGACGGGCTGGGAACCACTCGCCGTGGCCGTCCGGCTGCCAGACTCAGATGACCGGCATGTGGTAGCAGCCGCCTGGACAGGCCGCGCCGACGTGATCGTCACCGATAACCTCGCGGACTTCCCTCCCGACGCCCTGCCCGCGCCGCTATTCAGGCAGTCCTTGGATGACTTCCTGCTCGATTCGCTTGACCTTCATCCCGCCGAGGTAGTCACCGCAATCCACGCCGTTGCCCGCAGGACCGGAAAATCGGGGCCGGCCATAACAGCCTGTGACGTCGCCGCCTACCTCCAAACACACGGAACGCCCGCCTTCGGTCAGCGCCTGCTGACAGAACTTGACCGTCCAGATCCTGCCTGACCCGAACGCGCACTCCTTGACCGTCCCTCTCCTGGGCCAGCGCCGGCCGAGGCCGCAGCCGGTTGAAGCTGGGTCAGCCGGGGCCGCAGCCAGGGCCGGAGCAGGCCGGCTGGACGAGGTTCTGCACGACGTTGCCGCCTCTGGCTATCACGGTGCGCTGGTAGAGGGAGCCGCCGGCGGGCCAGCCGCCGGAGGTTTGCGCGGTGATCGTGCCGGTGGTGTCGCCGTCGGTGATCATCGCTGTTCCGGCGCTGTTCTCCTCCAGCGCGCCGTAGCCGATGATGCTTTCCGACAGCCTGGTCTGGTAGCCGCCGCCGAAGCCGCTGCCCTGCTGGCTGGCCACGTCGGTGAGCTGCTGGCTGACCGACGCGGGCAGGAAGAACGCGCCGCTCTTGGCGGGCAGGAACCCGTTGGGCGCGTCGATGGTCCAGTTCGCGGTGTCGGTGCGGGACAGGTTCACGCCCGGGCCGGACACCGTCTCGCCGCCCGACTGGGTCTCCTCGCCGTGCACCCACTGGTAGCAGGCGGTGGCGCAGGCCGGGTTGATGTAGGACTGGTCGTCGCCGAACTGCAGCCGCTGGCTGGCCGTGTCGGTCCAGGTCCGGCCGTCCTGGGTCACCTGGCCGGAGACCTGGTAGCTGGCCTTGGCGGACTCGCTCGTGACCGGCTTGTCCGCCGAGCCGAGCGCGTGCTTGGTGACGACGTGCGAGGCGGTGGGGAAGCTCAGCGTGTCCGACACCACGCCGCCGGTGGTCGTCCGGCCGTCGGTGCCGAGCAGCATGGTCCCGCCGGCCAGCCAGAATCCTGTGTTGCCGGCCACGGTGAGGCTGATCGTGTGGGTGCCGCCGAGCATCCCGGCGAACGGGGTCAGGTCGAGCCGGTAGGACGGGATGTCCATGGTGTGGATGCCGGTGACCGGGCGCCAGATCAGCGGGTTGACCCCGCCGGTGTAGACGTAGGGATAGGGCCACACCACGCCGGCCGGTTTGCCGTCGATCGACACCTCGATCTCCCGGAACGACGGGTTCAGCGACCACCAGAACTCGTCATTGATCTGGCCGACCGCGTACAGGTCGAGGGTGGCCGTGGTGACGTCGCTGGGCAGCGTGACGGTGGCCGACATGGTCTGCCCGGCGTTGATCGTGTTGAGTGTGTTGGCCGCGCCCGACGGCAGCACGGGGACGGCGTCGGTGGGCACCACGGGGTGCTGCGCCGGCGCGGCCGGGCCGGTCTCGTTGATCGCGTCGCCGGCCAGCGCGGGCGAACCCAGTCCCGCCGTCTGGGCGGGCGCGAAGCCGTGCGCCGCGGGGTAGAAGAGCAGCTTCGCGGTGATCACCGGGATGCCGGTGTCCACGCTGGACAGGAAGTTGTCCACGGAGGTGGAGAAGGTCTGGGTGCCCTGCAGCAGCGGCAGGTAGCCGGTGATGTTCTTCTGCAGGCGCCAGGTGATGCCCGCCGGGGTCGGCTCCGGGGTCACGCCGAGGAAGATCTGCGACGCGCCCGCGAAGATCTCGCACAGCCGGTCGAACTGCCTGCCGGACTCGGTGCCGGTGACGTCGAGCACCACCTCGGCCCAGTGGCCGGTGGGCAGGGTGGCCGTGGTGGTGGCCGGCGGCGGCGCGTTGCCGAACGCGGCGTGGTCGGCGATCGTCACCACCACCGGCTTGACCGGCGGCACCTGGACCGGCTGGTCGAGGGTGAGCGGGTTGGCGGTGTGCGCGAACTCGTCCGGGCCGGACGTCGCGCCCGCGGCGGATCCGGCCAGCTGCGGCGGGGCCACCCGGTGCGGGCCGGCCCGGCCGGGCGAGGATGCGGCCACCGCGGTGACCGCGCTGCCCAGGGCGAGCAGCAGCACGATGACCGCGGCGGCGACGGGCACGCGGCGCAGGCGCAGGCGCTGGGACAGGGAAGGCAGGCGCACGGTTCCTCCAGAGGGCTGGGGCGGTCGTGTCCGGGGGCCGGCCGGCGGGGGCCGGCGGGCCAGCGTCAGTCTCCGCCCGAACCGGGCCGCCTACAAGGCCCGTTCGCGGGTGTCCGCCACCTGTGGCCGGCCGTCAAGGCCTGGGACTCCTGAAGCCCCGGCCATCTGCAAAGTGGCGTGAGGGAAGAAGTCTTGGCGATGGCCGCTGTTGGGCTTGCTGGTTGACCTGATCTGACGCTGTTCAGGTCACTCTTGGCGTCGGCCAGGACATCTTCACACCGCACTCTGATCGTGGCCTGCGGGTTGTCAGCCTCGAACGCCAACAGTTCCTCGGTGGCCGAGGTAGACCGCAGCGAACGGCTGTGTTGAGTCCGGCGATGCGGAAGTGGCACCAACAACCAGCAGGCTTTCGTCGGGCAGTATGGCGCCGCCGTGTAGGGAGCCGTGCTGTGCCCCTGGCGGCGGTGCCGGGCCAGGCAGGAGCTGCCAGCTGGAGCCGCTCATCTTGGCGACAATGGGCGTGCTGTCCGGGGTGTAGCCGATGCCCCAGATGGTCGCGTTCTCTCTGACCAGCTGCCATATCTGGCCGGGACCCGCGGGCAGCTCGCCAGGCGACCATGTGCTGCCGTCCCAGTGCACCGCGAACGGCTCGCGGTTACGCACCCCGCCATCGGGTGCTGTCCGGTACCCGGCGGCCCAGACGTCGTTGCTTGCGAGGGCGGTCACGTCACACAGTTTCACGGTTCCGCTTTCCGGTGCGGGTACCGGCAGCTGGTGCCAATCCTGGCCGTCCCAGTGCAGAGCGACAGCGTGGCCGGGCTGGCCACGGCCGACCGCCCACAGGTCGTCAGGCGACACTCCGCCGATCCCGGCCAGGGACCAGCCGCGGGCCACGGGAGGCAACGGCCGATCGGTCCAGGCCGTACCGTCCCAGCGCTGCACGGTGCCGCGGGAGCCTGAGTGATCGCGCTGCGGCGCGTACCCCGCGGTCCAGACGTCCGTGGTACCGAACTGCGCCAGGCCGAATAGCTGAGCCTTGGCGTCGTGAAGATCTGCCGTCGGCACGTGCCGCCAGCGGTCGCCATCCCAGTGCAGCGACTCCCCGTCGCCCACCGCCCACACGTCAGCGTCGCAGACCGCGAGCGCCCGGCTCACCCGGCCGATGCACGGCGCAGGTACCTGCCGCCAGCCCTGTTCTTCTCGGCGGAAGACCAACGTGATAAATGGGGCGCCCTCGGGCGCCGACATACCGAATGCCCAAGTCGACTGATCGCTGGAAGTTGCGGTGTGCAGCATAGACTCCCTGCCCACTGCGGGAATCTGTTCCCTGGCCCAGTCTTCCATCGGTTGTCCCTCTCATTACCGCCGACGCCCCTGGGCTGGCCCGAGCGTGGCCTGGGTCAACAAACGCAACATCCGCCGATGCCAGGGCGAAGAACTGGATCAACTCATTCCTGCGACATCCGGAAACGAGCGCAGCCGCTCCACTTGACCCTCAGAGAACATCGCGCCGACATCTGACCAAACTACCGGGGCCCCAGGCCCTCGATGATCACGGCGCCCCGACAGGGCGACCACGTCTTGAACTGTGGAGTAGACGCACAGGTGGGCTCACTCGACGTGTCAGTAGTTCGTCACGTAGCGACCACGCTAACGGGCGTGGAACTCGATCATCAGGTTGGAGCTCCGCAGACCAGCCGTTTGGAGTCCGATGGGGTGCTGCTCGCCTCGCCCCACGGCCGGGACTCAGGGCACACCGGCCAGCCGGAGCAGTGCGGTCGTCGCGCAGGCCGCGATGACCACCACAGGGAACGGGGCCCGGCGGGCGGCCAGCACCCCCGCGGCCAGCACCCCGGCGGGCCTGGCCCAGCCGGCGAACGAGTGCCCCTCGGTGAGCGCGGACGTGGCGGCCAGCGCGACCAGCAGCACCGCGGTCGCCGCCGAGAGCAGCCTGGTCACCCGGTCCGGCAGCCGCCGCCGGTGCCGCAGCGCCGGGCCGGCCAGCCGGAACGCGTAGGTCCCGGCGGCCAGCACCGCGATGGCGAGCAGGGACATCAGCGGGCCTGGGCGGCCGGGGCGGGCCGGCCTGCCAGCAGCAGCCCGGCCAGGGCGAGCAGCGCGGGCAGGCCGGCGGGCAGGAACGGGGTGGCGGCCACGGCCAGCGCCGCGCCGGCCAGCGCCGCCCGGCGGACGCCCCGGTCGGCCAGCGCGGGCAGCACGAGCGCCAGCAGCACGGCGGGGAACGCCGCGTCGAGGCCGAGGGCGCCGGTGTTGCCGAGCGCCGTCCCGGCCAGCGCGCCGACGGCGACGGCGATGTTCCAGCACACGAACAGCGCCACGCCACAGGTCCAGAACGCGGCGCGGCGGCGCTCCGGGCCGGGCTGGGCGGCCGCGAAGGCCACCGACTCGTCCACGGTCAGGTGCGCGCCGGCCAGCCGGGCCGGCCACCGGCCGCCCAGCACGTCGGCGACGCCGAAGCCGTAGGGCAGCATCCGGGTGTTCAGCACCAGACCGGCGGCGACCGCGGCCACCGCGCCACCGCCGCCCAGCACCACCCCGACCGCGGCGATCTGCCCGCCCCCGGCGAAGACCAGCAGCGACATGACCACCGGGACCCAGGGCCGCAGCCCGCCGGTGACGGCGACCGCGCCGAACGACGCGCCGACGATCGAGTCGGCCAGGCAGACCATGGCGATGTCGCGGAGGGTGCCCTGGTCCAGTGTTCGCCAGGAAGACACGGTTCGGCAGAAGCGGCCAGGTGTTCGCCAGAACGTACGCATGTCCACTAGACTGAACACCTGACGGCGGTTCGTCAAGTCGAACGATCGGTAGTCTGGAGCGAACACATGGCCATCGGCCCAGCGGACGGGCCGGCGCCGCCGGCGCTGCCCGATGTGATCGCGCTGATCGCGGCGTCGATCCGGCGGGAGCGCGACAGGACCGGGATGTCGCTCAGCGAGCTGGCCCGGCGGGCGGGCATCGCCAAGTCCACCCTGTCACAGCTGGAGTCGGGCACCGGGAACCCCAGCCTGGAGACGCTGTGGGCGATTGGGGTCGCGCTCGATGTGCCGTTCAGCCGGCTGATCGATCCGGCCCGGCCCGGGGTGCGGGTGATCAGGGCCGGCGAAGGGCTGGCGGTGTTCGCGGAGCGGGCCAGCTACGCCGCGACCCTGCTGGCCACCTGCCCGGCGGGGGCACGGCAGGACATCTACCGGGTGCTCGCGCAGCCGGACGAGCCGCGGGTGTCCGACCCGCACATGCCAGGGACCGTCGAGCATGTGGTGCTCAGCACCGGGCGGGCGCTGGTCGGCCCGGCCGGTGAGCCGCCTGAGCTGGCGGCGGGCGACTACGTGACCTACCCGGCCGATGCGCCGCACACCTTCCGTGCGCTCGAACCGGACACCACCGGGGTGATCATCCTGGAGTACGCCTGACCCGGGGCCCGTCCAGCTGGCCGGCGGTCAGCCGGGCAGGGCGCGGGAGAGCAGCGCACGGCGGACGATGTCGGCGCGCTCGGTCAGCACCCGGGCCAGCGCCAGGTTACGCGGCGCGGCGGCGAGGAAATCACCGATCTGCTCCAGCAGCGCGGCGGAGGCCGCCGCGTGCGGGAACAGCATCTCGGTGATGAGCGTCGGCATCCGGCCGTTGCCTGCCGCCCAGATGGTCTCCATGGCCGCGAAGTAGCGGCCGGTGTAGGGCGCGATCAGGCCGGCGTGCTCGGGCAGCCGGAACCCCCGGCCGATCGCGGTCACGCTCTCCGCGTCCAGGCGGCCGCCGGTCAGCAGCTCCCAGGCGGCCTCCTTGTGCCCGGCGTCCGGCATCGCGGCCAGGCAGGCCTGGGCGCTGCGCCGGCCCGCGTCGGTGGCGTCGCCGGCCAGCTCGGCCTCGATGTTCGCCTCACCCGCGCGGCCCACCGCGGCCAGCCGCAGCAGCAGCGACCAGCGCAGCCCGACGCTCACCGGCAGGCCGGGGAAGGACATGCTGCCCTCCAGCAGCCCGCCGATCAGATCGAGCTGGCCGGGCGAGGTGGCGGTCCGGCCGAGCAGATGGGCCCAGGCCAGCTGGTGATCGCTGCCCGGCGCGGCCGACTCCAGCAGCGTGACCGCGGCCTCGGCCAGCTGCTGCCGGCCGGTGGGCACCCAGCGCGGGTCGGCGAACTGCACCATCAGCTGTTCGGCCTGCCCGTGCAGGAACGCCAGCATGGCCACCGAGGACTCGCCCCGCATGCCGCCGGCCAGCATGGCCAGGAAGGCCGGCATCGCCAGCTCCGCCTGCTGCACCATGTCGACGGCCGCGTTCCAGCACACCGCGCGGGACAGCGGGTCGGGCAGCTCGCCGACCGCGGCGCACACCGTGGCCAGCGACCGCGGGTCGAACCGGACCTGCGTGTAGCCGAGGTCGCCGTCGTTCAGCAGGACCAGGTCCGGCTGCCGGGCGCCGGCCAGTTCGGGTAGCCCAGCTAGCTCGGTCTCGGCGCCGTGCACGTCGGCCTGCAGCTGGCCGGTGCGCGCCAGCCCGTCCGCGGTCCGCTGGTAGAGGCCGACCGCGATGCGGTGCGAGCGCAGCACCGGGTGCTGCTCGGGCGCCTCCTGCCGGATGGCGAACCTGGTCACGGCGCCGTCGGCCCCGGTGGCGATCTCGGCGCACAGGGTGTTCGGCCCGGCGGTCTCGAGCCATTCTTTCGACCAGCCGTCCAGGCTCTGCCCGGAGGCGGCCTCGACCGAGCTGAGGAAGTCGGCCAGCGTCGCGTTGGCCCAGCCGTGCGCGGCGAAGTAGGCCCGGATGGCCGCGAAGAACGTGTCCCGCCCGACGTAGGCGGCCAGCTGGCGGAGCACCGCGGCACCCTTGGCGTAGCTGATCCCGTCGAAGTTGGCGGTCGCCTCGCTGAGCGTCGGCGCGTCCGCGGCGACCGGGTGCGTGGACGGCAGCCGGTCCTGCTGGTAACCCCAGGACTTGCGGCCGACGGCGAACACCGGCCAGGCGTCGGTGAACCTGGTCGCCTCGTCCAGCGCCAGGTAGGCGCAGAACTCGGCGAACGACTCGTTCAGCCACAGGTCGTCCCACCACCGCATGGTGACCAGGTCGCCGAACCACATGTGCGCCATCTCGTGCAGGATCACCATGGCCCGCTCGAGGTGCATGGCGTCGGTGACGGTGGACCGGAACAGGAACTCCTCGGAGACCAGCACGCAGCCGGCGTCCTCGGTCGCCCCGGCGCTGAAGCCCGGCACGAACACCTGGCCGTACTTGGCGAACGGGTACCCGGTGCCGAACAGCGCGGCGTAGTAGTCCAGCCCGGTCCTGGTGATCTCGAACACCGGCTCCGGGTCCAGGTGCCCGGCCAGCGAGGCCCGGCAGGCCAGCTCGAGCGGGATCTGCTGCCCGCTGGCCGTGGTGTGCGTGCCGCGCACCAGATGATAGTCGCCGGCCACCACGGTGGTCACGTAGGTGGGCACCCGCGGCGTCGGCGGGAAGTGCCACACCGCCTGGCCGTCCGGGCCGGGCTCGGGCTCGGGGGCGGGCTGGTTGGACAGCACCGTCCAGTGCGCGGGCGCGGTGACGTGGAAGCTGACCGTGGCCTTCAGGTCCGGCTGCTCGAAGCAGGCGTACACGCTGCGGGCGTAGGCGGGCTCGAACTTGGCGTACAGGTACACCTTGCCGTCGGCCGAGTCCACGCTGCGGTGCATGCCGACGCCCGCACTGGTGTAGCCGCAGTCCGCCACCACCCGCAGCTCGTTGCTGGCGGCCAGCCCGGTGAGCGCGATCCGGCCGTGGCGCCAGGCGGCCGGGTCGACCGGCACGCCGTTCAGGGTGATCTCGTGCACCGCCTCGGCGACCAGGTCGGCGAAGCTGGACGCGCCGGGCTCGGCGCAGTCGAACCTGATCACCGAGACCGAGCCGAACACATCCGGTCCCGGGGAGCCGGCGTTCCCCTCCGGGCCGTCGTTCCCCGAGCGGGCCCCGTTCCCCGGGGGGCCCGGGGTCAGGTCGAGCGCGACGTCGTAGGAACGCACATGCAGCAACTGGGCCCGCTGCTGGGTCTCGGCGCGCGTGATCTCGGCAACTGGCATCAAGGGGCCACCCCGTCCGCTCGTCCGGGTCGTCGTTGGCCCGGTCGTCTGCGACCCGAACCTACAGCAGGCCGGCCGCCGCGGCGGTGACGCACAGGCGGCGGGAAACAGCCAAAGTTGCGGAGGCCAGCGGCGGGCCGGGGCGGGCCGGGCGGCGGTGACTGGCCCCGAGCGAACCGGGCTTACCCCGGCGCTATCCACAGCTTGACCGCGAGAGCCAGGCCCAGCAGCACGACAAGCCAGCGCAGCACGCCGGCCGGGATGCGCCGGGCCAGCCGGGGCCCGATCTGGCTGCCGATGAACAGCCCCACGGCCAGCGGGCCGACAGCGGCCCAGTCCACCGGGCCCGCCACGATCAGGGTGAGCGCCGACGCCAGCACGCCCGCCCCGATCACCATGTTCTTCAGCGCGTTCGCCCTGGCCAGGTGCTGGTCGACGGTGAACAGCAGCAGGGCCAGCGTCATCACGCCCGACCCGGCGCCGAAGTAGCCGCCGTAGGCCGTCACCAGCAGCAGCCCGGGGAGCAGGATGAGCGTGCCGTGCCGCGCCCGCCCGTCGTACCGCGCCGCGAGCCTGGGCTGGGCCAGCAGCGCGAGCGACCCCAGCGCGACCAGGAACGGCACCACCCGGGCGAAGTCCCCCGGTGGTGTGCAGAGCAGCAGCACGGCGCCGGCCGCACCGCCGGCCGCGGCCACCCAGGACCAGCGCCACAGCCAGCGTCCCCGGCCGGCCAGTTCCGGGCCGGAAGCCAGCGCGGATCCCGGCCCGCAGACGACCAGGGCGACGATATTGGCCACGTTGGCGGGCAGCGGCGGGACGCCCGCGGCCAGCAGCGCCGGGTAGGAGACGAGCGAAGTGATGCCGCCGGCGGTGCCGACGACACCGGCCACCGTCCCGGCCGCCACCAGCAGCACCACGGCCAGCGCCGGGCTCATCCGCGCGCGCTGCCTGCCCGCGCGGCCCGGCACGGGGTGCCCGCCGGCCCGGCGCCGAGGTCAGCCGGTATCGGGCCGCAGACGATAGCGCTATCCTTGTTTCTCATAAACAACGATAGCAGTGCCGACCAGCTGAAGCAGTGGCTGCGGGCCGAGGCGGCCCGGCTCGGCCCGGGCCAGCGGCTGCCGTCTACCCGCTGGCTCATCCAGGACCGCAGGCTGAGCCCGCTCACCGTGTCCCGCGCCCTCGCCGACCTGGCCCGGGAGGGTGTCGTCGTCAGCAGGCCCGGGGTGGGCACGTTCGTGGCCCAGCCGCGCCGGGCGGCGGCCGGCGGGCCGGCCGACTTCTCCTGGCAGACCGTCACGCTGGCCGAGCGGTCCGTCGCCACCGCGGGCATGTCGCCGCTGGCCGACCCGCCGCACACCGACGGGGTTATCTCGCTGGCCACCGGCTACCTGCACGGCTCGCTGATGCCGGCCGCGGCGCTCCGCTCGGCGCTGGCGCGGGCGGCCCGGCTGCCGGACGCCTGGGAACGCCCGCCGACCGCGGGCCTGCACGGGCTGCGGTCCTGGTTCGCGCAGGCCGCCGGCGGCGCGGCCGACGCGCAGGATGTGCTGATCACCAGCGGCGGGCAGGGTGCGCTGTCGGCCGCGTTCCGCGCGGTCGTGCCGGCCGGCGCCCCGCTGCTGGTCGAGTCGCCGACCTACCCGGGCGCGCTGGCCGCGGCGCGCGCCGCGGGCGTGCGGCCGGTGCCGGTGCCCGCCGACACCGGCGGGGTGATACCCGAGCATCTCGCCGAAGCGTTCGCCCGGACCGGCGCCCAGGCGTTCTACTGCCAGCCGGCGTATCAGAACCCCACCGGCGCCGTGCTCGCCGCCGACCGCCGGGGAGAGCTGCTCGGCGCCGCCGCGGCGGCGGGCGCGTTCGTGATCGAGGACGACTTCGGCCGCTGGCTGTCGCACGGGCGGCCGCCGCCCGCGCCGCTGCTGGCCGACGACACCGACGGCCGGGTCATCTACCTGACCTCGCTGACCAAGGTGGCGTCGCCGAGCCTGCGGATCGGGGCGGTGATCGCCCGCGGCCCGGTGGCCAGCCGCCTGCACGCGCTGCGCGCGGTTGACGACCTGTTCGTCTCGGCGCCGCTGCAGGACACCGCGCTCGAGCTGGTCAGCCGGCCGGTGTGGCAGCGGCACCTGAAGGACCTGGGCCGTGCGCTGGGCCGCCGGGCCGCGGTGCTGGCCGCCGCGGTCGGCCGCCACCTGCCGGCCACCGGCGCGCTGCTGCCCGAGGGCGGCATGCACCTGTGGGTGCGGCTGCCCCGGCAGCTGGACGACGGCGAGATCGCGGCGGCGGCGCGCCGCCACGGCGTGACCGTCATGCCGGGCCGCCCGTTCTTCCCCGCCGAAGCGCCCGGACCCTACCTGCGGCTGACGTTCTCCGCCGCCCCCGCCGAGGCCGACCTGGAGGCCGGCGTCCGCCGCCTGGCCACCGCCGCACCCGCGCTTAGGCGGTAGAGAAGGGCCTGTGATCACCGGGGCCTTTCTCTCCAGGATCATGAACGCCCACCGCATCGCAGCGCCGTATCAGCGCTTGACACGGTCTAAGATAACGGCTATCTATATAGCTAACCGTTAGTTCGGAGTGAGGATTCGTGCAGCAAGAAGTGGTGCTCGCGATGCTGGCCAAGGAGCCGTCGCACGGCTACCAGCTGCGTTCGCGGCTGCAGCAGGCGCTGGGGCCGGCCGGGGACGCGATGAACGCCGGCCAGATCTACGTCACGCTGACCCGGCTGGAGAAGGCGGGTCTGGTGACCTGCGAGCGGGCCTCGGGGCTGCCGGACCGGCCGGACCGCAAGGTGTACGAGCTGACCGCCGCTGGCCAGCAGCGGGTGGCCGGCTGGATCGCGGACGTCAGCTGGCCCGGCCCGGGCCTGGCCGAATTCCATCTCAAGCTGATCGCCGCGGCCACGGCGGGCCTGGCCGACCCGCTGGCCATCATCGACGCCCAGCGCCGCGAGCTGCTGCGCAGGCTGCGCGACGCACAGCGCGCCGCGATGGCCGAGCCGGACCGCTCGGACGCGGGGCTGCTTCTCGAGGGGATCGTGCTCCGGCTGCAGGCCGACCTGCGCTGGCTGGAGGCGTGCGAACGTAACCGGACCGGCCGGAGGGATCGATGATGACCGATACGGACAGCGGCCCGGTGCTGCGCGCCCGGGGGGTGCGCAAGGAGTACGGCCGGGAAGCGAGCCTGGTCCGCGCGGTGGACGGGGTGGACCTGGACGTCGCGGCGGGCGAGACGCTCGCGGTGATGGGGCCGAGCGGCTGCGGGAAGTCCACCCTGCTGCATCTGCTCGGCGGGCTGGACCGGCCCACCGGCGGCGAGATCTGGCTGGCCGGGCAGCGCGTCGACCGGCTGTCCGAACGGGGCCTGGCCCGGCTGCGGCGCGACGCGGTGGGCTTCGTCTTCCAGGCGTTCCACCTGATGGACGAGCTGACCGCGGTGGAGAACGTCGAACTGCCCGCGCTGCTGGCCGGCCGGTCGTCCCGGTCGGCCCGCCGCCGGGCGATGGGGCTGCTGGACCAGGTCGGGCTGGCCGACCGGGCCCGGTTCCTGCCCTCGGCCCTGTCCGGGGGCCAGCGCCAGCGGGTGGCGATCGCCCGGGCCCTGGTCGCCGACCCGTTGCTGGTGCTGGCCGACGAGCCCACCGGCAACCTGGACAGCGAGGCCACCGTGGACGTGCTGCGGCTGTTCGAGAGCCTGCACGAGGCCGGCCAGACGCTGATCATCGTCACGCACGACTCGCGGATCGCCGCCACCGCGGACCGGCTGATCGGCATGCGGGACGGTGCGTTCGTGGACGAGACCCGGCTCACCGGCGGCACCAGCGGGCCCAGCGGTGCGCTCGGCGCACTGGCCGGCCTGGACGGCTGAAGCCATGGGCAAGATCCTGCTCGTCTGCCGGCTGGCCGGAAAGGACCTGCGCCGCCGCCCGGCTCAGGCCGTCGTGCTGCTGCTCGCGATCACGGCCGCGACCGCCACGCTCACCCTGGGCCTGGCCCTGAACGGCGTGACCAGCCATCCCTATCAGCAGACCAGGGCAGCCACGAACGGGCCCGACGTGGTGGCCCAGTTCGCCGGGTTCGGCCAGCAGGGACTATTCACCCTCAGCCAGGCGCAGCTGCGGGCCGGGGTCAGCACCGTGGTCCGCTCACCTGGCGTCGCCCGGTACACCGGGCCCTACCCGGTCGCCTCGGCGCTGCTGCGGGCGGGCGGCCTGACGATCGGGGTGCAGGCGGAGGGGCGCTCCCAGCGGCCGGCGGCGATCGACCAGCCGAAGCTGACCGCGGGCCACTGGGTCAGCAACGGCGGCGTGGTGCTCGAGCGCACCTTCGCCGGCGCGCTCGGCGTCGGGGTCGGCGACCACGTCACGCTGAACGGCCGCCGGTTCCTGGTCACCGGGACCGCGGTCACCGCCGCCGCCACGCCGTACCCGAACTACAACGAGACGGCCGGCGTGTCCACCACCATGATCACCTCGTCCAGCACTCACCTGGCCTCCCTCAATGTCGGCCTGGCCTGGGTGACCGAGGCGGCGGCCCGCGCCATGGCCGCACCGCGGGCGCCGCTGACCTACCTGGTGGACCTCAGGCTCCGTAACCCGGCCTCGGCTCAGGCATTCGTCAGCGCGTTCTACAGCCACCGCGGCGATGGGCCCAACGCGCCGCCGCTGTTCGCCTGGCAGCAGATCCGCACCTCGGCCGACCAGCTGGTGGCCGACGAGCAGTCCGTGCTGGAGCCGGGCGCGCTGATCGCCAGCCTGCTGGCCATCGCCAGCGTGACCGTGCTGGCGGCCGGCCGGATGGCCGAACGCACCCGGCGGGTGGGGCTGCTCAAGGCCGTGGGTGGCACGCCAGGCCTGGTGACCGCGGTGCTGGTGGCCGAGAACCTGGCGCTGGCCGTGGCGGCCGCGGCCGCCGGGCTGGTCATCGGCTGGCTGGCCGCCCCGCTGATCACCAGTCCCGGGGCCGGCCTGATCGGCACCCCGGGCGCGCCGTCACTCACCCCGGGCACGGTGGGACTGGCCGTCGCGATGGCCCTGCTGGTCGCGATGGCCTCGACGCTGTGGCCCGCCGTCCGGGCCGCCCGCACCAGCACGGTCAGCGCGCTGGCCGGTTCCTCCCGGCCGCCGCGGCGGCGTGCCCTGCTGATCGCGATCTCGGCGCGGCTGCCGGTGCCGCTGCTGCTCGGCGTGCGGATCATCGCCCGGCGGCTGCGCCGCGCCGTGCTCGGCACGGCCAGCATCGCGGTCACCTCGATGGGCGTCGTGGCCGTGCTGTCCTTCCGCGCCACCGTCGACACGCGCCTGAACGGGCTGCCGGTCAGCCGGCTGGGCGATCCGGTGGTCAGCCGGGACACCCAGATGGTGCTGGTGATCACCATCGTGGTGCTCGCCCTGGCCGTGCTGAACGCGCTGTTCACGGCGTGGGCCACGGTGCTGGACTCGCGGCGCGCGGCGGCGCTGGCCCGCGCGCTCGGCGCATCACCGCGGCAGGTCAGCTCGGCGGTGGCCTGGGCGCAGGTGCTGCCCGCGGTGCCCGGCACGCTGCTCGGCATCCCGCTGGGCTTCGGGCTGTTCACGGCGGCCAACCACGGCGGCGACCTGACTCTGCCGCCACCCTGGTGGCTGGCCGCCGCAGTGGCCGTCATGCTGCTGGTGGTGGCCGCGCTGGCCAGCATCCCGGCCCGCATCGGCACCCGGCGTCCCGCCGCCGAGGTCCTGCAGGCCGAGACCGCCTGACCGGACGGGCCCAGCCCCAGCAGCCGGCCCGGGCCAATGGTCAGCCGCCGCCCACCGGGCTCCCGGTCCGGGAGATGCGTGGCAGCAGGATGAGCGAGACCAGCAGCGCGATCACCGCGAAGGCGGCGGCCGCGGTGAACCCGTCGTGGAAGACGGTGGTCCGGGCCGCCTGGACCAGCGGCGGGTCGCCGTGGGCGGCAGCGGTCAGCGCTGCGACCCGGTGGAAGGCGAACGTCGCGGCCGCGGCCACGCCGAGCGCACCGCCGACTTCCTGGCTGGTGTTGATCAGGCCGGCGGCCAGGCCGGCGTGTTCGGCGGGGACGCCGGCCTGCGCGGCGATCTGCAGCGGGACGAAGGACAAGCCCATGCCGAGGCCGATCATCAGGAAGGCGGGCAGTATCTGCGCGGGGTAGCTTGCGTCCGCGGGCAGCCGGGCCATCAGGATCAGGCCGGCCGCCACCAGCAGCAGCCCGAGGGCCAGCACCGCCTGGGCGGGCGCCCTGGCGACCGCGTTGGACGCGATCCCGGCGCCCACGGCGACCACGACGGCCAGCGGCACGTAGGCCAGCCCGGTCCGCAGCGGGCTGTAGCCGAGGACCTGCTGCATGAACAGGCTGGCGAAGAAGAAGATCGTCACCACCGTGCCGAGCAGGAAGATCGTGGCGATGTTGGCGTACCGCAGCGTCCTGGACCGGAAGATGCCGAAGGGCACCAGGGGCGCTCCGGCCCGCCGCTCGGCGACCGCGAACGCGGCCAGCAGGACGGCCGCCGCGACCAGGCTGGCGATCACCAGGCCGTCATGCCATCCGTGGCTGATCGCATCGTCCAGCCCGTAGATCAGCGCGAGCAGTCCCGCGGTCAGCAGCACGGCGCCGGGGAGGTCGAACCGGCGGCGCTGGCCGCGGCTCTCAGGCAGCACGCGGCCGGCGGTGGCGACCGCCAGCACGGCCACCGGGACGTTGATGAAGAAGATCCACCGCCACCCCGGGCCGTCGGACAACACCCCGCCGAGGATCACGCCGGCCACCGAGGCGATCCCGGTCAGGGCGCCCCAGACGCCCAGCGCCTTCGCGCGCTGGGCACCGCCGGTGAACGTCGTGGTCAGCACCGACAGCGCGGCCGGGGCGATCAGCGCCGACCCGAGCCCTTGGCCGCCGCGGGCGGCGAACAGCACGGCCTGCCCGTGTGCCAGCCCGCTGGCCAGGGAGGCCAGCCCGAACAGGGCGAGCCCGGCGCGCAGCATCCGGCGCCGCCCGAAGGTGTCGGCCAGCCGCGACCCGAACAGCAGGAACCCGCCCAGCGCCGTGCCGTACAACGTCACGACGTAGGGCAGGTTCGCCTCGCTGATCCGCAGCCCGTGCTCGATCGAGGGCAGCGCGACGTTCACGATGCTGACGTCGAGGAACACCATGAATTGGGCAATGCACAAGAACACCAGCACCAGCCCGGGCCGCCGCACGCCCGGCGCGATGCCGGGCCGGGGCCCCGGTGGCTGCGCCCGCTGCGCGGTGGGAAGTGCGCCAGCGGGCAACGGACGGTCGGCGTGGGTCACGGGTCGTCTCCTCGGTAGTCGCGGAACCGGGACGACCACAAACTAGTTACCTATGTATCGTAGGTACCTAGAGGAAACCGAGGTGAATGTGACCCACACCACAGCCCAGCAGGCCGGGCCCCGCCAGGCAGGCTGCCCCATCGCGCCCGTCGTGGACATCGTGTTCAGCCGGTGGACCACGCCGATCCTCTGGCAGCTCAGCACGCACGGACGGCAGCGGTTCAGCGGCCTGCGGGATCTCGTCGACGGCATCACCGCGAAGGTGCTGACCCAGCGGCTGCGCCAGCTCGAGCGGGACGGGCTCGTCTCCCGCACCATGCACGCCGAGATCCCGCCGCGCGTCGAGTACGAGATCACCGAACTCGGGCGAAGCCTCGCCCCGGTCTTCGCCGCCCTCGTCACCTGGTCCGAACACCACCTCGCCGACGTCACCCAGGCCAGGAACGGCTACGACAGCGGTGACAAGCCCCTGCCCTGACTGGGTGGCGTAGGTTCTCCAGGCCCAGGTCCGGCAGGCCGGGGCCGCCTGGCCCACGGCAGCGGGGCCGCCCGGCGGCCGACTTTGCGTCACCTGGCCTGGTCGCGGAGCAAGGTCATGCCGTTCCAGGGGCCGTCGGCGGGGACGTGGCGGAACGCGTCGCGGGGCAGGCCGGACTGCCATTGGCCGGTCAGGGCGAGCTGGGCGGTCAGCTGGCCGACGGCGTCGGCGGCCTGGGCACCGCGGCCGTTCCCGCCCAGGGCGACGGTGAGGCGGCCGGGTTCGAGGATGTCGATGTAGGGGTGGCGGTGCGCGGTATATGCGTCGGCGCAGCGGCGGGTGTGCCAGGAGCGGACGCGGATACCGGGCAGCAGGCCGGTCACGGCGTCGCGCATGGCGGGCAGCGGGCCGGTCTCGTCGCCGTGGTCGTACCAGGCGCGCACGGCGGCGGGATCCGGCAGCCAGTGGTCGATCATCGTGTTGGCGCCGAGCTTGAGGTAGCTGCGCCCGTCCGGGTAGCGGATAGGCGGCAGCATGTACAGGTCCGCCAGCTCCGGGTGGTCGATCGTGCGGGTGATGCACGGCATCGCGGCCAGCCCGGCAGCCTGCTCGTCGTCGAGTTCGGCCATGACGTAGACCTCAGACTTGGCCCGCAGGGCCACCGGCATCGGCAGCAGATCCGAGCCGGCGGCGAACGCGCCGCTGGCCACGATGGCCGCCCCGGCGCGGATCCGCCGGCCGTCACCGAGTTCGGCGTCCACGCCTGCGGCCGTCGTGCGCAGCGCCGTGACGGTACCCGGGGTGATCCTGGCCCCGTTGGCTTGCGCCGACCGGCTGGCCAGGGCGACATAGCGGCGTGGGCTGAAGTGCCCGGCGGCCGGCTGGTGCACGATCATCTCGTCCGGGCCGAACCGCGCCATCGGGAAGCCGGCCCGCGCCGTGTCCGCGGTCAGGGTCGCGATATCCGCGCCGTGCCGCTCGCGGATCCCGGTGGCGACGCTGAGGTAGTCAGGGCCGCCCCCGGACGTCACGGTCAGCGCCCCGCACGGCGTGATCAATGCCGGATCCAGCTCGGCCATGCCCACGCGGGCCCGCTGGTTCAGTTCGGACCACACCACGTCCCGGCCCAGATCCCCGGTGATCCGCCCCTCATCGTGGTGTGCGCCGTACACCCCGGAGCTGTCCGGTCCGACCACCGTTACCCCGGCGTGCGGTGCCAGGTGCCGGGCGGTCGCCGCGCCGAACATTCCGTTGCCGACGATCAGGAAATCCACAACGGCATGATTCCCGGCCCCCGGGCGGGGTGCAAGCGGGATGCTCCGTCCGGTCAGCCGGCCGGCCGGGTGGCGCCGATCAGCCCGCCGGGCTGGTAGATGCTGTCGATCCGGACGTCCACCCCGGTGTAGGGGGCGTCCACCATCTGGCCGTTGCCGATGTAGATGCCGACGTGGTGGATGGTGTCGGGGTCGGTGGTGTTGGTGGCGAAGAACAGCAGGTCGCCGCGGCGCAGCTGGCTGACCGGGACGTGCGGCCCGGACGGCCACTGGTATCCGGTCCAGTGCAGCAGCTTGACCCCGGCGCGCGCCCAGGCGTCCATGGACAGCCCGGAGCAGTCGTAGGTCTGCGGCCCGGCGCCGCCCCACTGGTAGGGCTTGCCGATCTGGGAGAGCGCCCAGTTGGCGGCGATGTTGCCCTGCGCCGCGCTGGCGCCCTGGGACAGCGAGTAGCTGGACGGCCAGCCGCCGTAGGAGGACCCGCCGGCGGCCACCGGTGCCGGGATCGCCGTGGCCGGTGACCGGGACCGGCCCGCGGCCTGCCTGGCCTGCTGCAGCTGGTACTCGTGCGCCTTCGCCTTGCCCAGCTTGGCCTCCAGCTGCTGGGTGGCTGCCTTGATCGACGCCACCGCGCCCTGCTGGCGGGCGATCGCGGCCGCGATCGCGGTCTTCAGCGCGGCGGCCCGCCGGGCGGCGGTCTGCTCGGAGGTCAGCTCCTGCCGGGCCTGCCTGCGGAACACATCCGCGACCACGGTGGCCGCCCGGTTCTGCGACAGCAGGTCGCCGCGCTGCCGGGCCAGCTGCCGTTCGTCGTTGGCGCCTTGCAGGTAGGCCTGCGGCCCGCCGGCGTTGCCGAGCATCGCGGCCATGCTGCCGGCCCCACCGCCGGCCTCGTAAGCCTGGGCGGCCAGCGAGGCCACCCGGCGGTGCGCCGCGGCCTGCGCCGTGCTGGCCCGCGCCAGCCGGGCCATCGCGGCCTGGTAGGCGGTCCTGGCCTGCTGCAGGCTGACCATGGTCTTGTCGTACCGCTCGATGACCACTTCGGACTGGGTGCGCAGGCTGGCCAGCCGGGCGTTGGCCGCGGCGAGCTGCACCCGCGCCGCGCTCAGCGCGCTGGCCTGCTTGCTGACCTGCCCGGCCGCGGCGGACACCGAGCCCGCGCCGGGCGGGTTGGGGTTGGACGCCCGGGCCGGCCCGGGCACGCCGACGGCGGTCCCGGTGAGCACCGCGCCGCCGAGCAGCGCCCAGCCCGTCCTGCGCCATCCCGCGCGATAACCCTGCCCCCGGCCCCGCATCCACCCCTCCGAGATCCATGCCAGAATGCTTACGCATTGTAATGAGCGGGACCGCCGTAGCCTGCGACATCCTGCGCCGGGCGAGTCGCGGGGTAACTATTGCGGCGCCAAGGAATATTCGCACGTCGTTCGCCCGCTAATAGGTGAGCGATGCTTATGACGAAACGTAGTGACCGGGAGGCTCCGGTGGACGACCGCCTGGACGTGCTGAGGCGGGCGCCGCTGTTCGAGGCGCTCAACGATGATGGTGCGCGGGCGCTGGCGTCACGGATGATCGAGGTTGACCTCGACCGCGGTGAGCGGCTGTTCGCCGAGGGGGACGGGGGCGACTCGCTGTACGTGGTGCTGGAGGGCAAGCTCAAGCTCACCAGGGCGGCGGCGGACGGCCGGGAGAACCTGCTGAGCGTCATCGGCCCGGGCGAGATGTTCGGCGAACTGTCGCTGTTCGACCCCCGGCCACGCACCTCGAGTGCGTCCGCCGTCACCGAGGCCAAGCTGGCCGCGCTGGCGCACGACAAGCTGCTCATCTGGCTGGACGGCCGCCCGGAGGTCGCGCTGCACATGCTGCGCGCGCTGGCGCAGCGGCTGCGCCGGGCCAACGACGTGATGGCCGACCTGGTGTTCACCGACGTG
Source organism: Streptosporangiaceae bacterium (assembly GCA_036501145.1). Taxonomy (GTDB): domain Bacteria; phylum Actinomycetota; class Actinomycetes; order Streptosporangiales; family Streptosporangiaceae; genus PALSA-505. Next base: position 10,712 of record DASYAV010000194.1, on the reverse strand, counting down.
CCCGGCCGGGTGGCCAAGCAGCTGCTGGATCTGGCCGGCCGGTTCGGCGAGGAACAGTCCGACGGGCTGCACGTCAACCACGATCTGACCCAGGAGGAGCTGGCCCAGCTGGTCGGCGCCTCCCGGGAGACGGTGAACAAGGCGCTGGCTGACTTCGTCGGCCGGGGCTGGATTCACCTGTCCGCCCGGTCCGTGGTGCTGCTGGATCAGGAAAGGCTGCGGCGGCGCGCCCGCTGACCTGGAAATTTTGCCTGGACGGCTGCGCCTCCCCGCCCGCCGCGCCCACCCGCGCCGCTGGCGTTCACAGCCGCACATCCGGCGGCAGCTCACCTCGCCCGGCCAGGTAGTCGAGCTGCGCCCGGACCGACCACTCGGCGAACGGCCAGATCGCACGGTCCACGTCGGCGTAAACCCGGGCCACGATCTCGGCCGGCGTGCGGTCGCCGGCCGCCAGCGCCGCGGTGACCTCGCGAAGCCGTTCATTCCGATGATCTATGTAGTAATCCAGCGTGCCAGCCGGATCCGGCAGCACCGGGCCGTGCCCGGGCAGCAGCGCGGTCAGCCCGGCCGACCCGGCCAGCGCGCGGAGCCGGTCGAGCGAGGCCAGGTAGTCGCCCAGCGCGCCGTCGCCGGCGATGACCGTGGTGCCGCGGCCGAGCACGGTGTCGCCGGTCAGCAGCACCCGGTCGGCCGGCAGCAGCAGGCACACCGAGTCGCCGGAGTGCCCAGGGGTCGGCACCACCTCGATGTCGCAGCCCGCCACGCCGACCACGTCGCCGGGGCCGAGACCCTCGCCGCCGAGCCGGTGCGCGGGGTCGGCGGCCCGCACCGGGGCGCCGGTCAGCCCGGCCAGCCGCCGGGCTCCGGCCGAATGGTCGCTGTGCCCGTGGGTGAGCAGGATCTGGCCGACGCGCCGGCCGCCCGCGGTGGCCAGGCCTGCCACCCGGCGCAGGTGCGTCTCGTCGGCGGGCCCGGGGTCCACCACGACCGCGGCCTGTGTGCCAGGCTCGGCGATCACCCAGGTGTTGGTGCCGTCCAGCGTCATCGGGGACGGGTTCGGCGCGAGCACGCAGCGGGCGCGGGTGCTGCCGGATCCGTCGATCGCCGGATCGGGCACCGGCGGCCCGCCGGGAACGCTAGGCATCGCGCGGCCTCCGCGGAAACACCGTCATAGCGAACACCGTCACAGCGGGTACTCCGTGCCGTCCGGCATGTTCAGCCAGGCCCGGTCGCCGTCCAGCTGGATCTCCGGCTGCAGCGGGGTGATCTGCCGGGGTGCCGACAGTGCGGCGGCCACGCTGTCGCAGGCGGCCAGTTCGGCCAGGGTGACCGCGGTCGGCGGGAGTAGCAGCGCCTCGCCGCGGCCGGCCGCGGCGAGCACGTCGGCCGGGCGCAGCCAGGCCACCTGGTCCGCCTCGTCGCGGATCTCCCTGGTCTGCTGCCGGCCGGGCAGCGCGGCGGCGAAGAACCTGGTGTCGTAGCGGCGGGTTTCCACTTCCGGGGTGATCCACCTGGCCCACGGCCTGAGCTGGTCGGAGCGCAGCACCAGGCCGCGCCGGGTGAGCAGGCCGGCCAGCGACAGCGACCGGTCGAGCAGGGCCAGCCGGTCCGGCTCCAGGTCGTCGGCGGCGGGCACGGTGTCCCCGCCACCCGACGCGCCGCCCAGCAGCACGCCGGCCTCCTCGAACGTTTCCCGGACGGCGGCGCAGAGCAGGCCGCGGGCCAGTTCCGGGGTGCTGCCGAGCCAGCCGGCCCATTCGGTCACGTCCGGCCCGGCCCAGGCCACGTCGGCGTCGGCGTCCCGCGGGTCCACCGAGCCGCCCGGGAACACGTACGCGCCGGGCGCGAACGGCATGCTCTGCCGCCGCCGCAGCATGTACACCTCGAGACCGCCGCCGGCCAGCCCGTCTCCGGCCGCGTCCGCGGGCCGCAGCAGCATGACTGTGGCGGCGTCCCTGGCGGCCGCGGCCGGCCCGCCCATGCGGACCTGGGCGGCGACGTCTTCGGTCAGCCTGATCCGGTTGCGGCCGATGGCGGGCCTCCTAAGCCGTGGCTAGATCGCGACTTCGGCGATGAGTTCCACCTCGACCGGCGCGTCCATCGGCAGCACCGCCACCCCGACCGCGCTCCTGGCGTGCCTGCCTGCGTCGCCGAACACGTCCTGCAGCAGCTCGCTGGCTCCGTTGATCACCTGGGGCTGCCCGGTGAACCCGGGGGCGCTGGCGACGAACCCGGTCACCTTGACGATGCGCCGGATGGCGGCCAGGCCGCCGGCCACCGACGCGGCCGCCGCCACCGCGTTCAGCGCGCACGTGGCGGCGAGGGCGGCCGCGTCCTCCGCGCTCACCTCGTCGCCCACCTTGCCGGTGGCCAGAAGCTTGCCGTCGGCCATCGGCAGCTGGCCCGCGGTGTACACGTGCGGCCCGGTCAGCACGGCGGGCAGGTACGCCGCGACCGGCGCCACCACCTCGGGCAGCACCAGCCCGCGCGCGGCCAGCCGTTCGGCCGGTGTGCTCATTCCTTGGGCCGCTTCATGTAGGCCACCAGCTGGTCCTGGCTGGGCCCGGGCACCACGGCCACGAGATCCCAGCCGTCGTCGCCCCAGTTGTCCAGGATCTGCTTGGTGGCGTGCACGAGCAGCGGCACCGTCGCGTACTCCCATTTCTGCATGCGGAAACAGTAGCGGGCGGGAGCAGACGGCGCTCGGCCGGTGCCTGCGCTCAGTCCTGCTGCTGGGCCGCCGGCGAGCCGTCGGGCGTGGGCCCGTTCGGCTCCGGGGTGTCGCCCCGCAGCCCAGCGGCCGTCTGGACCCCGGCCTCCGGCAGACCCTCCACCTCGGGCACCGGCGCAGCCTTCACCTCGGGCACCGGCGGCGCCTCTGGCGGGGCCTCCACCTGGGGGACCGGCGGGACGCCGGGCGAGTCGAGCGCTTCGGCGCCTGGAGCGTGCTCTATCGCCGCCTCGGCCGCCGCGACCTCGGCGTCGCCGAGGTCGTCTGGCATCGGCCGGCCCGCGCCCTGGGGTGGCGGGGCGTTCTTCTCGAAGAACCTGAGCAGCTCGACCGGGACGGGCATGACCAGCGTGCTGTTTTTCTCCGCGGCCACCTCGACCACGGTCTGCAGCAGCCGCAGCTGGAGCGCGGCGGGGTCGCGGGCCATCACGTTCGCCGCCGCGGCCAGCCGCTTGGACGCCTGGTACTCGCCGTCGGCGGTGATGATCCGGGCGCGCCGCTCACGTTCGGCCTCGGCCTGCCGGGACATCGAGCGCTTCATGCCCTCGGGCAGCGACACGTCCTTGATCTCCACGCGCTCGACCCTGATGCCCCACGGGCCCTCGGTCGGCTCGTCGATGACCCGGCGCAGCTCCCGGTTCACCGTGTCCCGCTCGGCCAGCAGCTGGTCCATCTCGGACTGGCCGATGATCGACCGCAGCGACGTCTGCGCCTGCTGGGAGACGGCGAACAGGTAGTTCTGCACGTTCACCACGGCCTTGATCGGGTCGACCACCCGGAAGTACACCACCGCGTCCACCCGGACGCTGACGTTGTCCCGGGTGATGCCCTCCTGGGCCGGCACGGTCATGGCGACGATCTGCATGTTCACCTTCTGCATCCGGTCGCCGATCGGCCGGATCCAGGTGATGCCGGGCCCCTTAGGGCGCTCCACGATCCGGCCGAACCGGAACACGATGCCCTGCTCGAACTGCTGCACCACGCGAACCGAGCGGGCGGCTGCGATCAGCCCGCCGATCACAAGAATCACGAGGATGACCACAAGGGCTGCCACCGCGAAACACCTCTTCTCCAGCGTCGGGGGGCTTCCTCGGCGCTTTACGCGCTCTTACCCTCCGTGATCCAGCGTAGTGAAATTTTGGCCGGGCATGGTTAACGATTGGGCCGCTGCCCGGCCGTACGCCCGGCGATCAGGAGAAACCGGGGAACAGGCGGAGATACGCTCGATAAGCGTGAGCGCACGTGACACCGACTGGGACGGCGTGCGGCTGCACGTGGTCACCGGCAAGGGCGGCACCGGGAAGACCACGGTGGCCGGCGCGCTGGCTCTCGCCTTGGCCTCCGACGGGCGCAATGTGCTGCTGATGGAGGTCGAGGGCCGCCAGGGGATAGCCCAGCTCTTCGACTGCCCGCCGCTGCCCTACGGGGAGCGGAAGGTGGCCGTGGGGCTGGCCAGCGGCCCGGCCGAGGGCGGCGACGTGTACGCGCTCGCGGTCGACCCTGAAGAGGCGTTCCTGGAGTACCTGGCCATGTTCTACAACCTGCGGCACGCCGGCCAGGCGCTCACCAAGCTCGGCGTGGTCGACTTCGTGACCACGCTCGCGCCGGGGCTGCGTGACGTTCTGCTGGTCGGGAAGGCGGCCGAGGCGGTGCGCCGCCGGGCCAGGAACGGGCGCGTGTACGACGCGGTAGTGCTGGACGCGCCGCCGACCGGCCGGATCGGCCGGTTTCTCAACGTGGCCACCGAGGTGTCCGGGCTGGCCAAGGTGGGACCGATCCGCGGCCACGCGGACACCGTGCAGAGCGTGATCCGCTCGCCGCAGACCGCCGTGCACTTCGTGACCGTGCTCGAGGAGATGCCGGTGCAGGAGACCCTGGACGGGGTGGCCGAGCTGCGCGACGCCGCGCACGGCGGCCTGCAGATCGGCGGGATCATGATCAACATGATGCAGCCGCCGGTGCTCCGGCATGACGACCTGGCCGCCGCGATGAACGGCACGCTGGACACCGCCGAGCTGGCCACCGGGCTCAAGGCGGCGGGGATCGAGGACAGCCGGGGCATCGCCACCGATCTCGCCGTGGACCTGTCCGAGCACGCCAGGGCGATCGAACTGCAGCGCTCCGAGCGGCGCCGGCTGGCCGCCGCGGGCCAGCCCAGGTACAACCTGCCGCTGATCCCGGACGGCATGGACCTGGCCGGGCTGTACCGGCTGGCCGAGGCGCTGCGCGAGCAGAGGGCGGCCTGAGGTGGGCAGCGGGACGGACCGGTACCGCTGGCTGGACGTGGACCGGCTCGCCGACGACCCGCGGACCAGGGTCATCGTCTGCTGCGGCTCCGGCGGGGTGGGCAAGACCACGGTGGCCGCCGCGGTGGGGCTGCGGGCCGCCGAACGCGGCAGGCGCGTGGTGGTGCTGACCGTGGACCCGGCCCGCAGGCTGGCCCAGTCGATGGGGCTGACCTCGCTGGACAACACGCCGCGGCCGGTGCAGGGGGTGAGCACGGCGGCGGGCGGCAGCCTGCACGCCATGATGCTGGACATGAAGCGCACCTTCGACGAGATCGTCGAGGCGCACGCCGACCCGGACCGGGCCGGCCAGATCCTGGCCAACCCGTTCTACCAGTCGCTGTCCTCCAGCTTCGCCGGCACCCAGGAGTACATGGCGATGGAGAAGCTCGGCCAGCTGCGCCGGGCCGACGAGTGGGACCTGATCGTTGTGGACACCCCGCCGAGCCGCAACGCGCTGGACTTCCTGGACGCGCCGCAACGGCTGGGCCGGTTCCTCGACGGCCGGCTGCTGCGCATCCTGACCGGCTCGGCCAAGCTGGGCGGGCGGGCCTACCTGCGCGTGCTCAACACCGGGTTCTCACTCGTCACCGGGGTGCTGACCAAGGTGCTCGGCGCCCAGGTGCTGCGCGACGTGCAGACGTTCGTGACCGCGCTGGACACGATGTTCGGCGGCTTCCGGGAGCGGGCCGAGTACACCTACCGGCTGCTGCAGACCCCGGGCACGGCGTTCCTGGTCATCGCCGCGCCCGAGCCGGACGCGCTGCGCGAGGCGTCGTACTTCGTCGAGCGGCTGTCCCGGGACCGGATGCCGCTGGCCGGGCTGGTCGTCAACCGGGTGCACCAAGCCCGGGCGGCCCGGCTGTCGGCCGCGCGCAGCCTGGCCGCCGCCGAGACGCTGCAGAACGGCACCGGGGCGGCCGGGGCCGCGGGCTACCCGCTGGCCGAGGCGGCGCTGCGGCTGCACGCGGAGCGGATGCAGCTCGGCACCCGGGAGCGGCGGCTGGCCGAGCGTTTCGCCGCCGCTCATCCGTCGGTGCCGGTGGCCGAGATCCCGGCCCGGCCGGAGGACGTGCACGACCTCGACGGCCTGCGGGAAGTCGGGATTTCGCTGGCGGAAGAACCTTCCGCGGGAGGCTGACCCGGAGGTCAGCGGGCAGACTGAGCCATTGTGGCCCAGGTCAGCTGGCGACCAGTTCCTCGGTGCCGCGCTCGTAGGTGTTGCGCGCGTGCTCGAGCAGCTCACGCCAGGACTGAACGTCCGGCCGGCGGCGCAGCAGGGCGCGGCGCTCGCGCTCGGTCATCCCGCCCCACACACCGAACTCGATCCTGTTGTCCAGGGCATCGGCGAGGCACTCGGTCCGCACGGGGCAGCCTCGGCAGATCAGCTTGGCCCTGTTCTGCGCCGCGCCCTGAACGAAAAGCTCGTCAGGATCCGTGCCCTTGCAGGCGGCACGGGCAGTCCAGTCCGTGATCCACATGTAGCCCACTCCTTCGTTGTCACGACCTGCGCAGTTTGACCCGCGCGGGCTAGCGTGCACTGGCGGCCCCAGACCGACGGCATGTCGGCGGGCTTCGTTGCGATGGCCGTGATAGAGAAACATACGGAAGTCAGCCGCCCAGTGCCAGACCTCGATGGGCCCATTTCACAGATAGCCCTTCTGGGCCATGCGATTCGCCGGATATAGTTACCTCTCGCTTCGTCCTGATTACTCTCCGTATAAGAATGGCGGCCCAGACCGCTGATTTGGGCGGTTTGGCGAGGCGCCTGGCGTACTCTGGGGTCCGTGTTCAGCTCAGATCCCCTCGGCAAAGGCAAGAACGTCGGCCGCCTGATCACCCTGTCCGCCCTGGGCGGCGTGCTGGCGGCCGGCCTCGCGGTCCCCTTCGTGGGATCGGTCGGCCTGGGCATCAAGACGGCCGCCGACAAGTTCGAGACCATGTCCAGCCAGGTCCTGGGACAGGTGCCGCAGCGCTCGGAGATCCTGGACAGCCAGGGAAACCGGCTCGCCTACATCTACGGCGTGGACGAGCCCTATTACTACGGGCCGGGCAACACCAAGCGGGTGCAGGCGGATGGGATCGACCGGGCACCGGTCTCCTACAGCGACATCTCACCGAACATGCGGCAGGCCATCGTCGCGATCGAGGACGACAGGTACTGGCAGCACGGCGCGCTCGACTTCAAGGGCACCGTCCGTGCCGTCGTCAACGACCTGCAGCACAAGGCGGTGCAGGGCGGTTCTACCCTCGCCCAGCAGTACGTGAAGAACGTGCTGATCCTGACCGCGAAGAACCCGCTGCAGGCAGAGAACGCCACCTCGGAAACGCTGGACAGGAAGATCCACGAACTGCGGCTGGCCATCCAGGCCGAGCACCAGATGTCCAGGTCGGACATCCTGGCCGGCTACCTGAACGACGCCTACTTCGGCTACCCCATCGTCGGCGTGCAGACCGCCGCGCAGGCCTACTTCGGCACCAGCGCGAAGAACCTCAGCCTGGCCCAGGCCGCCGACCTGGCCGGCATGGTGGAGAACCCGAGCGCCTACTCCCCCGTGCAGCACCCGTCCACCTCGAAAGAGCGCCGCAACACCGTGCTGGCCCGGATGGCTGACCTCAACATGATCTCCAAGGCCGCCGCGGCGGCCGCCGAGAAGAAGCCGCTTGGCCTGCACGTGACCCAGCTGCAGAACGGCTGCACCAGCAACACAGCCAGGGCCGACGGGTTCTTCTGCGACTACGCGGTCCAGTCCGTGCTGCGCGACACGCAGCTCGGCAAGACCGTCGCCGACCGGGCCCACCTGCTGGCCACCGGCGGACTGAAGATCTACACCACGCTCAGCCCCGCCGACCAGCGCGCCGCCAACAACGCGGTGAACTACGAGGTGCCGTCACACGGCGGCTTCAACCCGGGCGGGAACGCCGACACCGAGGCGGTCGTCCAGCCCGGCACCGGCAAGATCCGCGCCCTTGCGGAAGACCGGCCCTACGGCAGCACCGGCCATTACCACACCACGATCGACTACGCCGTGGACACCGCCTACGGCGGCGGCGCAGGCATCCAGAGCGGTTCCTCGAGCAAGCTCTTCACCCTGCTCACCGCGCTGAAGCAGGGCGTCCCCTTCGGGTTCACGCAGAATGTCCCCTTCTCCGAGACGGTCCAGCCCTACTACAACTGCAATGGGCAGCAGACCGGCCCGTTCCAGCTGGTCAACGCGGGCAAGGGCGACCACGGCAGCTACACGCTCTATACCGGGACGACGAGCTCGATCAACACGTACTTCGCCCAGCTGGAGAAGAAGGTCGGCCTCTGCGACGTGGTGAAGACCGCGGCCGCGCTGGGGGTGCACCGGGCCGACGGCTCGTCCCTGTTCAGCCACTCCAATGGACAGCTGCCAGCCGACGATCTGCCCTCCTTCACCCTGGGCTCGGTCAACGTCTCACCGCTGACCATGGCGGCGGCCTACGCCGCCGTCGCGTCCCGGGGCATCTACTGCTCCCCGGTCGCGCTCAGCAAGATCGTGACCGACACCGGCAAGAGCCTTCCGGTACCCAAGGCCAGCTGCCACCGGGCTCTGTCCCCGGAGATCGCGGACGCGGCGAGCTACGTGCTGCAGGGCGTCCTGACCGCGCCGGGCGGCACCGCCGAGGGCGAGGGCATCGGCCGACCGGCGGCAGGGAAGACCGGCACCGGTAACGGCCCGTACTACGTGGACTTCGCCGGCTACACGCCGACCCTGGTGAGCTACACCTCCACGTTCGACCCGATCAACACGTACTCACACGCGATGGTCGGCACGCAGTCCTGCTACCGGGGCGGCTGCCCAGGCGTCATGTACGGGGCGAACGCCCCGGCGCAGACCTGGCAGATGACCTTCGAGCACGCCGCCCTCGGCCCGGCGACGGGCTTCGTGCCGGTCCCGCCGAGCAGCCCGCTGTTCAGCCAGGGCGACGGCAAGAGCAACCCCAAGCCCAAGGGCCACGGCGGTGGCCAGGGGGGCGGCGGTGGCGGTGGCGGAGGTGGCGGTGGCCACGGCGGGGGTGGCGGCGGCTTCCCCGGTGGTGGCGGCGGTCCGCCCGCCCATCCCGGTCACCACTGAGGACGTCAGCTCGCGAGCCGGCCCGGCCACACCAGCTGATCATCCGCCCGCGGCGAGCTGGCGGCGGACTTCGGCGGCGACGCGGGCGCCTTCCGCGCGGCCCGCGACCTGCGGCCGGACGGCCTTCATGACCTGGCCCATGGCGGACATGCCCGCCGCGCCAGTCTCGCTGATCGCGGCGGCCACGATGCCCGTCAGGTCCTCGTCGGACAGTTGCGCGGGCAGGTAGCCAGCTAGCACCTCCCCCTCGGCGCGCTCGGCTGCGGCCCGGTCATCGCGGCCGGCACCGGCGAACGCCTCGGCGGCGTCCCGGCGCTTCTTGGCCTCTTTGGTGAGAACGGCGATCACCTCGTCGTCGGACAGCTCACGCGCGGTCTTGCCCGCCACCTCTTCGTTGGATACCGCGGTCAGGGCCATCCGGATCGTCCTGGTGCGCACGGTGTCGCGGGCCTTCATCGACGCGGACAGGTCGGCGCGCAGCCGTTCCTTCAAAGTAGCCATGGGACCATCCTGCCGCCCCGTGACCGGCCGCAACCACCGGACCGCGGACGGACGGGCCGCCACCTGGGCGTCGATACCATATGAGCATGCGATCACGACATCTCCGCTACCCGCTCGCACTCGGTGCCGTGGCGGGAGGCGCCGTGTTCGGCTACGCCTCGGTGATCGAGCGGAACTGGTTCGTGCTGCGCAGGCACGAGGTGCCGGTGCTGCCGGCCGGCGCGGAGCCGGTGCGCGTGCTGCACATCTCGGACGCGCACCTGACGCCCGGCCGGTCGCGGCTGCTGTCCTGGCTGCGGTCGCTGGACGCGCTCGAGCCCGACCTGGTGGTGAACACCGGGGACTCGATCGCGCACGAGCGGGCGGTGCAGCCGTTCCTGGACGCGCTGGGGCCGCTGCTGGACCGCCCCGGGGTGTTCGTGTACGGCTCGAACGACCTGTACTCCCCGATCCCCAAGAACCCGGCCCGCTACCTGTGGCGGGACAGCACCGGTGACCGCAAGCGGCACGAACCCGACCTGCCGTGGGAGGAACTCGGTGCCGGGATGCGGGCGGCCGGCTGGCTGGACCTGAACAACCTGCGGGGCAGGCTCAAGGCGGGCGAGCTCGACATCGAGGTCGCCGGGGTGCACGACTCGCACATCAAGCGGGACCGCTACGACGAGATCGCCGGCCCGGCCGATCCCTCGGCCGATCTGCGGCTCGGTGTCATGCACTCGCCGGAGCCGCAGATCATGGACCAGTTCGTGGCCGACGGCTACGAGCTGCTGCTGGCGGGCCACACGCACGGCGGGCAGGTCGGCCTGCCCGGCACGGCCCCGCTGGTGACCAACTGCGGCATCGACCGGGCCAGGGCCCGCGGGCTGAGCCGCCACCCAGCCGAAGGCGACCCGGCTTGGCTGCACGTCTCCGCTGGTCTCGGCACTTCGCCGTGGGCGCCGTTCCGGCTGTTCTGCCGGCCGGAGGCCACCTTGCTCACACTGGTTCCGAGGATCGGCTAGACTTCCCTAGCGGTCGGCGGGGTGTGGCGCAGCTTGGCAGCGCGCTTCGTTCGGGACGAAGAGGCCGCCGGTTCAAATCCGGCCACCCCGACCA
>DASYAV010000193.1:0-4038 GCA_036501145.1 Streptosporangiaceae bacterium | reverse complement strand
CAGATCGGCTCCGGGCGGCAGGTTGAGGGAGTAGGGGTCACGCGTGGTTCCCTGGCCGGGTTGAGGCTCGACGAGGCCCTGGCGTTCGGCTGGTGCCCCTTCTTCCGGCAGCTGGCGGATCCTCACTTCACCGCAATCGCGTCGACCTCGATGAGGAATTCGGGCCGGGCCAGCCGCGCCACGCCGATGAGCGTGTCGGCGGGCTTGTGGTGCCCGAATAGCTCCACCCTGGCTTGCTCGATGACCGGCGGGTATTCAGTTTTGTAGCCCGCCACGTAGATGGTGAGCTTGGCGACCTGGTCAGGGCGGGCGCCTGCCGCGGTGAGCGCGCGGCCCAGATTCGCGTATACCTGCGGGCCTGGCCCGCCAGGTCGCCAGGGGCGACCGAGTTGCCGTGGACGTCCTCAGGTTCCTGGCCGGCGATGAACACCATTGCGGTCCCGGCCGCGACGACGACTTGGGTATAGGTGGCCTGAGGGGGCAGGTCCGCCGGGTTGATGAGCTGGATGGTCATGGCCCTAGTTTGCGGCGTTGGGTATTGCGGCGGCCCGCGAGATCACGCGACGGCGAGTCGGCTATCCGCGGGCCCGCCGTAGCGCATGGCACGCGAAGCGCGGCATACCCCCGGCGAGCGGCTTGCCGTCCAGCCGGGACGTTTCGCGAGAGGTTCCCTCAGGGAAGTGGCGGCCTCTCCGAACATTCCGTTATGGCGCGACCCGAACGGTCACGCCCACCTGCTGCCCAGGCGCCCAGAACGGCTTTGCTCGTGGTCTGGCCGCTGCGGCGTTCAGCGCAGCCCGGAGCCCTGGGACGGCCTCCCGCGCAGCAGGCAGCCGCCGCGCGGCATCATCGCGCCCGCAGCACGCAGCCGTCCGCGCGCAACGGCTGGCTGGACCGCGGGCCGGCGTCCTGGCCGGCCGGTGCCGGCCGCCGTCGGCGGCGCGGCGCCGGAGCCGGGGTGCTAGCGGCTGCCGGTGATGTAGCCGGTCAGCGCGGCCCGCTCCGTTTCCAGCTCGTCGATGCGGCTTTTCACCACGTCGCCGATGCTCACGATGCCGCGCAGGGCGCCGTCCGCCAGCACCGGCGCGTGCCGCACCCGCCGCTCGGTCATCATCCGCGCGACGTCCTCCAGCGCGGTGTCCGGCGCGACGGTGTGCACATCGGCGGTGCCGATAGCCGTGACCGGCGCCGACATCACCGCGGCGCCGCGCACGGCCAGCGCCCGCACGATGTCCCGCTCGCTGGCGATCCCGTCGACCGAGGCGCCATCGGCAGAGATGACCACCGCGCCGATCCGGTGCTCGGCCAGCACCGCCAGCAGACGCCGCACCGTCGTGTCCGGGGGGACGGTGACGACGTGCGCGCCCTTGACGCGAAGCACATCACTGATCCGCATCCGGCCCTCCCCGCACATCGGCAACCCACCGTCTTAGTGCCTACTGGTACCCCCGCCCTAGGTACCCCAATCCGCGGCCGCCGGCCAGTGACCCGCGGCGGGCCCCGGGCCGCGACCAGGCCCGGACACGATCTCCCCGCGGCAACAGGCACCGCCGCCGGATCAATAACGAGCACCGGGTCCGCATGCCATGCCAGATCTCCGGCGATCAAGAGCGGGCAATACCGGCCCGATTGCCGCGCATCGCGGCGGATACTCGCGCACCGGCACCGGCTAGGCCCAGCCGCTGAACGTGATCCGGCTCCCGGCCTGCGTCGTAACCTGCCGGATAGGCGCTAAAGCCGTGCTGCGCCGGACATGACCGGCTGGCCGCTGCGGGGTCCGCGTGGTGTGAGAACCGGTCGCAGAGCCCGGGGGCCTGATCGAGATGTGGGTCGAGGATCCCGATGGCAACCGGATCGTCCTCGTTGAACCGCCGGTCACCCGCTGTGCCGCGACCCGCGATAGCCACGGTTGCAGGGGTGCCCGTCACGACCTTCCACGCGTAATCCGCTAACCTCGATTCCCGGTGGGGGGCTTGAACCGGCTGGTTAGTGCTGCCGGCCGGAACTGGGGAGTGTTTCCGCTGGCAGCTGCGTCGTTGGCGTGGGCTGCCGGTGTCTGGTTCAACCTGTTTACAGGAATTAGCCGGGCATCAGAGCGTAGCGGTTTGCATGTACTGGTCCCGGGCACGCGGGCCTGGCCGAGGGCAGGATCGCCGGTCACGTGGATCGCTTTGGCGTACCGCCCTTGCATGGCGCCCCGGTTCGCGTAATTATGGTTCTGTCATATGCAGTCATGGGTCACCGGGATCAGTTGAGGTGCGAGCGGGCGCTGAGTACTTCCTGCATCCGGCCGGGTCCTCCCAGCGCCGGTATGAGGCGCTGCGCGCCTACTTCACCCAGGACATGCCCGCCGCCGAGGTGGCCGACCGGTTCGGCTACTCCACCGCCAGCGTCCACCAGATGGCCACCTTGCTGCGCACCGGCCGGCTGAACCTGTTCACCGACCCCAAGCCCGGCCCCAAGGGGCCACGAAAGGCCACCGGCGAGCTGCGGGACCGGGTGCTGGCCCTGCGGGCGGCCGGGCACAGCGTCACCGAGATCGCCGCCGCGCTGACCGCCGGCGGCCTGCCGGTCTCGGCGCAGACCACCTGGCAGATCCTGGACGCCGGGGGGATCGGCCGGCTGCCGCGCCGCGATGAGGGCCGCCGCGGGCCGCCGGCCCGCCTGGACGTGGTCAAGGCCGCCAGGCTGCCCGGCTGGCCGGCCGGCCCGGTGTCCCTGCCCTGTGACCACGCCGGGCTGCTGCTGCTGTTCCCGGCCATGGCCGGGCTGGGCCTGCCCCGGCTGGTCCGCGCGGCCGGCTACCCCTCGACCAGGCAGCTGAGCTCCTGGCAGTCGGTCGGGTCGCTGCTGCTGGCCAAGTGCGCCCGCACGGCCCGGATCCACCACGCCGGCTCGCTCGCCGACGATGCGGGCCTGGCGTTCACCCTGGGGCTGAGCGCCCTGCCCAAGGCCACCCACCTGGGCACCTACTCCTGGCGGGTCCGCCGCCAGTCCAACCAGAAACTGCTATCGGGCCTGGTCGCCGCGCTGCGGCCGCTCGGGCTGGCCACCGGCGAGGCCGGGTTCAACTGCGATTTCCACGCCATCCGCCACCACGGTGAGCAGGCGGTGCTGGAAAAGCACTACGTGCCCCGCCGCTCCCAGCGCACCCGCGCGGTCCTGACGTTCTTCGCCCGGGACCACGCCTCCGCGGAGATGGTCTACGCCAACGCCGACATCACCAAGGCCGAGCAGGCCGCCGAGATCATCGCCTTCGCCGACTACTGGCAGCAGGCCACCGGATCCGAGCCCGGCATGCTGGTCTTCGACTCCCAGCTGACCACCTACAAGATCCTCGAGCAGCTCACCGGCCGCGGCATCAACTGGCTCACCCTGCGCCAGCGCGGCAAGAACGAGCTCGAGCGCCTCGCCGCCCTGCCCGCCTCGGCGTGGAAGACCGTCACCATCGCCCGCGCCGGCCGCTACCGGCGGCCCCGGCTGCACGAGGACATGGTCAAGATCAAGGACATCAGCTCAAAGGTCCGCCAGATCGCGGTCACCGGCATCGGCCGCGACGAGCCCACCCTGCTGATCACCCACGACCTGGCCACCCCGGCCAGGGACCTGTTCGCCCGCTACGCCGAGCGGATGACGGTCGAAAACGAGCTGGATGCCTACATCAGCGGGTTCCACCTGGACGCCCTCACCTCCGGCGTCCCGCTCAACGTGGACCTGGACACCACGCTGACCGTGATCGCCGGGAACCTGTACCGGCTGCTTGCCCTCAAGCTCGACCGGTACGAGAAAGCCACCCCCGACAAGATCTGGCGGGACTTCCTGGACGCCGCCGGCACCTTGCACGTCGGCCCGGACGGCGTCACCTGCGCGCTGAACCTGCGCAGCCACCACCCCGTCCTCATCGATGCCGGCTTCGCCGACCTCCAGGTCCCTATCCCCTGGTGGCACGGCCGCATCCTGCGCTTTCGGTTCCCGCCACGCTGATCAGCCGGCCACAGGCAACCTCAACTCAATTACTGCACCGGGAATCGAGGCTAA
>DASYAV010000192.1:0-27694 GCA_036501145.1 Streptosporangiaceae bacterium | reverse complement strand
CTGCTGCTGCTGCTGGTAGCCCTGCTGCTGATACGGCTGCTGGTAACCCTGCTGCGGTGGCTCCTGCTGATGCTGCCCTGGCTCCTGCTCGTACTGCCCCGGCTGCTGCTGATCCTGCGGGCCGTCCTCGGCAGGCTCAGGCTCCGGTCCCCCCGGTTGCCACGTCATATTGTGTGATGCCTTTCTTGACTATTTACCTGGAGCGGACATGGTGAACAGCCCGGGAGTGTCGCTGAGGTCCGGTGCCTGATCCCAGGCGACGGCGTACACGCGCCCGTCGGCCCAGGTGAAGTGGAAGCTGTCGAGCAAACCCTGGAGCGGATCTGCGCCGGTCTTCCTGGGCGTGCTCGACAGCACCTTCCCCGAGGCCAGGCTGACCCGGACAAGCGTGGGGTTACCCAGACCGGAGTCCGTACTGCCCACCGCGATGACCGTCGACCCGTCCACCGCGACCGGCGCGATCATCTTGATGCCCTGTTCGGTCAGGGACCAGCGCACCGCACCGGTGGACAAGCTGTAGGCGATGAGCTTGTCGTCGGACTGCTCGGCCCCTGGGTAGCTGACCGTGATCAGGGAGCCGTCGCCGGTGATCGCCTTGATGTAAGGGTGAGAGTCGGAGTTCCCACCTATCTGCATGGCGTCGAGCATGTGCTGGAAATTGCCGGGGAACTGCGGGCCCGCCTGGATGACCTGGGCGATCTGCTGGTTCGTCGAGTCGAGCACGACGTAACTCGCCTCGCTGGCGGAGCTCTCGTCCGAGATCAGCAGCGTCATCGGTGAGGTGGAAATGATGGCGCCCTCGGCGGGGGTACCGGTGTGGGTCATTCCCCCGGTCATGTGCAGCCGTGAGGTGATGTCGCCGTTCGCCGGGTTGATGCCGTCCAGTGCCATCGGCGCTATCCCGTGCCCCGGAAGCTCCGCCCGGAACAGCCCGTAGAACCGGCCGTCGGCCACCGCGAGGTCGCGGAACTCGTCGGAGTACCCCTCGGACCAGAGTTGGTGGCCGGTGCTGGCCGAGTACGCCGCGCCCAGGTTGTTCCAGGTGGCCAGCACCGTGTTCCCGACGATTGCGGTGTCTACGCCGTCGGTGCTGATCACGTTGGCCTTGAGCTGGGCTGCGGTCGGGATCTGATGCGTCCACAGCATGTGGCCCGACTTCAGGTCGACGACGCCCACGGATATGCAGTTGAGCAGGTGGTTCGTCGGGTTCTTCTGCGGGCCGAAGCCGACCGCCAGCTTGCCGTTGACGGCGCTCTGCCCGGAACCGCAGAATGCGGCCGCGGTGCCCTGCGGGCCGGCGCCCGGCGGCTTGACCGTCCACATCAGTTTGCCGGTCCCGCGGTTGTAGGCGTAGACGCCGGTATCGGCGGTGACCACCAGTTCGGTGCCGTAGGTGACGGCGCCCATGGCGTCGTACTGCGGCTGGCTGGCCTGCCAGCTGTTCAGTTTCATCGCCGGGGCGCCGGAGCCGCCCGCCGAGCCCTTGCCGCCGCCGCCTCCGCCGAGCGCCAGCACGGCCACGATGATTCCAGCCACGACGACCGCGCATCCGGGGACAGCCCAGAGCAGCCATGGCCGGCGGCGCCGCGACGTCCCGCCCGGCGGCGCACCCCCGGGTGAGGCCGGCACGCTCTGCGGCTCGGGCACGGGTGACTGGTAGCCGGCCTGCGGGTAGTCCTGTGGCGGGTATTGCGGGGGAGCCTGCTGGCCTTGCGCTCCGTAGGGGCCCGGGCCCTGGGGTGCCTGCGGGTAGAAGGGCGCCTGCTGGCCTTGCGGCCCATACTGCGCCGGGCCCTGCTGGCTCTGCCCGTACTGGCCCGGTTGCCCGTACTGCGCGGGGGCCTGCTGGCTCTGCTGTCCGTACTGGCCCGGTGCTTGCGGCGGCGCCCCGTACTGGCCCGGTGCCGGCTGACCCGGCTGACCCGGCTGCCCATACTGGGGCGGTGCCTGCTGCCCGTACTGGCCCTGCCGCCCGTACTGGGTGGGTGCCTGCGGCCCGTACTGGCCCTGCTGCCCGTATTGAGCCGGTGCCTGCTGGCCCTGCGCGCCGTACTGGGCCGGGGCCTGCTGCTGGCCTCCGTACTGCGGCTGGGTCTGCTGCGGTTGCGGCTGCTGGTGGCCCTGCTGCGGGTAGTCGGCCGGTGGCTGCTGGCCCTGCGGCCCATACTGCGACGGCTGGTAGCTCTGCTGTGGGTAACTCTGCTGAGGGTGGCCCTGCTGCGGGTAGTCGGCCGGTGGCTGCTGGCCCGGTGGCCCGTACCCAGGCTGTGCGTATCCCGGCTGTGCGTACTCCTGCGGAGGACCACCTGGCTGCGGGTATCCCGGCGACGGGTACCCGTGGCCTGCGTCCGGCCCGCCCGGTCCAGCAGGCTCGGCTGCGTCCTGAGCCGACGTCTCAGAC
The DNA here is from genome assembly GCA_036501145.1 of Streptosporangiaceae bacterium. Classification (GTDB taxonomy): domain Bacteria; phylum Actinomycetota; class Actinomycetes; order Streptosporangiales; family Streptosporangiaceae; genus PALSA-505. Next base: position 25,293 of record DASYAV010000192.1, on the reverse strand, counting down.
GGCTCCGCCGAGTCGTTCTGGGCGTCAGGATCCCATGGTCGAGTCACGACTTGTCCACCCCCGCACGGTTACCGGTCTGATGCGGCCAGAATTCCCGGGCGGCACAGCAGGCTAGGCCCCCCTCAGCCGTGCTTTGCTGAAGCCCGGGTCACATCAGTCCCGCAGGTTTTGCGTAGCAACATAACATTACCGACCTGCGGCCGAGTCATTTATATCCCCCCGCCATGCGTGGTGCGGGATCTTCGCCAGATGGGAAGGAGCGGGGAGTGCTGGCCGTCAGCTGGGACACGATCCGGCTGTTCCTGCATGTGCTGGCCGCCACGATCTGGGTTGGCGGGCAGCTCACGCTGGCCGCGTTGTTCCCCGGCGTCCTGCTGGCCGGTTGACCAGCCGGCAGTGGTCCGGTAGCGAGCCGGTAGTGGCCCGGGGGCGCGACGGTAGCGGACGGGCAGTCAGTAGTAGTACGGGAACCGGTCCCAGTCCGGGTCGCGCTTCTCCAGGAACGCGTCCCGGCCCTCGACGGCCTCGTCGGTCATGTACGCGAGCCGGGTGGCCTCGGTGGAGAACACCTGCTGGCCCACCAGCCCGTCGTCGATCAGATTGAACGCGAACTTCAGCATCCGCTGCGAGGTCGGGCTCTTCCCATTGATCTTCGCGGCCCACTCCAGCGCGGTGTTCTCCAGTTCGGCGTGCGGCACGACCGCGTTAACCATGCCCATCTGGTGCGCCGCCTCGGCGTCGTAGGTATCGCCGAGGAAGAAGATCTCGCGCGCGAACTTCTGGCCCACCTGCCGGGCCAGGTAGGCGGAGCCGAATCCGCCGTCGAAGCTGCCGACGTCGGCGTCGGTCTGCTTGAACCGGGCATGCTCCCGGCTGGCCAGGGTGAGATCGCAGACCACGTGCAGGCTGTGCCCGCCGCCGGCGGCCCAGCCGGGCACCACGCAGATGACGACCTTCGGCATGAACCTGATCAGCCGGTGCACCTCCATGACGTGCAGCCGGCCACTGCGCGCAGGGTCGATCGACCCGGCGCTCTCGCCCTCGGCGTACCGGTACCCGTCGCGCCCGCGGATGCGCTGGTCGCCGCCGGAGCAGAACGCCCAGCCGCCATCCTTCGGCGACGGCCCGTTGCCGGTCAGCAGCAGGCACCCGACGTCGCTGGACATCCGGGCGTGATCGAGCGCGCGGTACAGCTCGTCCACGGTGTGCGGCCGGAAGGCGTTGCGGACCTCTGGCCGGTTGAAGGCGACGCGGACGGTGCCCGAGTCCACCGCGCGGTGGTACGTGATGTCGGTGAAGCTGAACCCTTCCACGGCACGCCACCGCTCGGGGTCGAAGATCGCAGAAACCATGCCCCGATTCTGTCCGACGCCGCCCAACCCCGGGACCCCGCATGTCCGTTGCGGAGGCTGGCCATGATGCGGGGGCCGGTGGCGGTGCGGGTTTGGGCGCGGTCTTCGCCGAAGGTCGTGTCGCGGACCCAGAGGAGTTCGTTCCACCGGTCAGCACCGGAAAACGGCTTGCTGGTACCCCGATACTTGGGGGTATGGACGGACATGCCTCGGAGCCTGCGTCCGCCGCCCCCTCGCTTTGGTCGAGTGAGCTGCTGGGTTTCCCTCGCGATGCCCGGGTACTCATCATCAACCTCGACGACTTCGGGATGTACCACGCGGTCAATGCCGCGGTCATCCGCTCGATTGAGGAAGGAATCGCCAGCTCGTGCAGCCTGATGGTGCCATGTCCGTGGGCGCTGCACGCCATGGACCTGCTCCGCCAGCGGCCGCAGATCCCGTTCGGGATCCATCTCACGCTGTTCTGCGACACGACCTGCTACCGGTGGGGACCGCTGACCGCGAGGCAGAAGGTGTCCTCGCTGCTCAGCGAGACAGGCGAGCTGTTCACACCCGCCCAGGTTCCTCAGCTGCTCGCCCAGGCTCGTCTCGACGAGGTGGAGCTCGAGTTCCGGGCGCAGGTCAACGCCGTGGCTAATGCTGGGCTGACGCCGACCCATCTGGACTGGCACTGCCTGGCCGATGGCGGACGCGACGACATTCTCGACCTGACCCTGGCACTGGCCAGGGAGTATGGCCTGGCTGTGCGGATCTGGCTCGAGCCCGGACGCCGGAAGTTGCGGCAGCGCGGCCTGCCGGTTACCGATCACGAATTCCTGGACAGCTTCAGTCTCGACATCGACGGCAAGGCGGCCCGGTACGCCAACCTGCTGCACGACCTGCCGGCTGGCCTCAGCGAGTGGGCAGTACACCCCGGCCTGGACAACGAGGAGTCGCAAGCCATAGATCCTGGCTGGCGCGTGCGCCAGACCGACTATGAGTTCCTGACATCGCGGGAGGCCCACGAGCTCCTCCAGCAGGAGGGAATCGTGGTGATCGACTACAGCACTATCCAGCAGGTCTGGTCCTCAGGTGGCCCGGATACGTCCCGTGATAGCTTGGGCGCCGTCGTGCACGGCTGCGAACCGGGGAGGTGAGACCGATCAACGGTGTGACAGGTCGGGGCTCCCTCTCTCTGATGGCCTAGGGAGTGCCCGCGGAAGGCATCCCGAAAGGCTTCGAACGCTATGCGCTTCATCTCCCGGACGTCGTCCGACGGCGTCTGCGAACAGCTCTTTACCCTCGGTGAGATTCCCGGCGTGCTGTGGACGCCGGACGGTGCCACCGGGCCCCGCCCGCTGATCCTGATGGGACACGGCGGCGGCCAGCACAAGAAGGCCCCGGACGTCGTGTCCCGCGCGCTGCGCTTCGTGTCCGGGGGCGGTTTCGCGGTCGTGGTGGCCGACGTGCCCAGCCATGGTGACCGGCCAGCGCACGAGGAGTACGGCCGGATATCGGACGAGATGGCGGCCCGGGTGGACGCCGGCGCGGACCTCGCCGTGCTGCTCGCCGACTTCCAGGCGCTCGTCGCCCGGCAGACGGTGCCGGAATGGCGGTCGGTCCTCGACGCGGTCCAGGAATGCGGGCACGTGGGCGCCGGGCCGGTGGGCTACTGGGGCGTGTCCCTGGGTTTCGGGCTCGGCGTCCCGTTCGTAGCCGCCGAGCCCAGGGTCCGCGCGGCGGTGCTGGGTCTGGGTGGGGCCAGAATATTTGCCGAGACGGCTGCGCGTATCACAGTCCCGGTGGAGTTCCTCGTGCAGTGGGATGACGAACGGTGGCCACGCGAGCAGAGCCTGGCGGTGTTCGACGCCCTCGCCTCAGCGGAGAAGACGCTGCACGCGAACCCGGGCGGTCACGGCGACCTGCCGGCGTTCGAGACGGACAGTTCGCTGCGGTTCTTCGCCCGGCACCTCAGCTGAGCCGGCCAGCTGCGGTCAGCGGGATGTCCCAGCCCGGTCAGGGCGGCGACCGGCTGCCTCGCCGGGGCTGGCTGGCAAGCCGCGATCCAGCATGCGGTCAAGCAGGCGGACCAGCTCGGCGCGCTCGGGCGCGGACAGCGGAGCCAGCAGTTCGTCCTGGACCTCGCCGAGCAGGCGGTCGAGCAATTCCAGGTGCTCGGCTCCGGGTGCGGTCAGCGTCACGATGTTCCGGCGCGCGTCCGCCGGATCGCGGGAGCGCGAGACCAGGCCCCGGGCGGTCAGGTCGTTGAGCGCCGCGACCACGTCGCTGGGATCCAGGCCAGTGTGCCGGCCCAGGCTGGCCTGGCTCAGCGGACCGAACTCGTCGAGCGCGGCGAGCAGCCGGGCGTGGTAGCCGCGCGAGCCGGCCGTGCCGAGCTTGTCGGTGAGCAGCTGGTGGGACAGCCGCGACACTTCGCTGATCAGCCAGCTGGGCTTCCCCGCGATCCTGGCCGGCAGTCTCTCCTCACCCATGGCGGTCACCCTACCCGGAATATCATTGGGGCACCCAACGTTGGACGGGCCAATGAATCGCCCAGCAGGTGGCGGGCAGGAAGGAGCACGGCAATGTCTGACTATCCAACCCTTACCCCTCGTGTCATCGGCGAGACCGAGAAGACCCTCAACGCGTTTCTGGGACGGCTGCTGGCCGGCACCGGGGTCACCGAACCGCAGTGGGTGATCCTGTCCGTCGCCGTCACCAGTGGCGGCAGCGTAACGCCTGGTCAGGTCGCCTTCGCGCTGAAGCTCACCGAGGCGCAGGCCCAGGACCAGCTCGGCCAGCTGACCGCCGCGGGATACCTCACCGGCGGGACCTCGGTCACCCAGCGCGCGCGGGATCTGTTCACCCGGGTCCGCGCGGCGACCCAGGAGATCACCGAACGGCTGTGGGGTGACCTGCCGGCGGAAGATCTGGCCACCGCGGGCCGCGTGCTCAGCATCATCACCGAGCGGGCGAACGCCGAACTCGCCCACGGCTAACGACCTTTAATCACGGGGGTTACGGGCTGGTGACGGTCGGCGGGTCGTGTGGTATGCCGGAGGCATGAGGAGAGGGTTAGCCGATCCCGGCCCGGCGGAGGCGCTGGTGAGCCTCCTCCTTGGACAGCGATACGGCTGCCTGCCCGGCCGCGCGCTGACATTTGGCGTCATAGGCCCGCGTCCAGACACCAGCCGCCCATGACAGCTGCACTTCGTCTGTGCTGAGTCGCTGGCCACGCGCATCGCCGTAGGCGTCGAGGAACTGGCCGGTTTCCCCGACCGTGGCGGGCTCATCGGGGCTGACGGCCGAATGCACGGCGGCGGCGAAACCGGCCAGGACAGCCTCGCCGTCGGCGGCCATGCTGTCCCAGTCGTGCACCACCAAGAGCTCGTCACCTTCCCAGCGCACGTTGCTGGCCAGCCAGTCGCAATGACCGATCACGGCCCCGGGCGCGCCTGCCCGCAGCCGGTCCCGGGCACGGCGCCCAGCCTGGTCGATCCACTCCGGGCCGGCGACCTCGTTGAGGTCGACGTCAAACTCATCCGGGCGTGGCCACAGCCCGGGCTCAGTGTGGTTCCACGCCGCCCAGGACGGGGCCGGGTCCAGGGGCGGCAGGTCAGCCGGCCGGGGAGCCAGCCTGATCAGCCGCGCGAACGCCGCAGCCGATACCCGGGACGGATGTTCCGCGGCCGGGAGCACGGCGCCACCGGGCACGTAGACCTCGGCGGTTGCCACATCGCCGCCAAACGGGGCAGGACCACACAGCGGCTCGGGACACGGGTAACCGGACTCGAACATGCGGCGCTGGACCTCGGCGCATGCCGCGATCCGGGGCGAGCCGGGACGCACCTTGATCACGACCTCGCGGTCATCAGCCAGCCGCAACCCGATCACCGCCGACAGGTACCCGGACCTGAACAGCTCCGCCGCGGGCGGACTGCCGAGATACTCCGCGCACCAGCGGGCAAGGCGGGCAGGATCAACACCTGGCACGCGATGTGACATCCGATCATCCTCACACGGACTAGGTATGCGGACAGTGCCGCAGCGCAATGGCAAGGTCGCCGGTGTGGGCGCAGGCACCTGCGCCTGGCCGGGCACCAGCCCGTAACCCCCGTGATTAAAGGTCGTTAGCTGCCGGGCCTTCCGCACATGGATGCAGACCAACTTTCCCGCACCGTCAAGATCAGCTGGACATACGACCAATCTAGTTGTCGCAGTAGCCCTGATCCCAGGTGCGAGCCGCATCGTGGTTGCGCAGGTCGACTCCGTGATCCACGTAGGCCTTCAGGGCCATGAGAACCGACACCCAGCCCGGCAGCACCTCTGCTCCAGTGAATGCCGTCGCCACGGCGGACCGCCGATTCGGCCCAGAACGCCGCGCGTCCACCGTCGGTGGTCAGGGCCTCCCACACGCGTTCCGGCGATGATTTGACGTGGACGCGCCAGTGCACTTCGGCCATTCAAAGACCCTAACGGCCCTTCCTGGCCCGGGCACCGAGCTCAGCGCCTTGCAGGCGCGCTCGCAGGCGACCACCCAGCCGGTGCCGGGACAGGCCTGCCGGGTGCACGGCATGAACCTGGCCGGGGCTACCGCCGCCTGGGCGGCGCGGGCGATGATCGGATCATGAAGGCGTTCGTGCTGACCGGGCCGGGTCAGGCCGAGGTACGGGAGGTGCCGGCGCCGGTGGCGGTGCCCGGCGAGGTGGTCGTGGACGTCGAGCGGGCCGGGGTGTGCGGCACCGACGCGGAGTTCTTCAGCGGCGCGATGGCCTACCTCCACCAGGGGCACTCGTCCTACCCGATGCGGCTGGGCCACGAGTGGTGCGGCACGGTGACCGCGGTGGGGGATGGCGTCGATCCCGGCTGGCTGGGCCGCCGGGTGATGGGCGACACCATGCTCGGCGACGGCACCTGCCGCCGCTGCCGCCGCGGGCAGCAGCACCTGTGCGAGAACCGCCAGGAGGTCGGCATCCGCGGCGGCCGGGCGGGCGCACTGGCCGAGCAGGTCGCGGTGCCGGCCTCGTCGCTGCACGCGCTCCCGGACCAGGTTGACGCCGTGCTCGGTGCCCTGGCCGAGCCCGGCGGCAACGCCCTGCGGGCGGCCAGGGCGGCCAGCCCGCGGCCGGGGGACCGGGTACTGGTCCTCGGGCCCGGCACCATCGGCCTGCTGGCCGCGCTGTTCCTGCGGGCGGCCGGGGCCGAGGTGCACCTGATGGGCCGCACGACCGAGTCGCTCGCGTTCGCCCGCGGCCTCGGCTTCGGGCACGGCTGGACCGAGGACAGCCTGCCCAGCCTGCCGTTCGACGCGGTGATCGACGCCTCGAACGCCGCCGGCCTGCCCGCGCTGGCGCTGGACCGGGTGGAGCCGGGCGGCCGCGTCGTCTGCATCGGGCTGGCCGGCACCCCGAGCCGGGTCGACACCCGCAGGCTGGTGCTCAAGGACGTGACGGCGACCGGCATCCTGTCCGGCTCGACCGGCCTGGAGGCCACGATCCGGGCCTACGCGAGCGGTGCGGTGGACCCGCGGCCGCTGGTCGCGGCGACCGTGGGCCTCGGCCAGGTTGGGCCGGTGCTGGCTGGCCAGCGGCCCGCCGGAGCCGGGCCCGGCCCGAAGATTCACGTCGACCCGCGGCTGCGCTGACCGCACACTTGAGACGAGCACAGTGACGGGGAGGTCATCATGGGCGCGTTCTTCCGGCTGCTGTCGGCCGGGCCGATGTTTTTCGTCAGCGCGTGGCTGCTGATGCTGTTCGCCGGAATCGTCGCCTCGGACGTGGGCATCCGGCCGTTCGGCTACATCACGTCGATGGTCGTCACGATCGGGCTGTGGCTGACCCTGGCTCCGGCCATCGGCGCCGCCAGCCGGTCCGCGCCGTCGAAGAAGAGGAAGGCCAGTCCGCACTGAGCCCACAGCAGGCCGGCGCCGCGGTCTGACTCCAGTGGTCTGACCACGGGCGGGTAAGCCGCGCAGTCTTGTCCAAATCGACACCACCGGTGAGGTACGACGGCGTAATACTAGATAAATGACGGCGGCCGGGTTCCTGGCGTGAGCTGGTTACGCGCAGCCGTTAAGTCTAGTAAGCCGACTTTAAAAGTTGACAATCGGACGTCCACCCCGGCGGGTTAAACAGATGATCATCAGACAGAAGCGACCTTCCACGCGCAAGGCAAACGTGCGTCTTCGCTTGGCGGCGGCGGCCGCGCTGGCCGGCCTGGCCGCGACGGGCTGCTCGTCGAGCAAGCCGAGTGGCTCGGGTACCCCAGCCCACGGCGGCACCGTGACCTACGGGTTCGTCAACGGGAACCAGCCGAACTGGATCTTCCCGTACGACAGCCCGGCCTACTCGTCGGTGTCCAACCTGGGCGACTTCCAGCAGCTGATGTACCGGCCGCTGTACTGGTTCGGCGGCCCGAACAACCAGCCGACCGCCGACTACAGCCTCTCGGTCGCCAAGCAGCCGGTGTACAGCGACGGCGGGCGCACCGTCGTGATCAACCTGAAGGGCTGGAAGTGGTCGGACGGGGAGACCGTCGACGCCCAGGGGGTCATCTTCTGGCTGCACATGATGCAGGCCGAGCCGGACAACTACTACGGCTTCGTGCCCGGGGACATCCCGCAGGACATCACCTCGATGGCGGCGACCGGCCCGGAGCAGGTGACCCTGCACCTGAACGGCGCCTACTCCAGCCTCTGGTACACCTACAACGAGCTGTCGCAGATCACGCCCATGCCCCAGGCCTGGGACGTGACCGCGCTCCATGCCAAACCGGGCAGCGGGGGCTGCACGGCCGACAGCGCCGCGGACCACTGGGTCAAGTGCAAGGCGGTCTACAACTTCCTGAACAAGCAGGCGCAGGCCACCGCCACCTACCCCACCAGCCCGATCTGGAGCATCGTCGACGGCGCCTGGCGGCTGAAGAGCTTCAGCACCGACGGCAACGACACGTTCGTGCCCAACCCGAAGTACTCCGGCAGCCCCAAACCGCAGATCGCCTCGGTGCAGTTCCTGCCCTACAGCAGCCCGTCCACCGAGTTCACCGCGCTGCGCACCGGGCAGCTGGACATCGGCACGGTGCCGCCCACCGACCTGCCGCCGAAGCCGGCCAGCGGGCCGCCGGTGATGAGCGGCCTGCCGAACTACACGCTGGATACCAGCTACACGTTCAGCTTCTACTTCTACCGCGTCAACTTCAACAACCCGGCGTTCGGGAAGGTGTTCAGCCAGCTGTACGTGCGCCAGGCGCTGGAGTACCTCGCCGACCAGACCGGCATGGCGTCCGCCATCTACCAGGGCTACGGGTACCCGACCACCGGGCCGGCGCCGACCGAGCCGGCCAACCAGTGGGTGCCGCCGGCCGAGCACGGGGCGGGGCCGTACCCGTTCAGCATCCCCAAGGCGGTCAGCCTGCTGGCCAGCCACGGATGGAGCAAGATCAACGGCGTGATGACCTGCACCGACCCGGCTAAGTGCGGCGCGGGAATCGGCAAGGGAACCCAGCTGAAGTTCACCCTCGACTACGCGACCAGCGTGGCCGGTTTCCAGCAGGAGGCGGCGGCCTACAAGTCCGACGCGTCCAAGGCCGGGGTGATCGTCAACGCCGTCGGGGAGAGCTTCAACGCGATCATCGGCAGCGCCGTGCCGTGCAAGCCGGGGCCGTCGTGTTCCTGGCAGGCCTCCATGGTCGGCGGCTGGGTGTACGGGCCGGACTATGAGCCGACCGGCGAGGAAATCTTCGCCACCGGCGCCGGCGCCAACAAGGGCAGCTACTCCAACCCGGTCATGAACCACCTGATCGCGGAGACCAACCACAGCAGCAGCCTGAGCGTCTACCACACCTTCGCCACCTATGCCGCCAGGCAGCTGCCCTACGTCTGGATGCCGAACTCGGCCATCGTGATGGCGGTGAGCAAGCACGTGCACGGCGTGGTGTTCAACCCGCTGGAGAACCTGCTGCCCGAGTACTGGCATGTGACCAGCTGACCGGGCCTGGCCCAGGCGGGACCGGGTGCGGACGGCCCCGCCTGGGCCCGGCTTGAGCGGTGAGAACGCCGTCGGCGAGGACCGCCCCCCTTGCCTGGATGCGGACGAGAGGTTATCTGTAAGAACGGGGGGCATTATGGATGCTGATTCTCACCAGGGCGGAACTCCGCTGCCGGGACGGCCTGGGCCGTACGCTCCGTCCTGGCGCCGCCGGCACCTGACCGCGGATGAGCGTGTGGCCAGAGGCCGGGCCGCGCGGAAGGAGGCGCCGCGGTCGGCTCACGGGCGGTGGCAGCCCGCTCCGGACCGCCCCGACCCGGTCGCGCTGCTGGAGGACCAGGCGGCCAGCCGGGTACCCGACCTGGTCCCGGTCCGCTACGGCCGGATGCTTGCCTCACCGTTCACGTTCTACCGGGGCGCGGCGCTGATCATGGCCGCCGACCTCACGGCGACCCCGGTGTCCGGGGTCACCGTGCAGCTGTGCGGTGACGCCCATCTGTCGAATTTCGGCCTGTTCGGCACGCCCGAGCGGCGGATGCTCTTCGACATCAACGACTTCGACGAAACCCTCCCCGGCCCGTGGGAGTGGGACGTGAAACGGCTGGCGGCCAGCGTCGAGATCATGGGCCGCGACCGGGGCTTTCCCCCGGCTGACCGGCGCGCCGTGGTCATGGCCGGGGTCCGGGAGTACCGGGACCGGATGCGGCGGGCGGCCGGCCTGGGGACGATGGACGCCTGGTATGAGCATTTCGAGGCCGGGATGCTGCTCAAGCTGGTCCGCAGGGAGGTCCGCGTCAAACGGGTCGGCAGAGGCGAGGGCCGGGCGGTAGCGGAGATGGTGGCCAAGGCGAGGACCCGTGACAGCACCCGGGTGTTCGCCAAGCGGGCCGGAGAGGTCGACGGCGAGCTGCGCATCGTCGCCGACCCGCCGGTCATCATCCCGATCGAGGACCTGGCCACGCCGGGATCGGAGTGGGAAAACCCGGCTCCGCTCATCAAGAAGCTGCTCGCTTCGTACCGGCGCACCCTGGGGCGCGGGCATCATCCCCTCGAGGAGTACCAGTACGTCCATGCCGCATACAAGATGGTGGGCGTGGGCAGCGTCGGGACACGCTGCTACATCATGCTGCTGCGTGGCCGCGACGAGAACGACCCGCTGTTCCTGCAGGTAAAAGAGGCGCAAGCGTCAGTGCTCGAGCGGTTCCTGGGGACGAGCAGCTACCAGCACCACGGTGAGCGGGTGGTCGCGGGACAGCGGCTGATGCAGGCCGCGACAGACATCTTCCTGGGCTGGCAGCGCATCAAGGGGCTCGACGGCGTCACCCGGGACTACTACGTACGCCAGTTCCACGACTGGAAAGGCAGCGCGGACATGGACACGCTCCTGGTGCCAGGGGCCACCCTGTACGCGCGCATCTGCGGGGCGACGCTCGGCCGCGCGCATGCCAGGTGGGGGGACCGCATCGCGATCGCTTCCTACCTGGGCAAAGGAGATGGCTTCGACCGGGCCATCGCTCGCTTCGCCACGGCGTATGCGGACCAGAACGAACGGGACTACGAAGCGTTCGCCGCCGCCGTCGGTTCGGGGCGGCTGACCGCGCGGACAGGCATCTAGCGGGGGTGGGCCGGGCGCGGGTTCAGGCCACGCGCCCGGCGGCCCGGACCATAAGTCCCCGGATCTGGGTGGCTCATGACCGTGTGAATCGCGACAGATAGGATTTCGCGTTATTCCGGAGGGGGCGCCGCATGCCAGATTTCGACACCCGCGGCACCAGCCACCGGGGCGGCAGCCAGCCACCGCTGGACCCGCCCGGCGTGCTGGCCGCGCTGCGGCGACTGCTGGCTGACCCCGGCGTGCCTGACGCCGAACTGAACGACATGGCCTGCTGCGTTCCATCATGGACGGCGCCAGCCCCGCGGACATGGCCGCCTGATCCGCGGAGGCCTGGCGGGCGTGGGCAGGGGCCACGCGCCGCCAGGCCGCAGCACGGCTAGTGGGTGAAGACGATCTGCACGCCGAGGAAGGCGGTGTACAGGTGCGGGTAACCGTCGCCGGCGCCGTTCTGGCTGTCGTCACCGGCGGCCGCGATCTTGCGCAGCACGCTCATCCCCTGGATGACCTTGCCGAACGGCGTGTAGTCCGGCGGGATCAGCGAGGAATTCTTCCAGCAGAAGAAGAACTGGCTGCCGTTAGTGTCCGGGCCAGCATTGGCCATCGCCACTGTGCCGGCCGCGTACGTGGCGCCGGACAGGTTCTCGTCGTTGAACTTGTAGCCCGGGGCGCCTGACCCGGTACCGGTCGGGTCGCCGCACTGCAGCACGTAGATTTCCTTGACGGTGAGCCGGTGGCAGTGCGTCCAGTTGAAGAAGCCGTGCTCGGCGAGGAAGCGGAACGAGTAGGTCGTGCACGGTGCGGCCGAGGTCAGCGCACGCCAGACGATCACGCCCTGGGTGGTGAACATGCGCACGGTGAACGGGTGCGCGGCCCGGGCCGCGGTGTAGTTGGGCAGCCCCTTGAAATTGTCGGCTGGGATCGCCCGGACGAAGCCACAGCTATTGGCCTGCGGGCGGGCACCCGGCGCGGTCCTGGGCACCGCGGTGCCCGGCCGGACCGTGACCGCCGCGCGATGCACGCTGGACACCAGCCCGGGGTGCTGCGGAGCGGCCTGGGTTACCCCGCTGCCGGCGACGGTGGTCACGCCGAGCGCGATGGTGACACCCGCGATGGCCAGGATTCTTCGCATGGTGAGCCTCTCTTCGGGGGATCGCGGCGGCGTAAGCCTAGATCGGGCTGGCCCTGCCGGGGAAGACCCGGCAACCGGCTGGATCTTGGCTGTTTGACAGGTTGCCAGACAAATGACATTGTCCTGCGTTAACGCTGCCCGTTAGCGGCAGTTGCTGATGAGAGAGCTTTCATCCGGCATGGAACATGACGATCCTCTCGAGGCCCTCCCGGCTGTTGACCGTGCCGCGCCGGTCTTCGTTCAGGTCGCGAGCCACCTGATCAGGGCCATCGAGGATGGCCGGTTCCCGGTGGGCTCGCGGCTGCCGACCGAACTGCAGCTGGCCGAGCAGTTCGAAGTGAGCCGGGCGTCGGTCCGCGAGGCGCTCAGCTGCCTGCAGTTCGAGGGATACGTCACCCCGCGGCAGGGATCGCGCACGGTGGTCACCTCGGTAGTCCCGCGCAGCGCGGTCCAGCCCCGGGGTGGCCGCGGCGGGACGAGCCGGTTCTCGGTCGCCGATCTGTTCGAGGCCCGGCTCACCCTGGAACCGCAGGTGCTGGCGCTGGCGGCGGCCGATCCCGACCCGCGCGCGCTGCCCGGCCTGCGTCAGATCATCACCGGGATGAAGCTCACCTTGTCCGAGCCGGGTCTGCGGCCGCGCACCGACTTCGAGGTGCATGCCGCGCTGGTCCGGGTGTGCCGCAACAGCCTGCTGGTGGAGGCGGCCGAGCGGCTGCTGCAGCTGGGAGACAACGACATGTCGCGCCTCGCAAGGGACGGCATCTGGGCCGAGCGAGCGCTGCCGTGGGAGTGGCTGGACCACCACGAGGCGATGGCCAGGGCCGTGGTGGACCAGGAGCCGGACGTCGCCGCGGCCGCCTGCAGGCAGCACCTGATCTCCGTGCTCACCGGGATCGTGTCCTCGGCACGGACCCGGCCGGACGAAAAGGACCGGCTCCGCGCGCTGATCGGGCGCGCGGGGCAGGCGCCAGAACTATAGAAGGGAGTGGACATGGTTCCAGCCAGATACAGATGGCGCCTCGGGGGGGTTGCCATCGCGGCCGCGGTCGCGATCACAGCGGCCGGATGTGGTGGGTCGAGTGGCCCGGGTTCGAGTTCCGGTGGCTCGCGCGTCAAGGGGGGCACCGTGACGGTAGCCCTGCCGGCCAGCGTGACCATGAACTGGATTTGGCCGTTCTCCTCGATCACCACCGCGAGCGTGTACAACGGCGCTCAGTTCCAGGCACTGATGTTCCGCCCGCTGTTCATGTTCGGCGGCAACAGCCAGTCGGTCACCCTCAACTACCCGCTGTCGGTGGCGAACGAGCCGACCTACAGCAACGGCGGCAAGACCGTCACGGTCAACCTCAAGGGCTGGAAGTGGAGCGACGGCGAGACCGTCGGCGCCAGCAGCGTCATCTTCTTCCTGAACATGGCTAAGGCGGAGAAGGCCAACTGGTACGCCTACGCACCCGGCCTGCTGCCCGACAATGTGGTCTCCTACAAGGCCACCAGCCCGACCCAGGTCGTCATGCAGCTCAACAAGCCGTACTCCAGCCAGTGGTTCACCTACAACCAGCTGGCCGAGATCCACCCGTTCCCGGAAGCGTGGGACGTCACCAAGCTCGGTGCACCGGCTGGCAGCGGCGGCTGCCTGAAGGACAGCGCGTCCGACAACTGGGCCAAGTGCAAGGCGGTCTACACGTTCCTGGAAGCCCAGGGGAAGAACGCCGCCACGTACGCGACCAGCCCGCTGTGGCAGGTCGTGGACGGGCCGTGGAAGCTGTCCAAATTCAGTACCACGGGCAACGTCACGATGGTGCCGAACCCGAAGTACTCCGGCAGCCCGAAGCCGACTATCGCCAAGCTCCAGTACCTGCCGTTCACCAGCGACACGACCGAGTACACCGCCATTAAGACCGGCCAGGTCGACGTCGGTTACATCCCGACCCAGGACCTGCCGCAGAAGCCGGTGAGCGACGTGCTGCCGCCCACCAACCCGCTGGGCAGCAACTACAACCTGCAGCCGTTCTACAACTTCGGCATCTCCTACTACCAGCCGAACTTCAACAACGCGACGGTCGGCCCGATGTTCCGGCAGCTCTACGTCCGGCAGGCGCTGCAGGAACTGGTGGACCAGATCGGCATGGCCAAGGCGGCCTGGGGTGGCTACGCGTATCCGGGCTCGGGCCCGATCCCGATCAAGCCGGCCAACCCGTGGCTGCCGCCGATCCAGAAGGCCAACGGCGGGCAGGGCCCGTACCCGTTCAGCATCGCCAAGGCCAAGGCGCTGTTCGCCAGCCACGGCTGGAAGGTCACAGGCGGCGTGCAGACGTGTGAGAACCCGTCGCTGTGCGGTACGGGTATCGCCAAGGGCACGCAGATGAAGTTCAGCATCGACTACTCCACCGGCACCGCCGCCTTCACCGACATGATGGAGGCCTACAAGTCCGACGCCCAGCAGGCCGGGGTGAGCATCAACATCGTCGGCCAGTCGTTCAACACGATCATCGGCGAGGGGGCGCCCTGCCCGAAGCCTGGCTCGACGCAGCTGTCTGCCAAGTGCACCGCACAGGTGCTGGAGTACGGCGGCTGGGTCTACAACGGCCCGGGCTACGAACCCACCGGCGAGCCGCTGTTCGCGACGGGAGCCGGTTCCAACTCGGGTAACTACGCCAACCCGCAGATGGACAAGCTGATCAACCTCACGCACACGAGCAGCAGCCCGTCGGCCATGTTCCAGTTCGCGACGTTCACGGCGCAGCAGCTGCCCTACATCTGGATGCCGGAGAACTACGGCATCCAGGCGGTGTCCACCAAGGTGCACAATGTCACGTTCAACCCGGACTACACGTTCACCCCCGAGTACTGGTACCTGACCAAGTAACCCGCACCGACCGCCGCGCCCCTGGCCAGCCGCCAGGGGCGCGCGGCCGCGCCTTGCGCGGGACGGCATCCGGGCCGAGCGAGCGCTGCCGTGGCAGTGGCTGGACCACCACCAGACAGGAGACAGACGGAGAATGACACCGGACCGGCTGGACCGCCGCTTCAGCTACCTCACTCACCTGGAGTGCGGCCGCTGCCAGCGGCACTACGACCCGTACGTCCCGCAGGGAGTCTGCGAGTGCGGGTCGCCGCTGCTCGCCCGGTACGACCTCGGCGCGGCCGCGGCCGCGCTGGACCCGGCCGAGTTCACCGGCCGGGCCCCCTCGCTGTGGCGTTACCACGAGCTGCTGCCGGTTCAGCGGCCCGAGATGGTGGTGACGCTGGGGGAGGGAATGACCCCCGTCCTCCAGCTGCCGCGGCTGGCCGCCGAATACGGCCTGGCCGGCCTGGCCATGAAGGACGAGGGCCTGCTGCCGACCGGCACGTTCAAGGCCCGCGGCGCCGCGGTCGGCATCTCCCGGGCCAGAGAGCTGGGCATCAGGCGCATCGCCATGCCCACCAACGGCAACGCGGGAGCGGCCTGGGCGACATACGCCGCCCGGGCCGGGATGGAAGCCCTCATCGTCATGCCGGTCGACGCGCCGGAGATCACCAGAACCGAGTGCGCCATCGCGGGGGCCCGGCTGTACCTCGTCGACGGCCTTATCGGTGACGCCGGCGCGATCTCGGCCACCGCGGTCGCCACCCAGGGCTACACCGACACCTCGACGCTCCGGGAGCCCTACCGGCTGGAGGGCAAGAAGACCATGGGACTCGAGCTGTTCGAGCAGCTCGGCTGGCGCGTCCCTGACGTCATCCTCTATCCCACCGGCGGCGGCGTCGGGCTCATCGGCATCTTCAAGGCGCTGCTGGAGTGCCAGCAGATGGGCTGGCTCGGCGGGAAGATGCCACGGCTGGTCGCCGTGCAGGCCACCGGCTGTGCACCGATCGTGAAGGCGTGGGAGGACGGCGCGGACCACGCCGAGCCGTGGCCGGACGCGTCCACGGTCGCTTTCGGCATCACGGTGCCCAAGCCGCTGGGTGATTTCCTCATCCTCGATGCGGTCCGGCGCACCGGTGGCTGCGCCGTAGCCGTCGATGACGAGCAGACCCTCGCGGCGCAGGCGCGGGTGGCCGGCAGCGAAGGCACCTTCATCTGCCCCGAGGGCGCGGCCTGCTTCGCGGCCATCGAGCAGCTCAGGAAGGACAACTGGATCTCCTCAGACGACCAGGTGGTCGTCCTCAACACCGGGGCCGGGATCAAGTACCCGCAGACCCTTGAGGTGCACCCAGCCGTGCTCGCGGTCGGCTCGGCCGTTCCCGACAGCTAAGCTCCTGGACGATCTGGCCGGCGTGGCGGTGTGCCCATCCTCGCCGAGGTGCTGGCCGCGCGGGCCAGCACCTCGGGACCAGGGTGCGCTCGTTCGCGCACGCGGCCGTGACGGTCAGACCGAGACCAGGTCGCAGACGAAGATGAGTGTCTCGCCCGGCGCGATCGCGCTGCCTGCGCCGCGGTCCCCGTAGGCCAGATGCGGGGGGATGATCAGCTGCCGTCGGCCGCCGACCTTCATGCCCGCCACGCCCCGGTCCCAGCCGGCGATGACCCGCCCTGCGCCGAGCTGGAACGTCAGCGGCTCACCCCGGTCCCAGCTCGCGTCGAACTGCTCACCGGTGGAGAACGCGACCCCGACGTAGTGCACCGTGACCTGGCCGCCCGGGCTGGCTAGCGGCCCGGTGCCCTCCCAGATGTCGGTGATCTCCAGGTCAGAGGGCGGGTCACCGCCGGGGAAGTCCACCTCTGGCTTGCTCGCGCTCATCGTGTCCCTTCCGGTAGCTCTGCGAAAGACTACGCGCCAGCCCGCCCGGTCTCGATGAGGTTCCTCGTGTTGTTGGTGTTGTCTGGGGCGATGATGCCGACGGCCGTGCATGTCCGCGCCGACGGGCAGGCCACCCCGTACAGCTGGTTGGCCTGGGTTTTCGTCGGGCTTGGCGTGCTCACCCCCGACCATCTCTTGCCGTTCCAGGACCAGATCATGCTCTGCGCCGTCCCGTCCCCGCCAAGCCAGTAGAAGCCCGCAGCGGTGTAATCGGCCGCCGACGGGCAGGACACTTCGTTGAGCAGGTCACCCAGATCGCCTCCCCGGGTGGCGGGTGTAGCAGCGATCGACCACGCCGAGCCGTTCCACTCTTCGGCGAAGTTCTTCGTGCCGCCCTTGCCGTTCGCCTCGCTGCCGACCGCGGCGCACGCGGACGCCGAGTTGCAGGACACGCCGGTGAACTGGCCCGACTTCCCGGTCGGGGTGGTCGTGATCGACCACCGGCGTCCGTTCCACATCTCGGCCAGCGGCAACGTGTTGCGGTCCGGCAGCGTGGTGAAGCCGACGGCCGTGCAGAAGCTGCGTGACGTGCAGGACACCCCCCAGAACTGGGCGTCCGGCGCGCTGGGCGCGCGGCCCGGGCCGGCCGGGTCTGGCTCGCCGGGGCCGGTGGCTGGGTGCGGTAGGTTGGGGCGGTTCTGTGAACGCTTTGTCCGGTTACTACAAGATGCTTGCTCAGGGATGAGCCATGGCGGCATGGTTCATCTGGCCGCCATCGAGCAGGATAGACGCAGGTGAAGGTGGCGAGCAGGGTCCGGGGGAGCGCCTTCCGCGCGTCCAGACTAGGAGACTCAGCCGGTGTTCAGCCGTGTCGCTATCGTCAACCGTGGAGAGGCCGCGATGCGGCTCATCCACGCCGCCCGGGACCTGTCAGCGCAGACCGGCAGGCGGGTCGAGACGGTCGCCCTGTACACCGACGCGGACAGTGGCGCCACGTTCGTCCGCGAGGCCGACCTGGCTTACCCGCTCGGCCCGGCCGCGGCCCGCCCCTACCTCGACCTCGCGGTGCTCGAGCGCGCCCTGGCCGAGACCGGGGCCGATGCCGCCTGGGTCGGCTGGGGCTTCGTCGCCGAGGACCCGGCATTCGCCGAGCTGTGCGAGAAGACCGGCGTCACCTTCATCGGGCCGGACGCCGAGGCGATGCGCAAGCTGGGCGACAAGATCGGCGCCAAGCTGCTCGCCGAGGAGGCCGGAGTCCCGGTCGCGCCGTGGAGCCGCGGTGCGGTCGCGACCCTCGGCGACGCCCTGGCCGCCGCCGAGCGCATCGGCTACCCGCTGATGCTCAAGGCGACCGCGGGCGGCGGCGGGCGCGGCATCCGCGTCATCACCTCGCCTGAGGACCTGACCGAGGCGTTCGAGCGCACCAGCCAGGAGGCGCTGCGCGCCTTCGGCAGCGGCACCGTGTTCCTGGAGCGGCTCGTCACCGGGGCCCGGCACGTCGAGGTCCAGGTGATCGCGGACGGCCAGGGCACCGCCTGGGCGCTCGGCGTCCGTGACTGCTCGGTGCAGCGGCGCAACCAGAAGATCATCGAGGAGTCGGCCTCCCCGGTGCTGGCCGCCGGGCAGGCCGCCGAGCTGAAGGAGTCGGCGGAGCGGCTGGCGCTGGCCGTCGGGTACCGCGGCGCGGCCACCGTCGAGTTCCTGTACCACCCGGGCGAGCAGCGGTTCGCCTTCCTCGAGGTCAACACCCGGCTGCAGGTCGAGCACCCGGTCACCGAGCTGACCACCGGCCTGGACCTGGTGCGGCTCCAGCTGCACGTGGCCGGCGGCGGGAGGCTGGCGGGGCGCAAGCCGGCCGAGTCGGGGCACGCCGTCGAGGCCCGGCTGAACGCCGAGGACCCGGACCGCGACTTCGCGCCCGCGCCGGGCCGCATCGCCCGGCTGGTGCTGCCCGCCGGGCCCGGCATCCGGGTCGACACCGGCGTCGGCGAGGGCGACAGCATCCCGGCCGACTTCGACTCGATGATCGCGAAGATCATCGCCTACGGCGCTGGCCGGGACGAGGCGCTCGCCCGGCTGCGCCGGGCCATGGGCGAGACCCTCGTGGTCATCGAGGGCGGCGCCACCAACAAGAGCTTCGTGCTCGACCTGCTCGACCAGCCCGAGGTGATCGACGGCACCGCAGACACCGGCTGGATCGACCGGGTCAGGGGCCAGGGCCGGCTCGCCGCGCACGAGCACTCGGCCGTCGCGCTGACCGTCGCGGCCATCGAGGCCTACACGGGCGAGGAGCAGATCAGCACGCAGGGGCTGCTGGCCACCGCGCACGGCGGGCGCCCCCAGGTGCGGCACGATCCCGGCCGCCCGCTCGACCTCAGGCTGCGCGGCACCGGGTACCGGGTGCACGTCGCGCGGCTCGGCGCCACCCGCTACCGGGTCGGCATCAGCGCCGGCGGCGATGTGCACCCGGCCGATGTCGAGGTCGAGCGGTTCGACGAGCACAGCGGCCGGATTGTGGTCAACGGCCAGCGGTTCCGCTTCACCACCGCCACACACGGGCCCACCCACCTGGTAGAGGTGGATGGCGTCGCGCACCGGGTCAGCCGCGACGAGGGCGGCGTGGTGCGCTCGCCCGCGCCATCCCTGGTCGTCGCCACCCCGGTGGCCGCCGGGGCCGAGGTCGAGCCGGGCACCCCGATCCTGGTGCTGGAAAGCATGAAGATGGAGACGGTGCTGCGCGCACCGTTCCGTGCCCGGGTCCGCGAGTGCCAGGTCTCCGTGGGCAGCCAGGTCGGAGCCGGGGCGCCGCTGATGCGGCTGGAGCCGCTCGCCGAGGCCGCCGGGGGCGCGGCGAATGCCCAGGACGCCACGGCGGCGGGGCAGGCCGCCGAGATCGACCTGCCCGCCCCGCCGCCGGCCCCGCACCCCGGCGAGCAGGCCGCGCGGTGCCTGCGCGACCTTCGTGACCTGCTGCTCGGCTTCGACGTGGGCCCCGAGGACCGGGAGCGGCTGCTCGCCGGGTATCTGGCCGGCCGCGGCGAGCGGGGCGAGCGGGCCATTGACGAGGAGGCGGAGCTGCTCACCGTCTTCGCCGACCTGTCCGAACTGAGCCGGAACAAGCCCGGCAGCGACCTGATGGCCGAGCCGGAAAGCGCGGTGCACAGCTCGCGCGAGTACTTCCACAGCTACCTGCGCAGCCTCGACATCGAGCGGGCCGGTGTCCCGGACAGCTTCCAGGCGCGGCTGAGCCGGGTGCTGTCCCACTACGGCGTCACCGACCTGGCCCGCTCACCGGAACTGGAGACGGCGGTTTTCCGGATCTTCCTGGCCCAGGAGCGGATGGCCGGGGACGCCGAGGTGGTCTCCGGGGTGCTGCGGCTGTGGCTGGCCACCGCCTCCCCGGCCGAGCCGCTGCGCGAGCGGGCCGGGCTGGCCCTCGAGCACCTGGTCGAGGCCACGCAGCGGCGCTTCCCCGCGGTGTCCGACCTCGCCCGCGGCGTGGTGTTCCGCTGGTTCGGCCAGCCGCTGCTGCGCCGCAACCGGGCCATGGTCTACGCGGCGGTGCGGGAGAACCTGCGCTACCTGGACCGCAACCCGGACGCCGCGGACCGCGCGGCGCGCATTCAGGCCATGGTGGCCAGCCCGGAGCCGCTGGTGCGGCTGCTCGCCCAGCGGATCGGCCGGGACGGCCACGACCACGCGCCGCTGCTGGAGGTGCTGACCCGCCGCTACTACGGCAACCAGCGGCTGACCGGGGTCACCGCGCGCGACGTCGCGGGCTGCCGGATCGTCACCGCGCAGAGCGCCGGCCCGGACGGGGTGACCCTGCTGGCCGCCACCGCCGCCGACATCGCGGACCTGCCGGCCGCGCTCGGCGCCGTCGCCGCGCTCGCCGCCGAGCCGGCCGCCGCCGGGATCGTCGCCGACCTGTACGTCACCTGGGAGGGCCAGCTGGACGCCGACGGCCTGGCGGCCCGGCTGGGCGGGCTGCTGGCGGCGAGCCCGCTGGCCGCCGCGGCCTCACGGATCACCCGGGTCACCGTCACGGTGGCCGGCGCCGGCAGCTCGGTCATGCAGCATCACGTCACGTTCCGCCGTAGCGGCGGCGGCTTCGCCGAGGACCGGCTGATCCGCGGGCTGCACCCGCAGATCGCCGAGCGGCTGCAGCTGGACCGGCTGCGCGAGTTCGACCTCACCAGGCTGCCGACCGCGGACGAGGACATCTACCTGTTCAAGGCCACCGCGACGAGCAATCGGGCCGACGAGCGGCTGGTCGCGATGGGCCAGGTCCGGGACCTGACGCCGCTGCGCGAGGCGGACGGCAGGCTGGTGGCGCTGCCCGAACTGGAGAACGTGCTGAGCGGCTGCCTCGACGCGATCCGCAACATCCAGGCCCGGCGGCCGCAGAACAGACGGTTCGACACGAACCGGATCATGATGTACGTCTGGCCGGCCAGCGAGTTCACCATCGAGGAGCTGAACCCGCTGGTGCACCGGATCCGGCCGACGGTGACCGGAGCCGGGCTCGAGGAGGTCCAGTTCGTCGTCCGCCAGCGGGTCGCGCCCGGCGAACTGGCCGAGGTCGCCGTCCGGATCACCGGTGACGTCGGCGGCGCCGCGCAGATGCACGTCGGGCCGCCGCCCACCGAGCCGGTCCGGCCGCTGGACGACTACCGGCAGAAGGTGCTGCGCGCGGCCCGCCGCGGCACCGTGTACCCCTACGAGCTGACCAGCCTGCTGGCCGGCCCGGACGGCGGGTTCACCGAGCACGACCTGGACACCGGCGGGGCCCTGGTGCCGGTGGGCCGGCCGGCCGGGAAGAACACCGCTGCCCTGGTGGCCGGGCTGGTCAGCACGCCGACCGAGCGCTACCCCGAGGGCGTCACCCGGGTGGTGCTGCTCGGTGACCCGACCAAGTCCCTCGGCGCGCTGTCCGAGGCGGAGTGCGTGCGGGTGATCGCCGCGCTCGACCTGGCCGAGCGGATGGCCGTGCCGCTGGAGTGGTTCACCCTGTCCTCGGGTGCCCGGATCTCGATGACCTCGGGGACCGAGAACATGGACTGGGTGGCCGCCGCGCTCAAGCGGATCGTCGAGTTCACCCAGGCCGGCGGGGAGATCAACATCGTGGTCGCCGGGATCAACGTCGGCGCCCAGCCGTACTGGAACGCCGAGGCGACGATGCTCATGCACACCAAGGGCATCCTGGTGATGACGCCGGACTCGGCAATGGTGCTCACCGGCAAGCAGTCGCTGGACTTCTCCGGCGGGGTGTCGGCCGAGGACAACTTCGGCATCGGCGGCTACGACCGGGTGATGGGGCCCAACGGCCAGGCCCAGTACTGGGCGCCGAGCCTGACCGCCGCGTGCGGCATCCTGATGCGGCACTACGAGCACAGCTACATCGCGCCGGGGGAGAGCGCGCCGCGGCGCGCGGTCACCACCGACCCGGCCGGGCGTGACGTGTCCGGCTACCCGCACGCGCTGGCCGGCAGCGACTTCAGCACCGTCGGGGAGATCTTCTCGGCCGGGCACAACCCGGACCGCAAGAAGCCATTCAGCATCCGCGCGGTGATGCGGGCGCTGTCCGACCAGGACCACCCGGTGCTCGAGCGCTGGGCCGGGATGGCGCACGCGGACACCTCGGTGGTGCAGGACGTGCATATCGGCGGCTGGCCGGTCTGCCTGATCGGCATCGAGTCGCGGGCGGTGCCCAGGCGCGGGTTCCCCCCGGCCGACGGCCCGGACAGTTACAGCGCCGGCACGCTGTTCCCCAGGTCGTCGAAGAAGACCGCCCGCGCGATCAACGCCGCATCCGGCAACCGGCCGGTGGTGGTGCTGGCCAACCTGTCCGGCTTCGACGGCTCGCCGGAGTCGATGCGCAAGCTTCAGCTGGAATACGGCGCGGAGATCGGCCGTGCGATCGTCAACTTCGCCGGGCCGATCGTGTTCTGCGTGATCTCCCGCTACCACGGCGGCGCGTTCGTGGTCTTCTCCAAGACGCTCAACCCGAACATGACGGTGCTCGCCCTTGACGGCTCGTTCGCGTCGGTGCTCGGCGGCGCGCCGGCCGCCGCGGTGGTCTTCTCCGCGGAGGTAAGCAGCCGCACGGCGGCCGACCCCAGGGTGGCGGGGCTGCGTGCCCAGCTAGCCGAGGCCAGCGGCACCGAGCGGGCCGCGCTGAGCACCCGGCTCGCCGAGGCCACCGACTCGGTGCGGGCGGAAAAGCTCGGCGAGGTCGCCGCCGAGTTCGACCGGATCCACAGCATCAAGCGGGCGGTCCAGGTCGGCTCGGTCGACGCGATCATCCGCGCGGCGCAGCTGCGCCCGCAGGTCATCGCCGCCATCGAGCGCGGCCTGCGCCTCTAGGCCGCGCATTCGTAGAGCGTAGGCCCGCCGAGCACGCCGCCGAAGTCGTCGGGCGGGTTGCCGTAGGCGGCGTCAGGCACCCTGGTACACGTGCCGCGCACCCAGGAGACGATCGCGCCGACCGTGCCCGATCGCTCGTCCGCGCCGCCTGTGCCCACTCCGCCGAACCAGCCGAACCAGACGAACCGCAGCTGGCCGGCGCGGACGAGGTCCTGCACGCGGGCCAGCGTCGGGGTCCGTATCGTGCCGCTGAAGCCGCCAAGCGGCATGGCCTCCTGGCCGGTGGCCAGGATGAACCTGGAGGCTTGCGTCCAGGACGGGACGGCGAGCAGGTAGCCCGCCCCGTCGCGGCGGGCGCTGACATAGCCGTAGATCGCCTGCGTCTGCGTGGTCAGCGTTTGCGACGAGCCGAACACCCCGGGCAGGACCGGGCCGCGGAACATGGTGAACAGGCCGTGCCCGTCGGCCGGCCCGGCGGAGGCGTCGAAGGATGTCCCCGCGTAGTCCGCGTCCAGCACCGAGGCCGTCCAGGCGGCGGGCGCCGCCAGCATGGCGGCGACCCCGAGGGCCACCGCGACGTCGGCCACCCGCCGCGGGAAACGGCGTGCGAGCCGCGCCGCGGCCAAGGTGACGGCCGCGAGCAGCCCGGCCGCGATGGCGGCGGTCAGCACCCGCGGCAAGAACCCGCGATAGCCCTGCCAGAGGAGGCCGGCCCACAGCACCTCGGCGAGTACCGCCGCGGGCAGCAGCCAGCCGCCTGGCCGCCCGGCCCGGTACAGGTGCACGAGCATGCAGATCCCCGCGGCGGCCAGCGCGGCGACCGGCGGGGCGAGCATGGCGAGATAGGCGGTATGCGGGATCGTGGTCATCGCGCTGAACACCAGGCCGGCGGTGCACAGCCAGATCCCCCACATGACGAACCCGCATCGCACCGGATTCCCCCGGCGCGCCCACCTCGTCAGGTACAGCCCGGCCGCCAGGCCGAGGCCGGCGAGCGGGTACAGCCAGCCGGCCTGCGGACCGTACCAGCCGCTCAGCAGCTTGAACACGCCGGTAGGAAGGCCGAAGGGACCGCCGGGCCCGCTAGAGCCGCCAGGTACCTGCGAGCCGGCGCCGATCCCCGGTATGGAGGTGACCGCGCCGGGAACCCTGATGCCGAACCGGTCAAGGCCGTTATAGCCGAAGACCATCGCGAACGCGCTGTTGTCCGTCGACCCGTCTATGTACGGCCGGTCCGCCGCCGGGGTAACGGTGAACAGCAAGATCCACGACAGCGACACGGCCAGCATCGCGGCGCCCGCCACCGCGAGCTGCCACAGCCGGGTGAGCAGTCCGGGCCCCGCCGTGCTCGCGTCCTGGCCGGTCTCGTCCCCGCAACCGGGCCGCGGCACGGCGACCAGGTAGCCGATGAACAGCGCGGGCAGGATCATCCACGCTTGCAGCATCTTGACCTGAAAGCCCACCCCGACCCACACCCCGGACGCCACGAGCGAGCGCAGCCGTCCGGTCGCCACCGCCCGCTGCCAGGCATCGGCGGCAAGCACCAGGCACAGGGTGAGCGCGCCGTCCTCCATCGGGTGCCCGAACACCGACGCCGCGATCGGGGTAAGCGTCAGCAGCAGCGCCGCGAGCAGCCCGGGCACCTCGCCGGCCCACTGCCTGACCGCCCGGTACATCACGAGCACCGTGATCACGCCCTCGGCCACTTGCGGCAGGGCCAGCGACCACGCGTGGTAGCCGAAGATCCGCGCGGACAGCGCCTGCGGCACGAACGCCCCCGGAAGCTTGTCGATCGTGATCGTGGCCGCCGGGTCGAAGGCGCCGTAGAGGAGGGCCTTCCAGCTCGCCGACATGGACCTCACCGCGACCGAGTAGTACGGCGCGAGGTCCACGCTGGCGATGTTCCAAGTGTAGAGCACCGCGGCGAGCGCGGCGATGGCGAGCAGCGCCGGGCGGGCCCAGCCGGGCTGGCCCCCCGGGGAGCGCCACACCTCCCAGGACACGCGGCGCCCTCCACAGCCTCAGTGCGAAATTTACAGTTGCCAGCGCCATTATCGCCGCTGGTGGCGGCCCGGATCACCGGTTCCGCGCCTTGACGCGAGGCGCCGGATGCGCGGATAGTCCCTGTGATCGCTCGTTCCTCGCG
>DASYAV010000191.1:0-5177 GCA_036501145.1 Streptosporangiaceae bacterium | reverse complement strand
ACGTCGGCCAGCAGGTCGGCGGCTCGATCGGGCTGGCGATCCTGGGCACCGTGGCCTGGACCGTCGTGGCCGGCACGGCCCGCACCTCGGCCGCCGCTGCCGCGGCCGCCGCCAGGGCGGGCCACCCGCTGGCCGGCACCGCCGCGCAGGTCAAGACGGCGATCTACGACCACGCGCTGTCAGTCGGCTTCGCCCGCGGGTTCGAGGTATCAGCAGGGATCATGCTGGCCGCCCTCATCATCACGATCGCCGCCGTCCGGGTCAGGAGCGCCGACCTGGCCGGCACCCAGGCCACGCCAACCAGCCCGGCCGGGGACGAAACGAGCGCCGAGATGCTCCAGCCCGGGTAACCGCGGAACCCGGTTGCCCGGATGCCAAGGCCAGGCCATCCGGGCCCGGACAGTCCATGCTGCTCGAGGCGGTGGCCTATCAGGCCACCGCCTCGAGCCTCTTCGGCAACCGGGGCCGGATCCTCTGACTCCCGATCCGGTCCCAGCTCATCCCGGCCAAGCACGCCGGTTCGGGTAACGTCACGAACGTTGCCGGCCTGGCACCCGCGCCGGTGTCCTTCAGGGGAACCCTCTACGGGGCCGGCCCAGCTCAGCCCCGGTGCCTGCTCAGGGGCTCAACTGGCTCCTCACCGGCGTCGCCGCTGACTGCGAACATGCCGGGCCGCCAGGAAGCATCGCCGTGATCGGCAAGTAGCTGTGGCCGGCGTCAGGAACAGGCCTTAGTCGAGGGGGCACTTCACGTCGCTGCCTCTGGCTGCCTGCAGGAGCAGGGTGTAGAGCACCTCGCGCTGGGTGTCATCGAGCGCTCCGAGCACCTCGTTGTCAACCGCCGCGAGTGCGCACTCGGCCTCCGCGAGTCGCTTCGCGCCGGCTTCGGTGAGCACGACGACGTGGCGGCGGCGATCCGAGGGCGAGCGCCGCCGCTCGATCAGATCCTCGGCCTCGAGTTCGTTGAGCAGTCCGACGATGTTCGTCCCGTCCATCTCCAGCGTGCTCGAGAGGGCCTGCTGAGTGATGCCGTCGCGACCCCGCAGCACCGTGAGGGCGACGAGGTGGCGAGGTCGCAGGCCGAGCGGCGCCAGCACCGACTCGGCACGCAGGCGCATGCGGCGCGCGAGATGGTCCAGCAGCGCGCCGGACCGGTGCGCCGACTGGCTGACAACGGGCTGGAAGGCCATGAGCCCAGTCTAGCCGATTTGACGTACTATCCATATGAGGCTAATTATTTATGCAGCACTAATCAACTATGGAAGGTCAGTTAAGTGACGCATCTGCTGCACATCGACTCAAGCATCCGGGGCGACGCCTCGGTCAGCCGCAAGCTCACCGCCCGGGCCGCCGCCGCCTGGCGCGCCGCGCACCCCGGCGGCACCGTCACCTACCGGGACCTCGGCCGCGATCCGCTGCCGCACCTTGACGCGGTCGGCGGCCTGGCCCGGATACTGCCGCGCGACCAGCACACCGCGGCCCACGCCAGGTCCTGGGCGCTGACCGAAGAGCTGGTCGGCGAGACCAAGGAAGCGGACACGATCGTGCTGGGCCTCCCGCTGTACAACTTCGGCGCGCCCAGCAGCGTCAAGTCCTGGGTCGACCACCTCATCGCCCCCGGCCTGTCGATCGACCCCCAGACCCACGCCGGCCTGCTCGGCGGACGCGACTTCGTCGTGCTCGCCAGCCGGGGCGGCGGCTATGGCGCCGGCACGCCACGCGAAGGCTGGGACCACGCCGAGCCGTGGCTACCGCACGCTATCTTGTCCACGGGCTTGGAGCCGCGCTTCATCACCGCCGAACTCACCCTCGCCGAGGTAACGCCGGCCATGGCCGACCTGATCCCGCTGGCCGCCAAGAGCCTCGCCGCGGCCGAGCAAGCAATCGACGGTCTCTGGGCCCCGGCATCCGCATCGGCCTAGGACCCCGATACGCCCGCGGACTTTCCTCGCACCCACCGGTCGCGGCGTTCGCCGGCAACCAGGGTCAGTGGCCGAGATTACGGCACTGGTCACGCCCCCCGCAGAACGACCGGTTCGGCACGGCCCTTGCGATCACGCTGCCTGAGCGGCGGGCCGCGCCGATCGAAGCCTCTTTGTGTCAAGAAGTTCGCGCAGGTTTCTTGCGAGCTTGTGATGTGCTCTTTCTTGCTGACCGTGGCTGGAGTCGTAGGGTGGGTTGTGGTTGTGGTCCGGGAGTGGCCTGGCCGAAGAGCTGGCGTTCGGGGTGTGAGCCGGCCGCGCAGGCGACAGAGTCGTTCCCCGCTTGCCCTCCCGGGCCCTGGCCATTCCGCGCGGCGTCTGTTTTCAGGTGCCTGTAGAAGGCGTCGCTGACCCGGCGTTTCAGGGCGCGCAGCGCTTCCTTGGCGGTCTTGCCCTCGGCCAGTTTCTTGTCGTAGTAGGCGCGGCCGTCGCTGTGTTTGTAGCGGACCTGGGTGACGGCGGTCATGTGGGCCGCGTGGTTCAGCTTCCGGTTCCCGTGCCGGGACAGCCGGTGAACCGTGCGCTTTCCCGACGACACTTCGATCGGCGCGGTGCCGGTATAGGCGGCGAAGCCGTCCTTGCTGGCGAACCGGGAGATATCAGTGACCTCGCCGATCACGGTCGCGGAGATGACCGGGCCGACGCCGAAGACCTCGGTCAGGCTGGTGCCGGTGGCCTGCACCGCTGCTGTCAGCTTCTTGTGCACCTCGCGCAGCCGCTCATCAGCCCGGCGCAGGTCTTCGAGCAGGTCGGCGGCCAGTTCTCAGCGGGCCTGCTGCTTCCGCCGCCGGCTCGACGACGACGTCGCGGTGCTCCTGGCCGAGCCGACCCGCACCGACCTCGCAGTCCAGCCCGCCGCGCCAGGCCAGTGGGCCGTCGCAGGCGCGATAGCGGGGCAGCATAAGAGGCTGACCCTGTGCCTGGCCTGATCCGTTATGCAGCAGTTTGGTCGTCTGGCCTGGCTGCGGGGTGGTGCCAGACCCGGGCGATCGCGTGTGCGGGCCAGTGGGGATGGTAGCGGCGGCTGGGGATGGTGGCGGCGGCGTCTGCGTCGTGGATGGTCAGGGCCGACGCTATCCCGGCCATGCAGAAGGCGGCGGCGATCAGGAAGGCGATCCGGTAAGCGGCCAGGTTGGCTACCTCGTGCCCGGCGACGAGGTGGGTCGCTCCGATCAGCACGATGGCCGTGGTGAGCAGGGCGACGCCGATGGCTCCGCCGACCTGGCGCGCGGCGTTGAACATCGTCGAGGCCCTGCCGGTCGCCGCGGGCGAGATGGTGGCGAATGCTGCCGCCTGGGTGGGCACGAACACCTGGCCCATGGACAAACCCATGGTGAACATCAGCAGGCGGGGCCACCACAGGCTGGAGTGGGCGTCCAGCAGGGACAGCAGGCCCATGGAAACGGCGGCGCCGGCCAGCCCGATGGTGATGTGCCGGCGGGGCCCCAGCAGCGGGTAGAGCACCCGGCTGGCCAGCTGCGCGCCGATCATGACGCCGATGGCCTCGGGAAAGGTGCTCAGGCCAGAACCAAGCGCGGTCAGGCCGCGGCCGTCCTGGTAGTACAGCGAGATGGCGTACAGGGTGCCGAGAAAGCCGATCGAGGCCAGGACCAAGACGCCGGTGGAAGACCGGAAGAGGCGGTTACTCAGCATCCGCAGCGCCACAATGGGCTCGGCGGTGTGCAGCTCGACGGCGACCATGGCGGCCAGCAGCGCGACCCCGGCCGCGACGGTGGCGAGCACCTCGGCCGATGCCCAGCCCAGGTCCGGTCCCTCCGAGACGCCGTACATGAGCAACCCCAGGCCGATGCCCGAGAGCAGGAACCCGGCCAGGTCGAAGCGCCCGGGCCGGGTCTCGGCGTGCTGGCGGAGGAACCTGGCGCCGAAGGCGAGTGCTGCCGCCCCGATGGGCACGTTGACGTAGAACACCCAGCGCCACGACAGGTCAGTGACGAGCAGGCCGCCGAGTACCGGGCCGAGAGCGGGCGCCAGGGTGGTCGGCACGGTGAGGATCGAGGCGGCCCGGATGCGTTCGGCGGGGGGAAAGACCCGGTACAGCATGGCCATGCCGACCGGGGCGAGCATGCCGCCGCCGGCCCCCTGCAGGATCCGGAAGGCCACCAGCTCACCGAGGCTGGACGCCAGGCCGCACAGCGCGGAGGCTGCGGAGAAGACGGCGATGGCGGTCAGCAGCACCCGCTTGCCGCCGAACCGGTCGCCGAGCCAGCCGGACGCCGGGATGAACACCGCCAGGCTGACCAGGTAGGCGATCGAGACGCTATCGACGGCGGTCGGGCTCACCGAGAAATCATGGCCGATGGTCGGCAGGGCCACGTTGACGATGGTGGTGTCCATGATCGACATGAACATGGCGGCCACGAAGACGACGCTCACCGCCACCTTCTCGCTGACCAACCCAGTCGTACGCGGACTCCCGGACAGCGGCCGACCGGCAACATCCGCGCGTGTCTTCATGACGTCCTTCCTTGGATCCGGCCGCCGGGCCGGGTCAGCCCTGCTTGGTCTCCCAGAAGATCAGGGCCTGCGTGGGGCCGTAGACTCCGCACGGCAGATCGCAGTGGGCGTGGACGATGGTCTTAGGCTCGAGCAGGCGGGTGAGCAGCCTCATGTATCCACCTTCCACAATGTGTGACGACTGATTCGCTAGCCACTCTCACACGTGAAACGGGAAGGCGTCTTCCCGGCAGACAGCAGACTTCAGTACCGGTTAGCAGGTAGGAGCACGATCATGACGCAGCCCGTGAAGTTCGGACTCAACGTCGACCCCAACACTGGCGGCCTGCCCATCGCCGAGCGGATCACCGCCATCGCGGACGCCAGCGGCCTGGACCTGGTCGGCGTCCAGGACCATCCCTACAACGACGGCTTCACCGACACCCTTGCCCTGATCACCTGGCTGGCCGCCAGGACCAGCCACGTGCACCTGTTTCCCAACGTCGCCAACCTGCCGCTGCGCCCTCCCGCCATGCTCGCCAAGCAGGCCGCCACCATCGACGTGCTCAGCGCAGGCCGGGTCCCCGCCCCGCGCACGACATCGGCTTGTGGCTCGGCGTCGTCGGCCCGCGCGATCCAGCTCGTCGGCGCCAAAGCCGACGGATGGTCGGTGTCCGTGCCCTACGTGCCACCAGACCGGTTGCCCGAACTCAACCAGATCATCACCAGCGCCGCCCGCGAC
>DASYAV010000190.1:0-11688 GCA_036501145.1 Streptosporangiaceae bacterium | reverse complement strand
GTCGAGCGGGTCTTCGCGCACACGATGACGGTCAACACCGCCTCCCGGCGGGTCATGGAGAAGTGCGGTTTGACCCTGGTGGGCGCCACGCCCTACGAAGGTCCCGGCGTCGTCGAAGGCTCCGAGCACGGCGAGGTCGAGTACGCGCTGACCAAGCCCGAATGGCAGGCACGCGCGGCGCCCCGCTCCTGAACGGCGGCCTCACCGGCCTCACCTGGCGATCCTGGTGAGTATCAGGTCGGTGAGTGGCTGTCCCGTCCGTGCGACCGTGTCGATGCCGGCCGTGCCCGCGCGCACGACGATCTCGGTGATGTGCCGGTAGATCAACGCGCGGGCTAGCAGCTGGTCGAACTCTGGCTCGCCGGCGAGCAGGTCGAGCACTTCGGGCCGCGCCTGCTGCCACTGCAGCGTGTCCACCGCTGCGATGGCGAGCGGCAACCCGGCTGGCCGCTCCAGCGGCGAGAAGTCGATGACGGCGGGCGGCATCCCGTCGGCGAACAGGACGTTCCCCGACAGGTCCGCATGGATGAGCTGGCTCGGCAGGTCAACCGGCCGCAGCGCGGCCAGCAACCGCCGTACCTGCCCGGCAACCTGCCCGGCGGCCGGGCCGAGCAGTGGACCTGGATCGCGTTCGCCCCACGCCACTTGATCGCCGATTGTCCACGGGTTCTGCACGGTGCTCGGCCAGGCCGGCACGGGGACGCCGGCCAGCGCGGCGTGCAGCGCCTGGCTCACCGCGATCATCGCCGGCCAGTGTGGCGAGACGCCCGACCAGTCCGCTGCGGCACCGGGCACCCACTGGTAGCACGCCCATCCGTGCGCCACCCAGTCCCCGGTGTCCGCCCGCACCGGCCGCGGCACCCGGAAGCCAGGACCGGTCAGCGCATCGCAGACCTCGGCGAACCATCGTCCTGCCCGCGCCGAATCGGCGGGCTTGAGCACCACCTGCCCCGCCCGCCAGGTACCTCCCTGTCCGCCTGGCAACCGCACCGGGACCGCGCCAGCCACCCCGAAAGCGGAAAGCACTGCCTCAGGTACTACATCCAGGTGTGCCGGGGCGACCATGCAGGGGACGATAACGACGACCTCCAGCACAGCCAACCGATTTACCGCCGCTGGTCGCCTCTGGGCAGCTCGGCGGCCCATTGCATGGCCTGGTCGATGACCGGGCGGGTCAGCCCTTCGGCCGGGTCGATGTCGATGAGCAGCGTCGGGGTGCCGCGCCGGCCGGCCCAGGTGCGTGCGGCGGGCGGGATCGCGTCGTCGATCCAGATCAGCGGGTGGTTCCCGGAGTACTGGATGATCGGCGGCAGCTTTTCGCCGGGGTGGAACGGGATCGGCGGGAAGCCGATCGCGGGCAGGCTGGGCAGCCCGAGGAACGGGCTGAGCAGCCGGTTGGCCTCGTTACCCCACGCGGTGGCCCAGACGATCTCGAACCGGGTGGCCAGTTCGCGCAGCCACCCGCCGTGGGCCGCGCACAGCCGCACCGGGTCCTCGCCGGGGAAGAAGGCGTGCTCGGTGTAGCCGTCCGGGCAGAACGGGGCCGCATACGGGTTCAGCACCCCGTCCACGTCAAGGAGGAATAGCGGCAGGCTGGAGCTCACGCCTGCTGATGGTCCCCCGCCCAGGCCAGGTTGACAAGGCCCACCCCTCCGGCCGTCGTCCTCCCGGCAGATCCGCACGCGCGCCGGGTCACGGCCGGTCACCGCCGCGGCGCTGTCCGGTAACCCGGACGGCTGGGCGTAGATCAGGGTGCGGCCTGCGTCGGTGAAGCCGCATCGCCGGTAGGCACCCCGGGGTGCCGGGTAGGCGGCATCGCCGCGGGGTGGATGACCAGTTCACGGCCGCCGGCGGCGTGGACGAGGCGCGCGGCGTGCAGGCACAGTGCCCCGGCCAGCCCGCGGCGGCGGTGCCGGGGCACACTCCCAGCGGTCCAGCGGCACCCGGCCGGCCACATCCGGGACGCGGCATCCTGCATCCGCCGCAGCACGCCCTGCGGCACACTCGCCATGAGCACACCGTATGGCGCAGCCCGGCGTCCCACCGGCCAGGAACTCGACTCGGTCAGGAAACCGCCCACGTGCGGCCACGGGCCGTCAGGAGTCGGCGGGCCTGACCCCGGCGGCGGCGAGCCCGGCAGGATCGAGGATGGTGATGGCCCGGGGCCGGCGTCATGGTCTGTGTCGAACTCGCCTTCACCGGCAACCCCAGGCGGTTGGCGGCACGTGCCGCACACCGCGAGCGGCCGGCCGAACTTCACCAGCGCGGCGTGCTGGCCCTGGCGGGGCCATGGGGCGACGACTCCGGCGCGCTGGACCTGGCCGTGCAGCCCCTGGGTGCGCAGCCAGTGATCCAGCATTCCCGTTAAGTATCTGGACCTGTGGGCAGCCGGTAGACCGGGATGCCGTCGGCCCGGTAGGCGAACCGGAACCCGACCGCCGTCAGGTAGCGCTGGTAGACCTCTTCCGGAGACCACATGATCGCCCAGCCGACGTTCATCCGGTGTGCGTCCAGCCGGGCCGCGGTCAGTTCCGCCGAGCCCTGATCGCGCCGGCCGAACAGCGCATTAATGAAATCCTTGTGGTCATCGCGCTGCAATTCCAGCAGGTAGCGGTAGAACGGGTGCGCGTTTATCCGGTTCAGGTAGGAGATTGACATCCGGGACACATAAGCGATCATGCGTGGATGGCCGTCCTCGGCCGCCAGCACCTGCGCCTCCGGGTTGAACTGGTCCCCCTGCCCGGGCAGCGGCACGGCGCTGCGCACGCCGGCCGGGATGTCCACGACGATCGAGCCGGAGTGGTCGGCCTTGATCGGGGCGTCCAGCGCGGGCATCCCGGCGGGCATGGCGATCAGCGCGGTGGTCGCGCCGGCGCTGCCCATCTCGAACACCGCCAGGGCCACCGCGAGCAGTGCGGCGGGCGCGAGCCGCCGGCGCAGCCAGTCCACGGCCGCCGCGGCGAGCAGGGCGGCGGCGACCATGCCCAGTTCGGTGATCCGGTTGGCCTCGCGGAACGACGAGAACACCGGGATCCGCACCAGCCAGGTATACGGCATCAGCAGCGACACCCGGATGCCGTGCCACATCTGGGACAGCGGCACGAACCCGGTGCTCGTGCTGACGCCGAACGTGGTACCCATGGCCAGCAGCGTGGCGCCGGCCCAGAGCAGGGCGAGCGGCCGGGTGCCGTGCCGCCGCCAGCGGACGGCCAGCCCGAGCAGCGCCAGCGCGGTGACCACCACGCCGTAGCTGACGATGGCCAGGTTGAGCGGACCGGAACTGTCGTAGTAGTGCTGCAGGCCGGTCAGGCCGAAGAAACCCACCCGCGGTGACGGCGCGAAGATCTGCTGCAGGGTGGCCCCGGAGTGCGCGATGTCGGTGGCCAGCACCCCGGACGGCACGGTGACGTCGCCGGCCTTGCCCTGCTGGTACATGGCCAGCAGTTGCGGGCTGCCGATCAGCACGAACACAGCGCCGGAGATCACCATCGCACGCCCCTTGACCAGCCACGCGTCGCCGCCGCGGGAGGGAAGGCGGGCCAGCCAGGGCAGCACCGCCAGCGTGGCCAGGAAGCCGGCCAGGATCGCCGACTCCTGGTCGGTGAGCAGCACGGCGGCCATCACCACGCCCAGGATGGCCGCCTGCCGCCAGTTCGGCCGGCGCCCGAGCCGTACCGCGGCCTCCAGCGCGATCGGGATGAATATCCCGCCCAGCATGAGCTGGGCCTCCAGCGCGTCGTTCCAGGTGACGATGGTGGACAGGCCGAAGAACGCGCCCGCGGTGACCGCGCCGGTCTGGGTGGGCAGCCACAGCCGGGCCGCCCGGTACATCGTGTACGCGGTCAGCCCTGGTGCCAGCACTGTCAGCAGGTTGAGCGTGAAGGCCGGTCCGTAGATCCGGGTGACCGGTGTCATCAGTGCGCCGGGCAGCGGCATCATCGTGTGGTAGGCGAGCGGCACCCCGACCGGTGCCGCCTGCAGATAGCTGTAGTACGGGCTGGTGAGGTGCGACACCGAACGCGCCATCCACCAGAAGTCCCAGATGTACAGGCCGGTGTCGCGGCTCCAGGGCACCTGATCGTGGATCAGGTACAGCGCCCTGGTCCAGTTCACCGCGATTCCCGCGGCC
Organism: Streptosporangiaceae bacterium; assembly: GCA_036501145.1. GTDB lineage: Bacteria > Actinomycetota > Actinomycetes > Streptosporangiales > Streptosporangiaceae > PALSA-505. The sequence goes on along the minus strand of DASYAV010000190.1, from coordinate 7,559 downwards.
AGATAGCCGGCCAGCACCGCCAGGTGGATCCGGGCCGCGCGCGGGACGGCGCCGGCCCGGCGCGGCCGCCCGCGGCCCCCGTCCGGAGGCCAGGCGGCGGTCCCGGCGGCCGGCGGCCGGCGGGTGATATCAGCGCCGGCCACCGGCCAGGAAAAGCGCATACTTGAAAAACCGCCGGGCCAAGTAAAAAGTTTTTCAACCGCCGCAAAGATAGGTTCTGATTATCGGAAAGACAATCCGGTATGTCCCCGCCGCGGCAAAATCCGCGGAAAAGCAAACCTCCCGTACGCATGACCGCGGCCCTCCCCGGTGGTCTGCGCCCGGGAAGGGCCGCGGCGTCCAGGTGAGCCGGCTGGCTGCGTCGTCAGCGCAGGATGAAGGGGGCCCCGCGACGTCGCTCCCCTCTACCACGGACCGGAACGCCAGCGGGTTCACCCGTTCCGGCGCCTTTCTGCCGGGCCCGCTGCCGCCCCGGGTCACGCCGGGGTGTGCGAGGCTGCTGCGGTGCCTGTCCTCGCTGTGCTGACCGTCCTGGCCGCGACCGCGTGGCTGTACCTGATCACCGCGCACGGCCGGTTCTGGCTGACCGGCCAGCGGCTGCCCAGGCCGGCCCGGCGAGGGCCTCGGGCGGCCCACTGGCCCAGCGTGTGCGCCGTGGTGCCAGCCCGCGACGAGGCCGAGATGCTGCCGGTCACGCTGCCGGGCCTGCTCGGCCAGGACTACCCCGGGACGTTCCGGGTGATCGTGGTCGACGACGGCAGCTCGGACGGCACGGCCGCCGTCGCCGAGCGCCTCGGCCAGGACGCGGCGCACCCGTTGCAGGTCATCCACGGCTCCCCGCCCGGTGACGGCTGGGCGGGCAAGGTGTGGGCGATGGCCCAGGGTGCCGAGGCCGCGGGCGGTGCCGGCTACCTGCTGTTCACCGACGCCGACATCGCCTGCCGCCCGGGGACGCTGACCGCGCTGGTGACCGCGGCCGAGGACGACCGCCGGGACCTGGTGTCCCAGATGGTGCTGCTCCGGGCCGAGTCATTCTGGGAGCGGGCGGTCGTCCCGGCCTTCGTTTACTTCTTCGCTCAGCTGTACCCGTTCCGCCGGGTGAACCGGCCGGGCGGGCGCACCGCCGCCGCGGCCGGCGGCTGCATGCTGGTCCGCCGGGCCGCGCTGGAGGCCTCCGGCGGGCTGGCCGGCATCCGCGGCGCGCGCATCGACGACGTGGCCCTGGGCCGGCAGATCAAGCGGCACCGCCCCGGCGGGCGCTGCTGGCTGGGGCTGACCACCGGCGTCCGCAGCGTCCGGCCCTACCCGGGGCTGCCCAGCCTGTGGCAGATGGTCGCCCGCAGCGCCTACACCCAGCTGCGGCATTCACCGCTGCTGCTGGCCGGGACGGTTGTCGGCCTGGCGTGGCTGTACCTGCTGCCGCCGGCCGCGGGCCTGGCCGGGCTGGCCGCGCTCGCGGCGGGCGGTGGCACCGCCGCGGCCTGGTGTGCGGCCGCCGGCCTGGCCGGCTGGGCGCTGATGGCGGTCAGCTTCGGCCCGATGCTGCGGCTGTACCGGCTCAGCCCGCTGCGCGCGCCCACGCTGCCGCTGATCGCGGCACTGTACGCGGCGATGACCGTGGACTCGGCCCGCCGCCATCGGGCCGGCCGTGGCGGCGAGTGGAAGGGCCGGGTCAGCCCGCCGTCACCGCTTCCGCCACGATCCGGCCTGCCGCGATGAGCGTCTCCTCCCCGCCGCTCGGCCCGACAAGCTGCAGGGACACCGGAATTTTCTGATGAACGGTGACCGGCATGGCCAGGGCGGGCAGCCCGGCCAGGTTGATCGGTGCGGTGAGAGCGGTCAGCGCCGTCCGGCGCTGCCCGATCACCGGCGGCGCGGTGGCCAGCGTGGGCAGCGCGAGCAGCGGGAACCTGTGCAGGGCGGCGGTCAGCACCGCGCGCACGGCGTCCTGCTCCCGGCGGGCCTCGGCCACCTCGGCCTCGACGATCTGGGCGCCGATCTGCATGTTGCGCTGGTTGCCCCGGGTGAGCCCGTGCACGTCCGGTTCCAGGTGCGCGTTGGACAGGTAGCCCTCCCGGTCGATGAGCACGCCCGTGGCCTCCAGCGCCGCTCCGAAGTCCGCGCCGGTCACGTCCTCGGTGGCGAATCCCGCGGCGGCCAGCGCCGCGTCCACGGCGGCGTCGATCTCTGGCGCGATCGCGGCGGCGGGCCGCAGCGGGCGCAGCCTGCCGATCGTCATCGGGCCGTCGTAGGCGGCCACGGCGAAACCGGGTTCGAGCAGCCGCATGCCCAGCTCGACCGCGGCCAGATCCCGGCCGAGTGGCCCCACCGTGTCCAGCGAGGGCGCCAGCGGGTACACCCCGCCGGTCGGGATGCGGCCCCAGGTGGTCTTCAGCCCGTAGACGCCGCAGCAGGCGGCCGGGATGCGGCCCGAGCCGCCGGTGTCGGTGCCGAGCGCGGCATCGGCCTCGCCGGTGGCAACCGCGACCGCGGAGCCGCTGGACGAACCGCCAGGGACGAGGCTGGCATCCAGCGGGTTCACCGGGGTGCCCGACCAGTGGTTTATCCCGTTGGCGGTCCAGCACAGCTCGGTGAGGTTGGTCTTGCCCATGATGCGCGCGCCCGCCTGGCGGGCCGCGGCGACCACGGCCGCGTCGGCGGCCGCAGGCTGCGCCCGCTCCGCGATCACCGGGCAGCCGACGGTGGTTGGCGTCCCGGCGACGTCGATGCAGTCCTTGACCGCGAGCCGGGGGCCGTCACCGGGCGCGTCGAGCTTCAGCAGCCATGTCGTCATGGGGCCATCCTGGCCGGGCGCTGCCGCCCGCGCTACGCGTTAACCGGCGGAATGACCACGACCATCGTCATCTGCACCGCTGCGGTGCCGTGGTTGGCGTAGCTGTGCGGCAGGCCGCCACCGAAGCGGGCGCACTCCCCGGCGCCGATCTCCCGCCGCTCACCGGCGACGGTGAGGGTGGCCGTGCCGGCCGTGACCCACAGCAGTTCGCGGGTCGCCGGGGCGTGCGCGTCGCCGCCGAACGATTCGCCGGGCATCACCTCCCAGCGCCATAGCTCGACCGCCCAGGGTGGCTCGGTGGCGCCGATGATCGTGCCGGTGCCGCCGGCGGGCCCGTGCCAGAGCACCCGCGCCGCGCTCTGCGCGGATACCCGGACGGTGGGCTCGTCGCTGACCTCGACCAGCCGGGTGACCGGCACGCCGAACGCGTCACCGATCCGGGCCAGCGTGCCCAGGCTGGGGTTGGACCGGCCCTGCTCGACGGCGACCAGGACGCCCTTGCTCACCCCGGACCGCGCGGCGAGCTGGTCCAGCGACCAGCCCCGCTCGGTGCGCAGGGCCTGCAGGGTGCGGGCGACCGCACCGGAGATGCCAGGGGAATCGGTCATTAATTGGCTTTCGCTCAGCGTCGGCCGGTCGGTACATTGAACTGACCGTTACAGTATGCCGACCGCTCTCCCTTGAGGTTGCTGTCTCCGCGCTGGTGTCCACGGTGCTCCCGGTCGGGGTGGCGGTGGCCCAGGGTGAGCGGCCCGGCCCGTCGGTGGTGGCCGGCGGCGTGCTCTGCGTGGTCGCGATCACCCTGGTCAGCATGGACGGCGGCGGCCGGGATCGCGGTGGCCGTCACGGCGGTCGCGCGGGCCTGCTCTACGGCTTTCTGGCCGGGCTGGGCTTCGGGCTGTTCTTCCTGTTCATGCGCAATGCCGCCGCCTCCGGCGTGCTGTGGCCCGCCGGGGTGTCCCGGCTGGCCGGGGTGGTCATCGCGCTGGCCGCCGCGGCGGTGACCAGGACCCGCCCGGTGTGGTGGCGCCCGGACCGGCGGGTGTTCGTGATGGCGCTGGTCTCCGGGGCCTTCGACGCCAGCGCCAACCTGTGCTACGTGCTGGCCACCCGGGCCGGGCTGTTCGGCCTCGCCGTGGTAATCACCTCGCTGTACCCGGGAGTGACCGTGCTGCTCGCCCGGATCACCCTCGGCGAGCGGATGCGCTCGGTGCAGCGGGCCGGCCTGGCCCTGGCGGCCGTCGGCATCGTGCTGCTCACCGTGTGAGGCGGCGCGGGTAAGCTCGCGCGGCCGGACGCCCACTGGCATCCGGCCGCGCGAACCCCGGGGGAAGGGGAGGGGAAGCTCAGCCGGTGTCCCGGCGGGTATCCGGCTCAGTCGTCGCCGGTATCCGCGTCCGCCCTGGCCGGGAAGATCAGGCCGCACACCTCGAGATAAAGCTGCTCGGGGTAGGGCAGGTGGTCGACGACCCGGAACGCCTGGTCCTGGCCCGCCGACTCCAGGATGAACGTGCCGTAGCCGAGCACGCGGCCCTCGAAGTCCCGCTGGAAGCTCATGTCAGTCACCTTGACCAGCGGCATCATGGCCACCTTGCGGGTGATGAACCCGCTGGTGAGCAGCATCCGTTGGGAGGTGACGACGAAATAGTTGACCAGCCAGTCCAGGGTCTTGAACGCGAGATAGCCGAGCAGCCCGGCCCAGACTACCCAGATGACGAGCAGGGCGATGCCGTTGCCCTTGGAGACGAACTCAGTCAGCAGCCCGGCGATGACCAGCCCGACGACCACGTAGGTGATCGGCCGGATCAGCACGGCCGGGTGCTTGCGCGTGGTAATGACCTGCTCCTCGTGCGGGAGCAGGTACTTGCTGACGATGGTGGGCGCCGTAGCGCCGGGGGTGACTAGGCGCATGCATGCTACACGTTGATCGAGTGCACAAAACTAGCCAGCGAGTGACCCGCGTCGCGCAGTCCATTGAAGCCACTGCTGATCAGGTGACCCGAGCTGGTCGGCTCGGTGATCAGGTAGAACACCACGAAGATAAGGGCGCCCCAGGTGAGTGCCTTCTTCATGACCCTTTCGCCTCCAACGACATCCTTACCACCCTGTCAACCGGCCAACTTAGCTTAGTGCACGGTCAATTCACGGACAGCCGCTACGCTGAGTGAAAATGCGGGCAAGTGCCCACTGTCCGTAAACACTCACAATAGCGACAAACTCCGGTTTTCAGTTCATGCTGCCCTGGTCCCGGCCGGCGTGGCGGGACTCCCTGCCCGATGTTCGTACCCGTAGCGCCGGCACTCCTAACAGTGACCGGGCGTGTCCCTGTGACGGGCCGGCCGGGCCACGAGTACCGGCCTGCGTGATCCTATGACGGGCACCGCCGCGATCTGGCACGATTCAGCGGTGATGACGATGACGGACCCGAACGCGGCCGACTTCGCGGTCATCGTCTACCGGGAGGAAGACACCTGGGAGGCCGAGGTGCTCCCGGTGGCCCTCACCGAGGATCTCGACGGCCTTATCCATGCGCTCCGGCAGCAGCCCAGCATGGGCGGCACCATCGGGCTGGCCGCGGTGGGTGATGACTTCTTCGTCGCGCTGCGGGTGCTGGGCACGAGCGTCTCGGTGTTCCTTTCCGACGTGACGGCGTCGGTGGACTGGCCGCTGGCCCGCCAGGTGCTCGATTACCTCGAGATTCCGCTGCCCGACGACGAGGACCTCGACCAGGTGCTGCCGGCCGGCGACCTGTCCGTCTTCGCCGACCTGGGCGTGGACGAGATGGAACTCGGTGCGCTGTCCGGTGACCTGGACCTGTTCCCCGACGAGGTGCTGGCCAGCCTGGCCACCAGGCTGGGCTTCGGCGCGCCGATGGAGCGCGCGCTCGACGCCGCCTTCGGCCCCTGAGGGCAGGCGGGTCCGGGTGGGCGCTTCGGGGTATACCGCCGGGTTCGAGCCGGCCATGCGGCTGGCGCTGGCCGAGGCGGCCGCATGCCTGCCGGGCGCCGACGTGCCGGTCGGCGCGGTCGTGCTGGACGCCACGGGCCGGCTGGTAGCAACCGGGCGCAACCGCCGGGAGGCCACCGGTGACCCGACCGCGCACGCCGAGGTGGAGGCGATCAGGCAGGCCGCCAGGTCGTTCGGTGGCTGGCGGCTGACCGGCTGCACCCTGGTGGTGACGCTGGAGCCGTGCACGATGTGCGCCGGCGCCGTGCTGCTGGCCCGCCTCGACCGGCTGGTGTACGGCGCGGCGGACCCGAAGGCCGGCGCGGCCGGGTCACTGTGGGACGTGCTGCGGGACCGCCGGCTCGGCCACCCGCCCGAGGTCATCGGCGGCGTGCTCGAGGCCGAATGCGGGGAGCTGCTGCGGGACTTCTTCGCCTCGCGCCGCGCCGAGTGAGACGGTAAGCTCACCCCCGGTGGAGTCGCCTAGTGGCCGAGGGCGCACGCCTCGAAAGCGTGTGAGGGGGCAACCTCTCCGTGGGTTCAAATCCCACCTCCACCGCCAGGTACGGATGCATTGCGCGCGTCCCATGGCACGAGCGTTGTGCCATGGCGGGGAGTTCACGTGCTGGAACCGCAGGCAACACTGTTTTTTCTGCTGCTCGTAGCGGCCTTCGCGGGGCTGATGGTGTGGCTGGCGCTCACCAGCCAGGTTGTCTTCCGCGTGCTCGCGGCTCTTCTCGCGTTCGTCCCGGCGATGGTCTTCGGCATCGCGGTGGTGAACAAGTACTACGACTACTACCAGACGTGGGGCGCGCTGTTCAGTGACCTGTCCGGGCAGAGCTCGCAGCCGCTGACCCACTTGTCCGCGGCCGGCCTCGGCAAGGACACGGGCAAGTCGGTCGCCGCCCGGCTCGCGGCCACCACGAACCCCGCGCTGGACGCGGAAGACGGCAACCTGTTCTCGACCAACGTCACCGGGCCGAGCAGCCACATCACCCGTCAGGTGTATATCTACCTGCCGCCGCAGTACTTCAGCAAGGAGTACAAGAACTACAAGTTCCCGGCGGTCGAGCTGCTGCAGGGTTCGCCCGGGCAGCCGCAGTCGTGGGTGAACGTGATGAACGTCATCCCGATCTACCTGCACTTGATGGCGGAGCACAAGGCGCAGCCGGCCGTGCTGGTCATGCCGGACACCGACGGCGGACCGCAGTACGCGCTGCAGTGCCTCAACGCGCCCGCCGGGACCCAGGACATGACCTTCGTCGGCAAGGAGGTCCCGGACTGGGTCGCGGCCAACCTGCGGGTGCGGCCTCCTGGCATGGCATGGGGGGTCGGCGGGTACTCCGAGGGCGGTTTCTGCGCGGCGAACATCGCGCTGAATTACCCGGCGCGGTTCGGGTTCGCGGGTAGCCTCAGCGGTTACTTCGCGCCCACCGACAGCCAGGTGCCCGAAGGGTGGAAGCCCAACGGCGCTCCGATCGATATCAACGTCTTCAAGGGCCACCCGGGACTGGCCATCCGCAACACGCCGCAGGAGTACGTGCAGCACGTCCCCGTCACCGTTTCCGTGCCGCAGTTCTGGCTGGCCGCGGGGGCCAAGGATCCGGCGGACGTGCAGGCCGCGGACTACTTCCAGCAGGTGCTGCTGTCCCGCGTCGCGCAGGTTCCGCTGCTGATCGTGCCGACCGGCGGCCACCAGGCGATCGTCTGGCGGGCGGCGGAGGGCCCGATGCTCACGTGGATGACGGACAACCTGCTCTTCAAGGACCCGCTGTCCTCCGCGCGGGCGGCCAAGCCGCAGCGGCACAAGGTGACTACT
>DASYAV010000189.1:0-1816 GCA_036501145.1 Streptosporangiaceae bacterium | reverse complement strand
CATCGCGACCAGCCGTGCCTGCGCCCCGTCGTGCAGGTCGCGCTCGATCCGCCGCAGCTCCGCCGCGCCGGTGTCCAGCGTCTCGCGCCGCGTCTGCGCCAGCTGCTCGACCCGCAGCGCGAGCTCGGCCTCCCGCGACGGGGTGAGCACCAGCCTGGCGAGGCCACCGTAGCCGCGCAGCGCCACGGGGCCGGTCCCCACCCCGAGCGCCACGAGCGCCACGCCGATGGCCAGCAGCACGGTCGGCGTGTTGCCAGGGAACGCGGGTGGCGTCGCCCAGCGGCTCACCCCGTCCATCCCAGGCACGGCGGCCGTACCAGGGACAAGGAAGGCGACCACGCCGAAGCCGACCATCATGACCGGCGCCAGCAGCAGTACCCACCCGACGATCAGGTTGACCACCAGCCACAGCACATCTCGCCAGGTGCTCACGTCGCTGAGCAGCCAGCTCATCCGCTGCTGGTAGCCAAGACGGCGGCTGCCCGCCGTGGCGGGAACTGGCTTGGGCGCGTACGCCGCGGCGATGGCCACGCCGCACCAGCGGGCCGACAGCCGCCTGGTCAGCATCGCCAGCCGCCGCGTCGCCAGCAGCCCGGCGGGCAGCACGAACCGGCAGCAGGCCAGCCCGAGCAGCAGGCCGAGCAGGTCGCGCGCATCCTGGCTGTCGAAGGCAAGCCCGTGGTTCAGCTGGTACTTGAGGAACTGTCCCAGGCCGAGCCCGGCGACCACCACCGGCACAAGCATCACGAGCAGCAGCACCGCCCCGGTCAGCAGCAGGCCGAAAAACGCCAGGGCATACCCCATCGCGAGCAGCCGCCCCTGGAGTCCCGGCCGAGCCCGCGGTCCGCGAGCCTCGCCGGCCCTGGCCGCCACGCCATTCATCATTCCTCCAGTCTGCCGCCCGGCCAGCCGCGGCCGCAGTGGCGCCAGACACCGGAACCACGGGTGTACCTAGGTCCACCACAGGACGCCGCTCAGCCGTATGTCGCCGTGACCGGCCCGCTTCCTACCGTAACCAGTCATGAACGTCATAGAAACCAGCGAGCTCGGCAAGCGCTACCGGCGCCGGTGGGCGCTGCGCGACTGCACGCTCACCATCCCGGGCGGCCACATCGTCGCCCTCGTCGGCCCGAACGGCGCCGGCAAGACCACCCTGCTCACCATGGCCGTCGGCCTGACCAGGCCCACGACGGGCACGATCACCGTGCTCGGCGGCGAGCCGGCGGGCTCCCCTGGCGCGCTCGACCACATCGCCTTCGTCGCCCAGGACGCGCCGCTGTACCGGAACCTGCCGGTCAGGGACATGCTGCACCTGGCCCGCAACCTCAACAGGCGCTGGGACCAGCGGCGCGCCGAGGACCGGCTCGGGCAGCTCGAAATCCCGCTCCGCCAGAAGGTCGGCGAGCTGTCCGGCGGCCAGAAGGCCCAGCTCGCGCTGACGATCGCGCTGGCCCGCCGCCCCGCGCTGCTGGTGCTCGACGAGCCGCTGGCCGCGCTCGACCCGGTGGCCAGGGAGGACTTCCTCGCCTCGGTCGTCGCCGCGGCCGAAGACGACGGGATCTCCGTGGTGCTGTCCTCGCACGTGCTCGCCGAGCTGGAACGGGTCGCCACCTACCTGATCGTGCTCACCCGCGGTCAGGTGCGGCTCTCCGGGCCGGTGCGGGAACTGCTCTCAGCGCACGGGGCCGGGCTGGAGGAAATAGCTCTCCGTCATCTCCGGGCGGGGGTCCCATCATCATCCAGAACGGAGGCGGGTCAATGACAACGCGAACCCTTGCTCCCGGCGCGGGGCCGGCCGTCGGGCGGCGTCCCGTCC
>DASYAV010000188.1:0-29085 GCA_036501145.1 Streptosporangiaceae bacterium | reverse complement strand
GCGGTCGGCTACCAGAACACCAGCACGCTGCGCGCCCTGGTCCGGCGGCGGCGCGGCACCACTATCAGCGCGCTGCGTCAGGTCCGTCCCGGCTCCTGGCAGGCCGGCCGCGAAGGGCGTCAATCAAGCCGGTCGCGCACCGGCCTGGGCGTGTCATCACCAACGTCCGCCTAGGGCGCACATCACGGTCGGGCAACGATTGCCAGGGTGTGCTATGCCCGCGCCGCACCCGGGCCGCATCGTGATGAGCGATGCGACGCCACACAACCCCTGTCTTCGTCCGCCGAATGGAGGCTTTCCGGCTGGTACTCGGCGCGGTGCTGGTCAACGCGGTGGTGGCGGCCGCGCTGGCGGCGGCGCTCGCCTCGTTCGCCGGGCAGGCGCTGTCCCAGGCCGCGCTGCGGCAGATCGAGACCGCGCCCCGGCTGGACATGGCCATCAGCGGCGCGGCCACGCTGACCCAGGCCAGGACGGCCACGAAGGCCATCGGCCAGGCGCTGCACGGCGCCTTCGGCCCCATTCCGGTGACGCTGTACAGCTCGCTGTGGTCCAACTCCCTCGGCCTGCCCCCGGCCGCACAGTCCGCCGCCGCACGCTCCGCCGGCCGGCCCGCCACACCAGCGGGCGGGCGCGCCGCCGCACGCTCAGCCGGTGGGCACGCCGCGCCGGTCCGGCTGCTGCAGGCGGCCGCCCCCACCGGGCTGGTGGCCAGGTCCGTGCTGGTCCGCGGGTCCTGGCCGGCCGCGGGCCCTGGCCGGCCTGGGCAGCCGGTGCCCGCCGCGCTGCCCGCCGCCTCGGCCGGGCCGCTGCGGCTGGCCGTGGGCAGCGTGCTCACCCTGCACGACCGCGACACGGGGGCGCCGGTGCGGATCCGGGTGACCGGCCTGTTCCGGCCGCGCGACCCCACGGCCAGCTACTGGGACCTGAACCTGATCGGCGCGTCCGGCTCCAGCCAGCAAGGCGGGTTCGTCACCTACGGCCCGCTGGTCGTGGATCCCGCGGTCTTCGGCAGCGGCCAGATCGCCACCGGCGGCGCGTCCTGGGTCGCGATGCCCGACGCCGGCCGGTTCGGCGGCGACCTGGTGGCGCTCGGCCGCCGGGTCAGCGCGGTCGCGTCCACCTTCAGCCTGGCCCCGCAGTTCGGCGGGCTGCACGTCAGCACCGGCCTGCCCGAACTGCTGCGCGGGGTCGGCGCCAACGTCGTGGTGGCCAGGTCGGTGCTGGTCATCGGCGGGCTGCAGTTGCTCATCCTGGTGGCCGCGGCGCTGACGCTGGCCTCCCGCGCGCTGGCCGGCCAGCGGGAGGCGGAGTCCGCGCTGCTCAGCGCGCGCGGCGGGTCGCCGGGGCAGCTGACCATGCTGAACGCCGCCGAGACCGTGCTGCTCGCCGTGGCCGCCGCGGTGGCCGGGGCGCTGCTCGGCGGCCGGCTGGCGGTCTGGCTGGCCGGCGCCGGCCCGCTGCGCGGCAGCGGCATCCAGATCAGCGCGCTGCCCGCGGTGGCCTGGTGGGCGGCGGCCGCCGCGGCGGTGGTGTGCGTGGGGATCGCGCTCGGCCCGGCGCTGCGCCCGCCCACCCCGGAGATGGCCCGGCAGCGGCGCGGCCGGGCGGCGGTGGTGGCCGGCGTGGCCCGGGCCGGCGGTGACATCTCGCTGATCGTGCTGGCCCTGCTCACCGGCTGGCAGCTGCGCCGTTACTCGCCGCTGGGCACCAGCAGCGGGCTGGGCGTGGACCCGGTGCTGGCCGCCGCCCCGGCGCTCGCCCTGGCCGCGGGCACGGTCGTGCTGCTGCGGCTGATGCCGCTGGCCGCCCGGGCCGGCGACCGGCTGGCGGCGCGCAGCCGCAAACTGCTGGGCAGCCTCGCCATCTGGGAGATCAGCCGCAACCCGGTGCGCCGCAGCGGCATCGCGCTGCTCGTCGTGCTCGGCGTGGCCACCGGCACGCTCGCGCTGGCCCAGCACGACAGCTGGCGCCGCTCGGCCGCCGACCAGGCCGCGTTCACCGTCGGCGCGGACGTCCGGGTGAACACCCCGGCGCCGGTCCCGCTGGGCCAGGCCGCCGGCCTCGCGCACGCGCCCGGGGTGCTGGCCGCGATGCCGGTGGCGCGGGTCGCCCTGCCCGCCACCGGCGGAACGCTGATCGCGCTGAACCCGCGGCAGGCGGCCGGCACGGTGCTGCTCCGGCCGGACCTCTCACCGCGCCCGCCGGCCGCGCTGTGGCGGTCGCTGCACACCCCCACCACCGCGGGTGCCGCGCTGCCCGGCCACCCGTCCCGGCTGGCCATCTCGGCCAGCCTGGGCCCGGCCAGGCACGGCCTGCATCCGGCCACGGCCACCCTGTCGGTGCGGGATGCCACCGGCGTCGTGTACCAGGTGCCGGCCGGCGTCATCCCGGCCGACGGCCGTAGCCACCGCCTGGTCGCCAGCCTGGCGCCGGGCCGGCGGGCGGTGTACCCGCTGGCGCTGATCGCGATCGGGGCCAGCTATCAGCTGCCCACGGCCAACCCGCGGGTGCAGGCCGCGCTGACGGTGCGCACGGCCGCGGTCTCGGCGGCGCCGGCGGGCCCGTTCGCCGCCCCGTTCATGGCCGGCCGCGCGCTGCGCGCCTGGACTCCCACGGTGTCCGCCGCCGAGCTGAAGCAGGCCCCGGCCTACGGGCACACCGCGATGCCGGGCGGCGTGCTCTGGCAGGCCGCCGCCGCGGGCGCTCAGACGCTGTCCTTCCAGCCCGGGTACGGGCAGGTGCGGTTCACCGGGCCGGGCATCCACCCGCCCCAGCCGGTGCAGGGGAACCTGCTGCTGACCGCCGGGACGCAGCGGATCCCGGTCATCCCGGGGATCGCCACCCGCAGCCTCCTGGCCGCGGCGCACACCGGCGTGGGCGGGTTCGTGCCGGTCGCGCTGGGCTCACTCACCCTCCAGGTCAAGGTCGTGGCCGCGGTGACCCACTTCCCCACGGTGACCGGCGGCGGCGCGCTGCTGGTCGACCAGGGCGCGGTGGACACCATACTGACCGGCCAGGGCGCGCCGCCGCTCGCCGTGTCGCAGTGGTGGCTGCGCACCGCGGCGCCCGGCCTGCCCGCCCGGCTACCCCCGGCGGCCAGCGCCACCCGGCTGGCCCCGGTCACCGCGGGCCTGCTGGCCGACCCGGTGTCCGACGTGCCGCAGCAGGCGCTGCTCGCGATAGCGGTCGCCGCCGCCCTGCTCGCCGCCCTCGGGTTCGCGGTGAGCATCCTGGCCGACGCGGCGCAGAACGCCAGCCGGGCCGCGCTGCTCGCGGCGCTCGGCATGTCGCCGGTGCAGCAGGCCAGGATGCACGCCGCCGAGGAGCTCATGCTGAGCGTGCCCGCCGCCCTGGTCGGGTTGCTGGTCGGCGACGTGATCGCCCAGCTGCTCATCCCGGCGGTCACGCTGACCGCGGCGGCCCGCACCCCGGTGCCGCCGGCGCTCGTGGTGTTCAACTGGCCGCAGGCGCTGCTGCTCGCCGCCATCGTGGCCGCGGCACCGGCCCTGGCCGCGGTCATCGTGCCCGCCCGGCACCCCGACCCGGCCGCCCGGCTGCGCGCCGCGGAGGAGGGATGACCGGGATGCGCGGGCTGCGCCGCGAGCTGGCCGCGGTCGTCGGCACCGGAGCCGTGGCGGCGGCAGCCTTCGGCCTGCTCACCGCGATCGTGGTGTTCGCCGCGGTGGCCGGCCCCCGGCAGAGCCTGCAGGGCCGCACCGCCGCGCTGCAGCACATATTCGCCGCCACCCCGCCGGCCACCCGCTCGGTGCAGGCGGCCGCCGACCTGCAGCAGGCGCAGGACCAGACCGGCCAGGCGCTCAGCGGCTCCGAGCTCACCGAGGTGAGCGGGCAGCTCGCCGCGCAGCTCAGCGACCTTCGGCTGCCGCTGGCCGGCCCGGCCAGCGCCTGGTACGGCGCCAGCAGCGCGTACAACCCGGTCAGCGGGGTGGCGCGCAGCGCCCAGGCCGGGGCGCCACCGGAGATGGAGGTGCTCTACCGCGGCTCACTGGCCGCCAACGCCCGGCTGGTGGCCGGCCACTACCCAGGCCAGCAGGACGCCAGCCAGCAGGACGCCAGCCAGCAGGACGCCAGCCGGCCGGGTGCGGGCGGCGGGCCGCGGCTCGGTGTTGTGGTGACCACCGGCACCGCCAGCCGGTTCGGCCTGCGCCCAGGCCACCGGGTGACGCTGAGCCTGCCCAGCGGCCCGGTCCGCGTCGTGGTCACCGGGATCATCCAGCCGGTACACCCGGGCACCACGTTCTGGACCCTCGACCCGGACGCCGCGGCCCCTTCGCTCAACCTGCCGCAGAACAAGGTCACCGGCTTGCCGTACTGGATCGGCGCCGCGTTCGCCGGGCCCGGCGAGTTCGGCACCCTGGTGTCGGTGTTCGGCAGCCAGGACATGCGGCTGCAGTGGGACTTCCCGCTCGCCCTGCGGGGGGTGACCGCGGACCAGGCGCAGACGCTGCAGAACCGGCTGAACCGGGCGCTGACGCAGGCCGGTGTCGGCCTGCCCGGATCGCTGCTGAACGCCTTCGGCCCGGTCGTAACGTCCGGCCTGACCGAGAGCCTGGCCGCGTTCATCGCCACCCAGAACGCGCTGCAGCCCGTGCTGTCGCTGCTGTTCATCAGCCTGACCGTCACCGGGGCGGTCACCGCCTGGCTGGCGGCGATGATGCTCGCCGAGCGCCGCGACGCCGAGTTCACCACGATGCGTGCCCGCGGCGCGTCGCTGCGCCAGCTGGCGGCGCTGATGCTGCGCGGCAGCGCGCTGGTCATCGTGCCCGCCGCGGTGCTGGGTGCGGGCATCGCCGTCGCGCTCACCCCGCGCGGCGGCATCGCGCTGGCCTGGTGGCTGGCTGGGGCCACGCTGCTGGCCGCGCTCGGCGGCCCGGCGGCGATCGTCGTGTACCGGCAGCGCAAGGTCGGCCCGGCCCGGGCCGCCGACGACCCGGCGGCCGCCCGGCAGATCCCGGCCCGCCGCTGGGTGACCGAGGTCAGCCTGGCCGTGATCTGCGTGGCCGGCCTGGTGGTGCTGCGCCAGCAGGGCAACTCCCAGGCCGGCGGGGTCAACTTCTACACCGGCGCCGGCCCGGTGCTGGCCGCGATCCCGGCGGCGCTGATCGTGCTGCGGCTGTGCCCGCTGCTGCTGCGCGGGCTGCTGCGGCTGGCCGCGCAGCGGGCCGGGGCGGCCTGGTTCATCGGGCTGGCCGCCGCCGCACGGGCCGGGCTGTCGGCCGTCCTGCCCGCCTTCGCCCTGGTGCTCGCGCTGGCCGTGGCCGCGTTCGGCGGCATGATCAGCTCCGCGGTGAGCCGCGGCCAGGTCGCCGCGTCCTGGCAGTCCACCGGGGCCGACGCCGTCGTGGACGCCTCGCAGATCGCCGCCGGGATACCCGGCGCGGCGCAGCGCCGCATCGCCGCTGTGCCCGGCGCGCGGCACGCCGCCGCGACCTACGTCAGCGAGGTCACGCTGGACAGCGGCGCCGGGGTGACCGTCGCCGCCGTCGATCCCGCCCGGTACGCCGCCCTGGTGGCGGCCACGCCGTGGCCCGCCGTGCCGCCCGGGCTGCCCGAGCGGCCGCCGGCCGGCTGGACGGTGCGCCAGCCCGTCCCGGTGATCGCCTCCCCGGCGGCGGCCGCCGCGCTCGGCCACCGCGGCGTCAGCGTGGCGATCGGCAACGGGCAGCTCACCTTCCGGGTGGCTGGCATCGTGCACAGCACGCCGGCGCTGCCCGGCACCGGCTCGTTCGTGCTGGTGCCGCTGTGGGCCGTGCAGCGCACCCCGTTCCCGCCCGCCCCCACGATCATGCTGCTCACCGGCCCGCACCTGGACACCCACGCGCTGACCGCGGCGGTGAGCCGCGCCCTGCCCGGAGCGGAGCTGACGTTCCGCTCGGTGGTGCTGGCCGGCCTGGCCAACGCGCCGCTGCAGCACACCGCCGGGACGCTGTTCGGCGAGGGCGTGGGCCTGGCCGCCGGGCTGGCCGCGGTCATCCTGCTGCTCGGGCTGGCCATGGGCGCGCGGACCCGGGCGTATGCGCTGGCCCGGCTGCGGGTGCTCGGCTTCGGCCGCCAGCAGAGCAGGCTGCTGCTCGCCGCGCAGACCCTGCCGCAGGTGGTCGCCGCCGTGCTCGCCGGGCTGGCCTGTGCCTGGCTGCTCGGCCCGCTGATCGGCCCGGACCTGGACCTGTCCGTGTTCACCGGATCGCCCGCCAGCGTGCCGATCAGCCCGGACTACCTGTCGCTGGGCCTGCCCGCCGCGCTGCTGCTGATCCTGGCGGCCGCCACGCTCACCGTCCAGGCCTCCCGCGCGTCCCGTCCCGGCCCCCGCACCGCCACCGCGCTGCGCACCGAAGGCTAAACCACGGCAAATTTTCCGAGACGGCTGCGCCTCCCGCACGGTGCGCGCGGCGCAGCCGTCTCGGATAAATAAAAGCGGTCAGCCGGTGTCGATCACGTGGAATGCCTCGGCCAGCCGGCCCTCGGCCCAGCCCGCCTGCCCGGCGTTGCGGCCCAGCCAGCCGCGCAGGAAGTCGGCCAGCCCGTCCATGTGCGCGGTCTGGCTGGCGTGCGCCCGCAGTGCGGCCACCTTGCGGTCGAAGGTGCCGGTGACGTCCACGTAGTGGTTGGGCTCCAGGCCGGAGACCCAGACCTCGCGCACCGTCCACGCCTCCAGCCCCTCGCCGGACAGCAGTTTGGGGAACGCGAACGGGTTGCGTGCGTCCGGGTACACGGCGTCCAGCGCGGCCGAGCCGACCGCCCGGTGGTCGGGGTGGCTGGGCGGCATCCGTTCGTAGTTCCGCTCCGGTGACGGGCACAGCAGCCGGTCCGGCCGGACCTGCCTGATCGCCCGGGCCAGGTCCCTGCGCAGCCCGAGGGTGGCCTCCACCCGGCCGTCAGGGTAGCCGAGGAACCGCACGTCCGACACGCCGACACAGCCGGCCGCGGCGGTCTGCTCGGCCTGCCGCATCGGGGCGATCTGGTCCCGCGGCACCGCGGGGTCAAAGCCGCCGGCGTCGCCGTTGGTCACGACGCAGTAGCTCACCTTGATACCGGTGTCGGTCCATTGCGCGACCGTGCCGGCCGCGGAGAAGTCCACGTCGTCCGGGTGAGCGGCGATGACCAGGATCTGCTTGACCTCAGTGTCTTCCAGCACGGCACGATTGTCTCGTGCCGCCTCGCGCGGTGTCGCGGCCGGGGTCAGCCGAAGCGGCCGTGCACGTAGTCCGCGGTCCGCGGGTCCTCCGGCGCGTCGAAGACCCGTTCCGTCGGCCCGGATTCCACGATGTGCCCAGGGGTGCCCTCGGCTGCCAGGAAGAACGCGCACTCCGCGGACACCCGCTGCGCCTGCTGCATGTTGTGCGTGACGATGACGATCGTCACCTGGTTCCGCAGCTCGGCGATCGTCTCCTCGATGCGGCGGGTGGACGTCGGGTCCAGCGCCGAGCACGGCTCGTCCATCAGCAGGACGTCCGGGGAGACGGCCAGCGAGCGGGCGATGCACAGCCGCTGCTGCTGCCCGCCGGACAGCGCGCCGCCGGGGGTGCGCAGCCTGCGCTGTACCTCGCCCCACAGCCCGGCCCGGCGCAAGCTGACCTCGACGACCTGGTCCTTGTTCCCGACCTTGATGCCCGCCAGTTTCAGCCCGCTGGCCACGTTGTCGTAGATGGACATGGCCGGGAACGGGTTCGGCTTCTGGAACACCATGCCGATCCTGCGGCGGATGTCGGAAGCTCTCCGGTGCAGGTCGTAGATGTCCTCGCCGGCCAGCAGCACCTCGCCGCCCAGAGAAGCGCCGCGCACCATCTCGTGCATCCGGTTGAGGATCCGCAGGAACGTGGACTTGCCGCAGCCGGACGGCCCGATCAGCGCGGTGACCCGGCCCGGCTGCATGTTCAGCGATACCCGCTCGAGGACCTTGTGGCTGCCGAACCAGGCCGAGATGTTGCGCGCCTCCAGCCCGACGAGCGGTCCCGACCCGAGGTGCGGGGCCGCCGCACCGTCGTAGTCGATGACCCCCGTTTCCGTCCCTGACGCGGCGTGCTTGGGATTGCTGGGTTCACTCAACGTGCTGGCTCCCGCTGATCTGTTGGCTGGTGGCATCTGTGGCATCAGTAGAGGTTGGGCAGCAGCGCCGCGACGCTCTGGTAGAGGTTCCAGACGACGGCCACCGCGATCGGCACGGTGACCAGGTAGGCCGGCCACCGCGACCAGTGGGCCGCCGCGACCGTCCCGGAAACCGAGACGACGAGCAGTGCCAGTCCCCAGGCCATCGTCAGGATCAGCGTGGTCGGGTCGTTGCCGAGTGCCGCCTCCGAGGTGGTGATGGCCGGCCGGCCGCCGGGATTCTCTTTCGCGGTGGAGGTGAGATTGGCCTCGACCTCGATGTAGTGGGCGGGCATGAGCGCCGAGTCGGCGGTCAGCAGGTCCAGCTGATTGGGTGCGGTGTCGATCAGTATCCGGCTCCTGCTGTCGCCGACCACCCTGACCACGTACGAAGCCGTCCCCTGGCCTGTGGTGACCTGGATGGTGTCGCCGGGCAGCAGTTGCGGCAGCCGGGCGAACGGTGCGCCGAACGAGGCGCGCCGTCCGTACAGCACGGATACGCCGGACTCGCCGGGCAGCGCCGAGTCCCGCAGGTGCCCGGGGCCCAGGGTCAGGTTCTCCGGGGTGGTCCCTTCGACCACCACCATGTTGTGCACGCCGATGGCCGGGATGTTGAGTACCGCCACCGGAGCGCCTGGCGTGATTGAACTGAGTGGGGCCACTCCCTTCGCCAGTTCCCCGCTTAGCGTCGCGTACATCCCGGTCTGCGTCCGCGCCTCCTGCACGCCGGACAGGAAGTACAGGTACCCGGCGAAGCCGAGCACGAGCACGGCGAACAAGGTCACGGCCACGCCGATGCCGGACACGATGGCGCCCGGGCCCGGTTCCGGTTCTGGTGCGGGCGCCGCCGTCTTCGGTGCGGCCTGCGGCGGCGCCGGCTGGGGGTCGGCCTCGGCGGGCGGCCCGGCAGACCCCGCTTTCTGCTCGCTCTCGACCGCGGTCATCGCATCCCTTCGTCGCCCGCCGGGCTAGGCCCGCCGCTTGCGGCGGCGCAGCCAGGACCCCACCGCAGGCGGCGCCGCCACGGCCATGACGACGGCGAGCGCGGTTATCAGGGCCAGCACCGCCCGGTCCGTGCCGTTGCTGGCCAGATTGACGACGCTGCCGGTTACGTTCGCCGCCCCTTCTGTAGGCCCGGTGCCGGTGGCGCCACCCGCCGCCGGGTTGCCGTTGCTGCCGGAGGAGTTGTTCTTGCCGTTTCCCGAGCCCGAGGATCCGCCTCCGGATCCACCCGCCCCGCCGCCGCCCGCGGCCACCGCCTTGCCGTTCTTCACCACGCAGTTCAGCGGCGCACCCAGTTTCTGGCAGGGACTGGGCTCAGGCGCGTTCTTGAGCACGGTGAGCACGCCGTTGGTGAACGTGGGGTTGGGGCAGGACGAATACTTGTTGACGTCGGCGATGGACCCGTGCCCGGGGATGTGGTCGTTCTGTTCGAGGCCGCCCTTGACCAGGTTGAGCGGCAGCGGGGAGTAGCCGAGGTCGGCGCTCTGTTTCTGCCCGGCGCACAGGAAGAAGTTGATGTATGCGCTGAGCGATTTGCCCGCGCCGGCGCTGTTGTGGAAGAAGGTCGACTCCGGGCCGCCGGTTCTGGGCACGATCAGGTAGCTGTAGCTGGACAGCGGATAGGACCGCTTGTCGGTGAAGGTGTAGACCTGATTGAGGTTCTGCTGCAGGAAGTTCGGGCTGCTCGAGTCCTCGTTGATCTGCGCCTTGGTCAGCGCGACCGCCACGTTCGACGCGGTCGGCCCCACGAAGTAGTTGGCCGGGTTGAGCACCTGGACGACCGGGTAGTGGGCGTTGAGCGCATAGGCGTACTCGTCGTAGTCGATGGAGCCCTCACCGTAGCTGGCCGTGACGTAGTCGGCGGACGCGATCGAGCCGTTCTCCGACTTGGAGCCGTGGAAGGACGGGTAGAACTCGGTGTTGCCGCACGGCAGCGTGATTCCCGGGTGGACCTTCTCGCAGAACTTGTTCCATTGCGACGGGAACAGGGTGGACATCCACAGGGTGAAGAAGTACGTCGCGCCGGAGCCGTCCGCGCGCAGCACCGGCGTGATGGGCTCGCTCGGCAGCTGTGCGCCGTAGATCTTGGTGATCTGCGGGTCGTCCCAGTTGGTGATCGCCCCGGTGAAGATCTCCATGATGACCTTCGGGTCCAGCCGCAGGTTCCGCACCTGGTGGCCGTGCACGGTCAGGTGGTACATGAACGCGGTCCCGCCCGCCGTGTCGGGAACGTAGGAGTAGCTGAACGGGGAATGTTCCGATGCCGTGCCGGCCAGCTTGTCGTGACCGCTGCGGAACGGCGGATCCGAGCCTGAGTAGTCGACCAGGCTGCCCTGGATCCAGTCCAGCCTGCCCTGCGCGGAGCCGTCCGGGTTGTAGTTGATGGTCAGCCCCTGCGGCTGCACGTCGTTGGCCCACTGGTCGAGGGCGACCGACGCCCATGACGAGCCCGACCCGTCGATCGTGGTGTACTGCCCCGCGTCGGCCGTGACGCGGGGCAGCACTATCAGCGCGGTGAAGAGCACCACGAAAGCGGTCAGGGCCCGCCGCCCCCACAGCAGGCTGCTCACGGCTGCTTCTTTCCTCGCAGGATCCGGGTTCCGTGCCGCAGGGCCAGCACGCGATGCCACCCGGCGACGACCGCGGCGCGCCCGCCCGGCTTGCCGAGCACCACCGCGGCCGGCCCGGCCAGCGCCAGCAGGCCACCGACGATCAGCAAGAGCACCAGCACCAGCCGGCCAGTCCCCGAGAACGGGCTGGAGAAGGAGGCGTTGGCCACGTTCTGAGGGCTGCCACTTCCCGCCGCCGACGACGGCGAATTGCCCGGCGAGCCGTTGCCGCCTGACCCCGAACCGCCCGTGCCGTTCCCGCCTGTTCCGCCACCGTTGCCGTTGCCGCTTCCGTTCCCGTTGCCGCTGGAGTGGTCCCCGGTCTGGTGCTGCACCTCGTAGGCGGCCTTCAGCGTCTGCGCCCGCATGCTCTTGGTCAGCGGCAGGTAACCGGGCGGCAGTTGGCCCGGCAGCATCCCCTGGCGCTCGCCCGCCCCGGCCACGTAGTCAAGCCACTGGGCGATCTTCGCCGCCTTGCCATGTGAGACGCCGCCGGTCGGTACCATCGCGTACACCACCATGGTCAGCGGATAAGCGGCCGGGTCCTTGGCAGAGTCGTTGTACTCCTTGGTGATCCCGTTGCTGCCGTTCGGGGCCAGGTTCTTGACCGCGGCGGCCATCGACGTGGCCGTGGGGCCTACGTAGTCGCCCGCGGCGTTCTCGATCTTCATGGCGGGTGTGTTGAACGCGGCCGCGTCCGGCTGGTCCAGGATGGCGAGCAGCTGGCGCTGCCCGGGCGTCTCCTCGACGAAGGGGACAGGGCACAGCTCGTTCGAGCCGACGCAGGGCTGGGTGACGAAGTTGTTGCCCGAGGGCACGTTGTCCGCCATATACCTCCCCACCAGGGACGGCGGAGCGACCGGCAGGTAGGTGAAGGCCGCCGGTCCTGATTTGTCTTGCCCGACGAACTGCGCCTCCGGGAAGTGCGCGCCCAGATAAGAGGAGTTGACGTGCTCTCCCCAGTTATCGACGTTTCCGGCCAGGAAGCTGGTCGACGTCTTGTCGGCCGCGATCCAGCGAGTGACCTCCCAGGTCATGTCGCTCTCGCCCTGCTGGACGGTCGGGATACCCAGCGTGACCGCCTGATTCTCGTCCAGGTGCAGGCCCGGGTTTAGCTGGCGGAACTCTGGGTCCGCGTACACATCTGACGGGTCGTGCAGCACACCGCGATCACAGCCTGGCGGGGTGGTCGGAGGATTCTGCAGCTCCGCGGGAGTGCACGCGTAGCTCCACGTGTAGGACTGGGTGAGCATCTTGGCCAGCAGCAGCGGAGTCAGTTTCAGGTCCGTGTACGGCTCGCCGGTCTTGGCGTCGTCCACCCAGTACGCGACGGAGGCAGCCGTGATGCCGACCGGGGCGTAGGTGTAGGGGTGTTTGCCGGGACCGGTGGCCGGGTCGGTCGTGAGGGCGACATCGTCCCCGCCTGCCTGGAAGACGTCGCGCGCTTCCGGCTCCTCCACGGTCCCGTTGTAGGAAATCGGATCCGGGTGCGCGCCGTTGCAGAGCCCCGATTGCCAGGACGTCATGGCGCGCACCATCATCGGTGACCCTGCCACCGAGAAGGCGGGATTGCTGAACCCGCAGTTCTTCGCGACGGGGGAGAAGCGCAGCGGGACGGCGATCCGGTCTTGCCACGCGCAGGCGTCGCCTACAAACGTCGACGGTGGGACAAACGCGTCCTGTGCGGTGGCATAACCGTCCGGGTAGCTCCCCAGGTCCTTGGAGTGGTCACTGCACTGGGGCTGGTCTGGGGGGATAGGGACGCCGCCGTCGGCCGGGAGGATGAGCAGTGAGCAGTCGCTGGTTGCGGAGCAGTTCAGCAGTTGGTTCTGCTGGAACGTCTCGATCTGGATATCCACCGAACCGGTGCCCTGAGCCGAGCTGATGCTCCACGTGGAGTTGCTCGGGCCGTACTTGCCGTTGGTGAACGGTATGCCGCCACCCCCCGCGTAGTAACAGTGCGGGTCGGCCACGTTGTCGTAGGCGATGTCGGCTGGCGAGTTCCCCGGCGAGTCTCCCCGGCATTCGGCCACCTCCACCGGGTAGTAGGTCGTGGTGGCCCCGTAGGGGATCGACTTGCTCGGCGTGAAGCCGGTCCAGGACACCTTCAGCGTCTGGTTTGTCAGGTCCCTCGTCTGGCTCACCGTCACCGTGCTCGGGCAGCTGAAGAGTTTCTTGGTTTGCGGGTCATACATTCGCGGCCCGGTAACCGTCGTGCCCAGCTTCGGGGCCGTGGGCGGGGCCGGGCACGACGACCCCGCCCGCGGCGTGGCGGCGGACCGGGTGAGCGCCGTCGCCGGAGCCAGCGATGAGATCAGGGCGAGGCCGACGGCGGCCGCGAGCGCGGTGGCACGCCGCAGCCAGGGTGCGCTACGGACGGCGGGGGAATGCATGCGAGCTCCTCCGTGCGGCGGTTGACGGTACGGCGATTGCCTGTGCGGCTGTTGGCTGTGCGTTGGTGCTCATCGGCGGGCCGCCTCCCTGACGGGGCGGCCCCTGACGGCCTCCCTGGCGATTCGGCGCTGGTCCCGGCGGCTCAGCTCACCGGGTTTGCCGCCGCCCAGCCACCGCGCGATGCTGAACAGGATCAGCACGAGCACGACGAGGGTGAGGCCGGCCCCGAACGTGCGTGCCTGGTCGGCGGCGTCGGGCACGCTGTGCTCGTTGAAGATGTACGTCACCAGGCTGGTCTGCCAGCCGTGCACCGGGTTGGCGTTCATCGCCTTGCTGTAGCCGGCGGTCAGCAGCACGGGAGCGGTCTCGCCCATGCCGCGGGCCATGGCCAGCACGATCACGGTGGCCAGCCCTGACCGGGCCGTCGGCAACACGACGTTCCACACGGTCCGCCACTGGCTGCCGCCCAGCGCGTAGGACGCCTCGCGCAGCATGCCGGGAACGATCCTGATCACGACCTCGGCACCCCGGGTCACGATCGGCAGCATCGTCACCGCCAGGGCCAGCGCGGCCGCCAGGCCGCTTTCCTGCAGCCCGAGGGTAAGGATGGCGAAGGCCAGGACGAACAGCCCGGCGATGACGTCGGGCAGCGCGGTCATCGCCTCGACCAGGGTGCGCACCGGCCGGGCCCAGGCACCGCCCACCTCGGCCAGGAAGACCGCGGCCGCGATGCCGAGCGGCACCGAGAACAGCGTCGCCAGGGCAAGCTGCTCGAGCGTTCCGACGATGGCGTGCAGCACACCCCCGGCGCTGAGCGGGCTGAGCGGCCCGGCCAGCGCCATCGTATGGGTGAAGAACCCGATGTTGGTGACGGCGTGCAGCCCGCGCGCCACCATGTAGATGATCTGGTCCAGCACGACCAGGCAGACGAACACCCCGCCGGTGCCGAATGCCACGGAGGCGACCCGGTCCCGGACGGCGCGGCTGTCCCACTGCATTGCGGCCAGCGCCGAGTACATCAGCAGGAAGACCACGTACCAGCACAGCCAGAAGCCGAACACGCCGTTGAACGCCAGCACGCGTTCGTACAGCACCCAGGTCAGCGCCAGCGAGCCGGCCGCCGCCCCACCCACGGTGAGCGCGCCCTCCGGGCTGACGTTACTGATCCGCACCCGCCGCTGAGGGGGTGTCGGCTGGACCGCCGCGCCCTGGTCCGGTGCCGCCTGGTCGGATGCTGCCTTGTCCGGTGCTGCCTGGCCCGGGCCGCCCCGCGGTTGGCTGGTTACGCCTGCCATCAGTCCACGTTCACCAGGCCGGAACGCGACCTGCCACCCACGATGGAGCCGATCACGTTGACGAGCAGCGTCATCGCAAACAGCACGAGTCCCGCCGCCATCAGGGCCGACACCCATTCCGGCCCGTTGTTGATGTCGAGCAGGATCGTGTACGGAATGGAATTGCCACCGCTTTGCAGCACGCGGAAGTTGATGAAGCTGACCGGTGTGATCAGGAACGAGATGACGATGGCATCGCCGAGCGCCCGGCCCATCCCGAGCATGCTCGACCCGATGACACCGGCCCGGCCGAACGGCAGCACGACCGTGCGGACCATCCCCCAGCGCGTCGCCCCGAGCGCATAGGCCGCCTCACGCTCGGCCTGTGGTGCCTGGGAGAAGATCTCGCGGGCCAGCGAGGTGACGATGGGGATGACGAGCAGCGACACCACCACGCCGACGACGAAAGGCGAGTCCGAGTAGGTGGCGGCCAGGGTGGTCGGCCCGCCCTGGATTCGGAAGAGGGGGATGAAGGCCAGGTGCCGGGACAGCCAGCCGTTGACGCCGAGCGTCCGGCCCTCGAGGAAATACAGCCCCCACAGCGCATAGATGATGCTGGGGATGGCCGCCATCAGGTCGATCAGGGATATCAGCGGCCGCCGGAGCCGCTGCGGCGCGTATTCGGAGATGTACAGCGCGGTCCCCACCGCGACCGGGATCGCGATGACCAGTGCCACGCCCGCGACGAGCAGCCCGTTGACCAGCAGCGCGGCTACACCGAAATGGTCGGTGTTGGGGTTGAACGACTGCGTGGTGAAAAACGAGAAGCCAACCCGCTCAAAGGTGCTGAGCGCGCGCTGGAACAGGAAGAACAGGATCAGCCCGGTGATCACCAGGACGGCCAGGCCGGCGCCGCGCATCATGACGCGGAACACCCTGTCGCCGCCGGACACCCGGCTGACGACCCGCCGGGGTTTGTCCTCCGCATCCAGGGCAGGCGAAGATGACGCGGCAGTCATGACGCGTGGCTCCCCGCCTCTCGGTTTTTGGCCATGCGGATCCGTTTCCCCCTCATTTGATCGTCTTTGACGGATGTTGCCTGCGGTTTACCTGAAAGTGAACGAGAACAAAACAAGTCAGCGGTTTTGGCCGAACGTCCCAGTAAGCGCAAGCTGATTCCTGTGACTTTGGGTAAGGGAATGGTCGCGCAAATGCCACCGGGTGCCGCGTCCCGGCTGAACAGAAGGTGCCGGGCAGATACCCGCCCGGCACCTCTGAACTGCTGTTTTACGTGTTGGTCAGCTCCAGGTGGCTGCCTTCGCAGGGAAGCTCAGCCGGTGCCGTTCAGCGGCGTGCCGCACACGGCCTGGAACAGGAAGCCGTAATTCTGGATGTCCGTCTTGCCCTTGGCGTTCGAGCAGATGAAGCCCGACGGGCCGAAGACACCTTGCAGGTAGGTGGGGATGGGGTCGGCGCCCGTCTGGCCGAACCGGACCACGTCGAAGACGTGGCGCTGGAACGCCGCCGGGAACTTGCTGTTGACCTTGACCTTGGAGTTGATGGCCGGTGGCTTCGGCTCGGCGGGCAGCGTGGCCGGCGCGGTCGGGGCCGTGCCGCTGATCTTCTCGAGGGTCAGCACCGGCTTCTTGCCCGCACCCGTGGTGGTCTCGTTGCAGCCGAACTTGTTCTCCGAGCCGGCCGGCTTGCAGACCGGGTTGTCGGACACGGTGCCGCCGCAGCCGCTGGTGCATGCGGCTTCGTGGTAACCCTGCGCGATGTAGTCGGCCACCGAGTAGGGGAAGATCGCCTGGGCGCTGTTCAGCATGGCGTCCTGGCCCTCGTTCTCCTGGACCGTGCCGTCGGGAAACTTGGTGGTGGCGCCGTCGCTGACGCAGGCACCCGGGGTGATCGGGGTGGTGCCGCCGCCCAGCGCGGTCAGGAAAAACGCCCGTGTGCCGGACGCGGTCTGCGGCAGAAACGGCTTGATCGTGCCGCTCTTCCCGCCGACCTTCGACCAGTTGGTGGTCTTGCACAGGTAGATGCTCTTGAGCTGGGCTAGGGTCAGGCTGGCTGGGGCGTCGGTGCCGCCGGCCGCTGCGCTGCGGGCGGACCAGGTGACCGCGTCACCGGCCAGGTAGATGAAGCAGACCCCGCCCGCGGCGCAAGCCGGGTCGGTGGACGCGCGGCTGCGTGAGGACCGGGCGTAGTCCACGCAGAAGTGGCTGCCGTCCTTCACGTTGGCCTCGAGCTCGGAGATACCGGCCCCGGAGCCGTCCGGGCGCGGGCGGTTGCAGCTGGTGGAACCGGACTTCTCCTGGATGTTGCCCGACGGCGTGGCGTCCCAGCTGTACAGGTGGGGCGCCGCCTTGGTGACGGTCTTGTTGTAGTCAACGGACAGCTGGTCGAGCAGGTACTGGATGGTGTCCGAGCCGGTGCCGACGATGTCGGTGGCCCGGGGGGTCGTCCCGGCCGGCGGGTCCGCCATCGCCGGGCCGGCGGACAGCACGGCCGTAGCGGCCACGGCTGCAACACCGGCCAGGATCTTGTGGAGCATGCGCATTCCTTACGTCCTCCTCAGGGAAAAGACGCCGCGAGGCGCACGGTGCGTCGTTTCGCACCGGTCGGCCAGCAGGCCGACGCAGCCAAGCCTCTATGCCCGATTAGTCCCCGGCAAGAGAACGTATGTCGGCGGATGGCGAACATTTTGTCTAACGAGGAGAATCCGGCATATGGCTTACCGGCACTTTGCCAATATTAACCGGAACGGAAGGTCTGCGTCGCATTGCGTTCCGGTCTAATATAGGGGCGCTCCCACACAAAATAGCACCGCGTTGCTAAATGGTCACCCTAAGTCATTCTTTCAGCCCGCATTATCGATGTATTCCACATCGATTCGCCGCGTGTTTACCGCAGGGCCAGGCGAAAAATTACCCCGGCGGGAAACCCGCCGGGGTAATAACGACCTATCTAATTAGGCCGGTTTAATGACGACCGGGCTGATAACTGTCTGCGGCGCCAGCCGCGCCCGGCACGGATCTAACCCGCGCCCGGCCACCACCGGGCCGCGCCCGGCCACCGCCAGCCGTGCCCCGGAACTAGTCGAGCGAGCTCATCACGTGCTTCACCCGGGTGTAGTCCTCGAACCCGTACATCGACAGGTCCTTGCCGTAACCGGACTGCTTGAACCCGCCGTGCGGCATCTCGGCCACGATCGGGATGTGCGTGTTGATCCACACACAGCCGAAGTCCAGCCGCCTGGCCATCCGCATCGCCCGGCCGTGGTCCCGGGTCCACACGCTGGAGGCCAGCCCGTACTTCGTGCCGTTGGCCCAGCGCACCGCCTCGTCCTCGTCGCTGAACCGCTGCACGGTGATAACCGGGCCGAACACCTCGTCGGTGGCGATCTCGTCGTCCGGCTGGACGCCGATGACCACGCTCGCCTCGTAGAAGAACCCGCGGCCGCCGATCCGGTGCCCGCCCGCCCGGACCTCGGCGTGGCCGGGCAGCCGGTCGATGAAGCCGGACACCCGGGCCAGCTGGTCGGGGTTGTTCAGCGGGCCGAAGTCCGCGTCCGCCACGTCCGGGCCGCCCACCGTCTGGCCCTGGGCCTGCTCGGCCAGTGCGGCCACGAAGTCGTCGTGGATCCCGGGCCCGGCCAGCACCCTGGTCGCCGCCGTGCAGTCCTGGCCGGCGTTGAAGTAGCCCGCCGCCGCGATCGCCTCGGCCGCGCCGGCCACGTCCGCGTCGTCGAACACCACGACCGGCGCCTTGCCGCCCAGCTCCAGGTGCACCCGCTTCAGCCCGTCGGCGGCCGCCCTGGCCACCTCCTTGCCCGCCCGGACGCTGCCGGTGATGGAGACCATCGCGGGCACCGGGTGTGACACCACGGCACGGCCGGTGTCCCGGTCGCCGCAGATGACGTTGAACACCCCGGGCGGCAGGAACTCGTTCATGATCTCGGCCATCGCCACCGTGCTGGCCGGGGTGGTGTCCGACGGCTTGAGCACCAGCGTGTTGCCCGCGGCCAGCGCCGGGGCCCACTTCCACACCGCCATCATCAGCGGGTAGTTCCACGGCGTGACCGCCGCGCACACGCCGACCGGCTCGCGCCTGATGAATGACGTGAAGCCGGCCATGTACTCCCCGGCCGACCGGCCCTCCAGCATCCGCGCCGCCCCGGCGAAGAACCGGATCTGGTCCACCATCGGCGGGATCTCCTCCGCCAGGGTGAGCGCGACCGGCTTGCCGGTGTTCTCGCTCTCGATCGCCACCAGTTCGTCCGCCTTCGCCTCGATGGCGTCCGCGATGCGGATCAGCGCCAGGCTCCGCTCGGACGGGGTGGCGTCCCGCCAGCCTTCGAAGGCGGCCGACGCCGCGCCGAACGCGGCGTCCACGTCGTCCGCCCCGGACACCGGCGCCGTGGCGAACACCTCCCCGGTGCTCGGGTTCAGCACGTCGGACCGGCGCTCGCTCGCCGGATCGGCCGCCCGCCCGCCGATGACGTTATGCAGGTCCTTGGCCACGATGCCTCCGTTAGTGAGTCCGTTACTGGGGTCGATTACAGGGATTCAGTGCCCGCCGGGGTGCGTTCCTCACACGCCCACGGGGATCCGTAGTCGGCGAGCAGTTCGAGGAAGGGGTCGGCGGGCAAGGCCTCAGGGCCGAGCACGCCGGTGCCGGACCAGCCGCCCGAGTCGATCAGCTCGAGCGCGACCACCGGGTTGACCGCCGTCTGCCAGACCACCGCCTGCGAGCCATATTCGGCCATCGACCAGGCGTTGTCCACCACGTGGTGCAGGTACACCTCGCGCCGGCCGCCGGGTGTCTTCCCGGCCCAGGAAGCACCGTCCTTCCCGGTCCCGGTCACCCAGGTGCCGGCGCAGGTCACGCCGCTCATCTTGCCGCCCAGCGTGGCCGGGTCGGGCAGGCAGGCCGCGACCACGTCGCGCGGCGACACCGCCACCTCGCCCGCCCGCACCGGCGCCACCGAGTCCAGCCCGAGCTTGTGCAGCGTGCGCAGCACGCCGATGAACTCCTCGCCCAGGCCGTACTTGAACGTGACCCGCTGCGCCTGCACCCAGCGCGGCACCAGCAGCACTTCCTCATGCTCCACGTTGACGCACTCCACCGGGCCGATGCCGGCCGGGAAGGTGAAAGTCTCCGGCTCGCTGAACGGCTCGGTGGTGAACCAGCCGCGGTCCCGCTCCCAGATGACCGGCGGGTTGAGGCACTCCTCGATCGTGGTCCAGATGGAGAACGTGGGCGCGAAGTCGTAGCCGTCCACCACGAGGTTCGCGCCATCCCTGACGCCGATCTCGTCGATCCGGCTGAACAGATGGTCGGCGGCGTACCGGGCGAACACGTCCGACAAGCCCGGTTCGACCCCCATGCCGACCAGCGCCAGCCGCCCGGACTGCTGCCAGGCCGGCGCCGCGGCGAACTGCTCGTCGCCGAGCTTGACCCCGCACCGGCGGTACGGCTCGTCGGCGTCCGGCACGGACAGTGACATCGCCATGTCGAGATAGTGCACACCGGCCGTCAGAGCCGCACCGAACAGTGGCATCACGAAGCGTGGATCGGTGGCGTTCAGCAGCACGTCGCAGCCGTGCGCGGCGATCGCCTCGGCCACCGCGCCGCTGTCCCGGGCGTCCAGCCTGATCGCCGGGGACCGGTCCGCGGCCGCGCGCTGCGCCCTGGCCAGGTCATAGTCCGCCACGACCAGCTCGGCGAACTCCCGGCGGGCGGCGATCGCGGCGATCGCCGAGCCCACGCCGCCGGCGCCTACGAGAAGGATGCGCATGTCGTGGATACTAACGCGCTTTAGCACGAAATCCAGCGTTGACAGCGAGATGTAACTACGGAAACCTTTGCAAGGGGGGCAAATCAGTGCTAGAACCGTCGCACTTGGATCCCCCGGACAGGGAGGGGCGAGGGATGGCCACCGCCGAGTACGTCACGCAGCCCACAGAGAAGCCCACGGACAAGGGCCTGAAGCCGGGTGCGCTCGGGCTGATCTCCACCACGATCATCGCGACCGCCTCGGTCGCGCCCGCCTACAGCATCGCCGCGACGCTGGTGTTCGTGGTGGGGGCGGTCGCGCTGCAGTCGCCCATCGTGGCCATCCTCGCGTTCGTGCCGATGCTGCTGACCTCCATCGGCTACAGCGAGCTGAACAAGGCGGATCCGGACTGCGGCACCACCTTCACCTGGGCCACCCGCGCGTTCGGCCCGAAGACCGGCTGGGCCGGCGGCTGGGCCATCGTCGCCGCCGACGTGCTGGTGATGGCGAGCCTGGCCCAGGTGGCCGGCCAGTACGGCTTCCTGCTGTTCAACAACAGGAGCATCGGCGGCAACCCGACCAGCGGCTGGGTCCTGCTGGTCGGCGTGCTGTGGATCGCGGTGATGACCTACATCTGCTACCGGGGCATCGAGGTCTCCGCCAACTTCCAGAAGGCGCTGCTCGGCATCGAGCTGGTGATGCTGGTCGTGCTGTCGGTCACCGCGCTGGTCAAGATCGGCAACGGCACCGCCCCGCACGGCCACATCACGCCGAGCTGGTCCTGGCTCGACCCGTTCAAGATCTCCTCGTTCAGCGCCTTCGCCAGCGGCATCATCCTCATGGTCTTCATCTACTGGGGCTGGGACACGGCGGTCTCGGTCAACGAGGAGACCAAGGACAAGAACAAGACCCCGGGCCGGGCCGCGATCCTGTCCACCTTCATCCTGCTGGTCACCTACGCGCTGGTGATCTTCTCCATGCAGTCCTTCGCCGGCATCGGCACCACCGGCAACGGCCTGGGCAACGTCAGCAACGCCGGCGACGTGCTGTCCATCCAGGGCGGCGCGGTGTTCGGCACCTCCGGCTTCGGCTCGTTCCTCACCCACCTGCTGCTGCTCATGGTGCTGTCCTCGGCCGCCGCGTCCACCCAGACCACGATCCTGCCCACCGCTCGCACCACGCTGTCGATGGCGGTGTACAAGGCGATCCCGGCCTCGTTCTCGAAGATCCACCGGCGCCACCTGACCCCGACGGTGTCCACGCTCGTCATGGGCGCCATCTCGATCATCGTGTACGTGATGTTCAACTACATGGCCAACGGCATCGGCGTGATCGGCGACGCGGTGATCGCCATCGGCCTGTACATCGCCTTCTACTACGGGCTGACCGGCTTCGCCTGCGCCTGGTACTACCGCAGGAACCTGACCAGCAGCGCGCGCAACCTGTGGATGCAGGGCATCCTGCCCACGGCCGGCGGCCTGATGCTGTTCTTCCTCGGCGGCTGGAGCCTGTGGCTGGACTACGACGTGGCCACCGCGAACGACTACACGATGTGGACGGTGCCGGGCCTGCACTGGCAGGTCGGTGGCGCGTTCGTGATCTTCGTGATAACGGCGCTGATCGGCGTGGCCTGCTTCATCTACTGCCGGATCGCCGCACCCGCCTTCTTCAAGAAGCAGACCCTCACCAGGTCGACGGAGACGCTCGTCCCTGACCCCGACTAGAAACGCCGCCCAAACCTCTTCATCCTTGACGGCTTCGCCGCCTTGATGTCGGCGGCAACGCCTACGCTTGGGCAGGTGACGGTCACGGCGGCGGATGCCCTACTCGAAGGACTCAACCCGCAGCAGCGCGCCGCGGTGATGCACCACGGCGGGCCGCTGCTCATCGTGGCCGGCGCCGGGTCGGGCAAGACCCGCGTGCTCACCCACCGGATCGCCTACCTGCTCGCCGAGCGGAACGTCAGCCCGGGCGAGATCCTGGCCATCACGTTCACCAACAAGGCGGCCGGCGAGATGGCCGCGCGGGTGGCCGCGCTGACCGGCCCCCGGTCCCGCGCCATGTGGGTGATGACGTTCCACTCCGCCTGCGTGCGGATCCTGCGCCGGGAGGCGAAGCGGTTCGGCTACCCGTCCGCGTTCACCATCTACGACCAGGCCGACTCGCAGCGGCTGATGACGCTGGTCTGCCGCGAGCTGGACCTCGACCCTAAGTACCACCCGCCGAAGGGCCTGCTGAACCAGGTCTCCAACCTGAAGAACGAGCTCGTCGACTACGAGTCGTTCTCCGCGGCCGCGGACGGCTACCGGGGCAAGGCGCTGGCCGAGGCGTACGCCGAGTACCAGCGCAGGCTGACCGCGTCAGGCGCGATGGACTTCGACGACCTGATCATGATGACCGTGCACCTGCTGCAGGCCTTCCCCGACGTGGCCAGGGAATACCGGCGGCGGTTCCGGCACGTCATGGTGGACGAGTACCAGGACACGAACCACGCCCAGTACGTGCTGGTCCGCGAGCTGGTCGAGGGCTCGGACGACGTCATGGCGGCCGCGGCGGGCCGGGAGGTCGACGCCCCGGACGACCCGCCGCCCGCCGAGCTGTGCGTGGTCGGCGACGCCGACCAGTCCATCTACGCGTTCCGCGGCGCCACGATCCGCAACATCACCGAGTTCGAGCGGGACTTCCCCGACGCGCGGGTCATCCTCCTCGAGCAGAACTACCGGTCCACCCAGAACATCCTGGCCGCGGCCAACGCCGTGGTGGCCCGCAACCCCGGCCGGCAGCCCAAGCGGCTGTGGTCCGACCAGGGCGACGGGCCGCCGCTGGTCGGCTACGTGGCCGACAGCGAGCACGACGAGGCCGCGTTCGTGGCCGAGGAGGTGGACCGGCTCACCGACGAGGGCCAGGCCTCGCCCGGCCAGGTGGCGGTGTTCTACCGGACCAACGCCCAGTCCCGGGTGTTCGAGGAAATCTTCATCCGGGTCGGGCTGCCCTACCGGGTGGTCGGCGGCGTCCGGTTCTACGAGCGGCGTGAGGTCCGCGATCTGCTTGCCTACCTGCGGCTGATCGCGAACCCGGAGGACGAGCTGTCGCTGCGCCGGATCCTCAACGTGCCCAAGCGGGGCATCGGCGACCGGGCGGTGGAGAGCGTGTCCGGCTTCGCCCAGCGGCAGCGGATCTCGATGGCCGCCGCGCTGGCCCGGGTGGACGACGTGGGCGAGCTGGCCACCCGGTCGGCCCGGTCCATCGCCGACTTCAACGCGCTGATCGCCGGGCTGCGCGAGCTGGCCGCCAGCGCCCCGATCGCCGAGCTGGCCGAGGCGGTGCTGGACCGCACCGGCTACGTGGACGAGCTGAAGGCCTCCGACGAGCTGCAGGACGAGAGCCGGGTGGAGAACCTCAACGAGCTGGTCAACGTGGCCAGGGAGTTCGACGCCGCGCACGACGGCGGCACCCTGGAGGAGTTCCTCGAGCGGGTCTCGCTGGTGGCCGACGCCGACGAGATACCCGAGGGCGAGGAGCACGGCGGCATGGTCACGCTGATGACCCTGCACACCGCCAAGGGCCTGGAGTTCCCCGTCGTCTTCCTCACCGGCCTGGAGGAGAACGTCTTCCCGCACCAGCGCTCGCAGAACAACGAGAAGGAGCTGGAGGAGGAGCGGCGGCTGGCCTACGTCGGCATCACCCGGGCCGAGCAGCGGCTGTACCTGACCCGCGCGGTGGCCAGGAGCTGGTGGGGCCGGCCCGAGTTCCACAAGGCCTCCCGCTTCCTCGGCGAGATCCCGCCCCAGCTCATCGAGTGGCGGCGGGATGAGGGGGCCGCCGCGGCGCCGGCCATGGAGCGTGCCGCCCTGCGCCCCGGTGTCATCTCCCCGGGCAACCGCTCGGTGCCCTCGCTCGAGCCAGGTGACATGGTCACCCACGACAAGTTCGGGCTCGGCACGGTGGCGGCGGTGGAAGGCGCCGGCGACCGGGCCGAGGCGAAAATCGACTTCGGCGGCGACCACGGCGTCAAGCACCTGGTGCTGCGCTACGCCCCCCTCGAGAAGCTGTAACCGTGCCGGGGGAGAGAATCGAAACTATGGAAAGCATTCGGGTGGTCATCGCGAAGGCCGGGCTGGACGGCCACGACCGCGGCGCGAAGGTGGTGGCCAGGGCGCTCCGCGACGCCGGCGTCGAGGTGATCTACACCGGCCTGCACCAGACGCCCGAGCAGATCGTGTCGGCCGCACTGCAGGAGGACGCAGACGCGATCGGGCTGTCGATCCTGTCCGGCGCGCACATGACGCTGTTCGCCCGGGTGCTGGAGCTGCTCAAGGAGCGCGACGCCACCGACATCACGGTGTTCGGCGGCGGCATCATCCCGGACGAGGACATCGGCGAGCTCCAGCGGCTGGGCGTCGCGAAGATCTTCACTCCCGGCGCCTCCACTCAGCAGATCGCCGACTGGGTACGCACCGCGCTGCACCCGGTGCACGAGCACAGCTAACCAGGCACCCGCGGCCGCAGCTAACCAGGCGCCCGTGGCCGCAGCTAACCAGGCGCCCGTGGCCGCAGCTAACCCACCGCCAGCGGCGCTCCCCCACCGGGACTAGGCTGCCTGCTGGAGCCGAGCCTGCCGACCAGGGATAGAGGACGTAGCCGAGTGGATCTGTACGAATACCAGGCCAAGGAGCTGTTCGCGCGCTACGGCGTGCCGGTGCAGCGGGGCCGGGTCGCCACCGACGCCGCCGGGGCGCGCGCCATCGCCGCCGAGTTCGAGGCCGCGGGGACGCCGCTGGTCGTGGTGAAAGCCCAGGTGAAGATCGGCGGCCGGGGCAAGGCCGGCGGGGTCAAGCTGGCCCACGGCCCGGACGAGGCGCAGACCGCGGCCGACGCCATCCTCGGCCTGGACATCCGCGGCCACATCGTGCGCAGCGTGCTGGTCGCCGAGGCCAGCGACATCGCGTCCGAGTTCTACCTGTCCTACCTGCTGGACCGGGCCGAGCGCACCTTCATCGCCATCTGCTCGGTGGAGGGCGGCATGGAGATCGAGGAGGTCGCGCACACCAACCCGGAGGCGATCGCCCGGATCCCGATCGACCCGCTGGTCGGCGTGGACGCGGCCAAGGCGGCCGAGATCGTCCGGGCTGGCCGGCTGCCGGCAGAGGCAGCCGAGGGTGCGGCCGCGGTGGCCCAGCGGCTCTGGGACGTCTTCGCCAAGGAGGACGCCACCCTGGTCGAGGTGAACCCGCTGGTCCTTACCCCGGACGGTGCGGTGATCGCGCTGGACGGCAAGGTGACGCTGGACGACAACGCCGCGTTCCGGCACGACTGGGCCGCCTTCGCCGACACCGAGGGCACCGACCCGATCGAGACCCGCGCCAAGGCCAAGCACCTCAACTACGTCAAGCTCGACGGCGAGGTCGGCATCATCGGCAACGGCGCCGGCCTGGTCATGTCCACCCTGGACGTGGTGGCCTATGCGGGGGAGCAGCACGGGGGGATGCGCCCGGCCAACTTCCTCGACATCGGCGGCGGCGCGTCGGCCGAGGTGATGGCCGACGGACTGGAGATCGTGCTGTCCGACCCGTCCGTGCGCAGCGTGCTGGTCAACGTGTTCGGCGGGATCACCTCGTGCGACGCGGTGGCCAACGGCATCGTGTCGGCGATCGGCATGCTCGGCGGCCGCGGTGAACCGGTGAAGCATCCGATCGTGGTCAGGCTGGACGGCAACAACGCGGCCGAGGGCCGCCGGATCCTGGACGAAGCGGGGATAAAGGTGGTCGAACAGGTCGCGACGATGGACGATGCCGCCCGGCGGGCCGCCGAGCTGGCCGCGGCTGGGACGGGGGCCTGAGATGGCGATCTTCCTGAACTCCGGCAGCAAGATCCTGATCCAGGGCATCACCGGTTCCGAGGGCCGCAAGCACGGCGCTCGGATGCTGGCGGCCGGGGCCAACGTCGTCGGCGGCACCAACCCGCGCAAGGCCGGCCAGACCGTCGACCTCGGCGGCACGCAGCTGCCGGTATTCGGCACCGTGGCCGACACCATGGCCGCGACCGGCGCCGACGTTTCGGTGATCTTCGTGCCCGCGCAGTTCACCAAGGCCGCGGTGATCGAGGCGATCGACGCCCGCATACCGCTCGCCGTGGTGATCACCGAGGGCATCGCGGTGCACGACACCGCCGGGTTCTGGGCGCACGCCAAGGCCACCGGCAACGCCACCCGGATCATCGGGCCGAACTGCCCGGGCGTCGCCTCGCCCGGCAAGTCCAACGCGGGCATCATCCCGGCCGACATCACCAGCGAGGGCCGGATCGGGCTGGTATCCAAGTCCGGCACGCTGACCTACCAGATGATGTACGAGCTGCGGGACATCGGCTTCTCCACCGCGGTGGGCATCGGCGGCGACCCGGTTATCGGCACCACGCACATCGACTGCCTCGAGGCCTTCCAGGCCGACGACGAAACCGACGCGATCGTCATGATCGGTGAGATCGGCGGCGACGCCGAGGAGCGGGCCGCGGCCTACATCGAGCGCCGGGTCAGCAAGCCCGTCGTCGCCTACGTGGCCGGCTTCACCGCACCCGAGGGCAAGACGATGGGGCACGCCGGCGCGATCGTGTCCGGCTCGTCCGGTACCGCCCAGGCCAAGAAGGAAGCGCTGGAGAAGGCCGGCGTCCGCGTCGGCCGCACCCCCAGCGAAACCGCCCGCCTGGTCCGCGAGGTAATGCCCTCCCGCTAGCCCCGCCTGCACCCTCCCGCCGGCTCACCGCCCCCGGTCTGCCCACCGCCGGGACCGCCCACCGCCGGGACCCGCCCACCGCCCACTGGACCGGTTCGTCGCCGCGCGCCCGTAACCCATCGCCCGACCAGCGTGGGCGCCGTTCCCGCGCGACCACCACCGCCCACGCCCGCCACACCCCCCGCCAGCGCCCTCCTGCCGGACCACCGCCGTCCACGCCCGTCGGCGCGCGCCCGTAACGCATCGCCGGACGAGCGTTGGCGTCCTCCCGCGCGACCATCGCCGTCCGCGTCCGTCGGGGCCTGCCCACAACCCGCCGCCATCGCCGTCCCGCCGACCATCGCCGTCCGTGCCCGTCGGCGCGTGCCCGCTACGCATCGCCGGACGAGCGTTGGCGTCCTCCCGCGCGACCATCGCCGTCCGCGTCCGTCGGCGCCTGCCCACAACCCGCCGACAGCGCCCTCCGGCCAACCAGCTCACCCCGGGTTGGCAGTGCCCGGCGCATGCGTGCGGGGCCCGTACTGGTTCTTGGTTCTCCGCGCCTGGTTATCCCCAAGGTTTGGCTGGTCGCGGAGTTATCCACAGCCGCGGGAATGGGATTGGGGTGGTCGCCCTGTGCCCGCTAGTTTCGGTTCCGAACTTAGTAATGAATGGCGCTGCCTCACCAGTAGCACGACCAGAAGGGACGCACGTGCCTGCCAACCCCGCCGCCCCTGGCTGCCCGCCGCCGGACGCCGACCAGCCGTCCGGGTTTGACGCTCGGCTGGCTGCCGCCCGTGCGGCCGTGGCCGCGCTGGCGGGTGCCGCTGGGAAGCTGGCCGAGGTGCCCGATGATGGCCTGGGTGCGGTGATGGGGGAGCTGACCACACTGGCCGGGCAGATCGATGGGCTGCGGGTGGCGGTCACCGCCCAGGTGCGTGACCGCGGAATCTTCCGCCAGCAGGGTGCGGCGAGCGTGACCCGGTGGCTGCATGCTGATCCGCGGGTCGCCGATGAGGCGTGGGCGCTGTCCCAGCTGGCCGCCCGCGCGGGTGAGCTGCCGAAGGTCACCGGCCTGCTACGGACGGGGGCGGCCAGCCTGGCGCAGGCCGGTGCGGCGTGCTGGCAGATCGCCCACCTGCCCGACACCGTCACCCGCCCGCAGGGTGATGATGACCTGGCCGCACTGACCGACCCGCAGCCCGGTGATGACCTGTGGGCGGGGTTGTGGCGGGCCGGGGACGTGCACGCGGCCGCCGATGAACTGTTCTCGGAGTACCTGCCCCGGCTGGATGGTGCCGGGCTGCGGATGCTGGGCGCGCACCTGCGCGAGGCCGCCGACGCCCAGGAACGTGCGGGGGAGGATTACGACGCGTTCACGCGGCGGGCGGTGCGGTTGTCGCGGTCGCTGGGCGGGGTGGGAGAGCTGTCGGGCCGGCTGCACCCGGAGGCGGCCGGGCAGGTGCTCGCCGCGTTCGAGGAACTCGGCGGCAAAGCCGGGCCGGACGATGACCGGACCAAGGTGCAGCGGTGGGCCGACGTGCTGGTCTACCTGGCCAGCCTCGCCGGTATCGCCCCGGCGGGTACCAGTCCCGCTGGCAGCAGCCCGCCCGGTGCCGATCCCGCGGCCGCCGGCCCGTCCGGTGCTGATCCTGATCCCGGCGCTGAGGATGACCAGCCCTGCGGCGACGGCGGCCACGGCCACGAACCTCCCAGCGCAGGCAGCGGTGACGCCACTGCCGGTGACCAGGCTGGAGCGCCCGGGCGTGTGCCTGCCGGGCTGGCGCGGCGGCCGCGGGTCATCGTGACCGTTCCGCTGGCCACGCTGCTGGGCCAGCCCCTCGCCCCCGGAGCCGTCCTCGGCGCCGGGATACCGATCACCACCGAGACCGCCCGCCGGCTCGCCTGTGACGCCGAGATCATCCGTCTCATCACCAGCCCGCTAGCCCAGCCGCCCAGCGTTGGCCCCCCTGGGGACGGTGGCCCGCCCAGCGGTGGCCCGCCCAGCGGTGGCCCGCCCAGCGGTGTCGGTGATCTTGACGTGACCGCGACCGGGGAGCTGGCCAGCCTGTTGGCGGCCGCGATCGGCCAGTTGCCCCGTCCGCTCGGCGGTCCTTCGGCCGCGCTGGACATCGGCCGCGCCAGCCAGAGCTGGACACCCCGCCAGCGTGATGCGCTGTACGCCCTCTACGGCGGCCGGTGCGGCGCACCAG
>DASYAV010000187.1:0-15908 GCA_036501145.1 Streptosporangiaceae bacterium | reverse complement strand
GGCGGCCCGTCACTGGCGAACGCCCCGCTCGCCGCTCCCACCAGCGCCGCCTCCGGCTGCCAGGCCAGGCTGTCCCAGTCGTGCACCGTCCACACCTGCTGGCCGTGCCAGCGGAGGTTCTGCGCCTCGAAGTCGGCGTGGCCCAGCACGCACGGCAGCCCGCGGCCAGCAGCCGCCGCCGGGCCCGCACGGCCACCTCAGCGACGTATCCGGGCACCGCGCGCTCGTCCCGGTCATCGATCCAGCCGATCACTGGCCACACCCCGGGATCGGTGTGGTCCCAGCGCACCCACGGCGGATTCGGCAGCGGCGGCGCGACGGTCACGTCGGCCAGTTCGGCCATCAGCCGGGCGAACACCCGCGCGCAGCGCGCGGCCACGTCCGGCGAGTCACCGTGCAGCACCCCGCCGCCGGGCCGGAACTCCTCGGCGTGCACAGCCAGCGAACCGACCCCGACCGCCCGCGTGAGCGGCCGGGCGCACGGAAACCCGCGCTCGGCCAGCCGGGCCTGCGCCGCGACACACGACGCGGCCCGGCCGTCATCGGCGCGCGCCTTGACGACCACGTCCATGCCGCCGGGCAACCGGAGACCGAACACCATGGAGACCTGGTGCAGCTGGAACAGCACGCCGGCGGGTTCGCCACCCAGATGATCGAGGCACCAGCCCGGCAGCCAGTCCGGCAGATCCTGCAACGACACAATCTAGATAGTGCCCCAGGCGCCAAGCGTTGTCCGAGAGCCGCAGGCACGTACCGCAGGGAGCGCCGGTGACCGGCACGATGGGGGCGCGGTCGAAGGCCAGAGTGCCGGTCGCCTCGATGTGGACCTCCTCATCCTTCCTTCTTGGCACCCGCCGCTCGGTAGCACCCGGTCGGGATCCGTCACCATCCTTCGCTTCGGACCACATCCCGTTGCCCAGCGGCCCCGCAGGTCAAGGCGCATGCCGCTATCCCCGTGAATGTCCGTGAGTCCCGTGATTCACCATCCTGACGGGCACGCAACGGGCACGCCCGAAGCCGGGTAGGGCTGGGACCTGTCGGAGGCACTCACGAGGCAGGGTCGGCCTACACTCAATGTCATGACAGCGACGCGTGAGGAGGGGCAGCCAGTCGTGCCGCTTCCTGAGCGAGATCCGGCGGCGCTGCGAGCGGCTGTGGCCAAGCTCGATACTGCTGCGCTAGCGAAGTTTGAGTCTGACTGGACGGCTGCCACGGCCCGCGCGCGGGATGAGTACAGCCTGATGCCAGCGAGGTACTTCGTGGAGCACTGGTGGACCTGGGTGGCCGTTGAGCGCTGGCCTGCACTGGCCGCCCGGTTGCGCGACTGCGAGCGCATCGTCGCGGAGTCTGCGGATCGCAATGCGCGGCGCGCGGCGGCTGCCGAGATCAGCGAGATCCTGCACCGGGCGGAGTCGGCGACCACGTGAGCGATTGGACGTGGGAGTACGTCCCTGACAGGGCTAGGGTCGTCAGCGGTCTCACGTCAGAGCAGATCGCTGAAGTCGAGGGCCTGGCCGCTCGGCTTTCCGACGCCGTTGGTGTTCGCCGAATTGGTACCCCCTTCGATCTTCACGAGGCCGTCTCCGACCTGAAGACCCATGGTGAGGGTTCCTTGCTGATCTGGTTCCTAGAGGACTACCGGGACGACGTCGTGCTGGTGGTGCGTGTCCAGTATTTGGGCGTCTTCTAAGCCAGATTGTGTGCTGCAGCGCAGATGCTGAGAGCGGGCGACGGTGAGAGCGGGCGACGGGAATCGAACCCGCATGACCAGCTTGGAAGGCTGGGGCTCTGCCATTGAGCTACGCCCGCGCGCCGGGCAGCGTGCGCGTGCGCCGCTGCCGTCTCGCACCGCGTATCGTACCGGCCTTCCGCGTGCCGCCGCTCCCGGTCATCCCCCGCGCACCTGCCGCGGCGCCGGCCGGCCGCCCCGCTAGGCCGCCGTCGCACCTCGCCGGGGAACCGCCGGAATGCCGCCACTCTGCCCTCCGGATCAGCCGCCAGGCCGCGTTCCGGATTCGGTGATACCTATACCTTTACCTCTGAAACATGTCTATATTACGGTCAAGCGCATGTTGCGCAGATAACAGTCACAGAGCGGGAGAAAGGGCAGCATTTTCGCCATTCTGTACTACCGGAAATCCGCAGAAGGAGTACAAATGCGACGCAAATGGTTCATACCCGTTGCGACGTTCGCGCTCGTCGGTGGTTCGATGCTGGCCGCCACCGGGGCCGCGTCCGCGTCGACCGGGTCCAGCTCACCGCACGCCGCCGTGCAGCCGGGCGGGGTCGCACGGCACCTGGTGACGCCGTTCGGGAAGCACGGCCACACGGCGGCGACAAGCACCAACTGGTCGGGTTACGCGACCAGTGGCAGCTCGGGTCAGTTCACCAGCGTCTCCGCGAGCTGGACCGAACCGGCCACCAAGTGCAGCTCGGGCAGTCAGTATTCGGCGTTCTGGGTGGGCCTGGACGGATACTCGAGCTCGACCGTGGAGCAGACCGGCAGCGAATCCGACTGCAATGGATCAAGGCCTGTTTACTCTGCCTGGTGGGAGATGTACCCGGGCGGCTCGCACAACTTCTCCAACACGGTGCAGCCGGGCGACAAGTTCAGCGCTTCGGTCACCTACGCCGGTGGCTCCAGCTACACGCTGAAGATCTCCGACTCCACCCAGGGCTGGTCGCACACGATGAACGAGTCGCTGACCTCGGGCAAGCGCTCGTCCGCCGAGGTGATCGTCGAGGCGCCGTGCTGCACGGCCGGCGGCGGCATCCTGCCGCTCGCCAACTTCGGCAAGGTGCCGTTCACCAACTCCGAGGTGAACGGCTCCCCGATCGGCAACTCCAGCCCGACCAAGATCGTCATGGCGTCCGGCTCGACGAAAAAGGACTCGATCTCGGCGCTCTCCGGCGGCACCAACTTCAGCGCCACCTGGCTGCACAAGTAGCCGCCGCCGCATTCCGGCAAAACTCCACGTAACACACTGATCGCTGCCCGCCGGCCCGAAGAGGCTGGCGGGCAGCGCCACGCCGGCAGAAGCCCGCGGACCAGGCATTTCTGGCCATCGGGTGAAACTTTTTGGCCCGATCTTTACTTGACAGCGGCCACATATTACGCTGCCACGGGACGTTTCCGTAAAGTCCAGTTTTTTACCCTAAACGGTCATGCACCTGCTGGCCGGCCGCAACAACAACAGCCGAAGAGGCTAGATGAAGGGGGATGTATGCGACGCGGATGGTGCGTGTCGGTGAGGGCTCTGGCCCTGCTGGGTGGCTCGGTGCTCGCGGTCGGTACGGCCGCCGGGGCGTCCGCTGCCACCGGGCACCTCGCCGGGCACCGGGTGGCAGTGGTCCGGCCGGGTGGTCTGGCCAGGCAGCTGACCGGGTTCGGGACACGCAACGCCACCAGCGCCAACTGGTCGGGCTACGCGCTGCACCACGGCACCTACCGGAGTGTCTCGGCGAACTGGGTCGTGCCCAAGGCGCACTGCAAGGCAGGCGACGGGCACGACTACTCCTCGGACTGGGTCGGCCTCGACGGGTACGGCTCCAACAGCGTCGAGCAGACCGGCACCGACACCGACTGCCAGGGCGCGACCCCGAGGTACTACGCCTGGTACGAGATGTTCCCGGCCCCCTCGAAGCTGATCGGCCACACGGTCCGGCCTGGCGACCACATGTCCGCCTCGACGGTCTTCAACGGCGGCGGCAAGTTCACCAACAAGCTGACCGACCACACCCGCCACTGGACGGCCACCGAGCACCGTAAGCTCGCCTCGGCCAAGCGCGCCTCCGCCGAGATCATCGTCGAGGCGCCGTCCTCGCAGACCGGCGAACTGCCGCTGGCCAACTTCGGCAGCGTGCACTTCACCGGCTCCAAGGTGAACGGCACCAAGATCGGCAGTCACCACCCGACGAAGATCACCATGGTGGTCAGTGGCCGGCACCTCGACCGGGTCTCCGCCCTGTCGCACGGCACCAACTTCTCCGCCTCGTTCCTCCGCCGCTGACCCCGGCCCGCCCGCGGCGCAGCCGATCAGGGAAAATCTCCCCAAGAGATTGATCCTTGACGGCTGCGCCGCGCGCGCGTTGCAGAGGTGTGACAGTGGCGGTTCGCAGGCTCATTCAAAACTCGGCCGTGCGCCCGGCTGCGACCAGGCCGGAAGGGAGTTTTGAATGAGCATGTTGGTCGAAGTGCGTGGCGTGGTCATCCCGCCCGCGGAACTGGCCTGGCGGTTTTCCAGATCGCCGGGGCCTGGCGGGCAGTCGGTCAACACCGCGGACAGCCGCGTGGAGCTCTCCTTCGACCTGGCCGCCAGCG
The DNA here is from genome assembly GCA_036501145.1 of Streptosporangiaceae bacterium. GTDB lineage: Bacteria > Actinomycetota > Actinomycetes > Streptosporangiales > Streptosporangiaceae > PALSA-505. The sequence continues at coordinate 11,587 of DASYAV010000187.1, read as the reverse complement.
CCGTCCTGCCGCCGGTGCTCAAGGACCGGGCGATGCGGGCGCTGGCCGGCCGGCTGACCGGCGGGGTGCTCACCGTCGCCGCGTCCGAGCACCGCTCCCAGCTGCGCAACCGCGAGGCCGCCGCCAGCCGGATGGCCGCGCTGCTCACCGAGGCCACCGCGCCGCCGCCGGCCAGACGGCGGCCGACCAGGCCCAGCCGCGGCGCCAAGGAACGCAGGCTCGCCGCCAAACGGCGCCGCTCGCAGACCAAGCGCCTGCGCCGGCCCGGCGAGGAGTAACCGGCAGGCTTATTCAAAACTCGGCTGAGCGCCTGCTGCCGGCTGACCGCAACGGGCGTATTGAATAAGTCTGGGAAACCGGGCGTATCCGCCGCCGCTGGCCAGCCGGGCCAGCCCCGGCGGTCCGCTACGATCGCTGTGAACGGGCTGTGGCGCAGCTTGGCTAGCGCGCGTGCTTTGGGTGCACGAGGCCGCCGGTTCGAATCCGGCCAGCCCGACCAATGATCTTCCGTACCGGCCGTCATCGTGGCTTCATGGTGGGCCGGTAGGCATGGCCCATGCGGATGGTGACGAGGCCCGCGGCCGTGCGCGGCGGGCGGCACCAGCACCAGAACCAGCGGCGGCGGCTGCGTGACCGGCTGTGGTTCCGGGTCACCGGTGCGGTGCTCGCCGTGTTCCTGCTGGTCACCGGGTGGTCGGTCGGGCACGCGCTGACCGTGCCGGGCGGCGGCTCGGTGTCCGAGCGGCTGGCCGAATGGGCCCGTGGCCACTACCTCGGCCCGCTGGTCACGTTCGGCGAATGGCTCAGCTACTCGCCCCCGAAGAAGGGCGGCAAGCCGTCGTTCGCGCTCACCGGGCCGAGCGCGAGCGTGCCGAGCCCTTCGGCCAGCACCACGCACGCCGTGTCCTATGGCCCGCCGGCGCGGCTGAAGTCGCTGGCCGGCAAGCCGCTGCCCGGCGAGGGCGCCTGGCGGGTGCTGTCCACGGTCGACGGCCACCCCGCGATCTACGGCACCGACCTGCGCTCCAGCAGCGTCTACACGTCCTACGTGGCCGGCATCGCGTCGATGAACCAGAGCCTGCTGAAGTTCCAGCTGCACCCCGGCGCGGAGGATCCGGGCCCGGGGAACTGGCACGCCCAGCCGTTCATCCCGCCGCGGCTGCGCACCGGCCTGGAAGCCACCTTCAACAGTGGCTTCAAGATCGACGTGTCGGACGGCGGCTTCTTCCTCAACGGCACCACCCGGGGCAGTCTGACCAAGGGCGTGGCCTCGGAGGTCTACTACCGCAACGGGCACCTGGCCATCGGCGTCTGGGGCCGCACCGTGCACATGACCCCGGACGTGGTGGGCGTCCGGCAGAACCTGCACCTGATCGTGGCGGACGGCAAGGTCCCCGGAACGGTGGACAGCAACGTCGGGACCTCGTGGGGCGCCACCCTCGGCGGCGGCTACTACGTGTGGCGGTCCGGCATCGGCGTCACCAGGGACGGCCGGGTCATCTTCGTCTACGGGCCGGCGCTGAACGTGCGCGGCCTGGCCGAGCTGCTGAAGCGGGCCGGCGCGGTGACCGCCATGCAGCTCGACATCAACCCGGACTGGATGTCGTACGAGTACTACCTGCCCAAGCACCATCCGGGTGACCCGGTGCCGGTGAACCTGCTGCCCGACCAGATGCAGCCGCCGGATCACTACTACTCGCCGAACAGCCGCGACTTCACGACGGTCTACGCGCGGTGACCGGGCGCACCAGGGCGCCCGCCCTGGCCACCCGGCCGGGCGGGCCGGCCCGGCTGGCCGGCGGCGGGCACTGGCTCGCCGCGGCGGCCGAGACCGCCCGGCCCCGGCAGTGGCCGAAGAACCTGCTCGTGTTCGCCGCCCCGCTGGCCGGCGCCAGCACCGGCCGCGACGAGGGCCTCGGCTACGTGCTGGCCGCGGCGCTGGCGTTCGTGGCCGCGTCCGCCGCGGTGTACTACGTCAACGACGTGCTCGACGCCGGCCGGGACCGGCAGCATCCGGTGAAGCGGCTGCGCGCGGTGGCGTCGGCCCGCCTGCCCGCGGCGCACGCGCTCGCGCTGGCCGGGCTGGCCGCCACGCTGGCCCTGGCCGTCGGGCTGGTCATCGGGGAACCGGCGCTGACCGTCATCCTCGCCGCCTACCTGGCGCTGTCCGTGCTGTACGGGCTGGTACTCAAGCACCTGCCGGTCATCGAGCTGATCTTCGTCGCGACCGGGTTCGTGTTCCGCGCGCTCGGTGGCGCCGCCGCCAGCGGTGTCCCGCCGTCGGTCTGGTTCCTGCTGGTGTGCAGCCTCGGCGCGCTCATGGTGGCGATCGCCAAGCGGTTCTGCGAACTCACCCTGCTGGGCCGGGACCAGGCCGCCCGGCACCGCCCGGTGATGCGTTTCTACCGGCCGGCCTGGCTGCGCCGCGCGCAGTGGCTGGTGACCGCGGCCATGGTCGTGGCCTACCTGCTCTGGGCGGCCGGCCAGGACGACCCCTGGATCCGCGGCTGGCACCTGGTCAGCGCGCTCCCGCTGGCCGCCGCGCTGATCCGGTTCGGGTGGCTGACCGGACGGGCCGACGGCCGTCCCGTGGAAGACCTGATCGCGAGGGATCCGGTGATGATCACCTTCGAGCTGGGCTGGCTCGTCACGTTCGCGGCGGGGCTGTAGGCGTGGGCACGGCGCCGTGCGGGGTGAACCGGATGCTCACCGGCTGGGGCCGCACCGGCGGGTCCTGGGCCACGGTGGCCGGCCCGCTGAACACCGAACGGCTGCAGGAACTGGTGGCCGGCCAGCCGCACGGCGGCGTGCTGGCCCGGGGGGCCGGCCGCAGCTACGGCGACGCCGCGCAGAACGCCGGCGGCTACGTGCTCGCCCCGGTCACCGGGCCGGGCATCGAGCCAGCCGCCGGCGGCAGCGCGGTCCGGGTGTCCGCGTCCACCAGCTTCACCGAGCTGCTCGTCGCGACGGTGCCGCACGGCCTCATCGTGCCGGTGCTGCCCGGCACCAGGCACCTCACCGTGGGCGGCGCGATCGCCGCCGACGTGCACGGCAAGAACCAGCGCACCGACGGCAGCTTCTGCTCCTGGGTGGACCAGGTCGAGCTGATCGACGGCCACGGCGAACTGCGGATGCTGACCCCGGACGGCACCCCGGAAGAGTTCCGCGCCACGGCCGGCGGGATGGGGCTCACCGGCATCATCGTGGCCGCCACCATCCGGCTGCTGCCGCTGCCCAGCACGCGGCTGCAGGTCACCTCGACCCGCGAGCCTGGCCTGGACGAGGTGCTGGCCGCGATGAACGACAGCCGGTCAAAGTACGCGGTGGCCTGGATCGACACCACCGCCACCGGCCGGTCGCTGGGCCGCGGCATCGTGGAGACCGCCGGCCACCTGGACCCGGCGGGCCCGCCGTCCGCCGCAGGCAGCACAGCGGGCAACGCGGCAGACGACGCGGCGGGCCGGCTGGACTACTGGCCGGGCCGGGCCCACCGCGCGCCGCGGCTGCCGTTCTGCCCGGTCAGCCCGCTGGCCGCGCGCCGTTTCAACGGCCTGTGGTACGCCAGGGCGGCCGGCCGCAGCACCGCGACCACCAGCCTGCCGGACTTCTTCCACCGGCTGGACGCGCTGGCCGACTGGAACCGGCTGCTCGGGCCGCGCGGTTTCGTGCAGTACCAGTTCGCCGTGCCGGCGGCGCATGACCGGGTCATCGCCGAGGTGCTTGAGGCGGTGCGGCGGGCCCGCTGCGCGCCGTTCCTCGGCACGCTGAAACGGTTCGGCCCGGGCGGCGCCGGGCACCTGTCGTTCCCGCAGCCCGGCTGGTCGCTGGCCGTGGACATGCCCGCCCGGCCGCGGCTGCGCCCGCTGCTCGCCGGACTCGACGAACGGGTGGCCGCGGCCGGCGGCCGCGTCTACCTGGCCAAGGACGCCAGGCTGAGCGGGTCGGCGCTGGCCGCGATGTATGACAAGCTGCCGGAGTGGCAAGCCATCCGGGCCAAGCTCGACCCGGACGGCGTGTTCCGCTCCGACCTCGGCCGCCGGGTCGGCCTGTGCTGACGCCGCGGGACCGGCCGGCCAGGGTGCTGCTGCTCGGCGGCACCAGCGAGATCGGCCTGGAGATCCTGGCCGCGCTGCGGCTGCCCGGCACCGCGCAGGCGGTGCTGGCCGGCCGGGACGAGCAACGGCTGGCCGCGGCGGCCAAGACGCTGACCTGCGGTGTGCGGACGCTGCACTACGACGCGACCGACCTGGCCAGCCATCAGTCGGTGATCGACGACGCGTTCGGCGAGGGAGCGGTGGACCTGGTCATCTCCGCGGCCGGCCTGCTCACCCCGCAGCCGGAACTGGACCGCGATCCGCTGCGGGCCGGGCTGCTCGTGCAGACCAACCTGACCGGGCACGTGACCACGCTGCAGGCCGCCACGGCGCGGCTGCGCCAGCAGCGGCACGGCACGATCGTCGTGCTGTCCTCGGTCGCGGCGGTGCGGCCACGCCGGGCCAACTACACCTACGGCGCGGCCAAGGCCGGCCTGGACGCCTACGCCCGCGGGCTGGCCGACGCGCTGCACGGCAGCGGCGTGCGGGTGCTGCTGGTCCGGCCGGGGTTCGTCATCGGCCGGATGACCACGGGCATGACCGCCGCGCCGCTGGCCACCACGCCGGCCGCGGTCGGCGCCGCCGTGGCCCGGGCGCTGGGCGGCCGCCGGGACGTGGTCTGGGTGCCGCCGGCGCTCGGCCCGTTCGCGCTGGCGCTGCGCGCCGTGCCACGGCCGCTGTGGCGGCGGCTGCGCAGGTAGGCTCGGGTGACCCCGCATGCTGGCTGGTCAGGCCCGTCATGCTGGGTTCAGGTTGACTGGGTAGTGATTCGGTGTGCGTGTACTGGTAGCTGAAGACGATTCCGCGCTGCGTTCGGTGCTCGGCCGCGGCCTGCGGGAAAGCGGCTACGTGGTGGACGAGGTGGCCGACGGCAAGTCGGCGCTGGACTACCTGCGCTGCTACGAGTACGAGGCCGCGGTGATCGACTGGCGGATGCCCGCGATGTCCGGCCTCGACGTGGTTCGCGAGCTGCGCAAGCGCGGCTCGCCGCTGCCGATCCTGATGCTCACCGCCCGGGACGCGCCCGCCGACCGGGTCACCGGCCTGGACGAGGGCGCCGACGACTACCTGATCAAGCCGTTCGACTTCGCCGAGCTGCTGGCCCGGCTGCGCGCCCTGCAGCGCAGGCCGCCGGCCCTGCAGACGCCGCGGCTGTGCATCGGCAACCTGGAGTTCGACCCGGCCACCCGGCAGGTGCGGATCGGGCCGGGCCGGCCCCGGCTCACCGGCACCGAGCTGTCCATCCTGGAGATCCTGATGCGCCGCTCGCCGGCCGTGGTGCCGCGCCGGTCCATCGCCTTGCACGTGTGGGAGGAAGAAGCCGACGCGCTCGGCTCCAACACCATCGACGTGCACATGGCCCGGCTGCGGGCCAAGCTCGCACTGGCTGTGGTGCGGATCGAGACGATCCGCGGCATCGGCTACCGGCTGGTGCCCACGTGACATCTGCCCACCCGCCTCCCCATTCCCCCCACCCACCTCCCCGTTCCCCCTTCACTGGCCGGCGGCACGCGCACGCCGTCCGGGTGGCCGCGTTCGCGACACTGATTATCGCGCTGGTGTACGCGACGGCCGTGGTGCTGTTCAACGTGATCGACGGCGGCCACCTCGTCGCCGAGGTGGACGCTCAGCTGCGGGACAACCTCGAAGACGCCGTCCGGCACGGTATCGCCATCGAGACCGAGGCGCCCGACAACGACGACAAGGATGTCGGGTCCCCGCCGATCCTGTTCTGGAAGGTGACGCCGTCCGGCCGGGTGCTGCAGTCCAGCAGCCCCAGCGCACCGCCGCTGCCCCCGGCGGCCTGGTCCCGGTCGGGCCGCCCGGTCAGCGCGCGGCTCGGCGCGGCGACCTTCCGGCTGCGGGCCGAGCGGATCGGCGGCCAGTGGCTGGTGGCCGGGCAGAGCCTGGACGACACCCAGCGCGTCCAGCGGGTGCTGCTGGCCGGGGAACTGGTGGTCGGCCCGGTGCTGCTGGCCGCGACGTTCCTCGGCACGCTGGTGGTCGGGCTGCGCGCCTCGGCGCCGGTCGAGCAGGCCCGCCGCCACCAGCTGGAGTTCACCGCCGACGCCTCGCACGAGCTGCGCACCCCGCTGTCGGTCATCGAGGCGGAGACCGCGCTGGCGCTCAGCTCGCCGCGGGACGCCGCGCAGTACCGCACGGCGCTGCAGCGGGTCGCCCGGGAGAGCCAGCGGCTGCACAAGATCGTCGACGACCTGCTCTGGCTGGCCAGGTTCGACTCCAAGCCGGAGAACCCGGCCAACGAGCCGGTGGATCTGCTCACCATCGCCGAGGTGTGCGCGGACCGGTTCACCGCGGTGGCGCAATCCCGTGGCATCTCGCTGTCCGTCCGGTCCGAGGGGCTGGCCGGGACCGAGCCGCAGGCCTGGATCACCGCCCCGCCCGAATGGGTGGACCGGCTGACCGGCGTGCTGGTGGACAACGCCTGCCGGTACGCGGGCAAGGCGGGCACCGGCAGCGCGAGCCAGGCCGCCCAGGCCGCCGCCGCGCCTGCCGCGCCTGCCGTGCAGATCGTCGTCGGCGCGCAGGGCAACCGGGTCACGCTGACCGTCGAGGACACCGGGCCGGGCATCCCGGAGGAGGAGCGGCCCCGGCTGTTCGACCGTTTCTACCGGGTTACCTCCAGCGAAGCCGGCTCCGGGCTCGGCCTGGCCATCGCCGACGCGGTGGTGCGGTCCACCGGCGGCCGGTGGCGGGTCGACGACAGCCCGCTAGGCGGCGCCCGGATGCAGGTGACCTGGCACCGGTCCGGCCAGCCGGGCATGACCTGGCGACCGCCTCCGTGGGCCAGGAGCACAGCTGGGCAAGGCGCAGCCGTCTCGGAAAAATGATGGTCAGAACGGTGCTGCGGGAAACCGGGACCGGAGCGGATCAGCCGTCCTCACGGATCCACCGCGGGCGGCGGAACAACCGGCCCAGCGTGTCGTGCAGGCTGTGCCCGGCGTCCTGGAGCGCGTCCACCCGGTACACCGGCGGGCCGTCGGGCGCCGGCAGGCTGGCGGCCTCCGCGTCGTCGATGCCGCACCGGATCGCGCTGCGGGTGATCTGCTGCACCCGGTCGGCGTCGATGAACCGCAGGCCGCCGCCGGTAGCGATGACGATCCCGTCGAAGACGTCGAGCTCGGGCACCTGCAGCACGTGCTCCAGCGTGCCTATGCGCTGGCCGCTGCTGCTCAGCACGGGCGTGCCGGGCACCGCCGCGTCATACGAAATCGCCGTGTCGTCAGTCATGATCGCTGCCACCCTGTCTCGCCGCGCGCGGGCCCCGGCTGCCGGGGCCGACCGGACGGCAGGAGGTTATCACCGGGCAGCCTCACCTCCCGGGCCGCCGCGGGGCCCGGAGGGTGCCCGGAGGCCCTAGACTTGGCCGCCGTAGCCGTGAGTGATCAGTCAACCCCCGGACGGCCCAGCGCGGCCCGACCCGGGGCCAGGCCGGGCGCCTGAGGCCAAGGGAGTGACGCCGACGTGAAGACCGACGTCGAGGAGCTTGGACCGACCAGGGTCAAGCTCACCATCGAGGTTCCGTTCGAGGAACTGAAGCCAAGCCTCGACAAGGCGTACCGCGAGGTCGCCAAGCAGGTGCGGGTGCCTGGCTTCCGGCCGGGCCGGGTGCCGCCGAGGATCATCGACCAGCGGTTCGGCCGCGGCGTCGTGCTGGAGCAGGCGGTCAACGACGCGCTCCCCGAGCTGTACGGCAAGGCGCTGGAGGAGGGTGACGTGCTCGCCCTCGGCCAGCCGGACGTCGAGATCACCAGGATCGACGACGGCCAGGAGCTCGAGTTCACCGCCGAGGTGGACATCCGGCCCAAGTTCGAGGTGCCCGACCTCGAAGGCATGGCCGTCACGGTGGACAACGCCGAGGTGAGCCCGGACGACGTCGAGGAGTACCTGGGCGGCCTGCGCGAGCGGTTCGCCTCGCTCAAGGGCGTGGACCGGCCGGCCGAGTCTGGCGACTACGTGTCCATCGACCTGGCCGCCGCCGTGGACGGCGAGACGGTGGAGGACGCGCAGGCCAGCGGGATGTCCTACGAGGTCGGCAGCGGCACGCTGCTGGACGGCCTGGACGACGCGCTGGAGGGCATGAAGTCCGGCGAGGCCAAGTCGTTCACCGCCGAGCTGCCCGGCGGGCAGCACTCCGGGGAGCAGTCCGACGTGACGGTCACCGTGCACAGCGTCAAGGTCAAGGACCTGCCCGAGCTCGACGACGAGTTCGCCCAGGCGGCCAGCGAGTTCGACACGCTCGGCGAGCTGCGCGCCGGCACCCGGGTCCAGCTGCAGGGCGTGCGCAAGACGCAGCAGGCCGGCCAGGCCAGGGAGCGCGCGCTGGACGCGCTGCTCGAGAAGATCGACATCCCGCTGCCGGACAAGATCGTGGCCGCCGAGGTGGAGCACCGCAAGACGCAGATGACCGACCAGCTGCAGCGGATGGGCTCGAACCTGGACGACTACCTGGAGTCGGTCGGCCAGTCGCCCGAGGAGTTCGACACCAGCCTTGAGCGCGAGGCCCGGCAGGGCGTGAAGACCGGGTTCGTGCTCGACCAGCTGGCCCTGCAGGAAGAGCTCGGCGTCGAGCCGGACGAGATGAGCGCCTACGTGGCCGACCGGGCCCAGCGGATGGGTGTGGACCCGAACCGGCTGGCCCAGCAGCTCGCCGAGAGCGGCCAGCTCGGCTCGGTCGCCTCGGAGGTGCTGCGGGTCAAGGCAATGGACATCATCGCCCAGCGCGCCAAGGTCACCGACGCGGACGGCAATGAGGTGGACCTGGAGCCGCCGGCGGCCGCCGGCAGTGAAGATGCGGCCGATGACGGCGAACAGCCGGGGGACACAGCGCCCGAGGACGTCTAGCCTGCGCCCACAGCGAACAGGTCCCGGCGCCGGACGAACCGCCGTCCGCAGGGCGTTAGTGTCACTGTGAATGACACCGAACGCGATAGAACCGAACGCGATAGAGCAGGTGACCAAGTGAGTGACAGCGAGACGTCGGCGTCTGGGCTGACGGTGGGGCGGGTTACCGAGGCCCCGGTGATGCCGTTCAGCGAGCAGGTGTTCCAGCGGCTGCTGCGGCACCGGATCATCTTCCTCGGCCAGCAGGTCGACGAGGAGCTCGCCAACCGGATCTGCGCCGAGCTCGTCATGCTGGCCGCCGAGGATTCCGAACGCGACATCAACATCTACATCAACTCGCCGGGCGGCTCCGTCTACGCCGGCCTGGCGATCTACGACATGATGCAGTACGTGCCGAACGACGTGGCCACCTACGCGATGGGCATGGCCGCGTCGATGGGGCAGTTCCTGCTGTGCGCGGGCGCGCCGGGCAAGCGGTACGCACTGCAGCACGCCTCGGTGCTGATGCACCAGCCGTCCGGCGGCATCGGCGGCACGGCCTCCGACATCACCATCCAGGCCGAGCAGATCCTCTACATCAAGCGCATCCTGTCCGAGCGGATCGCCCAGCACACCGGGCAGACGGTGGAGCAGATCGAGACCGACTCCGACCGCGACCGCTGGTTCACCGCCGAGGAAGCCAGGGACTACGGCTTCGTCGACCACGTGATCCGCAACGCCAGAGAGGTGCCGTCGGAAGGGCCAGTGTCATGACCAGGCAGCCAATCCACGAAGTCCGGGCGCTCGACCGGCTCCGCGAGCTCGGCGGCCTAGCCCGCGACCCGCAGGCCAGGTACGTCCTGCCGTCGTTCGTCGAGCGGACGTCGTACGGGGTCAAGGAGATGAACCCGTACAACAAGCTCTTCGAGGAGCGGATCATCTTCCTCGGCGTGCAGATCGACGACGCGTCGGCCAATGACGTGATGGCACAGCTGCTCACGCTCGAGGCCATCGACCCCGACCGGGACATCCTGATCTACATCAACTCGCCCGGCGGCTCGATGACGTCGATGATGGCCATCTACGACACGATGCAGTTCATCCAGCCGGAAATCCAGACGTTCTGCATCGGCCAGGCGGCGTCCGCCGCCGCCGTGCTGCTCGCCGCCGGCACTAAGGGCAAGCGGGCCGCGCTGCCCAACGCGCGGATCATGCTGCACCAGCCGGCCATGGAGAGCGGCTACGGGCAGACCAGCGACCTGGAGATTCAGGCCAGGGAGATCCTGCGGATGCGCAGTGCGATGGAGAAGGTCATCGCCCGGCACACCGGCAAGGACCCAGATCAGGTGCGCAGGGACATCGAGCGCGACCGGTTCTTCGAGCCGAACGAGGCCAAGGACTACGGGATCGTGGATGATGTACTGACGACCATTAAGCGCCGAGCCGAGGTAGGGTCGTCCTAACCGGGAGGTTTCCGCTCGAAGGAGTGATTGCGTGGCACGCGTTGGCGACGGTGGTGACCTGCTGAAGTGCTCGTTCTGCGGAAAGAGCCAGAAGCAGGTCAAGAAGCTCATCGCCGGTCCCGCGGTGTACATCTGTGACGAGTGCATCGATCTGTGCAACGAGATCATCGAGGAAGAGCTGGCCGAGCCGGCCGAGCTCAAGTGGGACAGCCTCCCCAAGCCCCGGGAGATCTACGAGTTCCTCGACGCCTACGTCATCGGCCAGGACAAGGCGAAGAAGGCACTGTCGGTCGCGGTGTACAACCACTACAAGCGGGTGCAGTCCGGCGGCGAGCGGCCCGGTGACGAAGGCGTGGAGCTGGCCAAGTCCAACATCCTGCTGCTCGGCCCCACCGGGTCCGGCAAGACGCTGCTGGCGCAGACGCTGGCCCGGCTGCTCAACGTGCCGTTCGCCATCGCCGACGCGACCGCGCTCACCGAGGCGGGCTACGTAGGCGAGGACGTCGAGAACATCCTGCTGAAGCTCATCCAGGCCGCCGACTACGACGTCAAGAAGGCCGAGACGGGCATCATCTACATCGATGAGATCGACAAGATCGCCCGCAAGAGCGAGAACCCGTCGATCACCCGCGACGTGTCCGGCGAGGGCGTGCAGCAGGCGCTGCTGAAGATCCTCGAAGGCACGACCGCGAGCGTCCCGCCGCAGGGTGGTCGCAAGCATCCGCATCAGGAGTTCATCCAGATCGACACCACGAACGTGCTGTTCATCGTGGGTGGCGCGTTCGCCGGCCTGGACAAGGTGATTGAGGCGCGGGTCGGCAAGAACGGCATGGGCTTCGGCTGGGAGCCGCGCAGCCTCACCGCGGTCGACGCGATCAGCACCTTCGGTGACGTCATGCCCGAAGACCTGTTGAAGTACGGCATGATCCCGGAGTTCATCGGCCGGCTGCCGGTCATCACCAGCGTGCACAACCTCGACCGCGAGGCCCTGATCCGGATCCTGACCGAGCCGAAGAACGCGCTGGTCCGGCAGTACAAGCGGTTGTTCGAGCTCGACGTTGTCGAGTTCGAAGAGCTTGGAGTATTGCTTGACCAGCGCGTTGCGCGGCTCGGTCAGGATCTTGACCAGCGCGTCGCGGTCGAGCGGACGTACCGAGGTCAGGACGGGCAGCCGACCGATGAACT
>DASYAV010000186.1:0-61190 GCA_036501145.1 Streptosporangiaceae bacterium | reverse complement strand
GGTACTTGAGGGTTTTGAACTGCGCTTCTGAGTAGGGGTTGTCGTTGGAGACGTGCGGGCGGCTGTGCGACTGGGTGACGCCGAGGTCGGCGAGCAGGAACGCGACCGGCTTGGAGGTCATCGGGGAGCCTCGGTCGGCGTGCAGGGTGAGCTGCCCGCGGCTGACGCCCTGCTTCGCGCAGGTCGCGGCGATCAGCTTCTCCGCCAGGGCTGCGGACTCGCGGGTGGCGGCCATCCAGCCGGCGACGTACCTGCTGTAGATGTCGAGGATGACGTAGAGGTAGTAGTACGTCCACTTGGCGGGGCCGTGCAGCTTGGTGATGTCCCAGGACCAGACCTGGTTCGGGCCGGCCGCGGTGAGCTCGGGCTTGACCGCGGCGGGATGAGTGGCCTGGCGGCGGCGCTCGCGGGTCTCTCCGGCGGCGCGCAGCAGCCAGTAGAAGGTGGACTGAGAGCCGGGATAAGTGCCCTCATCTAGCAGGATGGCCCAGACCTCGGCCGGGGCCAGGTCCGCGAACCGCGGTGAATGCAGGATGTCCAGGATCGCCGCCCGCTCCGCCGCTGATAGCGCCCGCGGCTGGGGCCGGTCACGGTGCGGTACGGGTGCCGGGCGGGGCGCTGCGGGGGCCGTGCGGTGCCGCCGGTACCAGGAGGCCTGCGCCACCCCGGCGGCCCGGCATGCCGCCCGGGTGCCGATCTTCGGCGCCAGGGTGGTGATCGCCTCGTCGGTCACGAACTCGACCCGGGCTCGGTGTCCGCGCCCTCGGAGATCGTCTCCAAGCTTGAGATTTAACCTTTCTTCTTGCCGCCCGCCTTCTTGAATGCGTCCGTTTTGCGAAGTTCTGATCCGAGGCGGTGGCGCGGGGCTGGGGTGTTTTTGCCGCCGGGTGGGCGTCCGGGGCCGGGGCGGGTGGTTTTCGGCAGACGGGCTGGGGTGCCCAGCTGGTCACGCAGATGACGAAATGATCGGCGGACCCGGTAGGGCGTCAATGGCCGTCCGGGGCGGGGTCGTCGTTCCCAGGGGCGGCGCAGGTCGGCGGTCAGGTCGCGGGCGAGGCGGAGCTGGGTGTAGGCGGCGATCAGGAGCCAGGTCCAGCGCATCGCCTGCCCGGGATGGCGGACCCGTGCTGCGGTCCACCCGAGCTGGGATTTCATCAGCTTGAAGGTGTGTTCCATGTCGAAGCGGCGCAGGTAGGCGCGCCAGCACACATCCAGGTCGGGTGGCTGCGGGCCGGAATGCCACAGCCACATCGTGCGGTGCGGGCTGCGGCCATCGGGCAGCCGTTCGGCCCGGACTTCGATGATGGTGGCCTCGATGACCGGGAGCCTGGTGAACATCTGCGCGTCCAGCCGGGCGAAGTAGCCTGTCCGCTGGACCTTCTGGTGCATGCCGTGCCAGGCGCGGACCTCGACGCGGCCGTAGCGGTCGGTGTCGGGCACGGCCAGCAGCTGGTCGGGACGGCGCAGGTCCGCGCCGGCGGCGAGTTCGAAGCGCTGGCCGTGCACGACGTTGCGGCCGGGCCCGGGTTTGCGGGGGCCAGGCTGCCCGTCGTAGAAGACGCGGTCGCCGGCGATGCGTACCAGCAGCTGGACCTCCAGGCCGGCCAGCGCGTGCGTGAGCGTGGCGGCGGCATAGCCCTGGTCCAGGATGAACAGCGGCGCGCGCTTTCCGGCGGGTTTCTGCTGCCTGCTCAGCCGACCGGCTAGGTCACGGATCTGGCCTGCGGTCGCGGTCACCGGGCACGCTCCTTCCGCCAGGCGGCGTGCGTCGACGGGCAGAGTCCACGATGAGCTGCCCCACTCCAGTCCCATCACCCACTGGAACTGCCAGCCCGGCACGACCTTGCGGTCGCCGTCGCAGCGGCAGGGCGCGTAGTGCAGGCCCCGATCGGGTGAGCACTCGGCGTTCGGCCGCGGGTAGGTCGTGGCGTCTATGCCGAACATCAGCGGCGCATCCGCGGGAAGCTGGCTGGCCAGCAGATCCCGCAGCCGGTCCTCGTCGACCGCGCCATCAGCTAACGCGTCATACAGCGCCCCATGACCACGGCGGAACACCGCTGCCAGCGACAGCTCTGCCAGCGAGGTGACCGGGCCGTCGGCGCAGATCGCCGCATCGGCGAGCTCGAACAGCGCATCCGCGCGGGCATCCAGGCAGTCGTAGAACCCGTCGCGGAACCCGGACAATCTCGACAGCGCCTCGGCGGCGGCCTGTTCGTGCAGCACACTCAACCCCTGCGGCCTTCGGGTGATCGGTGTTGACTTTGGCGAGAAGACACGATCGCGCGAAGGCCGCCCGGCTGTCCGGGAAACTACCGAACCGACCCGAAGTTGATCTTGGGTTGGTTAAATCTCAAGCCAAGAGCGCCCGCAGTTTTGACTGGACGTCTACCACGAAGCGGGCCGTGGCCAGCTCCCGCTCCAGCTTGGCCTTCTCCTTGCGCAGCCGCGCGATCTCAGCATCCCGCCGGTCAGCCGCCGGGCGGCCCCGCGGCTGCTTCAGCCCGGCCAGCGCCCCGGCGTCCCGCGCCCGCCGCCACTCGCTGATCAGGCTGGAATACAGGCCCTCCCGGCGCAAGATCGCGCCTTTCTCACCGTCGGGCGCCGCCTCGTAGGCGGCCAGGATCTCCTGCTTGTAGGCGGCGGTGAACGTCCGCCGGCGAGCCCGCTCGGGCACCTCCGGGTCCGGGCGCTGCTGATCGCCGGTCACCCGTCCAGCATCGCCGGCCGCCAGGGCAGGGTCGAGCACGGTAGTGGTCATCTCGGGAAGTTGTCTCCATCCCGCCCTCGGGGAGTCAGTAGTTACTGGAGAGGCAGGTGCCTCACGACAGCTTGGCAGAGAGGGACTGAAGTAGATCTGCACGCCGAGAGAGCAGGAGGTGACACCGCGACGTAATGCAGCTGACTGCGAACATCAGGGACATGGCAAAGTCGTGGATTGAGCCTGGTCGGTACTACGGTTGATGGGCCCGGGCGTGTCCGGCGGACGGCGGGCAGGACCCTGCGGCGAGGTTCGCCGCAGCATCCTGGCACCCAGTGCGCTGGCCCACGTATCCGCAGGTCAGAATCACCTCAGGAAGAACTCTTGGCCCTGGTCATACGGCAGGGTGTGATCGTCGCCGGTGTTGTGTGCGGGGGTGCCGCAGACCGGGTTGACGCAGGTTTTCTGCCGGACCTGCACCGCGTGATGCAGCGACCGCGGCGGCCGGTAGGCGGGTACTTCCCGGGCGTGGGTGCAGTGGCCGGCCTGGATGCGGGTTTCAGCGTCGCGTCTTTCACAAGCGTCACGCCCCGGCCTGTTCGCTCCGCTCTTCTGGCTGGTGCGTGGTCGGCTGCCGTCCGGCCGACTCGTGCCCAACTGGTTGCTGGTCGCCTGGTTCGTGCCCGGTTGGCTCCTGGCACGCTTGTTCGTGCCCGGCTACTTCCTGGTCAGCTGGTTCGTGCCCGGCCGCCGGCCCCGGCGCGTTCCGCAGCGGCCGCAGCACCGCGCAGCCCGCCGCCACGATGAGCAGCGCCCCGGCGCCGAAGATCGTGTCGGTGGCCTGGAACGTCATCCCGGCCACCACCACCCGCATCCCGCGCAGCACCGTCCCGGCCAGCAGTCCCGCCGCCACCATAGACGCGATGTTGGCCGTCTGCTGCAGCGGGCTGAACACCGACATGACCCGCCCGATCAGCCGCTGTGGGACCTGCGCGAGCACCAGCGGCCCGACCGCCGCGGTCAGGGCGCCGAACAGCAGGCCGGTCAGCACGTCCAGCGCGAGCGCGGGGGCCAGCCAGGTCATCCGGGAGTACGCAGCCAGCATGAGGCCGCCGCCGATCAGGCCCAGGCAGAACACCCGGCCCGCCCCGATCCGCACGGCGAGCCGCCCGGACAGCAGTGCACCCAGCACCGAACCGGCGCCGAACGCGGCGGCCAGGACGCCCAGCCAGCCCGGCGCTGCATGCAGGTTGCCCGTCACGAAGAAGACCAGGAGCGTGTTCAGCGCGCCCATGCCCAGCGTGGCGATGGTCACTCCCGAGCAGATCGCCAGCACCACCCGGTTGCCCGCGAAGAACCTGATCCCCTCCCGGAACTCGGCAACCGCCCTCGCCCGGGCCCCGCTCGGCGCCCCCCGCGGGGTTTCTCCCGCACCTGTGGCCTCTGTGTCGTCGGGAACCCGGATGGCCCGGACGGCGAGGAACGAGACGCCGAACGAGATGGCGTTCAGCAGGAGCGCCCACCGCACCCCGAACGCGGTGAGCATGCCCGCACCCAGCGGCTCACCGATGATCATCGCCATGCTCATCGTGGCCTGCAGCATCCCGCTGGCGGCGGGCTGGCCGGCCGGGGTCACGATCCGGCCCAGGGTGGCCAGCCGGCACGGGTTGAAGAACTGCGCCGCGGCGCTCTGCGCGGCCACCACCGCGTATACGACAGCGAGATCCGTGCCCGTCCCGGTGCCGTGGCCCGGTGCGGGCAGCACCAGCAGTCCCGCGATCAGCGCCGCGATGAGCACGGCCCGGAACGCGTCGGCGCCCATCATCACCCGGCGGCGGTTCCACCGGTCCACGAGAACTCCGGCCACCGGGGCGACCACCAACACCGGGGCCGCCTCCGCGATGAGCACCCCGCTAGCCGCGGCCGGCGCCCATGGCCTGCCCCGGGCCAGCACGGTCGCCACCCACAGCATCACCGTGATGTCGAACACGCTGTCCCCGGTGAGCGAGACCGCCTGCCCCAGCCACAGCCACCGCCAGTTGCGGTTTTCCCGCAGCCCGGCCCCACCCGGGCCGCCCCGCGCCGGGCTGCCCCCCGCCCGGTCTCTGCTCACCCAGCCACCGTCTTTCACCGTTCCGCGATCATTCATGTATATGTGAATAGTCGCATGGACGTGAATACATGGCAAGATGACGGTATGACCGAGCGCAATACACCCAGCCCAGGGGAGGCCAGCGAGGCCGGTGCCAGCAAAGCCGGCGCGGCAGGCGGCGCACGGACGGTAACGACCGTGGCCGAGCTCAAGGCGCTGGCCGACCCGCTCCGGCTGGCCATCCTGGACGCCCTCACCAGCGGCGCGCACCGCGAGCTGCGCGTCCTGTCGGTGAAGGAGCTGGCGGCCGAGCTGGGTGAGCCCAAGACCAAGCTGTACCGGCACATCAAACTGCTGGAAGCGGCCGGGCTGATCCGGGTCGCCGCCACCCGGCTGGTCTCCGGCATCGTGGAGCAGCGCTACCAGGCCTGCCAGGTTGACCTGTTCATTGGCCCGTGGGCGAGGCGTGAGCCTGGCGAGGCGGAGGAGGCGGCCAACATTCTGGTGGGCTTCACCCTGGAGAAGTACCGCCGCCGCTACCTCGATTACCTGGCCAGCCTGCCACCCAGCCCAGCGTCCGAGGAACGGTCGTGGCTAACCTACAAGGCCAGGACGGTGTCCCCGGCGCGTGCCCGCATCATCCAGGACAGGCTCCGGGAGGTCGCGGCCGAGTTCGACGGCCCGGCGCAACCCGGTGACGATGCAGCGGACGCAGTCCAGATCGAGGCGCTGGTCAGCTACGTGACCACAGATACATGATCACAGCTACATGACCACAGGCTGATCCACCCTGCCCGGCCACTCCCACCGCGCGGCTGGTTACCCCCAGCCGCGTCCGCGCATGGCTACCCGTCGGCTGCACCCGCGGCCGGCAGCCGTAGCCCGTAGACCAGCAGGGTGTCCCCGCCGGGCGCCCAGTCGCGGTCCGGCAGCCGGTGGAAGCCCGCTCCTTCGTAGATGCGGTGCGCGGTGCGCATGCCCGGCAGTGTGCACAGCACAAGGTGCCGGACTCCACGACCCACCGCGTGCCCGATGGCCGCCTCGACCAGAGCCCGCCCGACTCCCCGTCCCTGGCCCTCCGGGGCCACGGCAAGCGCCCTGATCTCGGCCTCGTCGGCCTCCTGGACAACCTGGCCGGCGTGCGGCGGATACTGCAGCATCACGGTGCCGGCCAGCCGCCCGTTGATCTCGGCGACCAGCACGTCGCCGTCGCCGTCCGCACCCAGCTCACGCAGCCGCGGAACGTACTCCGAGTCTGGGCTCAGATGTCCTCCGCGCTGGTAGGCGGCCAGCCGCAGCTCGCCGATCTCGGGCATCTCGCCGGGCCGGGCATCGCGGATCTCCATGTCAGCGGACGGCCAGCCCGATGGCGAGCAGCGTGCCGAACGCGAGCTGCACCCGCCCGGTCTGGCCCAGCGCGGTGATCAGCACCCGGCCCGACGCGCCGGAGGCGACCAGCCGCACCGGCGGCAGTGCCAGCGGCGCCGCGGCCAGCGTCAGCAGCGCGAGCGGCCGTACCGGCGCGATCGCCATCGCCACGCAGAACGGCAGCAGCGCGCAGGTCCCGTACAGCACCCGGGACCGCTGCTCGCCGAGCATCACCGCCAGGGTGCGCTTGCCCGCGGTGGTGTCGGTCCCGATGTCACGCAGGTTGTTGACCACCAGCAGCGCGCAGGCGAGCAGCCCGACCGGCACCGCGGCCGCGAGCGCCAGCCAGGAGAACGTGCGCATCTGCACATAGGCGGTGCCGGCCACGGCGAGCACGCCGAAGAACGCGAACACCGACAGCTCGCCGAATCCCCGGTACCCGTACGGCCGGTTCCCGCCGGTATAGAACCAGGCGGCGGCCACCGCCGCGGCGCCGGGCGCGAGCAGCCACCAGCTCGACACCGCGGCCAGCGCGAACCCGGTCAGGCAGGCGACGGCGAAGCAGGCGCAGGCGGCGGCGAGCACCTGCCGGGGCGCGGCGAGCTTGCCCGCGACCAGCCGGACCGGGCCGGTGCGGTGCTCGTCGGTGCCGCGAATGCCGTCGCTGTAGTCGTTGGCGTAATTGACCCCGATCTGCAGCGCCAGCGCCACGACCAGTGCCAGCGCGGCCCGCCAGGCGGAGAACCTGCCGTATCCGCCGGCCACCGCCGAGCCCGCCAGCACCGGCACGATGGCCGCGGGCAGCGTCCTTGGCCGCGCCCCGGCTACCCACTCACGCCCGGTCGCCACATGCGCTCCTCTGCCCGCTCACGCGTGCCAGCTCATGCTTGCCCGCTCATGCTTGCCCGTTCCCGCTCGTATCCGCCCAGCCCACGGCCCGCAGCCCCGCCTGCCGTGACTCTACCCGGCGCCGCTCAGTCGAAGATGGGGTCACGGGTGCGGCTGCGCTTCAGCTCGAAGAACCCGTCCGTCTCGGCCAGCGCCAGCACGCCGTCCCACAGCTTGGCCGCGGCCTCGCCGCGCGGGATGGGGGATACCACCGGGCCGAACACCGAGGTGCCCTTGACCGAGATCACCGGCGTGCCCACCTCGTAGCCGACCCGGTCGATGCCATCGGCGTGCGAGGCGCGCACCGCGTCGTCGTAGTCGGTGGAATCCATCGCGTCGGCCAGCTCGGCGGGCAGGCCCGCGTCGGCCAGCGCCGCCTCGATCGTGGCCCGGTCGTACGGCGCGCCCTGGTTGTGGTGCCGGGTGCCGAGCGCGGTGTACAGCGGGCCGAGCACGTCGGCGCCGTACTTGGTCTCCGCGGCGATGCACACCCGCACCGGGCCCCAGCCCGTGCTCAGCAGCTCCCGGTACCGCTCCGGCAGGTCGTCCCTGCCCTCGTTCAGCACCGACAGGCTCATCACGTGCCAGCGCGGCCGAACCGGGCGCAGCTTCTCGACCTCGAGGACCCACCGCGAGGTGATCCACGCCCACGGGCACAGCGGGTCGAACCAGAAGTCGACTTCCGTGGGCTCCTGCTCGGCCATGTTCGCTCCTTCGCTTCGGGTGTTCCCAGGCGATAACCGGCCACCCGGGGTGAGGCATTCCGCAGCGCGGCATGACAGGATGCCACGACGGCCCGAACACGAAGGGAATCATCCGGTGGCAGGAAACCTCACGCGCGGCGAAGCGCGTCAGCGGGCTCAGCTCCTCGACGTGGACTCATACACGGTCGAGCTGGACCTCACGGGTGGCGAGACCACCTTCGGCTCCGTCGCCGTCGTGAAGTTCCGTTGCTCCCAGCCGGGCGCCGCTACGTTCATCGATCTGGATGCCCCCACCGTCACAGAGATCATATTGAACGGCTCGCGCCTGGAGTCCGGCGCTTTTGACGGCTCACGGATCGCGCTGGCCGGCCTGGCGGCGGTCAACGAGCTTCGTATCGTGGCCGAGTGCGCCTACTCCCGGCACGGTGAGGGCCTGCACAGGTCCGCCGACCCGGTCGACGGCAGCGTCTATACGTACTCCGACCTGGAGACCTTCGACGCGCACCAGGTGTACGCCTGCTTCGACCAGCCCGACCTGAAGGCGGCGTTCGAGCTGACCGTGCTGGCCCCAGCGGGCTGGCAGGTGGTGTCCAACATGCCGCCGGACGCGGCGCCGGACGATGCCGCGGCCAGCGCCACGGACGGCGCCGGCGGCACGGCGGCCGCGGCGCGCTGGCACTTCCCGCCGACCCCACCGGTGCCGACCTACATCACCGCGGTCGCGGCCGGCCGCTACCACGTGGTCCGCTCCGAGCACGACGGCATCCCGCTCGGGCTCTACTCCCGCACCTCGCTCGCCCCCTACCTCGACGAGGACGAGATCTTCGAGATCACCCGGCAGGGCCTGGACTTCTTCCACAACGCCTTCGGCCGGCGCTACCCGTTCCCGAAGTACGACCAGCTCTTCGTGCCGGAGTTCAAGGAAGGCGCGATGGAGAACGCCGGCTGCGTGACGATCGTGGAGGACCTGCTGTTCCGGTCCCGGGTCACCGACTTCCTGCGCGGCGAGCGGGCCAGCACGATCCTGCACGAGATGGCGCACATGTGGTTCGGCGACCTGGTCACCATGGCATGGTGGGACGACCTGTGGCTGAACGAGTCGTTCGCCACCTGGGCGGGCACGCTGGCCCAGGCCGAGTCCACCCGCTGGACGTCGGCATGGACCACGTTCGCCCAGCTGTACAAGGCGTGGGCGTACCGGCAGGACCAGATGCCGTCCACCCACCCGATCGCGGCCGACATCCCGGACATCCACGCGGTCGAGGTCAACTTCGACGGGATCACCTACGCCAAGGGCGCCTCGGTGCTCAAGCAGCTCGTCGCCTACGTCGGCCGGGACAACTTCCTGGCCGCGGTGCGCCGCTACTTCGCCGCCCACGAGTGGTCGAACGCGACCCTGCGTGACCTGCTGGCCGCCCTGGAGGAGACCTCCGGCCGGGACCTGTCCGCCTGGTCGCAGGTCTGGCTGGAGACCGCCGGGGTGAACACGCTGCGGCCCAGCTACACCACCGGCGCCGACGGGACGATCACCGGCTTCACCATCGAGCAGGAGGCACAGGCCGGCCACCCGGTGCTGCGCCCGCACCGGATCGCGGTCGGGCTGTACGACCTGACCGGCCCGCAGCCGGGGTCGCTGGTCCGGCGGCACCAGGTCGAGATCGACGTGGCCGGCGCGGCGACCAGCGTGCCCGAGCTCACCGGCCAGCCCCGCCCGGATCTTGTGCTGGTCAACGACGACGACCTGACCTACGCCAAGATCCGGCTGGATGAGTACTCGCTGCGCACGCTCATCGGCAGCATCGGGCGGTTCACCGACTCGCTGCCCGCCGCGCTGTGCTGGTCGGCCGCCTGGGACATGTGCCGGGACGCCGAGATGGCCGCGCGCGACTACCTGCGGCTGGTGCTGTCCGGCATCGGCTCGGTGGCCGACATCTCCGTGGTGCAGACGCTGCTCATGCAGGTGACGACGGCGGTGCGCCGGTACACCGACCCGGCCTGGCGGGCGACGGGGACACGCGATCTCGCCGAGGCGCTGCGCGGCCTGCTGGAGCGGGCCGCGCCCGGCTCGGACGCCCAGCTCGGCTACGCGCAGGCGTTCATCGACACCGCGGTCACGCCGGACCAGCTGGCGGTGCTGGCGGGCCTGCTGGACGGGTCCCGGCCGATCGACGGCCTGGCGGTGGACACCGACCTGCGGTGGACCCTGCTGGCGCGGCTGGTGAACCGTGGCCTGGCCGGGCCGCAGGAGATCGACGCTGAGCTGGCGGCCGACGCCACCGACGAGGGTGAGCGGCGCGCCGCCGCCTGCCGCGCGGCGATCCCGACCGCGGAGAACAAGCGGGCCACCTGGGAGGAGATCGTCAGCGGCAAGCTGCCCAACGCGACCTTCCGCGCCGTGCTCAGCGGCTTCTTCGCCGACGACCAGGACGAGCTGGTGGAGCCGTACGGCAGCCGGTACTTCGAGGTGGTCGGCGACGTGTGGCGGGACTGGAAGCCGGACATGGCGCAGTGGTTCGTGGCGCGTGCCTACCCGCACGACACGGTCAGCGAGGCGACTCTCGGCGCCGCCGACGACTATCTGGCCAGGAGCGACCCGCCGCCCGGGCTGCGCCGCCTGCTCATGGAGAACCGGGACGGGACCGCCCGCGCGCTGCGCTGCCAGCAGCGGGACCGCCAGGCCGCCCGTTAGGCCGTCTCCCGCGGCCTGACCGCGGCGGCCACCGCCAGCACGCCCGGGTGGGACGGCAGATCCTCGGCCAGCACCGGCACGCCGTCGGCGCCGGCCAGCGGGATCTGCCAGTTCGGGTATTCGGTGCTGGTGCCCGGCAGGTTCTGCGGCCGGCGTTCGCCTGTCGCGTCGGCCAGCGAGACGCCGATCAGCAGCGCCGGCGTGCGGGCCAGATAGCCGTACAGCGCGGCGGTGAACTCCGCGGTTCCGGCCTGCCCAGGCCCGGCCAGCAGCCCCTGCCGCACCAGGGCCTCTTGCCAGGCGGTGATCGCGGCAGCCGCGCTGGCGCGCTCTTCCTCCTCGGGGCGGCCGAGCAGCCCGAGCCGGGCCCGCAGCGGGACGTGCTCGCCGGTGACGAACGCCGCCGCCGGCGGCACATCGTGGGTGCCGACCGTGGCCAGGCAGCCCCGGCGCCAGCGGTCCGGCGGCAGCGGCGTCCCGTCGGCGGACCGCTCGAACCAGAGCATGGACGTGCCGAGCACGCCGCGGCCGGACAGGTAGCGCCGGACCCACGGCTCCACCGTGCCGAGATCCTCCCCGACGGCGACCGCGCCGTGCCTGGCCGCCCGGCCGGCCAGCACGCCGGCCATCGCCTGGTGCGGGTAGCGGACGTAGCTGCCCTGGTCCGGGGTCATCCCGGCGGGCACCCACCACAGCCGGAACAGGCCCATCACGTGATCGGCCCGGATTCCGCCGGCGTCCCCGAGGGTGGCGTCGACCAGGCCGGCCAGCGGCCGGTAGCCGAGCCCGGCCAGCCGTCCTGGGTGCCAGGGCAGCAGCGCCCAGTCCTGGCCGAGCGGGTTGAACTCGTCCGGCGGCGCGCCCACGGTCACCCCCTGGGCGAACACGTCCTGGCCCGCCCAGGCGTCCGCGCCGCCGGGGTGCGCCCCCACCGCCAGGTCGTGGATGATCCCGATGCGCATGCCGGCCGCCCGCGCCGCCTGCTGGGCGGCGGCGCGCTGGCCGGCGGCCAGCCACTGCAGCCAGGCGTGGAAGCCGACCCGGCCGGCCAGCCTGGCCCGCTCGGCGGTCACCGCGGCCGACCGCGGGTCGCGCAGCCTGGCCCGCCAGGCCCGCCAGTCCGGGCCGTGCTGTTCGGCCAGCGCGCACCAGGTGGCCCAGTCCTCCAGCGCGCGGCCCTGGCTCACCCGGAACCGTTCGCAGCCGGCTCGCCGCCCCGGGTCCTCCGGGCCAGCCCAGATGATCTCCAGGGCGGCGCGCTTGGCCGCCCACACCGCGTCCCGGTCGATCAGGTCGGCGGTGTGGTTGCGCTCGCGCAGCGGCCGGGCCAGCCGGGTGATCCGCTCCCGGTCGCCGGCCGGCAGCATCCGGTACTCGGGGATGTCCTCGATCCGCAGGTACAGCGGGCTGGTGAACCGCCTGCTCATCGGCATGTAGGGCGACGCACTGACCGGCGGCGCCGGCTCGGCGGCGTGCAGCGGGCTGCACAGCACGAACCCGGCGCCGAGATCCCGGGCGCTCCAGGCGGCCAGCTCGGCCAGGTCCCGCAGGTCGCCGTGCCCCCATGAGCCGCGCGAGCGCAGCGAGTACAGCTGCACGGTGAACCCCCACGCCCGGCTGGCCGGGACGGGGGCGGCAGGCCCGCCGTCCTGCCCGCCGGCGTCCTGTGGCGCCTGCTCAGCCGGCCCGGCGGGGAGTTCCGGGCCATCGCCCAGCGCTTCCATGATCGCGGCCAGCGTCCCGGTGGCGACCTCGACCTGGCACCCGCGCCAGTCCTGGTAGGAGACCGCCACGCCGTGCGCCCGGGCGCGGCGGACGAGTTCGGCCCGGTCCATGCATCACTCCCGCCTGGGGGCCTGCCTCACGCCCCGCCGTTCCTGCCGGTCCGCCGCAGGATACGGCCTACGGCCCACATGCCGTCGCCGGGCGGCAGCCCGCTGATCCGCTCGTGCATCCGCGCCAGCGGGGCCAGCACGGCGTCCGGTGGCCGGTAGCCGGGCCCGAACGGCGCGGTCACGTCGTAGTGGTGCACGGCCAGTTCGTTCAGCCCGAACAGCACCTGCAGCGCCACCGGGACCCGCTAGGACCCGAGCATGGTCTCCAGCCGGGCGGCCACCTGGCGGTAGCGGCTGACCGGAACCAGGTGCACGCCGGCGAACGCGCCGCTGTCCCGCAGCTGCTGGATCTGGGCGCAGGCCGCCTCCACCCCGGCCATCGGGTCGGCGGCGACCCGCTCGGCCAGCCAGCCCGGGATGTCGATGTCGGGGACGGTGGCGGCCATCCTGCGCGCCATCGCCGCGCTGGCCACGACCATCACGCCGGCGTACACGGGGATGTCCACCTGGTTGGCGTCCCGCCACCGCAGCAGGGCATCCACCGAGTAACTGACCTGCAGGAAAGCGAAATCCGCGGCCCGTTTCCAGGCCGGCAGCGGCCGCAGCGCCGCGGCCACCCCGACCCGCCACCGCGGGGCGCCGGCGAAAACCGGATCGGTGGCGCACGCCCGGGCCGTGTCGATCATCGAGCGGACCGTCAGCTCGCTGGTCCGCCCGCCGGAGCCGGGCTTGTCCCCGTACACGAACAGGAACTGGTCCACACCGTAGGCGGCGGCGGTGAGCAGGTCGCGGCGGAACCCGAGCAGGTTCCGGTCGCGGGAGTTCAGGCACGCGATGCTGCGCCCGCCCATGGCCTCGACCTCGTGGGCGACCGCGACGCTGGACACCGTGGCCCGGCCGATGTGGTTGTCCGGGATGAGGAAGCCGTCGGCGACCGGGGTGAGCACGCCGATCTGATGCCGGACGTGCTTGAGGTCCGGCCGGGTCGGCGGCTCGATCTCGCAGATGACCTCGAAGGGGCGCGTGCTCATGCCCGCACACTATGCCCGGGGCAGCGAGCGTGCCGGACGCCCGGGCGGCGGTGTGCCGGACGCCCCGGGGCGGCGGGGTGCGCCAGACGGGCTGGCCTGCCGGGCCGGCGGCGCCTAGGGCACCTGGCCGGAGGCCGCCTTGCCCGCCCGCACCGGCAGCACCAGCAGCGGCTTGCTGCCGCCGGTGATCTTGCCCGAGCAGACCTGCGTGCTGAACCTGGCGTACAGCGAGGAGAACTGGTTCGGCGGGTAGACCCGCAGCCAGTGCGCGGTCGCCGGCTTGCAGGTGGACGCCGGGAAGTTGCCGGCGTTGGCGATCTGCAGCCAGGCGTGCGCGGCACCGTTGGGCGCGAGCGTGGCCGTCACCGACGAGTAGCCCGCCGTCCTGGCCGCCGCGTCGCCGATCTGGCTGCCGCGCATGCCGGTCACCCACGACACCCCGGGGTAGCCGAACATGACGCAGGTGTGCGCGGAGATGTTGGTGAAGTCGATCGCCACGTAGTCCGAGCCTGCCGCGGCGCCGCCTGCCGAGGTGGCCACCTTGGCCTGCAGGGCTGACGTCGCGCATTGCGTCTTCGCCGAGGACGAGGCCGGCGAGGCCGGGGACGAACTGGGCTGCGTGCTGGGCGACACCGACTTGGCCGGGCCGCCCGGCGTCACGCTGGACGACGCGCCGCCCGCCGAGTTGGTGCCCGACGCGCAGGCCGACAGCAGCGCCACCATCGCCACGCCGCCGCAGGCGGCCGCCGTCACGGCGGCGGCCCGCCGCCCGGTCCGAGTGATTCCCATGACCATGCCCCCGTAATAACCGAGAGTGAACAGTACAAACATTTACGACGCCGTTGCCCCGCCCGTGGTTGCGGTGTGTTACCACCGCCCGCGGCAAACCCTAATGCCGCGGGCCGGCCCATGCGACGACCAACACGGCCGCACGGCGTCCCCCGCCCCTCACTAACTCCGTCCATGATCGCGGGCACCTTTCGGTGCCATCGCACCAGATTCTGTCCGCGCGATCATCTGGCCCGGCGCCACGCCCGGCTGTTACCGGGAGTGGCGGCCGCTGATGAGCATGTTGACGCCGAACCAGCCCCAGTACACCCGGTGATGCTGGATGAGGCCGTCCCTGATCTCCATCACCTCGACCAGGTCCATCTGCTCGCCGTCGGCCGTCTGCCGCGGGTATTCCCAGGTCAGCCTAGTTGCGCCGTCGCTGAGATAGCCGGTGCGGTACCGCTTGCGCTGCGCGGGCTGGTGGGCGAAGACCTGCTCGACGAACGGCCGCAGCGCGGCCCGGCCGCGTACGACGCCCTCGCCGGTGCCGAGCAGATGGCACACCAGCGGGCTCTCCAGGGTCGCGTCGGCGTGGTACAGCGCCATCGACGCGTCCAGATCCCTGGCCCCAGGGCCTCGTCCCAGGCGTGGTAGATGTGCTCGACCGGGCTGGTCTGGCCGGTCTGGCCGGAATGCTGGTTCATGGCTGCCTCCGCTGCCTCGGGTATTCGTTCCGTGTCACCGACGCTAGGGCCGGGACGCTTCGCTGCGGAGCAAACCGTCCTTGTGCGAGGGTGGGAGCATGGACGCTGGCGACGCGACGGGCGCGACCGCACCGGCTATCTCAGCACCGGCGCATCCGGCCGACCGCGACCTGGCCGCGGTGGCGGTGCTGTTCGGCGACCCCGCGCGGGCCGCCATGCTGGCCGCGCTGGCCGACGGCCGGGCGCTGCCCGCCGGGGAGCTGGCCCGCCGCGCCGGGGTGCGGCCCGCCACCGCCACCGCGCACCTGCGCAGGCTCATCGACGGCGGGCTGGTGCGGGTCCGCGCGCAGGGCCGTCACCGCTACCACGAGCTGGCCGGGCCGCAGGTCGCGGTGATCCTCGAGGCGCTGGCCCAGATAGCCCCGCAGGCACCGGTCCGGTCGCTGCGCCAGCACCGCGGCGCGGCCGCGCTGGCCGAGGCGCGAACCTGCTACGACCACCTGGCCGGGCGGCGTGGTGTGGAACTGCGCGACCGGCTGCTCGCGGTCGGCGCGCTGTCCATGGTGGACGGCCGCGACCACGTGCTCACCGTGCCGGGGGAGCGGCTGGTCGCCGCGCTGGGCGTCGACCCGGGCCGGCTGCGGTCCGGCAGGCGGGTGTTCGCCCGGTCCTGCCTGGACTGGACGCAGCGGCGCCCGCACCTGGCCGGCGCGCTGCCGGCCGCGCTCACCGCACGTTTCCTCGAGCTGGGCTGGCTGGCCCGCGGGCCCGGCCGCGGCCTGCGCGCCGCCGGGCATTACGACGCCAGTCTCGGCCGGTGGCTCACGGCGCGGTAACCGCCCGCGGTGCAAGGCACCGCCGTCAAGGCAAAGTCGATAACCCGGGCTGACGCAGCGGCGTCACCACAGCGCCGGATGCCGGTCGCGCCACGGCCGGGCCGCCTCCAGCTGCGCGGACAGTGAGATGAGCGTGCCCTCGCCGCCCATCTGGCCGGCCAGCATGACCCCGATCGGCAGGCCGCCTTCGGTCCAGTGCAGCGGCACGTTCACGGCCGGCTGGCCGGACACGTTGTAGATGGCGGTGTAGGGGGTGAAGCGCTTCTGCCGCTCGAAGTTCTCCGCGGGCTCGACCTCGGTGAAGTAGCCCACCGGAGCCGGCGGGGCGGCCAGTGTCGGCGTCAGGATGGCGTCGTAGGCGTTCAGCGCCGGCAGCGCAGAACGCATGATGAGCTGTAGGAACGTCTGGGCCATGAGCAGGTCGGGCACGCTCACCGCCCGGCCCTGCTCGCGCAGGTACCTGGTCAGCGGCATCAGCCGTTCCTCGTCCGCAGGTGCGACAGGGGCCAGCGTGGCCATCGCGTACCAGAGGGTCACGAACGACGGCACCACGTCGGCGCCAAACGGGGTGGCCACGTCCTCCACGTCGTGGCCCAGGCCCGCCAGCAGCTTGCTCGCGTCCTCGTAAGCGGCCGCGCAGTCCGGGTGCACGAAGCCCTCGCCGACCGGGTGGGCCAGCATGCGGCCGATCCGCAACCGCCCGGGCTCCCGGCCGGCGTAGCCGGCGAAGGTCTGCGAGCCGGGCAGCGGCGGCTGGGTGTACATGTCGCCGGGCGTGTTGCCGGTCATCACGTCGAGCAGCAGCGCCGCGTCGGCGACCGTGCGGGCCAGCGGGCCCTCGGTGGTCAGGCCGAGCAGGTCCGGCATCAGCGGCGCGTTGGAGATCCGGCCGCGGGTCGGCTTGATCCCGAACAGGCCGCACACGCTGGCCGGGATCCTGATCGACCCGCCGCCGTCGCTGCCGTGCGCGGCGGGCGCCAGCCCGGCCGCCACCGCCGCGGCGGCCCCGCCGCTGGACCCGCCGGCCGACCGGTCCAGGTCCCAGGGCGTGCGGGCGGGCGGCCCGACCGCACCCTCGGTGTAGCAGGGCAGCCCGAACTCCGGCGTGGCGGTCTTGCCCAGGATGACCGCGCCCGCCGCCCGGATCCGGCCGGTCACATAGTCGTCCTGCGGGGCGATGTTGTCGCTGAACACCGCCGAGCCGAGCGTCTGCCGCACTCCGGCCACCATGTTCAGGTCCTTGATCGGGACCGGGACCCCGGTCAGCGGGGGCAGTGTGTCCGGGTCGGCCGCGCCGGCGACCGTCTTCTCCGCCGCCCGCGCCTGCTCGCGCGCCAGGTCGGCGGTGACGGTGAAGTACGCCCCGACCGCGGCGTTGCCCGCCTCGATGCGGTCCAGATAGTGGTCCGTGACGGCCACCGGTGACAGTTCCCGGCCACGGATGGCAGCGGCGATCTCCGTGACGGAGAGGTCGTGAATCTGGGTCATGTTACCGAATGGTAGACCCATCAATTCGACACTTATATATACCCGCGGGTGGTGCTGGTAAATCCGTTTCCGAGCGCGACAATTGCCTCAAGACCTGGCTACTTGCGCTGCGTTCTAGATCAGTTACGCTGAGGCTGTGGACCCGATCACTGGGCGTCGCGCGGGCCAGATGAGCGGGCAGCAGTCGGATGGCCCCGGCTCATCAGGCTCGCCAGGACGCAACGGAACGACCTTGCACTCACCGAGCGTGCCGTTCTGGGCATCGGGCGGTTCCGGTGAGAGCGAACGCAGGGACGCTCCCGCCGGGTTCGGCCGCCCAGATCGCGGCGGCAGTTCATCCCGCGACGGCCTCTCCGAGCGTGCCGGGACCTCCGGCGGCGGGCCGGATCTGGAGCGCAGCGGCCGCTGGGAGCATGCTGAGGTCCCCGCGCCACGGGTCGGCAGTTCCAGCCCGCCGGACGTGCCGGATCTGCCGGCCGCCCAGCAGCCACACCGCCGCGGCGAGATCGGCCACCTGGCCCGGGATTCGCGGATGCCGGTGTGGCGCCGCCGTGTGATCATCGCGGTCGCGGTCGGCGTCCTGTTCACCGTGTTCACCGACTGGCGGATCGGGCTGACGCTGGCGGTGGTGGCCGTGATCGTGGACGCCTTCATCAGTTCGCGCAGCACCGCGGCCAGCAGCTCGGAAGGCCTGGTATCGGGCGCGCAGCGGCGCACCAAGAAGGAGCTGACCAAGCTGGAGCGGTCCGGCTACCGGTCGCTGCACATCCGGGCCATCCCGGGCAGCGACCAGGTCATCGACCACGTCCTGGTCGGCCCGACAGGGGTGTACGCGATCGACTCCGAGCAGTGGGACAAGCGGCTGCCGGTGCGGACCAGGAACGGCAGGCAGCTCTTCCACGGCCCGTACAGCCAGAAGGAGCGGCTCGAGCACGCGCACTGGGAGGCGGAGCAGGCCAGCGACCTGATCGGCCATGCGCTCGGCCAGCAGGTCTCGGTCCGGCCGGCCATGGTGGTGTACGGCCCGGCGATCCCGTGGGGGTTCGCTACGATCAGGGACGTGGACGTGTTCAGCGGTGACAAGCTGCGTAAGTACCTGCGCCGGCACCGGGCCGGCCGGGACGGGCGGCTGGTGCCGTCGGAGGTCGAGCGCATCTACACGGTCGCCGACAAAGTCCTGCCGGCCAAACGCTGAGCCGTGCCCAGTCACTCACTCGCCCCCGAGCAGGGCGCGGTAACCGACGTGTTCAGCCGGGACATCGCGCCCGTGCTCACCGTCTCACCAGGCGACACGGTGACCGTCCACTCGCTGGACGCGTCCGGCTTCCTGTCCCGCCAGCGCTATCCCGGTGACCAGCCGCCCAGGCTGATCAACGAGGCGCGCGGGCACTGCCTGGCCGGCCCGATCGAGGTGACCGGGGCCGCCCCCGGCATGGTGCTGGCGGTGCGGCTCGTCTCGCTGCGCCCGGCCCGCTGGGGCTGGACCGTGGCCGGCGGCCGGGACAGCGTGCTGACCCGGCGCCTCGGCGTGGCCGCCGGCCCGCCGTGCTGGCTGCTGTGGGACATCGACGCCGACGGCGGCGTGGCCACCTGCGATCGTGGCTACCGGATCCGGGTCGCGCCGTTCCTCGGCGTGGTCGGCATGCCCCCGGACGAGCCGGGTGAGCACTCCACCCGCCCGCCGCGCGCCGCGGGCGGCGGCAACATCGACTGCCGGGATCTGGTCGCGGGCAGCGTCCTCTACCTGCCGGTCACCGTGCCCGGCGCGCTGCTCTGCCTCGGCGACGGGCACGCCGCCCAGGGCGACGGCGAGGTCAGCGGCACCGCGATCGAATGCGCGATGACGACCGAGGTGGAGCTGGACCTGGTCACCGGCCGGCCGGTGCCCGGCATCCACGCGGAGACCCCGGCGGGGCGGATCACCTTCGGCTTCAGCGAGGACCTCAACCAGGCCATGGGCGACGCGCTGGACGCCATGCTGGCCTGGCTGCAGGCCGCCTACGGCCTGGACAAGACGGCCGCGCTGGCCCTGGCCAGCCCCAGCGTGGACCTGCGGGTCACCCAGGTCGCCAACGACGTGTGGGGCGTGCACGCCGTGCTGCCGGCCGGCGCCCTGCGCTGACCCGGCCGTCACCGGCCTGCGCCAGATCGTGCACGCGGCCGCGGCGGCCCGCACTAGGCTGGGACTTTCACCGACTGTGAGCGTTAGGGGAGTTCAGCCATGCCGCCGCTTCGATCCCGCACCGTCACGCACGGCAGGAACATGGCGGGTGCCCGGGCGCTGCTGCGCGCCACCGGGGTCGCCCGCGAGGACATCGGCAGGCCGATCGTCGCGGTGGCCAACAGCTTCACCGAGTTCGTCCCCGGCCACGTGCACCTGCGCGAGGTCGGCCAGGTGGTGTCGGCCGCGGTGGCGGCCGCCGGGGCGGTGCCGCGCGAGTTCAACACGATCGCGGTGGACGACGGCATCGCGATGGGCCACGGCGGCATGCTCTACTCGCTGCCCAGCCGCGAGCTGATCGCCGACTCGGTCGAGTACATGGTCAACGCGCACTGCGCCGACGCGCTGATCTGCGTCTCCAACTGCGACAAGATCACCCCCGGCATGCTCATCGCGGCGATGCGGCTGAACATCCCCACGGTCTTCGTGTCCGGTGGCCCGATGGAGGCCGGGCGCACCCCCGCCGCGGCCACCACGGCCGGCGCCAGCGCGCGCAAGCTGGACCTGATCGACTCGATGGTGGCCTCCGCCGACCCGTCGGTGTCCGACGACGAGCTGGCGCAGATCGAGGAGGCGGCCTGCCCGACCTGCGGCTCCTGCTCGGGCATGTTCACCGCGAACTCGATGAACTGCCTGACCGAGGCGATCGGCCTGGCGCTGCCCGGCAACGGCACCATCCTGGCCACGCACGTCGCACGCAAGGCGCTGTTCGAGCGGGCCGGCCGGCTCGTCGCCGAGGTCACCGAGCGCTACTACTCCGGCGGCGACGAGTCCGTGCTGCCCCGGTCGGTGGCCAGCCGCGACGCGTTCGAGAACGCGATGGCGCTGGACGTGGCCATGGGCGGCTCGACCAACACGATCCTGCACCTGCTGGCCGCCGCGCACGAGGGCGGCGTGAGCTTCGGCCTGAAAGACATCGACGAGCTGTCCCGCCGGGTGCCGTGCCTGTGCAAGGTGGCGCCGAGCAGCGATTACCACGTGGAGGACGTGCACCGGGCCGGCGGCATCCCGGCCATCCTGGGCGAACTCGACCGGCGCGGCCTGCTGAACCGGGGCGTGCACACCGTGCACAGCCGCTCGCTCGGCGAATTCCTGGACCGGTGGGACATCCGCCGCGGCAGCGCCAGCGCCGAGGCCAGGGAGCTGTTCCACGCCGCGCCGGGCGGGGTGCGCACCACCCAGCCGTACTCCCAGGATGCCCGGTGGGAGACGCTCGACGAAGACGCCGAGGCTGGCTGCGTCCGGGACGCCGCGCACGCCTACTCCGCCGACGGCGGGCTGGCCGTGCTCTACGGCAACCTGGCCCCCGAAGGCGCGATCATCAAGACCGCGGGTGTGCCCGAGGATCTGCACACGTTCACCGGCCCGGCCAAGGTGTTCGAGAGCCAGGAGGACGCGGTCGAGGGCATCCTCGGTGGCGCGGTCAGCGAGGGCGACGTGGTCGTCATCCGCTACGAGGGCCCGCGCGGCGGCCCCGGCATGCAGGAGATGCTGTACCCGACCAGCTACCTCAAGGGCCGCGGCCTCGGCCGCGCCTGCGCGCTGATCACCGACGGCCGGTTCTCCGGCGGCACGTCGGGGCTGTCGATCTGCCACGTGGCCCCGGAGGCGGCGTCCGGCGGGCCGATCGCGCTGGCCGAGGACGGCGACCGGATCGAGATCGACATCCCGCGCCGCGAGCTCACCCTGGCCGTGCCCGAGGCCGAGCTGCGCGCCCGCGGCGAGCGGATCAAGGCCGGGCTCGGCTCGTTCCGGCCGCGTGACCGGCGCCGCCCGGTCAGCGCCGCGCTGCAGATTTTCGCGGCGATGGCCACCTCGGCGTCGACCGGTGCGGCCCGCGACACCACCCTGCTCACCGGGACGCCAGACCCCTCGTGAGCCAGCCGGTCAGCGCGGACAACTTCGTCCGCGACGCCCGCCCCGCCGACGCCGCCGACCTGGCCCGCATCCAGGTGGGCCGGTGGCGGGCCGGCTACCCGGGCCTGGTCCCCGATCCCGTGCTGGCCGAGATCACCAGCATTGATAATGAACGGCTGTGCGCTGAACACTGGGCGGCCTCGCTGGCCAGCCCGCCCAGCAGCCGGCACCGGGTGCTGGTGGCCGTCGGCGCCGCGGCGGGCGACGCCGGTGGTGAGCGCCTGGCCGCCGGGTTCGCGTCGTTCGGCCCGGCCACCGACCCGGGCCGCTGGCCCGGCACCGACGCCGAGCTGTACGAGCTGTGCGTCGATCCGGGCCAGGCGGGCCGCGGGCACGGCAGCAGGCTGCTCAACGCGGCCGCGGTGACGATGGCCGAGGACGGGTTCGGCACCGCGGTCGCCTGGCTGCTCGAGCAGGACACCACGGCCCGCCAGTTCCTGGAGTCGGCGGGCTGGGCCGCCGACGGCACGCGCCGCTCGCTCGACATGGGCGTCCCGGTCCCGACGATCCGGCTGCACACCGCCCTGCCCCCGCCGCCTGAGCCCGGCTGAAGCCAGCGAAGGGTCAACTCATGCGCAAGATCACCACGAAGCTGATGTTCCTCGCTGCCGCGTCCGCTGTGCCGCTGGTGCTGACCGCGGCCCCCGCCACGGGCGCCACCCCGGGCCCGCCGCATCATGCGGCCAGCAGGCCGGAGCCGCGCAAGCAGCCCGCCCACCAGGCGGTGATCTTCGGCGGCGGCCCGTTCTACAGCGGCGGCACCCCGGTCATGAACAGCCTGCGGAACTCCGGTTTCACCACGGTGGTTCTCTGGACCATTCATGTGCACAGCAACGGTGACCTGTATTACAACGACACCCTCGTGGTGCACAACGGCCGCTACGTGGGCCGCGCCGCCTGGCACCGGCAGCTCGCGACCCTGCTGCAGCAGCCGACGTCGGTCAGCCGGATCGAGGTGTCGGTCGGCTCGGCGGGGGTCAACGACTGGGGCACGATCGACCAGCTGATCTCGTCGCAGGGCACCGGCACCGGCAGCATCCTCTACAGGAACTTCAGCGCGCTGCGCAAAGCCACCGGCGCCGGCGCCGTCAACAGCGACGACGAGGAGGACTACAACCTCAGCGGCGCGGAGGCGTTCGCGCACATGATCCTCGGCATGGGCTACGCGTCGTTCACGATCGTGCCGTACACGAACCAGAGCTACTGGGCCCAGCTGAAGAGCAACCTCGGCTCCTCGCTGGACCGGGTGTACCTCCAGGACTACGCGGGCGGGACCGGCAACTCGCCGTCGCAGTGGAGCCAGGCGCTCGGCATCACCGTCATGCCGGGACTGTGGAGCAGGAACGGCACCAACTGCGCATCGGGCGATTCACCCCGGCAGGTGCAGAAGCAGATGGCGGCGTGGGCGGGCAGCACGCACATCACCGGCGGCTTCATGTGGCTCTACGACGACATCCGCGCGTGCGACCGGTACGGCAACGCCCACGCCTACGCGCACGCCATCCTCAACGGCCTCAACGGCATCTCCTGATGTGACATCGGCCGGTCCGGCTACGGCCGCGAGCTCGGCGTGGCCGGACTCGAGGAGTTCCTGGAGATCAAGTCGCTCCAGTTCTGAGCGGTCTGACAGACTGGCGTCCGTGCGCGTCTATCTGGGATCCGACCATGCGGGGTTCGAGCTGAAGTCCGCCCTCATCGAGTGGCTGTCCGGCGCCGGGCACGAGCCGGTGGACTGCGGGCCGCCCGCCTACACCGACGGCGACGACTACCCGGTGTACGTGATGCGGGCGGCGCAGGGGGTCATGTCCGACCCCGGCAGCCTGGGCATCGTCATCGGCGGGTCGGGCAACGGCGAGCAGATCGCCGCCAACAAGATCCCCGGCATCCGGGCCGCTCTCGCCTGGACCGAGCAGACCGCGCGGCTGGCCCGCGAGCACAACGACGCGAACGTGCTGAGCCTGGGGGCCAGGGAGTACCCGGTGGCCGACGCGGTCGGGTTCGCCCGGGTGTTCGTGCAGACGCCGTTCTCCGGCGCGGCACGGCACGCCCGCCGGATCCAGATGATCGCAGACTACGAGAAGACCGGCGAACTGCCTCCGCTGCCCAGCTGACCGCCGCTGCCATCTGCCTTAGCCGCAGCTGAAGGTTACCTCTGGTTATCGCAAAGCACCGTACGTGCCCGACTATGCGCCCGTATAGTCGTCTGTGGTCGTTTGCGACCAATGAGCGATTTGTGCGCAGGATTGAAACCACCGTTCCGGGTGAGTTAAGGAACACGCCGGGGGACCGATGCAAGACAGAGAGGCACGCAGTGGCGCTGACGGATCCCCGGCCAACTCCTCAGAGCGCGGTGGCCGGTGTTCCGGCAGACCCCGCCAGTGGCCGTTACTTTGACGCCCAGCGCGGCGTCTACTTCGACAAGCCCACGCTGCGCGGCTGGATGCACCTGGTCTGGTTCGTGATCTCGCTGGTGGCCGCCGCGCTGCTGCTGTGGCGGGCCCACGGGGCCGTCCGGATCAGCGCCGGGGTGGTCTACGCCACCAGCGTGTCCGGACTGTTCGGGGCCAGCGCGCTGTACCACCGGGGCAACTGGACCTCGGCCTGGCGGTCGCGGCTGCAGCGGCTCGACCACATGATGATCTTCTTCCTGATCGCGGGCACGGCCACGCCGGCCTTCCTGCTCGCCATGCACGGCACACTCGGGGTGTCCTGCCTGATCGTGGTGTGGGTGTTCGCGGTCACCGCGTGCACGGTGCACATGGCCTGGATGAACGCGCCCGAGCTGCTGGTCGGCGGCACGTTCGTCGGACTGGGCTGGATGGGCGGCCTGGCCATCCCCGGGGTGTGGATCCACGGCGGCGCGTGGCCGGGTTTCCTGGTGCTGGCCGGCGGGCTGCTCTACACCGTGGGGGCGCTGTGCTACCGGCGCAGGCGGCCCGACCCGCGCCCGTCGGTATTCGGCTACCACGAGGTGTTCCACACCTTCGTCTGCGCCGCCGCGGCCTGCCAGTACGTGGCGATGGCCCGGCTCATCGGCTGACTGCCCGGCCGCTGGCCGGCCGCCGCGGCCTGGTGCTGCCCACGCGTGGGCAGCCGCCGTACAGTTTGAAGCATGGCGGATTCGGGACTCGGAGGCCGGGGGCGACCCGCCGCCGATCTGCGCGCCTCACACGTGGACCGGGAGCGGGTCGTCGAGCTGCTGCAGGTGGCCGCGGGCGAGGGCCGGCTCACCGTGGACGAGCTGGACGAGCGGCTGGAGGCGGCGCTGACCGCGCGCACCCTCCGCGAGCTGGCCGTGCTGACCGCGGACCTGCCCGCCAGCGGTCTGCTGTTCGCCGGGCGGCCGGCTGAGGCAGCCAGGGACCTGATCCGGATCGACTGCGGCAGCGGCACAGCGCGGCGGGATGGCCGGTGGCTGGTGCCGCGGCGCATGGAGGTCAGGGTAGTCAGCGGCAGGGTCGTGCTGGACCTCACCGAGGCGGTGATCACCATGCCGCTGCTCACCATCGACGCGCAGGTCCACATAGGCAGCCTCCGGCTGGTGACCAGGCCCGGCATCGAGGTGGACATCGATAAGGTGGCGGTCCGCAGCGGCAGCGCACGGGTCGATGCGGCCCGGGTTCCCGCCGTGCCGGTCGCGCTGCGGGTCGAGGTGTCGGGCAGGGTCGGCTCGGGCACCCTCAGGGCCCGGCCGCGGCACCGGCCGTGGAAGTGGCTGGTGCACCCGCCCGGGATGGCCCAGCTCACCGGCTGACCGCGTGCTGGAATTGCCTGGGCACCCGGCCGCCGCCGTAGAGTTTGAGCATGGCGGACGAGGGACGCGGGGACCGGGTGCGGCCTGCCGTCGAACTGCGGGTCGAGGTGTCCGGCAAGGCCGGCATGGGCAGCATCACGGCCCGCCCGCCACGCCGGCGGTTCTGGAACTGGCTGCTGCGCCGTCCCCGGTACGCGCTTCCCGCCGCCCGGTGAGCGGTCCGTGCCCGCAGGCAGCATGAAACCCGCCGAGCAGCGGGTGCTGGCGGGGATCGAGGCTGAGCTGCACCGGGTGGCCCGCTACGACGACGAGTCCATCGTGCACGACAAGTGGATCCATCAGCGCTACGAATGCTGTTTTCCCGGGCTCGCCGTGGCCAGGCAGGCGACCGTGCGGACGGCCTGGCACGAGGCTGGCCACGCCGTGGCCGCGCTGACGGTGGGGGTCCGGTTCAGCTCGGCCAGCATCCATCACGGTCATGGCAGCGAGGGCCGGGTCAATGGCGTGCGCGCCGACGGCGACCTGGCGTTCGTGGTGGACGCGGCAGGCCAGATCGCCGAGCGGCTGATGGACTGGACGCTGGCCGAGCGCGACGACGAGCTGCGCGCCTGGCTTCCGGGCTGGAAGGGGGACGGCGGCGACGCCTACCGGTTCCGCCGCCGCCTCACCGCCCGGTTCGGCCAGGACGAGTTCGCCGCGTGGCGGTACAGCGAGCAGTTGCTGGTGCCGCGGCGGCTGGCGATCCGCCAGGTGGCCAGGGCAATGCTGGTGCACCCCCGGCACCTGCCCTACACCGTCGTAGCCAGCGTCGCCGACAGCCGCTGAGCTCTGGGGCGTACTTTCGGGACTTGTCCTTCGCTGGTCTCCGGGCAGGCCCGCGCCGTGGTGCGGGCCGGGAAAGGGGGTGTGGCCCGCCGACCTGCCTTCCATCGCCACCTGGATCCGGGCCCAGGTAGCCACAGTCCGCCAGGTGGGGAGTGATCCGGCGGAGCAGGATGCTGATGTGAGCCCGGCCAGGTCCTGCCAGCCGCCGGTTGTCGCCATGCGGTGTTAGCGTGTGAGCATGATGCCTGCATCCGCTGCTTCTGCCGGTGGCCAGCCACTGTCGGCGTCAACCCCTCGCGAGATTCGCGCCATGCTGGTTGGCGAAGAGATCAGTCACTTTGATCGTGAGTACAGGCAGGCGATGGCAGATGCCGCGGAGTCACTTGACCTATCCGGTGTACTGGCAGTCCTGGAACGCTGGCGGCGAGTAGCCTGGTCCACCCAGGACGACCCGAACGCGCATCGCAGGATGCTGGAGAACGTCGATCGACTCAACGCGGGGCAGGACGTGATCACCGTGCCGGCGGAGCGAGCGAAGGCTCGTCTGGGCTTGTAACCGCCTGTGTATTCGGTTGAATGGGAGCAGCACGCCCTCGACCAGATAGCGGCGCTACCTTCGGATGCGTTCCCTCATTACGCCGAACTGGTGACGCTTCTCGAGGTAGTGCCGTGGAGTGGTGTGCCTTACGACCGGCAACGTCCAGGCGCGAACATGCGCACGCACACCTTCGGTGTACACGGCGAGGGGCTTGCTCATCTACCTCATCCTTGATGACCAGCGTCGCGTTGTCGTTCTGCGCGCGCTGTGGGCTGCCTGACCTTGGGCCCCAGGTCCAGCGCGGCCGGGCCGCTATGCGGCCGATCCTGATGGGTCGGCGAACCGGCGGAGCAGGTAGGCCGAGAAATAGCTCCCGTACTTGCGCTGCAGATCGGGGCGGCGCCAGTCCTGGCCGTCGATGGCGCCGCGGCAGGAAGCCGTGCCGCAGCCGCAGTCCATGGTCTCGTCGTTGTCGTCGAACATCGCGTAGTCGGTGGTGAGCTCCTCGCCCTGGGCGATGTCCCGCATCGCCACCAGGACGACGTTCCCGGCGAAGCCGACATTCGGCTCGCAGGAATGGTTGATGAACAGCATCACCGGCTCGTACTCGGCCTCTTCGAGCGCCACCAGGTGGAAACCGTCAGCGATCTGCACGTCGGAGTTCTGCAGCCGCTCGGGCAGCCGGCGCAGGGCCGCGGTGTCCACGATGTGCCCGCCCTTGATGGCGACCACCTCGTCGCGGGCGATCGGCTCGACGGCCAGCAGGCCGCGCCCGGCGATCCCGCTCGGCCGGCCTTTCACCGCCTTGGGCGAGATGTAGCTGCTGACGGCCACCGGTTCCGCGCTCAACGGCCGTGCCTGCGCCTGCTGCGGCCCCGGCCTCGCCCGGCCCGCTGCCCACCGCCGCGGCGGCCGCTGGCCTGCTGTGGGCGGCCACCCGGCTGCGGGCCTGGCTCCTTGCCGGCCGGTGCGGTGCTTTCCGGCCTCGCGGCGATTGGCGCTGGCCGCTGCTGGCCGGACGGGGCCGGCGCGGCCTCGTCTGCGGCACGGGCGGCGGCCTCATGCTCGGCCTGCGGCCGGGACGCATCCCTGGCCCGCATCGCGGCGCTGAGCGTGATCTTCATGCTGGGCACGGTGCCTCTTTCCGCGGGCCCGGCTGGTGTCCCGTCACGGCGCCAGCAGCCGCGACAGCCGCTCGGTGAGCTCACCCGATGGGACCACGGTCTGCTCGCCGCTGTCCATGTCCCTGATGGTGACCTGGCCCTCGGCCTGCTCGGACGGGCCGTAGATCAGGCTGTACCGTGCGCCCGCGTCGCTGGCCCACTTGAGCTGTTTGCCGAGCTTGCCGGACGAGCCCAGATAAACGCTGGCCCGGGCGCCTGCCGCACGCGCCGCGGCCGCGAAGCCGAAGCTCGCCGTGGCCAGGTCGTCATCCATCACCGTGACCGCCACGTCCAGCCGGCGGCGCTCACCATGCGCGGATGGGCGCAGCGCGAGGATTCGCTCCATGCCCAGCGAGCCGCCGGTCGCCGGGACGTCCGGGCCGCCGAGAGATTCGATCAGGTGGTCATAGCGCCCGCCACCGGCCAGCGATCCGGCGCCGCCCGGCGCGGACACCTCCCAGATCGGCCCGGTGTAGTAGGACAGCCCGCGCACCAGGCGCGGCGTGAACGCGATCCGGTCGGCTGGGACCTGGCTGCGCACCAGCGCGAGCAGGGCGTCTACCTCTTCCAGGCCGGCCACGCCTTCGTCGGTGGACTTGAGCGCGGCCCGCACCTGCTCGGTGGCGTCCGCCGCGGTCATCGTCTCCACCAGCGCCGCGGCCTTCGCCCCGGCCAGCCCGCGGCCGGTCAGCTCGGCGATCACCTCGGCGGG
This sequence comes from Streptosporangiaceae bacterium, assembly GCA_036501145.1. Taxonomy (GTDB): domain Bacteria; phylum Actinomycetota; class Actinomycetes; order Streptosporangiales; family Streptosporangiaceae; genus PALSA-505. Next base: position 32,956 of record DASYAV010000186.1, on the reverse strand, counting down.
CGTCAGCTTGTCCAGCTTGTCCAGTGTGATCAGCGCACCGGGGCCGATCTCCGCGGGCACCCCGAACGCCTCCAGCAGGCCAGACAGCGCCAGCCGCGAGTTCAGCAGCACGGTGAATCCGGGCAGGCCCAGCCGGCCGAGCACGTCGCAGACCGCGGTCAGCACCTCGGCGTCGGCCAGCGGCGAACGGGAACCGAGGGTGTCCAGGTCGCACTGCGCGAACTCGCGGAATCGGCCCTTGCCTGGCCGGTCCGCGCGCCACACCGGGCCGATCGTGTACCGCTTGTACGGGGTCGGGAGCTGGCTGCCGTAGGCCGCGGCCACCCGGGCCAGCGGCACCGTCATGTCGTAGCGCAGCGCCAGGTCGGCCTCGCCCGATGCCTCATGCTCGCCGCGCCGCAGGATCTTGAAGATGAGCTTGTCGCCCTCGTCGCCGTACTTGCCCATGAGCACGTCGAGGCGCTCGAAGGCCGGAGTCTGCAACGGCTCGAAGGCGTAGCTGGCAAAGACTTCCCTGATGATCGCGAACGCTGCTTCGCGTTCCTCGAGCTCACCGGCGAGGAAATCGCGTGTCCCGGATGGCGGGTCGAACTGCACTGGCATGCGCCTATGCTGCCCGACAGCGAGGGAGACGTCACATCGGTTTACGCCGTGCCCGGTGGATCCCGGCCCGGCGAGCCGGCGGCTGTCGGCGGCGCGCACTACGCTGGACCTGGCGGTTCAGCCGCGACGAGGAGGTTTGCCGTGGCCGGCGAGCTACACACCGACAGTGTGCCGCCGTCCGCGCGCGCCGGATACCGGCCGGACGCGGGCACCAGCGTGCTCTGGCAGGCACTCCGGGACGTGGTGTCCACGGTGGCGGAGCAGACCGGGCGGACCGGGCTGGACGTGGTGGACGCCGGCGGCGGCACCGGCGGGTTCGCGGTCCCACTGGCCAGCCTCGGGCATCGCGTCACGGTGGTGGACCCGAGCCCGGACTCGCTCGCCGCGGCACAGCGTCGCGCGGCCGAGGCGGGCGTCCCGCTACGGGCCGTGCAGGGAGACGTTTCCGACCTGGCCTCCGCGGCCGGCCCGTCCGGCGCCGATCTCGTGCTGTGCCACAGCGTGCTGGAGTACGTCGAATCGCCCGAGGCGGCGATGACCGCGGTCGCCGGCATCCTGCGGCCCGGCGGGGCGGTCAGCGTGCTCGCCGCCAGCGCGGTCGCCGCCGTGATCCACCGCGTGCTGGCCGGCCGGTTCGACGAGGCCCGGCGGCTGATCGCCGCCACCGGTGACCGGGACGATCCCGGCCTGGGCATGCTGCCGCGCCGGTTCACCCTGCCCGCCGTCACCGGGCTGATCGAGAAGGCCGGGCTGCGGCCCGGGCCGGGGCACGGGGTGCGGGTATTCACCGACCTGGTGCCGAGCATGCTGACCGGCGGCGAGCCGGGCGCGGCCGGCGCACTGCTCGCCCTGGAGGAGGCCGCCTCCGAGCATCCCGCCTTCCGCGGCATGGCCACCCAGATCCACGTGCCCGGGTTCCGGTAGGCCGGCTCATGGCCGCAGGCGTCGCGGACGACACCGGCTGCCACGTCCTGCACGTGGACATGGACGCGTTCTACGCGAGCGTCGAGATCCGCGACCGGCCGGAACTGGCCAGGCTGCCGGTCATCGTGGGTGGGACCGGCGGCCGGGGCGTGGTGCTGTCGGCCAGCTACCCAGCCCGCGCCTACAATGTCCGCTCGGCGATGCCGGTGTCGCAGGCCCGCAGGCTCTGCCCGCAGGCGGTGTTCATCCCGCCGCGGCACGATCTGTACGCCGAGGTGTCCAAGGAAGTCATGGCAATTTTCCGCTCGGTCACCCCGCAGGTGGAGCCGCTCGCGCTCGACGAGGCGTTCCTGGACGTGTCCGGTGCGCTGCGGCGGGTCGGGACGCCCGCCACGATCGCCCAGATGATCAGGGACCAGGTGGCCGAGCAGCAGGGCATCGCCTGCTCGGTCGGCGTGGCGAACTGCAAGTTCATCGCCAAGATCGCTTCCGTGCAGTGCAAGCCCGACGGCCTGCTCGTGGTTCCGGACGGCGGGGTGCTGGAGTTCCTGCACCCGCTGCCGGTGTCCGCGCTGTGGGGGGTGGGAGCGCGGACCGGGCAGATACTCGCCCGGCTCGGCCTGCGCACCATCGGCGACATCGCGCGCACGCCGCTCGACTCGCTGCAGCGTGAGCTGGGCATGGCGCACGGCTCGCACCTGCACGCGCTCGCTTGGGGACGCGACGAGCGCAGCGTGGTGCCGCACACGCCGGAGAAGAGCGTCGGCGCGGAGGAGACGTTCGCCAGCGACATCGACGACCCCGAAGTGATCCGCCGCGAGCTGCTCCGGCTTTCCGAGCGCACCGCCCGCAGCCTGCGCGCGTCCGGGTGCGTGGCCCGGACGGTCGTGGTCAAGCTCCGGATGGCGAACTTCAGCACAATCACCAGATCCCGCACGCTGACCGAGCCGACCGATGTGGCCCGCCGGATCCACGAGACGGCCTGTGAGCTGTACGCGGCGGCCGGGCTGGACCGGGCCCGGCTGCGGCTGGTCGGGGTGCGCGCCACCGGGCTCGTCCCGGCCGCGGGCGCGGCCACCCAGCTGGTGCTGGGTGAGCGCGCGGACCAGTGGCGGGAGGCCGAGCAGGCGGTCGACAAGATCGCGCACAAGTTCGGCAGCGGCGCGGTCCGGCCCGCCGCCCTGGTACCTGCCGACATCGATGAACGCCGCAGTGCCCGGCGGGCCTCGCCGCCTGGTCAGGCTGAGCGGCCCTGACCGGATCGGACAGTGAGCCGCAAACATGCACCAAGTGCCGTGTGGGTACTCCTTCCACGTGGCCCGCAGAGGCTCGTATCCTTGACATAGGTCCGTAACTGTGAGGTGAAGGTGATCACTGCACGACCCGGCTCGCCCGAGAGGTCGCTTGGGAGGTGCCGTGCCGCTTTCTGACCACGAGCAGCGCATGCTCGACCAGATTGAGAAAGCGCTATACGCCGAGGATCCGAAGTTCGCGCAGAGCGTCCGGGCGCGGGATCCGCGGGTGCATTACCGGCGCAGACTGATCCAGGCTGCCATCGGGTTCCTGCTCGGTGCGGGGCTGCTGGCCGCCGGGGTCATCACTAAGTACTACTGGATGGGTGTGGCCGGGTTCCTGGTCATGCTCACCTGTGCCATGTGGGCATTGTCGAGCTGGCGGCACATCAACGGGGCGACCACGCGGCCCGGGCCAGCCGCGCAGCCCAAACGGGGCCGGGGACAAGCCGGAGCCGGGACCGGCTTCATGGAACGGCTCGAGGAACGCTGGCGCAGGCGCCAGGAGAACGGCGGGTAGTCAGTCGTCCCCTACCGGTCGGCGGCGGGCTTCCCCCGCGACGGGCTCAGCCGACCGCGCGCGCGATGGTCCTGCGGATGGTGAAGGCGTCCAGGCCAAGCTGGCTGCCCTCCCAGCCGAGGCCGCTGTCCTTCAGCCCGCCAAACGGCACGCTCGGCGTGTTCGGTGTCCCCGTGTTCACGCCGACTATGCCGACGTCGAGTTGCCTGGCGACCGCGGCGGTGCGGGAGGTGTCCGCGCCCGCCACGTAGCCGCCGAGGCCCAGGCTGAGCCGCCTGGTCGCCTCGAGCACGTCATCGACCTGGCGGTAGCCGCGGATCGACACGGCCGGGCCGAAGATCTCCCCGGTCACGATGGCCGCCTCGTCCGCCGGCTGCAGGCAGATGACCGGCGCGCAGAAGTGGCCCTCGGCGGGGACGGGCTGGCGGGTCCGGACCACGGTCGCACCCTGCGCCGCGGCGTCGTCGGCCAGCGCGGCGATGCGGCCAGGGTCACCCGGCAGCGCCAGCGGGCCCAGGGAGGTGGCCGGTGTCAGCGGGTCACCCAGCGCCAGCGCTTCGCTGGCCGCCGTGTACAGGGCCGCGAACTCGCTGAGCTTGTCCTGGGGCACCCATACGTGGTTGGCGGCGATACACGACTGCCCATTGTTGCGGTACTTCGCGATCATCAGCATCTCCACCGCGGCGGGCAGATCGGCATCGTCCAGCACGAGGAACGGGGCGTTGCCGCCGAGTTCGAGCACGCACGGGAGGAATCTCGCGGCGGCCTGCTGGGCCAACAGCCCGCCCACCCGGGTCGACCCGGTGAAGCTCATGCCGCGGACCCTGTGGTCGCCGAGCCAGCTCGCTGTGATGGCTTCCGGCGCGCCGGCCACCGAGCAGAGCACGCCGCCGGGCACATGCCGGTCCACGATCCCGGCGAGCAGCAGCGCCGGCGACGGCGCCACCTCCGACGGCTTGAACAGCACCGTGCACCCGGCGGCCAGTGCGGCGGCGATCTTCCTGGCCGGGATGGACACCGGGAAGTTCCACGGTGTGATCAGCGCCACCACGCCGAGCGGGTGCTGGGTGACCTCGTGCCGGATGCCCGGGACGCGGTCCCACAGCTCGGCGTGCCGGGTCTCGGCCGCGGCGGCGAACCAGTCGAAGAAACCCGCCGAGAGCCCGACCTCGGCGGTGGACTCCGCTAGCCGCTTGCCGGTCTCGCGGGTGATCAGCGTGGCGAGCGTGGCGGTGGTCTGCGGGTCGCGCAGGTCCTCGGCGATACGGCGCAGCGCCCGCGCCCGGTCGGTAGCGGGGCAGTCCGCCCAGCCGGGCAGGGCCGCGGTGGCGGCCGCCGTGGCCTGTTCCGCGTCACTGGCCCCGCCGCCCGCCAGCTCGGCTATGACCCGCCCGGTGGCGGGCTCGGTCACCGGGATCGGGGTGCGGCTGATGGGATCGGCGGGCGCCCCGCCGATCCGTACGGCGCAATCGGTGGCACTGACGGTCATGGGGTGGATGCCTCCACACGGTAGTGGGCTTCGGTTACGTCGGACATCGCCTGGCGGTCGAGGTGGACACCCAGACCGGGCCCGTCCGGGATGCTCAGCAAGCCACGGGCCGGGACCGGGGGACCGGCCAGCAGCGGGTCGCGCAGCGGGTTGTCCCTGACGTCGTACTCGACCGCCGACACCTGCGGGCTGCAGCCCGCGAGCTGCAGCGTCGCGGCGAACGCCACGGCGCCCCCGTACAGGTGCGGGATGACGACCTTGTCCCTGGCCGCGGCCAGCTGGCAGATCGCAAAGACCTCGCTGAGCCCGCCGGTCTTGGAAATGTCGGGCTGCAGGATTTGCACCGCCGGGGAGTCGATGTAGGGCCAGAACCCGTGCCGCCGGTAGACGTTCTCGCCCGTGGCCACGGGCAGCCCGGTGCGCTCGTAGAACCGCTCGATGTCGGTGAGATCGTTGCCGCGCACCGGCTCCTCCACCCAGCGGACGTCGTGGTCACGAAGCGCCGGGGCGAAGCCGATCGCCTCGTCCAGGCTCCAGCCCTGGTTCGCGTCCGCGTAGATGGCCACGTCAGGGCCGCAGACCGCGCGTGCCTGGCGCAGGATGCCGAGGTCGCGCTCGGTGCCGAAACCGAGCTTCACCTTGACCGCGCCGAATCCCGCCTCCCGGCAGCGTGCCGCCTGCTCGCTCACCCCATGCGGGCCGAGGCTGCTGGCGTAGACCGGGATGCTGTCCCTGACACGGCCGCCAGCGAGCCGGGAGATGGCCCGGCCCGCGGCCTGCCCGGCCAGGTCCCAGAGCGCGACGTCGACGGCGCTGACGGCCTGCATCACCGGGCCGGGCGCCCCCCACTGGCGCCCCACCGGCTCGAGCGCACTGACCAGGCGCCGGTGCAGCAGCGTGATCTGCTCGGCGTCGGCCCCGATGACCAGCGGCAGCACGCCGTCGCGGAGGGTCGCGACCCGCTCGGCGGCGGCCCAGGCCGGGAAGTTGACCCAGCTCTCACCCAGACCGGTATCGCCGCGCTCGGTCTCCAGCTCGAGCAGCACCATGGTCCGGCGGGGCAGCGTGCCGAACGACATGGCAATCCCGTCCGCTGCCTCTTTCCGCAGCACGCGGATGCCGGCGGCGACGATCGTGCCCCCGGCGCCGGAGCCCTGTGGTGGCCCGCTCATCGAACGGTCAGGCTGTCGTCGGGGGCGTCGAGCAGGCTCCGCCGCAGCCGGGCGATGTGCTCGCGGGCTCTCCGCTCGGCCAGGTCCGGATCCCCGGCACTGATCGCCGCGAGGATCGCCTGGTGGTCCCGCAGCGCCCGCCGCGGCCCGGCGGTGACCGTGGTGGTGACCATGGCCAGCCGCACCCTCGTCTGGATCGCGTCCAGCATGCTGATCAGCTCGGAATTCGCCGACGCGGCGCGGATCAGGCCATGGAAGCGCAGGTCCGCCTCGGTGTGCGCATCCAGCGCGGCGCTGTCCACCGCCCGCTCGTGCACGGCCAGCACCGAGCGGAGCTCGGTGACCAGACGGCGGCCCTGGTTCTCCACCGCCAGCCGGGCGGCCAGTCCTTCCAGCACCTCACGCACCTCATATAGCCGGGCCAGCTCGGCGGGGCCGACGGAGGCCACGACCGCGCCGCGGCGCGGTTCCTCCCCGGCGAGCCGCTCGGCGATGAGGCGCTGCACGGCCTCGCGGACCGGGCTCCGGCTCACCCCCAGCTGCCCGGCCAGGGCCGGCACACTGAGCTTGCTGCCGGGGCGGATCCTGCCGGTGAAGATCGCATCGAGCAGGGCGGCGTACACCGAGTCGGCGATCCGGTCCGATGGGGCAGGGGGCAGCAGCAACGAATACTCCACTGGCTCGCGCTGATCCGGGTTGCGCACCGCGAACACTAGCCCGTCGCGCGCCAGCGACACATCAGTCATCGACACATTACATGTAATACGTGCATGCTACATGCACACGCTCGCACAGCACACCGGCACGTGGCAGGCCGGCTGTGTGTCTTGTCAAGGCGTACAGGGAGGGTTCTGCTGCTGGGGGTCTACGCCTGCCGGGGGCGGGACCGGGTGATCCGGGCCACCAGCCGGGTGAGGGCGATCTCCAGCCAGCCGAACACGTCGAGCGCCTGCACCGCGATCTGCCGCAGCCGCCCGCCCGAGGACAGCGGCAGCAGCCGCGCCCGCCAGCGCACTGCGCTGCGCACGGATGCGGCCAGCGCGCTGCGCACCGCGGCGAGATCCGCGGCCAGGGTGGTGGCGGGGCCTGGTTCCCTGGCGTAGCTGGCGAGTTCCTCGGCCCTGGCCAGCCGGTCCAGCGCCGCCCTGGCGTCGCCGGTCAGATCCTGCTGGCCGGCGATCCGGGTGGACAGCGCACGCGGGGTCTCGCCCGGCCCGTGCTCGATGCCGAGGTCCTCCATGTCGTCGAGGAGTTCGGCCCACGCGGCGTGCGCCCGGCCCGCGTCGCCGTGCGCGGTCATCCAGCGCCGCCGCCGCGTCCACGACCTGGCTATCCGCGGTGCGGCCAGGGCCGCGAGGATCAGCGCGGCCAGCACGATGAGCAGCACCGGCGGGCCGGAGCCGGTGCCGCTGCCGGGCACGCCCGCGGCCGCGCCGCCCTGGGCGGTGTCGGCCAGCTTCCCGTTGATCCCGACGCCGGGGATCTGGTTGGGGCGGCCATGCGTGCGGCTTCGCGCGGCTTTGTCCGTGCTCGGCAGGATCTGCGGCCCGGTGCCGGTGCCACCGCCGCCGGACTCGGCGGGGACGGTGTAGGACGGCGCCTGCGCGTTGGCCTGGCCAACCCCGCCGCCGCCCGGGGTCGGTTCCCACGTCGTCCAGCCGAGCCCGGGGAAGTACAGCTGGGTCCAGGCGTGCTCGTCGCTGGTCCGGACCTCGTACCGCCCGTGGCCGAGGGGGGTGCCCTGGTCATAGCCGACCGCCACCCGCGCCGGGATGCCGAGCAGCCGGGCCAGCACCATCATCGCGAAGGAGAACTGCTGGCAGTACCCCCGTTGGGTGTTGTACAGGAAGTTGCGCAGGGCGTGCACGTTGTCCGGCTCGGTGGCGCGCACGTCGTAGGTGAACCTGCCGGACCGCAGCCACCCCTGCAGGGCCACCGCCTTGGCGTAGGGGGTGCTGGTGCCCGCGGTGATCTGCTGGGCCAGCGAGATGAGCGGGTGCAGCGGCGGGGGCACGGTCAGGTAGCTGCCCATCCCGGTGGGCTTGGCCGTGGCCGCGGCCCACTGGGCCTGGGTGGGGGAGACGTCGTAGCTGCTCACCGTGTAGCTGACGTTGGTCAGGTTGGCCAGCGGCGACCAGACCAGCAGGGTGGACGGATCCACCAGCAGGCCGTTGTGCGGCACGGTCAGCTCCCGTGGCGCGTACGGCAGCGGCAGGTAGCTCTGGTCCAGTGTGGCCGCCACCTGCATGCGAATCTTCGTCTGCACCCGCAGGAAGCGAGCGGAGTGCAGGCCGGGCACGCTGGGCAGCGGGTGCCCCGCGGACACCGGCTTCATGGACTTCTGCGCCGGCGGCACCCAGGTGGCCCGGGTCGCGGTCAGCCGGTTGAGCACGTACTCGACCAGGTACTGCGGGTTGGGGTCGTTGGTGGTGTAGGTGAACACGACCGTCGGCCTGGCCTGCTGCAGGCCCTGGGTCATCTGCACCAGCGGGTTCACGCTGGCGTCCACGCCGCCGCCCGAGCCGTTGCCGGGGCCGGTGCCCGGCCCGGACCCGCCGTCGCCGTGGAAGAGCTTGTGCGCGTGCAGGCCCGGGATGAGCAGCGGGACGAACAGCGCCAGCACGACGGCGGCGAGGCCGATCCGGCGCCCGGAGGCGGCCAGCGCGCGGGCGCTCGGCCCGGACCCCAGCTCGCCGTCCGGCTCGTCAGGATGAGCGGCGTTCCAGGGGGTCACCAGGCGGCCCCAGAGCCGGAGCCGCTCCCGCCCGTCGGCGCTGAGCAAGGCGAGGTAGCCGGCCATGCCGATGCAGAACAGGATCGTGTTCTCGGTGGTGTTCTTGCTCGCGTTGGTGGCCACAGGCACGCTGAACAGCACCAGCAGCGGCAGCCCGGCCAGCGCACTGCGGCGCAGCCGGACCGCGATCAGGTCGGTCAGCACGGCGACCAGCCCGATGCCGCCGCTGGCCAGGAACTCCAGGCCGGGAATGGGCGGCACCGGCGCGGTGTACTTCCGGGTGTCGTGCAGCCCGGTGACCGCGGCGTGCCACAGGTAGCTCAGCGAGTGCGGGCTGGGGAACAGCCGCAGGTAGGAGTAACGGGACGCATAGATCAGGTTCAGGTACAGCACCAGGACGGCCAGCGCGCACAGCAGGCAGACCACCGCGGGCAGGGCCCGCAGCGCGCGGTGCCGGGTGGCGGTGCCGACGGCGGCGGTCAGGACGATCGCGCCCAGCCCGCCGAAGAACCACTTGCCGCCGGAGATCAGCGGGATCAGCGCCATCGACGCGGCCAGCGTCGCGATCGCGGAGGTGATCGTCAGCCTGTGATTCACCTGGCCTCCAGGGGCTCATCCACGGCGCCGGCCGTCCCCGGCGGCGCACCGTCCGGCGCGGCGGGCACTGGTGCCGCGGCGCGGGCACCAGCCGTCCCGGCGGCGGCCGGCGTGCCTTGCAGCCGCCGCCAGGCGGCGGCCAGCGGGGTGTCCGGCCGGACGATGGACACCCGCCAGCCCGCCGCGGTGAGCACGGCCGCGGCCTTCTCCGTCTCCTCATCCCCGGTGGCCTGCTGCCCGGGCGCCCAGGCTGACACGGCCAGCAGCAGCGCCAGCGCGGGCGTGCCGCCGGGGTGGCTGGTCACCAGGCTGGTGGCTTCGGCGGCGGTCAGCCGGCCGGCCACCACGACGAGCAGCCCGCTGGCCCGGGGGCGCACGGCGGCCAGCGCCCGGGTCAGATCCCGGCGGGCCGACGGCTTGATGACCGCGAGCGAGTCCAGCATGACGTCCTCGAAGCCGCCCGGCCCGGCGGCGGCGCCGCTGTCGGTGACCAGCTGGCCGTCAAACCCGTGCATGGCCAGCTGCACGCCGATCGAGGCGGCCGCGCTCACCGCGAACTCGAACGACGACGTCGCCCCGTTGCCCACGTGCGCGCTGCGCCTGGCGTCCAGCAGCAGCACGGCGTGATTGCGCCACTGCTGCTCCTCGCGGCGCACCATCAGCTCCCCGTACCGCGCGGTGGACCGCCAGTGCACCCGGCGCAGCTCATCGCCGTCCCGGTAGGGGCGGGTGCCCGCGTCGTCCTCGCCGGCCGCGGCGGCCTTGGCGTGGCCGTCGCCTTCACCCAGCCAGCTGCCGGTCACCGCGCCGCCGGGCAGCGGCACGATCTTCGGCGAGACGACCAGCGTGCTGCTGCTGCTGAACGAGCGGCCCAGCTCCACCAGCCCGAACACGTCGGCGACGCGGAGCCGCAGCGGCCCAACGGTGAACTTGCCGCGCACGTCGGAACGGAGCGGGTAGTCCAGCTCGCGGGTGCCGCCCCGCTCGATCCGCTCCAGCACGAACCGGGGCCGGCTGCCCAGCGTGTAGGGCACCTCGTCCTCGGCCAGCAGCAGCCCGGTGGGCAGCCGGGACACGTTCTCGATCCGCAGCAGCACCCGCACCGGCTGGCCGGCCGGCACCCGCGGCGGGCTGATCTGCCGGACACAGCTGAGCCGGTACCGGGTCCGGCCTGCGGCCAGCGCGGACAGCAGCGGCAGCAGGAAGACCAGCGCCCCGACGCGCACCAGGGCGGGCTCGCCCAGCACCAGGCCGCAGAGCACGGCCGCCAGGCCGGCCGCGAGGAAGGACTTCCCGCGGGTGGTGAACCCGGCCAACAGCGAGTGCATGCCTGCTATCCCTCCGGGTCCCCGCGCTCAGCCTCGCTGCGGGAGGGGGACGCGCTGGATGAGTCTGGAAAGCACCCGTTCGGGGCCCTTGCGTTCGATGACCGCCTCGGCGGTGGGCAGCAGCCGGTGGGCGAGCACCGGCACCGCCAGCGTCTGCACGTCGTCCGGGATCACGAAGTCGCGGCCCTCCAGCGCCGCGTACGCCCGGCAGGCGCGCAGCAGGTGCAGGGTGGCCCGGGGCGATGCGCCGAGCCGCAGCTCCGGGCTGGACCGGGTCGCGTTCACCAGGCTGATCACGTAGTGCCTGATCGCGTCGGCCACGTGCACCCCGCGGACGCCGGCGATGAGCTCCCGCATGTCACCCGCGGTGGCCACGGGCTCGAGCTGGTCCAGCGGGGAGAACAGCCCGTGCGTGTCGAGCATCTCCAGTTCCGCTTCGGGGGAGGGGTAGCCGATCGAGATGCGCGCGGTGAACCGGTCGAGCTGAGCCTCCGGCAGCGGGTAGGTGCCCTCCATCTCCACCGGGTTCTGCGTGGCGATCACCATGAACGGCGATTCCAGCGGGTAGGTGGTGCCGTCCACCGTGACCTGGTGTTCCTCCATGCACTCCAGCAGGGCGGACTGGGTCTTCGGGGAGGCGCGGTTGATCTCGTCGCCGACCAGGATGTTGGCGAAGATCGGCCCGGGCTTGAACTCGAACTCGCTCAGCTCCTGGTTGAACGCGTTGACCCCGGTGATGTCACTGGGCAGCAGGTCCGGGGTGAACTGGACCCGCCGGACTGTGCAGTCGATGGACCGGGCTAGCGCCTTGGCCAGCATGGTCTTCCCGACGCCGGGCACGTCCTCGATCAGCATGTGGCCCTCGGCCAGCAGCACCGTCAGGGCCAGCCGGATCGTGCCGGCCTTGCCATCGATCACCGACTCGATGGCTTTGCCGGCGCTATGCGCTACCTCGGCCTGTTCCGCGAGCGGGCGCGTGGCGCCCTGCCCCGTGTCGACCGCCACTTGGCCTCCTCGCGTCTTCGCGCCACCAGGCTACCTAGCAGGTCCGCAACCATCCCAACGCCGGCGGCGGATTTGCGCGCGTTTTCCGACAGTACGTCCTTTGACCGGATCGGCGCGAGGCTGAGCCGACTCCGACGCCGAGCCGTGAGCATTTCGTGGCCTGTGCTCAATTCACGGATGGGTGGGCCGGGGCGGTTCAGAACCTGCAGAACCGGGCGGGCTGGCGGCATCGGATGCCGTCGCGCTCCACGTGCCCCCTCCACTTCGCCCCACTGCGATCTAGCTGGGACTTTCTCGCCCGATGGGTGGCCAGCAGGCGCGCTTGCTCTTTGCTCGTGGGGAAATGTGGAGTACAGTGGTGCGCCGTGGAGGGGGCAGTCTCCCAGCACAGGTCACCGCGGAGGGGGTGGGGCCGATGTTCCTCGGCACTCACACGCCGCGCCTTGACGACAAGGGACGGCTGTTCCTGCCCGCGAAGTACCGGGACGAGCTCGCCGGAGGTCTGGTGATCACCAAAGGCCAGGAGCGCTGCCTGTACGTCTTTCCGCCGGCCGAGTTCGCCGAGCTCACCCAGAAGCTGCGCACCGCACCGGTGACGGCCAAGGCGGTGCGTGACTACAGCCGGGTGTTCTTCGGCAGCGCGTCCGACGAGGTACCGGACAAGCAGGGGCGGATCACCATCCCGCCGGCCCTGCGCGCGTACGCCGGCCTGGAGCGGGACTGCGCCGTGGTGGGCATGAACACCCGCCTGGAGATCTGGGACGCCGCCGCCTGGGAGAGCTACATGCAGCAGCAGGAGGACGCATTCTCCACCGCGTCGGAGGAGGTGCTGCCCGGAATTTTGTAGAACGCACGTGCACGGCGAGGTCTGCGCCCGCGTCCGTGTGGTCCGGCCGGCTGACGCCACTTCCCCGGCGCCAGGCGGCCACGAGGACCCGACGCTCGCGCGGACGTAGACCTGACCGGCGCACCGGCGGCGGCAGCCGCCCGGTTCAGCGGGGGACACGCAGGAGCGGACAGCGGAAACAGCGGAAAACCAGAGGGGGTCTGGCGACAGTGACAGCACCGGCACACATCCCGGTGATGGCCGATCAGGTCGCCGCCCTCCTCGGCCCCGCGCTGCAGACACCGGGCGCGGTGCTGGTAGACGCCACGCTCGGCCGGGCCGGGCACGCCAGGGTGCTGCTCGACGCGCACCCGGGCGTGGCGCTGATCGGCCTGGACATGGACCCCACCGCGATCGGGGAATCCAGGCGGGTGCTGGCCGGCCACGCGTCCCGGATCACCCTGATGCACGCCAGGTACGACGAGATGCCCGCCATCCTGGCCGGCGCGGGCCACCCCCAGGTGCAGGGCGTGCTGTTCGACCTGGGCGTCTCCTCCCCGCAGCTGGATGACCGGGAGCGCGGCTTCGCCTACTCCTACGACGCGCCGCTGGACATGCGGATGGACGTCACCCGGCCGCTCACCGCGGCCCAGGTGGTGAACACCTACCCGGCCGAGCGGCTGGCCGCCATCCTGCGCGAGTTCGGCGAGGAGCGGTTCGCGGCCAGGATCGCCCGCGCGCTGGTGCGCGAACGCACCCGCGACCCGCTGACCAGCACCGGCCGCCTGGCCGACATCATCAAGGCGTCAATCCCCGCGCCGGCCAGACGGACCGGCGGGAACCCGGCCAAGCGGACATTCCAGGCGCTGCGGATCGAGGTCAACGGGGAACTCGAGGCGCTGAGCGAGGCGCTGCCCGCCGCGATGGAGGCACTCGCGCCCGGCGGCCGGATCGTCGTCCTCGCCTACCACTCACTCGAGGACCGGATGGTCAAGCGCACCTTCGCGGAGCGGACCAGGGACACCACGCCCCGTGGGCTGCCGCAGTCATTGCCCTCGCACCGGCCGCGGTTCCGGCTGCTGACCAGGGGCGCGCTGCGGCCGCCCGAGCAGGAGGTGGCGGCCAACCCGCGTGCGGCGTCGGTGCGGCTGCGGGCTGCGGAACGGATCGGTGAGGCGGCATGACACGGCAGGCAGCGGGCCCGGCCCGCAGACAGAGCACGGAGGGGTGATGTAGATGGCAACCGGATTGGTCAGCGGGAAGACCGGCACCCGGACCCGCCAGCCGCAGCGGCCTCAGCCGCCCCGGCCGCAGCGGCAACAGCCTGGCCCGCTTCAGCGCACCCGCCCGGCCCGGCCTCAGCCGGCCCGCCCCAGCCAGCCGGCCCGCACCGCCCAGCCCGGGCGCGCCGGGCTGCCGCAGGGCGCCGGGCCCGCCGCCGGTGGGCAGACGCGGCCGCGCACCCCGTTCGTGCTGCTGCTCGTCGGGCTGCTGGCCGGCGGACTGGTCTGCCTGCTGATGCTGAACACCACGCTCGCCCAGGGTGCGTTCCAGATCACCGGCATGCAGCAGCGGAACGCCACGCTCAGCCAGCAGGTGCAGGCCCTGCAGCAGAAGACTGCCCAGGAGGAGGCGCCGTCCTCGATCGCCGCGCGGGCCAAGCAACTCGGCATGCGCCCGGCGGGCAGGATGCACTTCATCAACCTGAAGACCGGGCGGATCCACAGCCAGCCGGCCACCGAGCCCGGCGTGGTCACCCAGCCCGGGTACACGCCGTGAGGGACCCGGACGAGGACCCGGGCCGGCCACGCGGCCCACGCAGCGTCCGCAGGCCGGCCGGTGGTGACCGCCGCGGGCCTGGGCCGGGCGCACGCGGCGCCCCGGACCGCCGGAGCGCTGCGGGCCGCCGCCAGCAGCCGGGCCGTGAGCAGCCGGGCCGTGAGCAGCCGGGCCGTGAGCAGCCGGGCCGTGAGCAGGCCGGCCGCCAGCCCGCGGGGCGCAGGCCGGCTGACCAGGCCGGAGCCGGCCCCCGGCGGGACGGTCAGCGGCGGGAGATCGTGCTGCCCGCTGGGCGGGGGAGAGGGGCCGGGCCCGGGGAGGAACGGCCACGCCAGGGCCAGCCCGGTCAGCCACGGTCGGGTCAGCCACGGTCGGGTCAGCCACGGTCCGGTCAGCCACGGTCCGGTCAGCCACGGGCCGGTCAGCCACGGGCCAGCCACCACCCACTGTCTGGCCGCGCACGGTCTGGTCACGCACGATCTGGCCAGCCACGGTCTGGCCAGCCACGGTCTGGCCGGCCACGGTCGGGCCAGCCGCCCTGGGCACGGCGGGCGGAGCGCGCGCGGCGGCCAGTCAGGCCGCGGCGGCCGCCCAGGCCCCGCAAGCTGGTCAACCGCAGCGACCCAGCGCGCAGGCTGCGGGTCGGCCTGCTGTGCATCGCGTTCGTGCTGTCGCTGTTCGCCGGGCGGCTGGTGCAGATGCAGGGCATGGACGGCGGCCAGTACCGGATGCTCGCCGAGCGCCAGCGGGTGCAGAGCGTGCCGATGCCCGCGGTGCGCGGCGCCATCACCACCGCCGACGGCACCGTGCTGGCCAGCACGGTGCAGACCGATGTGGTGTTCGCCGACCCGAAGCTGATGACGGCGGCGCAGGAACCGCAGATCGCCGCGGCTCTGGCCGGGCCGTTGGGCATGAGCGCGGCCAAGCTTCTCGCGTTGATACAGAATCCCACGTCACTGGAGTACGTGAAGCTGAAGACCGGCGTGCCCGCGCAGACCGGCCAGCGGATCAGCAGCCTGCGGCTGCCCGGCAGGCACACCACCGGGCTGCCCGGCGTCGGGCTCACCCCCTCCTACAGCCGCAGCTACCCGAACAACGAGCTGGCCGCCCCGCTGGTCGGCTTCACCGATACCGACAGCGCGGGCAACCTGACCGGCGAGGCCGGCGTCGAGTCGGCGGACAACAGCCTGCTGGCCGGCCAGAAGGGCACCGAAGAGGTGCAGACCAGCGCCACCGGGCAGGCGATCCCGCTGTCCCCGGTCACGCTGAAGCCGACCGTGCCCGGCCGCAACGTCCGGCTCACCATCAT
Organism: Streptosporangiaceae bacterium; assembly: GCA_036501145.1. Taxonomy (GTDB): domain Bacteria; phylum Actinomycetota; class Actinomycetes; order Streptosporangiales; family Streptosporangiaceae; genus PALSA-505. The sequence continues at coordinate 17,378 of DASYAV010000186.1, read as the reverse complement.
CACCCCGCTGCAGTACGCGGCGGAGCAGGCCTGCAAGCAGAAGGTCATCGCCACCCACGCCAAGTACTGCACGGCGGTGATCATGCAGCCGCACACCGGCCAGATCCTGGCCATGGCGCAGTACCCGACGTACAACCCGGCCAACCCGGCCAGCCTGCAATCCACCACGAACGACGTGGTGGGGAACGTGTTCCAGCCGGGCAGCACGGCCAAGGTGATCACCGTCGCGGCGGCCCTGGAGCGCGGCCACCAGACGCTGATGAGCCGCTACCGGGTGCCTTACCAGATCACCGAGAACGGCTTCCCGTTCCACGACGCCGAGGCCCACCCGACCGAGCACCTCACCATCGCCGGCATCCTGGCCAACTCCAGCAACGTGGGCATGGTCCAGGTCGTCCAGCACATCAGCAAGCAGACCCAGTACAACTACTTCCGCGCCTTCGGCCTCGGCCAGCCCAGCGGGGTCAACCTGCCCGGCGAGTCGGCCGGCCTGCTGTCCAAGCCGTCGCAGTACTACGGCGACACCAAGGACACCATGGCGTTCGGCCAGGGCGTGGCCGCGAACGCGCTGCAGATGGCCAGCGTGTACGCCACCATCGCGAACAACGGGGTCCGGGTGCAGCCGTCGATCGTGGCCGGCACCACAAGCTCGGGGGGGCATTTCGTGCCGGCCCCGGCGCCGCCGAAGCGGCGGGTCATCCAGGCCAGGACCTCGCGCGAGCTCATCCCGGTGCTGGAGCAGGTCCCCATGGTGGACGCGGAGGCCGGAGTGCCGTGGGGCGACATCGCGGGCTACCAGATCGCGGCGAAGACCGGCACCGCGCAGGAGGCCAACGCCAAGGGCTGCCTGTGCAACTACGGCGCCAGCTACATCGGGATGGCCCCGGCGAACAACCCGCAGGTCGTGGTGGCGGTCAACGTCCAGGATCCGAAGGGATCGGCCTACTACGGTGACCAGGTCGCCGGGCCGGTCTTCTATCAGGTGATGCGGGCGACGCTGCAAACCCTGAAAATCCCGCCCAATTATGCCAAGCGTCCCTACGTCCGGCTCACGGCGCCGTGATCGGAGGTAACCTCTGCGCGTGCCACCCGCCATGCCTTCCGCCAGCGGGCCGCCGGACGTGCCCCAGCCGGGTGCGGATCTCCCGTCCCGGCCGGCTCACGTAGCGCCGCGCCCGCTCAGCGGGCTGGCCCGCCTGCTCGGCGTGAAGATGACCAGCCCCGCGGAACAGGATCCGTTCACCGGCCCGGACGGCGCGGCCCGGCTGACCGGCGTCACCCACGACTCCCGCCAGGTGCGCCCCGGCGACCTGTACGCGGCGCTGCCGGGCAGCCATACACACGGCGCACGGTTCTGCCGCGAGGCCGAGGCGGCCGGGGCGGCGGCCGTGCTCACCGACCCTGGCGGCCGGGACACGGCGGTGAACTGCGCGCTGCCAGTCTTCGTGGTCAGTGACGTGCGGGCCAGGCTCGGCGAGGTCGCCGCCTGGATCTACGGCCACCCGTCGCAGCGGCTGCTGCTCCTCGGCGTGACCGGGACCAGCGGCAAGACCACCACGAGCTACCTGCTGGAATCCGGGCTGCGGATGGCCGGCCACGTGACCGGCCTGGCCGGCGGGGTGCAGACCAGGGCCGGGCGGCTCACCGCCGCGAGCCAGCTCACCACCCCGGAGGCGACCGACCTGCAGGCGCTGTTCGCGGTGATGCTCGAGCAGGACGTCAGCGCGGCCGCGATGGAGGTGTCCAGCCACGCGCTGGCGCTCGGCCGGGTGGCCGGCTCGGTGTTCGACGTGGCCATTTTCACCAACCTGTCGCAGGACCACCTCGACTTCCACGACAGCATGGACGACTACTTCGCCGCCAAGGCCAGCCTGTTCACCTGCCGGTACGCGCGGGCCGGGGTGGTCAACACCGACGACCCGCGGGGCCGCGAACTGGCCGCCCGGGCGGAGATCCCGGTCACGACGTTCTCCGCCGCGGGCAGCCCGGCCGCGGACTGGCGGGCGGTGGACGTGCGCTGCGGCGCGGACGGCAGCGCGTTCCGGGTGGTCGGCCCGGGCGGGGTCGAGGCGGACGCCTCCCTGGCGCTGGCCGGCCCGTTCAACGTCGCCAACGCGCTCGGCGCGGTGGTGGCCCTGGTGGAGGCGGGCGTCGGCCTGCAGCCCGCGGTGGCCGGCGTAGCAGCCTGCCCGGGCGTGCCGGGCCGGCTGGAGCGGGTGGACACCGCCGGCCAGGACTTCACCATCCTGGTGGACTACTCACACAAGCCGGCCGCGGTGGAAGCGGCGCTGCGCGCGCTGCGACCGGTCACCCAGGGCCGGCTCACCATCGTGCTCGGCTGCGGCGGCGACCGGGACAGGGCCAAGCGGCCGCTGATGGGGGCGGCGGCAGCCAGCCTGGCCGACGTCGCCATTCTCACCAGCGACAACCCGCGTTCAGAGGATCCGCTGGACATCCTGGCCGCGATGCTGGACGGTGCCAGGGGAGTAGCGGCCGCCCAGCGGGCACACGTGATCATGGAGCCGGACCGCGCCGCCGCGATCAGGCTGGCCGTGGCCGGGGCCGGCAAGGGTGACATCGTGCTGGTCGCGGGCAAGGGCCACGAGCGCGGCCAGTACGTGGGCGGGACCGTGATCCCGTTCGACGACCGTGCGGTGGCGGCGGCCGCGGCCACCGAGGTAGCGGCGGTCCGGGTGGCAGCCGAACGCGGTGCGCTCGGCCTGAGGGAGGACGGTTGATCCCGCTTTCGCTGGCCGAGATCGCCAGCATCACCGGCGCCCGGCTGGACCAGGCGCCCAACCCTGGTGCCCTGGTCGGCGGGCCGGTGGTCATCGACTCCCGGCAGGCCACACCGGGCGGGCTGTTCGTGGCGCTGCCGGGTGAACGGGTGGACGGGCATGACTTCGCCGCCGCCGCGGTGGCCGCCGGGGCGGCCGCGGTGCTGGCCAGCCGGCCGGTGGGCGTGCCCGCGCTCATCGTCGCCGACCCGGCGGCGGCGCTCGCGCCGCTGGCCCGCGCGGTGGTGGACCGGCTGCCCAAGTTGACCATCGCCGGGGTCACCGGCTCGGCGGGCAAGACCACCAGCAAGGATCTGCTGGCCCAGGTGGCCGAGCGGCTCGGCCCAACGGTGGCCCCGCCGGGGTCGTTCAACAACGAGCTCGGCCATCCGCTCACCGTGCTGCGCGCCGACGAGGAGACCAGGTACCTGATCCTGGAACTCGGTGCCCGCGGGCGCGGGCACATCGCCGAGCTCTGCGCGATCGCCCCGCCCAGGTTCGGTGCCGTGCTGAACGTGGGCCGCGCGCACGTCGGCGGGTACTTCGCCGACCAGCGCGAGGTGGCGCAGGCCAAGGGGGAGCTCGTCGAGGCGCTGCCCGCCGACGGTGTGGCGGCGCTGAACGCCGACGATCCCGCGGTCGCCGCGATGAGGTCCAGGACGGCTGCGCGGGTGATCACCTTTGGCCGCTCACCCCAGGCGGAGGTGCGGGCCGACGAGGTGACCATCGATGAGACGGGCCGCCCCGCCTTCACCCTGGTCACCCCGGACGGCGCCGCACCGGTCCGGCTCCAGCTGCGCGGTGTGCACAACGTGTCCAACGCGCTCGCGGTGGCCGCGCTGGCCGGACCGCTGGGCACACCGCCCGGCGAGGTGGCCGAGGCGCTGTCGGCGGCGGTCGCGCGCAGCAGGCGGCGGATGGAGGTGACCCGCCGGGCCGACGGCGTCACCGTGATCAACGACTCCTACAACGCCAACCCGGACTCCGTGCGTGCCGCGCTCGACGCGCAGGTCACGATGGCCGGGACCGGCCGCAAGCTCGCGGTACTCGGGCACATGGGCGAGCTGGGGGACAACTCCCGGCAATGGCATGAAGAGGTCGGCCGGTACGCGGCGCGGGCCGGGCTGGCCACGCTCATCGTGGTCGGCGAGCAGGCCACGCCGATGCTGGACGGCGCCAGGTCACATCCCGGCTGGACGGGCGAGCTGGTGCACGTGCCGGACGGGCCCGCCGCGGTGGCGGCGGCGCGTGGCCGGCTCCGCCCGGGGGACACCCTGCTGGTCAAGGCGTCCCGCTCCGAGGCGCTGTGGACCGTGGCGGAGACGCTGCTGACCGACGGCGGGCCGGCCGAAGACGGACTGACCGGGGACGAGCGCTCGGGAGGCGATCAGTGAGGACGGTCCTCGTCGCGGCGGGAGTCTCCACGCTCATCGCGCTGCTCGGCACGCCGCTGGCGATCCGGTTGCTGCGGGCCCGCGGCTACGGCCAGGAGATCCGGGAAGACCTCCCGGCCGGGCACGCCACCAAGCGCGGCACGCCGACCATGGGCGGCGTCATCATCATCATCGCCACGCTGATCGGCTATTTCGTCGGCTGCTACACCACGGGCACGCCGCCGACCGCGTCCGGCTTGCTGGTCCTCATGCTGATGACCGGGCTCGGCGTGGTCGGGCTGCTCGACGACTTCATCAAGATCTACAAGCAGCGCAGCCTGGGCCTGCGCAGCGGGGCGAAGCTGGGCGGCCAGGCGGTGGTCGGGGCGGTGTTCGCGGTGCTCGTGCTGCGGTTCAAGGACGGCTTCGACCTGACCCCGGCGGACCCGCACTTCTCCTTCCTGCGCGACTTCGGCCCGGCCATCAGCCCGGTGCTGTTCGGCCTGTGGGTGGTCTTCATGATCGCCGCCATGTCGAACGGGGTGAACCTCACCGACGGCCTGGACGGGCTGGCCACCGGCGTGGTGATCCAGGTGCTCGCCGCCTATGTGATCATCGGCATCTGGCAGGACCGCAACGACTGCACCAGCGCGCTGACGCCCGAGTGCTACCCGGTCAGGGACCCGCTCAACTGCGCGATCGTGGCCGCGGCCGTGCTCGGCGCGTGCATCGGGTTCCTGTGGTGGAACGCGCCGCCGGCCCGGATCTTCATGGGTGACTCCGGCTCGCTGGCGCTCGGCGGCGTGCTGGCCGGGCTGGCCGTGTGCACCAAGACCCAGCTGCTGCTGGCGATACTCGGTGGCCTGTTCGTGATCGAAACGCTGTCGGTGGTGCTCCAGGTCGGCTCGTTCAAGCTGACCGGCAGACGTGTGTTCAAGATAGCGCCGCTGCACCATCACTTCGAGATGCTTGGCTGGCCGGACACGTCCATCGTCATCCGATTCTGGCTGGTCTCCGGGCTGTTCATCGGCCTCGGCCTGGTCATCTTCTACGTGCAGTGGATGAGCCCGACGTGACCGCCGCGCCATCGCGGGACAGCACAGAGCGGGACGGCACAGTGCAGGAGCGGGCCGGGCAGCAGTGGGCCGGGCAGGACTGGGGCGGCCAGCAGGTCTGCGTGACCGGGCTCGGCGTGTCCGGCCCGCCGGCCGCCCGTGCGCTGGCCGCCCGCGGCGCCCAGGTCACCGTGCTGGAGGCCACCGACGACGAGGTGCGCAGGCAGCGGGCCACCGAACTGGCCGCGCTGGGCGTGCGGGTGCTGCTCGGCCAGGACGCCGCGGCCGGCCTGCCGCCGGGCACCCGGCTGGTGGTCACCTCCCCGGGCTGGCGGCCTGACGCGCCGCTGCTGGCCGCCGCCCGCGACGCCGGCATCCCGGTCATCGGCGACGTCGAACTGGCCTGGCGGCTGCGCCCGCTGCTACCCGACGGCACCGCGCAGGCCTGGCTGGGTGTCACAGGAACGAACGGCAAGACGACCACGGTGCGGATGCTGGCCGCGATGCTGCAGGCCGCCGGGCTGCGCGCGGCCGCGGCAGGGAACGTCGGCACCTCCGCGGTGGAGGCGGTCACCGAACCGGTGCCCTACCAGGTGCTGGCCGTCGAGCTGTCCAGCTTCCAGCTGCACTGGAGCTCCTCGCTGCGGCCGCTGGCCGCCACCGTGCTCAACCTGGCCGCCGACCACATCGACTGGCACGGCGACATGGACTCCTACGCGCGGGCCAAGGGCCGGATCTTCGCCCCCGGCACGATCGCGGTATACAACGCCGACGACGCCTGGTCGGCCCGGCTGGCCGCCGCACCCGGGCTGGCCCGGCTGGTCGCTTTCCGGTCCGGCCCGCCCGGGCCCGGCGAGCTCGGCGTGGCCGGCGGCGCCCTGGTCGACCGGGCGTTCGGCGACGGGGACGTCCTGGCCCAGGTGAGCGAGGTGCAGCCGGCCGCCCCGCATAACGTGGCCAACGCACTGGCCGCGGCCGCGCTGGCCCGCGGCTACGGGGTGGCCCCGGCCGCCGTCGCGGCGGGGCTGCACGCGTTCCAGCCCGAGCCGCACCGGATCACCCTGGTCGCCCGGGTCGGCGAGGTGACCTACATAGACGACTCCAAGGCGACCAACCCGCACGCCGCCGCCGCCTCGCTGGCCGCCTATCCGTCGGTGGTCTGGGTGGCCGGCGGGATGCTCCGCGGTGCGGCCGCCGACATCGACGGGCTGGTCGCCGGGGCGGCCGCCCGGCTGCGCGCGGCGGTGCTGCTCGGCCGGGACCGCGGCATCGTGGCCCAGGCTTTGGCGCGACACGCGCCCGATGTCCCCGTGGTCGAGCTGGCCGGCACCGACACTGGGATCATGGAACGCGTTGTGTCCGAGGCTGCCGCGGTGGCCGCGCCCGGCGATACCGTGCTGCTCGCCCCCGCCGCCGCCTCGCTCGACATGTTCGCCAGCTACGGGGCGCGCGGCGACGCATTCGCCGCGGCGGTGCGCGCACTGGCCGGTGCGCGGTGAGCACCACCACGCCCGACACCTGGGACACCGGTGACGGGGCACCCGGCGGGGACCGCGCCGAGGCGGGTGGGCTGCTGCCGCGGGAGCGGATGGCGGCCTGGTCCGCGCTGCTGGCCCGGCCGATGCTGTCCTACTACCTGGTCGTCGGGATCACCGTCCTGCTGCTCGCGCTCGGCCTGGTCATGGTGCTGTCCACCTCGTCGGCGATCGCACTGGTCAACGGCACCCCGATATACCAGCAGTTCCAGCGGCAGCTGCTCGGCGTGGCGCTCGGCCTGCCGATCCTGTGGATCGCCGCGCGCTCGTCGCCCCGGCTGTTCCGGGCGGCGGCGTACCCGCTGCTGATCGTCGCGATTCTCGGCCTGATGCTGACGCTCATCCCCGGCGTCGGGGTGAGCTCCGGCGGCGCCTCCCGGTGGATCGACCTCGGCCCGTTCCAGCTGCAGCCGTCCGAGCTGGCCAAGTTCGCGTTCCTGCTGTGGGGGGCGGACCTGCTGGCCAGGAAGGAAAAGCTGGGCCAGCTCACCGACTGGCGGCACCTGCTGATCCCGCTGCTGCCCGGGGTCGGCGTGATCTGCCTGCTCGTGATGCTCGGCGACGACCTGGGCACCACCTCGGTGCTGCTGACCATCTTCCTGGCCCTGCTGTGGGTGATCGGCACGCCGGGCCGCCTGTTCGCCGGCACGCTCGCACTCATCGGCATGGTCCTGGTCGTCATGGTCATCGTGCACCCCTACGAGCTGCAGCGGCTGACCAACTTCATGAACGGGCAGTCCAGCCCCACCGGGGTGGACATGCAGAGCATCCAGGGCAAGTACGCGGTCGGCTCGGGCGGCTGGTTCGGCGTCGGCCTCGGCGCCAGCAAGCAGAAATGGGGCTGGGTGCCCAACGCCACCACCGACTACATCTTCGCCATCATCGGTGAGGAGCTCGGGCTGGTCGGCACGCTGTGCGTGTCGGTGCTGTACGGCGGGCTCGCCTACGCTGGGCTGCGCATCGCGCGCCGGGTGGACGACACGTTCATGCGGCTTGCCGCGGCCGGTGCCACGGCCTGGATCGTGGTCCAGGCGGTGGTCAACATCGGCGCGGTGATCGGCGTGATCCCGATCACCGGGGTGCCGCTTCCGCTCGTCTCCTACGGAGTGTCGTCGCTGCTGGCCACGATGGCCGCGCTGGGCATGCTGATGTCGTTCGCCAAGCGGGAGCCGGGCGCGCGGGAGGTGCTGGCCGCACGCGGCGACGGCAGCCTGCGGCGAGCCCTAAGCTGGCTTGGCCTGGCCCGCGGCCGGGCCTGACCGGCCGGCCCGCGGCCTCGCGGGCCGGCCTGCGAGGAGGACAGTTTGACGATGAGCGTCGTGCTGGCCGGCGGTGGGTCGGCCGGCCACATCTCACCCGCGCTGGCGCTGGCCGACGCGCTGCGCGCGGCCGACCCGCAGATCGCGCTGACCTTCCTCGGCACCGAGCGGGGGCTGGAGACCAGGCTGGTGCCGCAGCGCGGCTACGAACTGGCCACCATCCCGCCGGTGCCGCTGCCGCGTTCCGTCTCGCCGCGGCTGCTGACCGTGCCCGCGCGGCTCGCCGCCGCGGTCGGCGCGGCCGGCCAGGTGCTCACCGGCACCGGCGCGCAGGCCCTGGTCGGGTTCGGCGGGTACGTGTCCACGCCGGCCTACCTGGCGGCCCGGCGCCGCAAGGTGCCGATCGTGATCCACGAGGCCAACCCGCGGGCCGGCCTGGCCAACCGGGTGGGCGCCCGGCTGACCAGCCACGTGTTCACCGGCAACCCGGACACCACGCTGCCGCACGGCCGCTACATCGGCATCCCGCTGCGCAGCGAGATCACCACGCTGGACCGGGCCGAGCTGGCCGGCAAGGCCCGTGCCCACTTCGGGCTGCGCGGCGACCTGCCGGTGCTGCTGGTCACCGGGGGCTCCCAGGGCGCCAGGTCGCTGAACCAGGCGGCCACCGGCGCGGCGGCCTGGCTACGCGCGGCCGGCGTGCAGTTGCTGCTCATCACCGGGCCGAACGCCGCCGGAGCCGAGGAGGCGCCATCATCCACCGGTGACGACGGGCCGCCTCAGGTGGTCATGCCCTACCTGGACCGGATGGACCTCGGGTACGCCGCCGCGGACCTGGCACTGTGCCGGGCCGGCGCGATGACCTGCGCGGAGCTGACCGCGGTGGGGCTGCCCGGAGCGTTCGTTCCGCTGCCGCACGGCAACGGCGAGCAGGCGCTGAACGCGGCGCCGATCGTGCGGGCCGGCGGCGGGCTGATGATCGACGACGCCCAGCTGACCCCGGAATGGATCCGCGACACCGTGCTGCCGGTGCTCAGTGACCCCGGACGGATCGCCGCCATGTCCCAGGCGGCCGCGGGGCTGGGTCGGCGGGACGCCGACACCCGGCTGGCCGCCGAGGTGATCGGCATCATCCGGGACCACGGGTGACGACGGTGAGCAGTCAGGACGCGGCCACCGACGGCGTCCCGGTGCCCGTGGAGCAGCTGGGCAAGGTGCACTTCGCCGGCATCGGCGGGGCAGGCATGTCGGCGATCGCACGGATCATGCTGGCCCGCGGCGTGCCGGTGTCCGGCAGCGACGCAAGGCCGTCGGCCATGCTCACCGCGCTCGCCGGGCTCGGCGCCGACGTGCACGTCGGGCACGACGCGGCCAACCTCGGCGGGGCCGACACCCTCGTGGTGTCGACCGCGATCCGGCCGGACAACCCGGAGCTGGCCGAGGCACGGCGGAGTGGGCTGCGGGTGCTGCACCGGGCGGCCGCACTGGCCTCGGTGATGGTCGGCAAGCGGGGCGTCGCGGTGGCCGGCACGCACGGCAAGACGACCACGACGGCCATGCTGACCACGATCCTGCTGACGGCAGGCGCCGACCCCGGCTACGCCATCGGCGGGCAGCTGGCCGAGACCGGGCTCGGCTCCGCCTGGGGCAGCGGGGACACGTTCGTGGCCGAGGCCGACGAGAGCGACCGGTCGTTCCTGCTGCTGTCGCCGGACGCCGCGATCATCACCAACATCGAGGCCGACCACCTGGACAACTACACCGGCCTGGCGGAGATCGAGAGCACGTTCGCGGCATTCACCGCCCTGCTGCCGGCCGGCGGGCTGCTCGTGCTGTGCGCCGACCACCCGGGCACCCGGGCACTGGCCACCGCCGTCACCGGGCAGCCGCTGCACGTGGTCAGCTACGGCGAAGCACCGGACGCCGACTACCTGATCACCGACGTGCAGCCGCAGGGGATGGGCATCGGCTTCACCGTGACCCCGCGCGGCGGCGCCAGGCAGCGGGTGAAGCTGGCCGTGCCGGGACGCCACAACGTGCTGAACGCCACGGCCGCGCTGGCCGCCGCCGCCGAACTGGGCGTGCCGGGGCCGCAGGCCGCGGCGGGCCTGGCCGCCTACCGCGGCGCGCTGCGCCGGCTCGAGGTCAAGGGCGAGGCCGGCGGGGTGCGCGTGCTGGACAGCTACGCCCACCACCCGACCGAGCTGACCGCCGACCTGCGCGCCGCCCGCGACATCGCCGGGCCAGGCCGGGTCATCGCGGTCTTCCAGCCACACCTGTACAGCCGGACCCGGATCTTCGCGGCGGAGTTCGGCGCCGCGCTCGGCCTGGCCGACCTGGTCTTCGTGCTGGACGTCTACGCGGCCCGCGAAGACCCCGAGCCCGGCGTGACCGGCCAGCTGGTGACCGACGCGGTGCCCGCGGGCCGGGCCCGCTACCTGCCCGACGCCGGTGCCGTGCCGCAGACCGTGGCGGACGCGGCCAGACCCGGCGACGTCGTGCTCACGATGGGCGCGGGAGACGTGACGAACCTGGGGCCGCTGCTGGTCAGCGCACTGCAGGCCGCCGAGGCCCAGGCCCGGCCGCCCGAGGCCCAGGCCCGGCCGCCCGAGGCCGAGGCGGGGCCGGCCGGGACCCCGGGAGACAGCCGGTGATCGGCCGGGCCGCGCGGACGCCGGCCACCGGGGCGGCGCAGGACGCGGCGGAGAACGCGGCCACCGCAGAGACCCCCGGCCAGGCCGCGGGCGCCGCCGGGCCGCCCGAGGCCGAGGCCGGGCCGCCCGACGCACAGGACGCCCGCTCCCGCCGCGGGCCGAGCCCGTGGCGCACCGCGTTCTTCGGCCTCGCGGCGGCCGGGCTGATCGGCGTCCTGGCCTGGGTGCTGCTCGGCTCGCGGCTGCTGGTGGTGCGCTCGGTCGGGGTGACCGGCACCCACCTGGTCCCGGCCGCGCAGGTGCTGGCGGCCGCGGACGTGCCCACGGGAGAGCCGCTGATGCGGGTGAGCACCGGGGGCGTGGCCAGCCGGGTCGAGCGGATCCCCCAGGTGCAGTCGGCCACCGTGTCGCGGGCCTGGCCGGACCGGCTGGTCATCACCGTGGTGGAGCGGAAGCCCGCGCTGGCCATTCCCGCGGGCAGCGGATACGACCTGGTCGACCAGACGGGTGTCATCCTGCAGAACGTGCGCCAGCGGCCCACCGGCCTGCCCCGGTTCATCCCGGTCGGTGCGCTGCCCGGCAACCCCGGCCTGCGGGCCGCGGCCAGCGTCGTGCGCAGCCTGCCGTCCAACGTGACCCGCCGGGTCAAGTCGGTGACCGCGCCGACCGCGGACTCCGTCACGCTCTACCTGGCCGGCGGGGTGACCGTGGACTGGGGCAGCAGCGGCCTCACCGCCCAGAAGGACCGCGTGCTGACCATCCTGCTGCGCACGCACGCGCACTACTACGACGTCAGCGCCCCCGGCACCGCCGTCACCGGCTGACCCGGCCGCGCGCCGCCGCCCGCGGCCGTGCGCCCGCCCCGGCGAGGCGAAGCCGTCAAGGTGAATAACCCGGGTTGCCGGAGCGACGGGAATCCTTCCTCTTCGTGTGCTAACGCTCACTCCCGGGCGGAAGATCGCGACACGCCGGGGCGGTTCACGGCGGGTTAGTTGACCCGGCAATCGGCCGACCCTACTGTCCATAGCAATCGCCAGGTTGACATAAGTCTAAATCTCAACTTGAGGGTGAGAGTTCATCCGGGGTAAACCGGGGGCACGGTCGGCCAGCGTAATTGCCTCTGGCCGCCGGATCGCCAGGTTTCCCGGGATGAGCAGCACGGAGGTCCGCAAAAGGACGGCACGCAAATGCACGGGCAGACGAGCGGAAAGGTCCTTCCTCGTGGCAGCACCGCAGAATTATCTGGCGGTCATCAAGGTCGCCGGAATCGGCGGGGGCGGCGTCAACGCCGTTAACCGGATGATCGAAGAGGGACTAAAGGGCGTCGAGTTCATCGCGATTAATACCGACGCACAGGCGCTGCTGATGAGCGACGCCGACGTCAAGCTCGACGTGGGGCGTGAGCTCACCAGGGGCCTGGGCGCGGGAGCGAACCCGGATGTCGGCTGCAAGGCCGCCGAAGATCACCGCGAGGAGATCGAGGAGGTGCTCAAGGGTGCCGACATGGTCTTCGTCACCGCCGGTGAGGGCGGCGGCACCGGCACCGGCGGCGCCCCGGTGGTGGCCAACGTGGCCCGCTCGCTCGGCGCGCTGACCATCGGCGTGGTGACCCGGCCGTTCGGCTTCGAGGGCAAGCGCCGCGGCGCCCAGGCCGAGGCCGGCATCGAGCGGCTCCGCGACGAGGTGGACACCCTCATCGTCATCCCGAACGACCGGCTGCTGTCCATCTCCGACCGGCAGGTCAGCGTGCTGGACGCGTTCAAGGCGGCCGACCAGGTGCTGCTGTCCGGTGTCCAGGGCATCACCGACCTCATCACCACCCCCGGCCTGATCAACCTGGACTTCGCCGATGTGAAGTCCGTCATGTCCGGGGCCGGCTCGGCGCTGATGGGGATCGGCTCATCCCGCGGCGACGACCGGTCGGTCGCCGCCGCCGAGATGGCCATTTCCAGCCCGCTGCTGGAGGCCAGCATCGACGGCGCGCACGGCGTGCTGCTGTCCATCCAGGGCGGCTCTGACCTGGGACTGTTCGAGATCAACGAGGCCGCCCAGCTGGTGTCGAACTCGGCCGCGCCGGACGCCAACTTCATCTTCGGCACGGTCATCGACGACGCACTGGGCGACGAGGTCAGGGTCACCGTGATCGCGGCCGGGCTCGGCGACCCCCGCAGCCAGGGCGGCCGGACCGACACCGGCCGGGTGATTCCCGGCCGCCGGCCTGGGAACGGCCACGTGCTGGGCAACGGCGTCAGCCTGGGCGGCACGCCGCCCGCGGCGCCACCGCCCGCGCCCGAGGCCACGCCGCCCCCCGAAACCGGCTACGACGCCAGCCCCGCTCCCGGCGAGGAGACCGGGCTGGACGCCGGCCTGCTGTCGGCCGAGGCCGCCGGCGACAGCGAACCAGCCGGGGCGGAGTACCTGCCCAGCGAGCAGAACGGGCGCTCCCCAGCGGCCGACGCCGACGACGGGCCGGGCGAGCCCGCAGCGGCCGAGGCGGAGCCAGGCACCCAGGCCGCAGCGGGCGACCACGACCGCCGGGACGGCAGCAACCCCGGCTACCACCACGCGCCAGGCCGGCTGGACCCGATCACCGCGGCACGCGGCTTCGACCCGGGCAGCACCCGCCGCCGCCCAGTGGTCTTCGAGGAGGACGACGATCTCGACGTGCCCGACTTCCTCAAGTGACCCGGCCGGGCGGCCCTGCCGTCTGCCGGTTCACGCTGGCCCCCGGTGCGCAGGCCGCCTTCACCGGCCGCACCGGTGGCCACAGCCAGCTCCCCTACGACACGCTGAACATTGGCGCAGGCTCGGGTGACAGCCCGCAGACCGTCCGCCGCAACCGGGACCTGGTCGCCGCGGCCTGCGGGCTCACCGCGGACCGGCTGGTCTGGATGCGCCAGATCCACAGCGCCGACGTCGCCCGGGTGTCAGCGCAGCCCGGGCAGCCGGACCAGCCGGAGCAGCCCGCGCCGCGTGACGCGAGCTTCACCTCGGCGCCCGGGCTGGCCCTGGGCGTGCTGTCCGCCGACTGCCCGGGCGTGCTGGTCGCCGACCCGGACGCGCAGCTCGTCGGCGCCGCCCACTCCGGACGGCAGGGCACCGCGCGCGGCGTCGTGCCCGCCCTGATCCGCGCGATGACCGCCGCCGGCGCCGATCCGGCCCGGATGCACGCCGTCATCGGCCCCGGCATCTGCGGCGGCTGCTACGAGGTGCCCGCGGCCATGCGGGACGAGGTGGACGCGGCGGTGCCCGGCGCCGGCTGCCTGACCAAGGCCGGCACACCAGGCCTGGACCTGCGGGCCGGGATCGCCGGGCAGCTGGCCGGCCTGGGCGTGCACCAGGTGCGGGCGGACGGCCGGTGCACCGCCGAGGACCCGGCGCTGTACTCCTACCGGCGGGACGGCCGGACGGGGCGGTTCGCCGCCCTGGTCTGGCTCGGGCCATGATGACAAGGTGATCCAGCCCGAACCGCCGGACGGCCCCGGACGGCCAGACCGCACCGAGCCGCCACAGAACACCGAGCCGCCGGAGAACACCGACGCCCGCCGCGCGGAAATCGCCGCCGGGCTGACCGCCGTGCGGGCCCGGATCGCCGCCGCCTGCCAGCGGGCCGGCCGGGACGTGAGCGAGATCACCCTGATCGCCATCACCAAGACCCGCCCGCCCGCCGATGTGCGGCTGCTGGCCGAGCTGGGCGTGCGGGACGTGGGGGAGAACCGGGACCAGGAGGCGTCGGCCAAGGTGGCGGCCTGCGAGCGGCTCGGCGTGACGAATCTCTCCTGGCACTTCGTCGGCCAGCTGCAGACCAACAAGGCCGCGAGCGTCGCCCGCTACGCCCAGGTCGTGCACTCGGTGGACCGGGACCGGCTGGTCCGCGCGCTCGGCGCGCAAGCGAGCCGGGCCGGCCGCACGCTTACCTGCCTCATCCAGGTCAGCCTGGAGGACAGCCCGGACGGCCGCGGCGGCGCGGCACCAGCGCGGGTCCCGGCGCTGGCCGACGCGGTCGCCGCCGCGGAAGGCCTGGCGCTCGGCGGGGTGATGGCCGTGGCGCCGCTCGGCGCGCCGGCCGGGCCGGCGTTCGCCAGGCTCGCCGGGATCGCGGCCGGCCTGCGGGCCGCGCACCCCGGCGCGGCCATGATCTCGGCCGGCATGAGCGGTGACCTGGAGGAGGCGATCGGCGCTGGTGCGACACACGTGCGTGTCGGTACGGCGTTGCTCGGCGCCAGAAGCACCTTCGTCGGGTAATGTCCGACGCGTGAGAGCCGGTTCCGGGTCTCAGCGTCCTTAAACGACAGCTCTGGGGCGCCCGGTCGATCCGCGGGGGCGGCACGACAGCACGACGGAGGACGTAAGGATGGCCAGCGCAGTGCGCAAGATGGCGGTCTATCTCGGCCTCGTGGAGGACGACCACCGCTACCAGGACAAGTACGACGACGACTCCTACGAGGAGTACGACGAGTATCCCGACCACGACGCCAGCCTGGACCCGGACGACAGGCCGGACGTCGATGAGCCGGACAGTCAGGTAGGCCAGGAGATGGTTCACTCCACCGCGGACCGGCACACAGCGACCGTGGCTCACACCACCATGGAGCTGGCCAGGATCACCACACTGCACCCGCGAACGTACAATGAGGCTCGTACCATCGGAGAGCATTTCCGTGACGGCACTCCGGTGATCATGAACCTGACCGAGATGGGTGACAGCGACGCCAAGCGTCTCGTCGATTTCGCGGCAGGTCTGATCTTCGGGCTCCGCGGAAGCATCGACCGGGTTACTAACCGGGTCTTCCTGCTGTCACCGATGAACGTCGAGGTGACGGACGAGGACAAGGCCCGGATAGCCGAGCGGGGCTTCTTCAACCAGAGCTAGAGGGTACGAGCCAGAAGGTACGCAGGAGGCTGGAGCGATAGGCTACGGCGAGCCGGGGACGCAGCCCGGACCGCACCGTGGCGGCAAGGCAGTGCTGTGGCGATACTTAAGATCGTTCTGGACTACGTGCTGTGGATCTACCTGCTGATTCTCATCGGGCGGATGATCTTCACGTGGGTGCAGACGTTCTCCCGATCGTGGACTCCCAGCGGAGTCCTCCTGGTAGTCGCGGAAACCGTGTTCACGCTCACCGATCCGCCGCTGAGATTCCTAAGACGGTACATCCGGCCGCTCCGGATCGGTAGTGTGGCCTTGGACCTTAGCTTCATGGTGCTGTTCTTTGCGGTTTTGATCATGGTCAATGTGGTCGTTCCGCTAATCTGAACGGTGCTGCAGGTTGGACACTCCAAGCGCGCCAAGGAGACGAGATGCCGCTGACGCCCGCGGATGTGCGGAACAAGCAGTTCAGTACGACCAGGCTACGGCCGGGCTACGACGAGGAAGAGGTGGACGCCTTCCTCGACGAGGTCGAGACCGAGCTTGACCGGCTGCTGCAGGAGAACGAGGACCTCCGCGCAAAGCTGGCCGAGTTCATGCGGGGCGGCAAGACCCCGCAGCCGGCCCTCAGCTCGCCGCTCCCGGAGGCGCAGCCCGAGCTCATGGCGCCCGAGCCGCCGCGGCCCGAGCCCGAGCGCAGGCAGCCTGAGCCCCCGGTCATGATGGGCGTGGCCCCGGCCGAGGACAACATGGACACCGCCGCCCGGGTGCTGGCTCTCGCCCAGCAGACCGCGGACCAGGCCATCGCCGACGCGCGGCGTGAAGCCGACGAGACGCTCGGCCGGGCCAGGCGCGAGGCGGACGACATCCTCAGCAAGGCGCGCCGCCAGGCCGAGCAGATCACCGGCGACGCCAGGGCACGTGCGGAGAGCCTGGAGCGGGACGCTCAGGAGCGGCACCGCCAGGCCATGGGCTCGCTGGTGCAGCAGCGCGAGGAGCTGGAGCGCCGGGTCGGTGACCTGCAGGCGTTCGAGCGGGAGTACCGCAGCAGGTTCAAGGCATACCTGGAAGGCCTGCTCCGTGACCTGGACGCGGGCGCGTCCGACACCGGCGGCTTCCGCGCCGTGGTCGGCACCGGCCCCCAGTCCGTACCCGCCTCGATGCCCCGTAACGATGTGCGCAACGGCCAGAGCGGTGCCACCCCGGCATACGCGGGCCAGCCCGAGCCGGCCGCCCACTCCGGTGGCTTCCGTCCGGCCGACGGTTCACCGCACGAGCGCCGCTAACCAGCGCGGCGCCCGGCGCTCATCCGGAGGAGTTCAATGATCCGGTTCAGCGCCGCGCTCGTCGCGGCAGGGCTGGGGCTGCTCCTGGCAGGCGCGCTGACCAGCGAGCTGTCCCTGGTATACGCGGCCATCGGGGTAAGCCTGGTGGCCGCGATCCTGCTGGCAGCGGGCGTGTTCGCAGGCCGGGACGAGATTCTCGGCCGGGACCGGCGGACCAGAGGCGGCCAGCGCCCAGCTGAGGCCCACCGCGGGGCCGTGGCCGCCGTCCACCGCACCATGCCAGCGGGTTCCATGCCGAGGACCGGCACGGGGCCCGCTTCCGCATTCTCCCGGCCCGGCACGCTCCGGGAGGAACCCGCGGGACCGGCCACGGTCCCCGGCCCGAGGCTCGGCGAGGCCCCGGGCGGGCGGCCCGCCGCCCCGGCTGCGCCCACGGCAGGCGCGGGCACGAGCGGTTCCGGGCTGGGCTGGCCGGCCGGGGAGTCACCGGCCGACGCGCTGTGGGCCAGGGTGGACGCCGAACTGGCGGCCTCCGGCGCCTCGGCGGACGCACCCAAGCTGACCAAGGA
>DASYAV010000185.1:0-19027 GCA_036501145.1 Streptosporangiaceae bacterium | reverse complement strand
CGCAGCAGCGGCGGGTGCAGCCGGTAGGTGATCTTGCTGCCCGGGCCGAACTCCGCCGCGACCTGCCGGCCGAACGCCGGGTCCAGGGCCAGCCTGGCCACCTCGTACTCGTCCTTGTAGGCCATCAGCTTGTGCAGGTTCTGCGCCACCGCCTCGGTCACCGCGGTCTCGCCGGGCGTGGCGGCCTGCTCGGCCGTCAGCACCTGGCCGACGAAGTCCGCGTACTGCCGGGCGTAGCCCTCGTCCTGGTAGCCGATCAGGTCCGCGACCCGGCGCAGTACCAGCCCGGCCACCGCCGAGCCGGGAGGCGCACCGGCCACCGCGGCCAGCCGCTGCGCGGCGGGTGGCACGGCAGGCGGGCCGGCCTCGCCGGGGGCCAGCGCCGCGGCCAGCTCGCCCGGCCGGGCCAGCGCCTGCCTGCCCCGGCGGAACGCCTGGATGTTCGCCTCCGCCGCGACCCCGTTGAGCTCGATGGCCCGCTCGATCGCCGCCGCGCCGACCGGCAGCGCGCCGCTCTGGTAGGCGGCCCCGGCCAGCACCAGGTTCGCGTACTGCTCGTCGTCGAGCGCCTGCCGGGCGATCGCCCCCGCGTCCAGGTAGCAGGCCCGCGCGGTGGCCGGGCCGACGGCCGCGTCCACCTGCGCGTGGCCGGGGAATGCCACCGAGGTGTCCACGACCATCTGCCCGGTCGGCACCTCGGTGCTGGACACCACGGCCACCGTGCGGCCCGGGTCGGCCGTCTTGAGGTAGCCGGGGTCGGCCGCGACCAGCGCGTCGCAGCCCAGGTAGAGGTCGCAGCGGCCCTCGCCCAGCTTCGACGCCTGCTCCACCGGGCCGTCGGTGACGGTCAGGTCGGAAACCACCGCGCCGCCCTTCTGCGCCAGCCCGGTCTGGTCGAGAGCGCGCACCTCGCGGCCCTCGATGACCGCCGCGGTGGCCAGGATCTGCGCCACGGTCACGATGCCGGTGCCGCCGATCCCGGTGATCCGCATCCGGAACGCGCCATCCGGTGACGGCGGCACCGGGTCCGGCGCGGGCAGCTCATCGGTGCCCAGCGGCGGCGGCAGCACCCGCCGGGCCGCCTGCGGCCCGGCGCCGCCCGCGCCGGCCCGCACGGTCACGAACGACGGGCAGTCACCCTCCAGGCAGGAGTAGTCCAGGTTGCACGAGGACTGGCTGATCCGCGTCTTCCGGCCGAACTCGGTCTGCACCGGATGCACGGACAGGCAGTTCGACTTCGCCCCGCAGTCGCCGCAGCCCTCGCAGATCCGCTCGTTGATCACCACCTTGGCCGCCGGGGTCACCGCCTTGCCGCGGCGCCGCTTGCGGCGCTTCTCCGCCGCGCACTCCTGGTCGTGCACGAGCACGGTCACGCCCGGCACCGCGGCCAGTTCCCGCTGCACGGCGAGCAGGTCGTCGCGGCCGCGCACGGTCACCTCGCGGGGCAGCGACGCCGGCCGCAGCCGGCCCGGGTCGTCGGTGGTGACCACCACCCGGGCCGCGCCCTCGGCCAGCAGCAGCCGGGTCAACCGGTCCAGCGGCATCCCGCCGACCGGATCCTGCCCGCCGGTCATCGCCACCGTCGAGTTGTACAGCAGCTTGTAGGTGACGTTCACGCCCGCCGCGACCGCGGCCCGCACGGCCAGGCTGCCGGAGTGGCAGAACGTGCCGTCGCCGATGTTCTGCACGAAGTGCTGCTGCCCGACGAACGGCGCCATGCCTATCCACTGCGCGCCCTCGCCGCCCATCTGGGTCAGCCCGGTGACGTTGCCGACCTGCGCCTGCGGCATCAGCAGCACCATCGCATGGCAGCCGATGCCCGCCCCGACCAGGCTGCCGTCGGGCACCTTGGTCGAGGAGTTGTGCGGGCAGCCGGAGCAGAAGTACGGGCTGCGCGGCAGCAGCTGCAGCTGCACCCGCTCCCTGGCCGGCCGGCCCCGCCACGCCTGCACCGCCGGGATCTCATGCCGGCCCAGCGCCCGGGCCAGCCCGGCCGCCACCGCGCCGGAGTCCAGGTCGCCGGACGCCCGGAACAGCTCGCCGCCGGCCGCGTCGCGCTTGCCGTGCACCGCCGGGGCGCCGGCCCGGCCGTACAGGATCTCCTTGACCTGGGCTTCGATGAACGCCCGCTTCTCCTCGACCACGATCACCTCGCCGAGGCCGGCCGCGAACTCGCCGACGATCCCCGGCTCCACCGGCCAGATCATGCCGAGCCTGAGCAGCCGGATGCCGTGCCGGTCCAGCGCCGCCGCGTCCAGGCCCAGCACGTTCAGCGCCTCGCACACGTCCAGATAGGTCTTGCCGGCCGCGACGATGCCGACCCGGCCGCCGGGGCCGCCGCGGGTGATCCGGTTCAGCCCGTTCAGCCGGGCGTATTCCAGCGCCCGGGGCAGCCGGACCGCGTGCAGGCTGTGCTCGAGCGCCATCAGCTCGGCGCCGAGCAGCCGCGCGTTCGGCCGGTGCGTGCCCGGCCCTGCCTCGCCCTCGTCCGGCACGATCCGCTCCTGGTGCACCTGCGCGGTGCTGGCCCCGTCGGCCACCGCGGTGGTGATCTTCATGGCGCTCCACAGCCCGCAGAACCGGGACAGGTAGTGCGCGTGCAGCCCGAGGTCCAGCACGTCTTGTGAGTCGGCCGGGTACAGCGTCGGCATGGCCAGGTCGGCCAGCGTCCCCTCGCAGGCCGACGGCACGGTGGACGACTTCGCCGACGGGTCGTCGCCGGCCAGCGCGACCGCGCCGCCGCGCGGGTCGGTGCCGATCAGGTTGGCGTGCCGCAGCGCGTCACCGGCCCGGTCCAGGCCGGGTGCCTTGCCGTACCACACGCCGGCCACCCCGTCCGGGCGCAGGCCGTCGGCCTGCCGGGCGAGCTGGCTGCCCATCACCGCGGTGGCCGCGATCTCCTCGTTCAGCCCCGGCCGGTGCACCACGTCCAGGCCGTCCATCAGGCTGGCCCGCCGGGCGATCTCCAGGTCGTAGCCGGCCAGCGGGGATCCCTCGTAGCCGGAGACGAACGTGGCCGACCGCAGCCCGCGGGCCCGGTCGGCCCGCGATCGGTCGAGCAGCACCCGGACCAGCGCCTGCACGCCGGTCAGGTAGACCGTGCCCTCGGCCTTCAGGTAGCGGTCGTTCAGCGTGTAGTCCATTGTCCATCTTTGGCTGGTCACGGCGGGGCAGGTCAAGGGGGCCTGGTCAAAACACCCGCGGCCGCATCTGTCGGCTCCGACGAAGCCCCGCCCGGGCCAGGTCACGGCCGGGCCGGGTCAGCCCGTGTGGCCGGGATCACGTGCCGCCCGGCGCAGCAGCCGTACCGGGATCTCCGCGTGCCGCGAGCGCAGGTACTCGCCCAGGCCCTTGGCCTGCGGATCGGGCCTGGTGGACGAGGCCACGCCCTCGCCGAGCAGCCCGGCGATGACGAAGTTGACCGCGTGCAGGTTGGCCAGCTCGTACCGGCGCACCTCGAGCCCGGCGGCCTCCGGCAGCAGCGTGCACAGCCGGTCCACGGTGAGGTAGCCGCGCAGCCACGGCCAGGCCGCCGGATCCCTGGCCCAGACCCCCACGTTGGCGTTGCCGCCCTTGTCCCCGGACCGCGCCCCGCACACCAGGCCCAGTGGCGCCACGGTGACCGGGCCGTCCGCCAGGTCCGGCGCAGCCGTCAAGGACCCATCCGGCTGGCCGGCCTGATGCCGCGGCGGCCCGGCCGGCGTCGGCGGCACCGGCACCCGGCTCCCGTCCGGCAGCACCACGGCGTGCGGCACGGCCTCCGCGGGCACCAGGGCCGGCCAGTACACGCCGTACGCGCTCTCCGGCGTGGGCGGCGTCGTGGTGTGGAAGCCGGCGTAGCCGGCCAGCGCCAGCTCCATCGTCGCGTTGCCGAACCGCCGCCCCACCTTGGCCGGGTCGCTGTCCTTCACGGTGATCCGCAGGTGCGCGGTGGCCTGCTCGGCCGCCGCCGCGTCCGGCCGGTCGAACCGCAGCAGCCGCACGTCCACCTCGGCGAACTGCTCCCGGCCGCCCAGCACGCCGAACAGCTCCTGCTCCGCCCAGGCCGCCTTCTCCTCGATGTCCAGGCCGGTGAGCACCAGCGTCATCGTGTTCCGGTAGCCGCCGAGGAAGTTCATCGCCACCTTGGCCGTGGCCGGCGGCGGGCTGCCCCTGGTGCCGGAGATCCGCACCCGGTCCGGGCCGTCGGCGGCCAGCGCCACCGTGCCGAAGTGCGCGGTCACGTCCGGGTTGAGATAGTCCGGCCCGGCGATCTCGTACAGCAGCTGGGCGGTGACCGTGCCCGGGGAGACCAGGCCACCGGTGCCGTCGTGCTTGGTGATGACGCTGCTGCCGTCCTGTGCCACCTCGGCGATCGGGAAGCCGGGATAGCGGCGGTCGGAGATCTCGTCCAGGAACGGGTAGTTGCCACCGGTCGCCTGCGGCCCGCACTCGATGACGTGCCCGGCCGCCACCGCGCCGGCCAGTGCGTCGAAGTCGTCCCGCGCCCAGCCGTGCCACCACGCGGCAGGCCCGGTGACCAGGGACGCGTCGGTGACCCGCGGGCAGACCACGATGTCCGCGCCCGCGTCCAGCGCCGCCGCGATGCCCCAGCCGCCCAGGTAGGCGTTCGCGGTCACCGGCTTGCCCGGCGCCTGCGCCAGCGGCCGGCCGGTGTCGGCGTGCGCCAGTGGGTGCCCGGCGGCCTGCAGCGCGGCCAGCTCGGGGAGCAGGTCGTCCCCGGTGACGTAGGCGATCTTCGGCTGCAGCCCGAGCTTGCCCGCCAGCCGGCCCAGCTGGCCGGCCAGCCCGGCCGGGTTGAGCCCGCCGGCGTTGTTCACGATCTTGATGCCGCGGTCCAGGCAGCTGCCCAGCACCTGCTCGACGTGGCCGAGTACGGACCTGGCGTACCCGGCGGCCGGGTCCTTCTGCTGGCCCTTCCAGAGGATCAGCATGGTCAGCTCGGCCAGGTAGTCGCCGGTCAGCACGTCGATCGGGCCGCCTTCGACCATCTCCCGGGAGGCGGCGGCCCGGTCGCCGTAGAAGCCTGACGCGTTGCCGATGCGCACCGGGCGCCGGGCCTGACCGGGCATCCTCACCCCTGTCCTGACGGGCCGCTGTCCTGACGGGCCGCGCCCGTACTGGTCAGGCGCCGCCGACGCGGCGTTCGTGCCCCGCCCAGTACGGCTCGCGCAGCACTTTGCGCTGCAGCTTACCGACCACGCTCTTCGGCAGCGGATCGGTGGTGAACTTCACCCGCGACGGCTTCTTGTACGAGCCGAGCCGCTCGGTCACCAGCGCGATGATCTCCGCCTCGGTCACCGTGGCGCCGTCGTCCACCGTGCACACCGCCATCGGCGTCTCGCCCCATTGCTCGTCGGGGACGCCGAACACCGCGACCTCACGCACCTGCGGGTGGTCGTTGATGGCGGTCTCCAGCTCGGCCGGCCAGATGTTGAACCCGCCCGAGACGATCATGTCGTCGGCCCGGTCGAGCACGTACAGGTAGCCGTAGTGGTCCAGCCGGCCGATGTCCTCGGTGCGCACCCAGCCGTCGATCAGCCGCCGCGGGGTCAGCTCGCCGTCCTCCCAGAAGCCGCGCATCTGCGCCTCGACCTTGGCGTAGATCTCGCCCTCCTGGCCGACCGGCAGCGGCGTGCCGTCCGGGCCGCGGATCTCGATGAGCGCGAACGGCAGCACCCGGCCGGCCGCGCGCAGCGGGTTGGCGTCCGGCAGGTCGGCGAACCACTCCTCCGGAGTCATCACGGTCAGCGGCACCGCCTCGGTCTGCCCGAACACCTGGTACAGCACGTCGCCGAACACCTCACGGGCGCGCAGCGCCGTGGCGTCGGTGATCGGCGCCCCGCCCACCAGGATGGTCTCCAGCGCGGGCCAGCCCTCCTTGGTGGCCAGCGGGTGCCGGCACAGCGGCGGCAGCATGGACGGGGCCAGGAACATGTGCGTCACCTGGTGCTGGCGCGCCATCGCCAGCACCTTCTCCGGCTCGAACGAGCCGAACTGCAGGTTGGCCGAGCCGTGCAGCCAGGCCGGCAGCCACAGGTAGCCGGACGCGTGCGATATCGGCGCGGCGTGCCCGACCACGCTGCTCATCCGCAGCGGCGCCAGCCGGTAGAACCAGTTGCGGCAGTTCACCAGCCAGTCGTGCTGGGTGTAGCCGACGCCCTTCGGCCGCCCGGTGGTGCCGGCCGAGTGCCGGATGATGTACCAGTCGTCCGGGCCGACCTCGACCATCGGATCGGTGGCGGACTGCCCGGACAGCCAGTCCTCGTATCCGGCGCCCCGCACCACCACGTGCTCCAGGGTGGCGATCTCCTGCTCCAGGCCGCTGACCGTGTCCGCGTAGGCGGCGTCGGCGAGCACCACCCGGGCCGCGGTCTGCGCCAGCATGTGCCCGTGCGAGCGGCGCGCGTTCCTCGCGTACAGCGGCACCCGGACAGCGCCGGCGATGGCGCAGCCGATGAACAGGTCGGCCGCGCCGAGGTTGTTGTCCTCCAGCCCGGCCACCCGGTCGCCGGGCCGCACGCCCAGCGCCCGCAGCGCGTTGGCCAGCCGCACTCCCCGCTCCCAGGCCTGCGCGAAGGTCAGTGTGCGGTCCTCGGTGATGATCGCGGTGCGGTCGCCGTACAGCCGCGCTGCCTGGCGCATGAGACTGGGAACGTCCATCGGCGGATCTCCTCGTGCTGGCCAGGACCCAAGTCTGGCCCCATCCTTCGCTAGACCGGCAGACCCAGCCCACGGGCGATCAGCATCCGCTGGATCTCCGTGGTGCCCTCGCCGATGGTGAGGATCCGGGCGTCCTGGTAGTGCCGGGTGGCGCTGGTCTCCTGGATGAAGCCGTACCCGCCCTGCAGCTGGGTCGCCTGGTAGGCGGCCTTGTTGGCCAGTTCGGAGGCGACCATCTTGGCGATCGCCGCCTCCTGCTTGATCGGCTGGCCGTGGTCGTATTTCCACGCCGCGTCGTAGGTGAGCACCCGGGCGGTGGCCGTCATCGCGGCGATGTCGGCGACGCCGAACGCCACCCCCTGGTGGCTGCCCAGTGGCTTGCCGAACGACTCGCGCTCGGCCACGAACCGCAGCGTGTCCTCCAGGCTGCCCCGCGCCACGCCCACGCCCATGGCCGCGATCGGCAGCCGGGCCCAGGTGAGGAACTGCAGCGCCTCCCGGTAGCCGCTGCCCTCGGTGCCGAGCAGCGCCGCGGCGGGCAGCCGCACGTCGTCGAAGTACAGCGGGTGGGTGTCGGAGGCGCGCCAGCCGAGCTTGGCGTACGCCTGGCCGACGGTCACCCCGGGCGCGTCCAGCGGCACCAGCAGCGCGGACACCTCGGGCCGCCCCGGCTGCCCCTCGCCGGTCCTGGCGAACAGCGTCACGTACCGGGAGAACGGCGTGCCGCTGTTCGTGATGAACTGCTTGGCCCCGTTCACCACCCATCCCCCCCCGCCTCCCCTTCCCCCTTCATGTCGCGCCGCGCCGACGTGGCGATGTTCCCGGCGTCCGAGCCGCCGCCCGGCTCGGTCAGCCCGAACGACACGAACGTCTCTCCCGCGGCGGCCTGCCGGATCAGGCCGGCCATGTCGTCCCGGCCCCCAGCCAGCCGGGCCAGCAGCGCGGCGCTGATCGCCTGCACGTGCACGGTGACCGCGAACGAGGAGTCCACCGTGGCCAGTTCCTCGATCGCGATGCACAGCGTGCGCAGGTCGGCACCGCCGCCGCCGAGCTCAGCGGGAACGAGCAGGCCGAACACGCCGAGCTTGGCCGCCGCGCGCACCAGGTCCGGGTCGAACCGGCCCTCGATGCTGCGCTCGGTGGCCCCCGGCGCGATCACGTCCAGGGTGAACTCGCGCATCGCCTTCCGCCACGCGCGGTGCTCGTCGCTCAGCGCCCACGGCACGTCCACGATGCCGGCCTGGCCGCTCCCCGGTGCGCTGTCGGTCATGTCTGGTCGCTCCCTCGTCTCGCCGCCGGATACCTTCAGGCTTCCCCGGCTCCTGCCCGATTTCAAGAGCCGTCTAGATTTTTATGAACGGCTGACGCCTGCCTTGCCACCGCCCCGCCACCGCCGCGCGGGGTCAGCCAGGGGACGTGCCGGCCAGGAACGGTGCCACCAGGGTGCCGGCCAGCTGGTCGGCCAGCATTTCCGCGCTCAGCGACCCGTCGGCGGAGTACCACTCCTGGATGTAGGCCAGTGCGCCGAACGCGGCCATCAGCGCCACCCGGGCGGCCTCCTTGTCCCGGCCGGCCGCGGCCGCGCACTGGGCCGCGACGCCGCGGATGATGTCGCCGTGTGCCCGTTTGATCTCCGCCACCCGGGCCGCCAGCCTGGGCACCGGCACGTACACCCGGAAAAACAGCGGGGCGAACGCGGGATAGTCGCGGATCTCGATCAGCACCTGCTCGGCGAACATCCGGCGCAGCCGCACGCCGGGCGGCTCGTCCCGCCCGGCGATCGCCTCAAGCCGGCGCATCACCTCGGCCGCGGAATGCTCCACGCAGGCCAGGAACATCTCCTCCTTGGAGGCGAAGTAGTGGTACAGGCTGGGCCCGCGCAGCCCGAGGTTCCTGGCGATGTCATCAAAGTTGGCGCGGTCGTAACCGCGCTCGGCGAACATGCGCGCCGCCGCCTCTTCCACGCGGCGGATCCGCTCGGCCCGTTTGCGGGCTATATGCCCGTCGCTGCCGGCGTTTTGCTGTCCACTCCCTTCCATCTTCGGAGCGTACGTCCACCATCACCGGCACGCCTCACCCTAATGAGGTGAGCGGCCCTGGCAATTCCCTACATGACTCCTATTAGCGACATATTTGGGGCCAGATTTTGCCTTACTGTGACATTCGGCGCAGTGACATCCGGCGCTGTGACGTTCAGCCGGCGTCCGCCTCGCCGGTCAGCTCGCACAGCACCTGATCCTGCGCGACACTGTCGCCGGCCGCGACCCGCAGCCCGGTGACCGTCCCGGCCTTGTGCGCGGTGACCGGGTTCTCCATCTTCATCGCCTCCACCACCGCGATCACGTCGCCGGCCGCGGCCCGCTGTCCCTCCGCCACCGCGACCTTGACCACAGTGCCCTGCATCGGCGCGAGCACCGCGTCGCCGCCCGCCACCGGGCCCGCGCCGCCTTCGCGGGCACTCAGTACATCGGCCGTCCTGCCCAGCGCGGCCAGCCCGGGCAGCCGCACCGTCATCAGCCGCCCGCCCACCGGCACCCGGGCCAGGTCCCCGGCCTCCGCCCGCGGCGGCTCCGGGCCGGTCCCGGCGAATTCAGTCTCGATCCAGCCGGTGTGCACGGCGAAACCGGCCGGGCCGTCCGCGGTGAACGCCGGGTCGCGCAGCACCGCCCGGTGGAACGGGATGACCGTGGTGACGCCGTCCACGGCCAGTTCGCCCAGGGCGCGCCGGCTGCGCTCCACCGCCTGCTGCCGGTCCGCGCCGGTCACGATGACCTTGGCCAGCAGCGAGTCGAACCCGCCGTCCAGCACGTCGCCGGCCTGCACGCCGGAGTCCACCCGCACCCCGGGGCCCTCCGGCATGACCAGCCCGGTCACCGTCCCCGGGCAGGGCAGGAAGCCGCGGCCGGGATCCTCGGCGTTGATCCGGAACTCCAGCGCGTGCCCGCGCGGTGCCGGGTCGCCGGTCAGCCGCAGCGGCTCGCCCGCGGCGATCCGGAAGCTCTCCCGCACCAGGTCGATCCCGGTGGTCTCCTCGGTGACCGGGTGCTCGACCTGCAGCCGCGCGTTGACCTCCAGGAAGGAGATCGTGCCGTCGGTGCCGAGCAGGTACTCGACCGTGCCGGCCCCGGTGTACCCGGCCGCCCGGCAGATGGCCTTGGCCGACCGGTGGATGCTGGCCCGCTGCTCGTCGCTGAGGAACGGCGCCGGCGCCTCCTCGACCAGCTTCTGGTGCCGCCGCTGCAGCGTGCAGTCCCGGGTGCCCGCGACAACCACCGCGCCGTGGCTGTCCGCGAGCACCTGCGCCTCGACGTGCCGCGGCCGGTCCAGGTAGCGCTCGGCGTAGCACTCGCCCCGGCCGAACGCCGCCTCCGCCTCGCGCCGCGCGGCCGCGTACGCCTCCGGGATCTCCGCCAGCGTCCTGGCCACCCGGAAGCCGCGCCCGCCGCCGCCGAACGCGGCCTTGATCGCCACCGGCAGCCCGTGCGCGGCGGCGAACTCCGCGATCGCCGCCGCGTCCGCCACGCCGCCGGTGCCCGGCACCAGCGGCGCGCCCGCCTGCCGGGCGATCCGCCGCGCGGTGACCTTGTCGCCCAGCTCCCTGATGGCCCGCGGCGGCGGCCCGATCCAGGTCAGCCCGGCGTCGGTGACCGCCTGGGCGAAGCCGGCGTTCTCGGCCAGGAATCCGTAGCCGGGGTGCACGGCGTCGGCGCCGCTGTCGGCGGCCGCGGCCAGCAGTGCGCCGATGGACAGGTAGGTCTGCGCCGCCGTGGTCCCGCCGAGCGGGCGGGCGTCGTCGGCCATCCGCACGTGCCGGGCATCCCGGTCGGGGCCGGCGTACACCGCCACGCTGGCCAGCCCGGCGTCCCGGGCGGCGCGGATGATCCGCACCGCGATCTCGCCCCGGTTGGCGATCAGGATCCGGGTCAGCTCAGCCACCGGCCGGCACCTGGCGCAGCCCTGGCAGCACCTCGTGGGCGAACGTGGCCAGCACCCGGGGCACATCCGCCGGGCCGCACGCCGGGGCGAACACCACGGTCTCCGCACCAGCGGCCGCGTATTGGCGCAGCCGTTCAGACACGTCGTCGGGGGTGCCGCCGATCAGGTACTGGGCCGCGCGCGGCCGGAGATCCTGCTGGTAGATCGCGCTGACCGTGTCCGCGACCGTGCGCCGGGCCCAGCCGCCGTCGGCGTCTACCACCGACCAGCAGAACACCCCGCCGCGCACGTCGCCGGGCTGCCGCCCGTGCTCGGCCGCGGCCTCCCGGGCCACCGCCAGGCCGCTGGCCAGCCGCTCCGGGGTGATCAGGTAGGGCAGCCAGCCGTCGGCGTGCCGGCCCGCCCGGCGCATCGACGCCTCCCGGCGGCCACCTACCCAGACCGGCGGCCGCGGCCGCTGCGCCGCGGCCGGCTGCAGCCGCTGCCCGGTCAGCGTGGTGTACCGCCCGGCGAAGCTGACCGGCTCGCCGCGCAGCAGTTCGGCCAGCACGTGCAGCGCCTCGTCCGCGCGGCGGCCGCGCTCGGTCACCGGCACGCCGCTCGCCTCGAACTCCGGCGGGAACTCGCCGCCGACGCCGACGCCGAGCTCGAACCGGCCGCCGGACACCCCGTCCAGCGTGGCGGTCAGCTTGGCGGCCAGCGCCGCCGGGTACAGCGGCAGCAGGGTCAGCGCGGACAGCAGCCGGATCCTTTCCGTCGCGCCCGCCGCCGCGGCCAGCGCGACGAACGCGTTCGCCGTGGGGCCGTAGAAGAACAGGTGCTCGCCGCAGGCCAGCAGGTCGAAGCCGAACTCCTCGGCCTGCCGGGCCAGGGCCGGCACCTCGGCCAGTTCCGCCCCCGGCGGCATCATCAGCGCGACCCGCATGCGGTACCTCCTAGTCCCGCGCCCGGTCCAGCACCTGCCGGGCCATCCGGACGTGCACGTCGTCCACCATCTGCCCGTCCACCGTGCCCACCCCGGCCTCGGCCACCGCCAGCACCTCGCGGGCGTGCGCGACCTCGGCCGCGGACGGGGTGAACACCCGGTGCGCCAGTTCAACTTGCCGCGGGTGCACGCAGATCTTGCCGGTGTAGCCGATCGCCCGGCCCGCCGCCGCGTCGGCCAGGTACCGCTCGTCGTCGCCGATCGCCACCACCGCCTGGTCGATGGCGCTGATCCCGGCCAGCCGGCAGGCCAGCATCACCTCGCTGCGCGCGTGCAGCACCTCCAGGCCCGCCACGGTCCGCCGCCCGCCCAGGTCGGCGATGTAGTCCTCGGCGCCGAAGTAGGCCGCGTCCACGTCCCGGGCCAGCAGGTCGCGGCAGCCGGCCACCCCCGCCGCGGTCTCCAGCCCGGCCACGATCACCCCGCCGGGCATCGCCGCGCGCACCTCGACCAGCCCGGCCGAGGACTCGCATTTGGGCAGCACCACCCCGTCCACCGCACCGCCGGCTACCGGGCCGGCCACCGCGCGCAGGTCGTCGCGGAACCATGGCGAGCCCGCCGGGTTGACCCGCACCAGCACCGCGGTGCCGGGCAGGTCCAGTTCCGCGGCCGCGGCCACCCCCGCCTCCCGGGCGGTGTCCTTCCCGGTCACCGGCACGGCGTCCTCGAGGTCGATGACCGCCGCGTCGGCCGTCCAGCGCGGCAGCTTGGCGATCATGTCTGGCCGCGAGCCGGGCACGAACAGCAGGCTGCGCGGCGCGAAAGGCAGCGGCGCCCGGACCGTCATACCGGGCTCACCGCGTGGTGCCGCTGCGGGCTGGGCCGTTCCCAGCCGTCGGCCGCGGCCAGCCTGCGGGCCAGCTCGCCGCGCAGCCGGGCGGGCTCGACGACGGCGTCCACGGTCAGCTCGCCGCCCATCCGCAGCAGCGTGAAGTCGGCCTCCTGCTCGGCCCGCCGGGCCTGCGTGAACGCGGCCCGCTCGGCCGGGTCCTCGATGGCGGCGATCTTGTTCGCGTACACCGCGTTCACCGACGCCTCCGCCGACATCGTGCCGATCGTCGCGGTGGGCAGGGCCAGCGTGGCCCGCGGCTCGAAGCCGGGCGAGCACATCGCGTAGAAGCCGGCCGCGTACGCCTTGCGCAGCACCACGCTGAACTTGGGCACCGCGGCGCTGGACATCGCGGTGATCATTTTCGCGCCGTGCCGGATGATGCCCTGTCGCTCGACCGCCACGCCGACCATGAAGCCCGGCACATCGTGCAGGAACACCAGCGGCACGTTGAACGCGTCGCACAGCGAGATGAACCGCGCCGCCTTGTCCGCCGAGTCCACGAAGATGGCGCCGCTGCGCACCGACGGCTGGTTGGCCAGCACGCCGACCGTGCGGCCCTCGATCCGGCCGAACCCGGTGACCATCTCCCTGGCCCAGCGCGCCTTGATCTCGAAGAAGCTGCCCGCGTCCACGACCCGGCGCACCACGTTCAGCACGTCGTAAGGTGCGTTCGGGTCCTCCGGGATCAGCCCGTCCGGCCAGCCGGCCAGCTCGGGCGCGGCCGGCCCGGCGGCCGGCGGCCGGCCCTGCCAGCTGTCCGGCAGGTAGCCGAGCAGCAGCCGCGCGGCCGCGATGGCCTGCCAGTCCTCGGCGAACACCTCGTCGCCGCAGCCGGACACGGTCGCGTGCATGACCGCGCCGCCCATCTCCTCCAGCGTGGTGTGCTCCCCGGTGACCTTCTCCGCGACCCGCGGCGAGGCCAGGTACATCGACGCGTTGCCTTCCACCATGCCGACCCAGTCGGTGAAGGCCGGCATGTACGCGCCACCGGCCGCCGACGGGCCGAGCAGGCAGCAGATCTGCGGCACCCGGCCGGACAGCCGCACCTGCAGGTGGAAGATCCGCGCCGCGCCGCGCGTCCCCGGGAAGAAGCCGAGCTGGTCGGTCAGCCGCCCGCCCGCCGAGTCCACCAGGTAGAACACCGGCAGCAGGTCGCGGTCCGCCCGCTCCAGGATGCGCACCTGTTTCTCGCAGGTCAGGGCGCCCCAGGAGCCGGCCTTGACGGTGAAGTCGTGCGCGATCACGGCCACCTGGCGGCCGTCCACGGTGCCGGTGCCGGTGAGCACCCCGTCGGCGGGCAGCCCGCTGCTGTCCGCGGCGGCCAGCAGCCCGTCCTCGGTCCAGCTGCCCGGGTCGAGCAGCAGCTGAACCCGGTCGCGGACCGGCATCTTGCCCGGCCAGCGGGCCGCGTCCCGGCCGGCCAGCGCGGCCGCCGTGGCCCGCTCCACCTCGGCCATCCCGCCGCTGGTCATCAGCGGACCGCCTCCCCACCTCGTGTCGCGGCCGCCGGGTCGGTGTGCATCAGCCGTCCCCCTCCCTCTCCACCACCGCCGGATCGGTGTGCATCAGCCCGGTGCGGCGGAGCCGGCAGACGAGTTCGTCGCGCTGGTTGTACGCGCGGTGCTCGAACTCCACGATCCCCGCCCGCGGCCGGGACCGGGACCGGCGCGCCTGCACCACCTCGGTCTCCACCCGGATGGTGTCCCCGGCGAAGACCGGCGCGGGGAACTGCACGTCGGACAGCGCGAGCTGGGCGATGATCGTGCCCAGGGTCAGCTCCGGCACCGACAGCCCCACCACCAGCGCCGCGGTGAACATGCTGTTCACCAGCGGCCGGCCGAACTCGCTGGCCGCGGCGTACTCGGCGTCCAGGTGCATCGGCGCCGGGTTCATCGTCATCGTGGTGAACAGCACGTTGTCGGTCTCGGTGACGGTGCGCCTGGTCACGTGCTGCACCGTGGTGCCCACCGGCAACTGCTCGAACCAGCGCCCGGACACCGGCCGCCCGCCGCCGGTCACGACGGCTCGCCGGGGAATTGACTGAAGTCCGGCGTGCGGTGCTCCGCGAACGCGGCCAGCCCCTCGGCCACGCCGGGGTCGGCGCCCAGGTGCCGCAGCAGCGTCTCCCGCTCGTTGGCCAGCGCCACGTCCGGCCGGCTCGTCGTGGCCATCCGGTACAGCTCCTTCATCCGCCGCAACGCGGTTCTGCTCTGCCCGGCCAGCCGCGCCACCAGCGCCGCCAGCTCAGCGTCCAGCTGCCCGGCGGGCACGGCGTGGCTGACCAGCCCGGCCCGGGCCGCGCTGGCCCCGTCGATCATCTCCCCGGTGTACAGCAGCCGCCGGGCCACCGCGGCCGGCGCCGCCCGGGCCAGCCGGACCGACCCGCCGGCCCCGGGCAGCAGCCCGTACCGCAGGTGCCGGTCGCCGAGCCGCGCCTGCTCGCTCACCACCGCCAGGTCGCAGGCCAGCAGGATCTCGAAGCCGCCCGCCAGCGCATACTCCTCCACCACCGCGACCGAGACGAACGGCGCGTCCGCGATCCGCTGCACCATCGCGCCGATCGAGCCGATGTAACCGCGCAGCGCCGCCGGGTCGTGCCGGATCGCGTTCAGGTGCTTCAGGTCCGCGCCGGCCGACAGCGTGCCGCCCGCGCCCCTGATGACCAGCACCGAGCAGCCGGCCGCGGCCGCGCTGTCGATCGCCGCGCCGATCCCGGCGATCACCTCCGGGCTGAGCGCGTTGCGTGCCGCCGGCCGGTCGATGAGCACCTGGGCCACCGCGCCCTCGATCGTGGCGGCAACGTCACCGGTGCCCTGTGTTACCCGGCTGCGCTGTGTTACCCGGCTGTGCTGTGCGGCGGGCATGACGGGCATCTCGCTGTCCTTCTGGCGGGTCACGGCGGCGGCTACCGGCGGACCGTGATGCCGGCCCGCTCCCGGTCCCACAGCTGGCCGCGGTTCTCCGCCGCCGCCACCTTGAGCTTGTACTTCTCCACCTTCTCACTGGGCGTCTTGGGCAGTTCGCCGGTGAAGCTCAGGTACCGCGGCACCATGTAGTAGGCCATCTGCTGGCTGCAGAACTCGATCAGCTCCGGGTAGCTCACCCCGGCGCCGGGCGCCAGCACGACGTAGGCCATCACGTCGTCCTCGCCGAGCTCGGACGGCACCGGCACCGCGGCCGCCTCGAGCACCGCCGGGTGGCGGCACAGGATCGTCTCCACCTCGTAGGCGGAGATGTTCTCGCCGCGCCGCCGGATGGCTTCCTTCTTCCGGTCGGCGAAGTACAGGTAGCCGTCCGGGTCCAGCCAGCCCCGGTCCCCGGTGCGGAACCACAGGTCGCCGGTGGCCGCCACGGTGGCCTCGGGCATCTTGTAGTAGCCGGCCATGATGATGCCGCACTCGTTCGGCCGGATCCGGATCTCGCCCACCTGCCCTGGCCCGAGCTCGCGGCCGTCGTCGTCCACGATCTGCACGCTCACCTGGTCCCGCACCCGGCCCGCCGACGGCACCTTCCCGGGCGGCTCGGCGGGGGAGAACACGGTGATCGCGCAGTTCTCGGTCATCGCGTACACCGAGGTGACGGTGATGCCGTAACGCTCGGCGAAGCCGTCGGTCAGCTCGCGTGACGTCGGCACCATCATGCAGATCCGGACGTCGTGCTCCCGGTCGGCGGGCGACGGCGGCTGCTGCCAGATGATGTTGGCCATCGCGCCGAGGCAGTTGAACACGGTCGCCCGGGACTCGCGGATCTGGCCCCAGAACTGGCTGGCCGAGAAGTGCGGGTACAGCGCCACCGAGGCCTCCGCCCACAGCGCGGCGTAGACCGTGTACCACAGCGCGTTCCCGTGGAACAGCGGCAGGCAGGTGTACAGGATGTCGTCCGGCCGGTAGCCGTTGATCGAGGCCATCTGCTGGCCGACGGCGAGTCCCTGCGAGTGCGGGCAGACCGCGCCCTTCGACGGCCCGGTGGTGCCCGAGGTGTAGAGGATCAGGTGCGGGTCGCTGGCCCGCACCGGTTCCCCGCGGTCCACCGGCGCGGCCGGGGCCCGGCCGAACGCGGCGAGATCGCCGGCCGTGCAGTGCGCGGGCAGGCTGAGCCCGGGCAGGCTGGCCGCGCCGCCGGACGGGCCGGCCGGGTCGTCGGCGTGCACCAGCACGTGCCGGATCGCGGGCGCGGTGGCCAGCGCGGGCACGGCCCGGTCCAGCAGCGAGTCCGCCACGCACAGCGCGGTCGAGTCGGACTGGGTCAGGAAGTAGCTGAGCAGCTCGCCCTTGGCCGCCGTGTTCAGCGGGACGGCGACCGCGCCCAGCTTGCCCAGGCCCCACAGCGCGAACAGGAACTCCGGGCAGTTCGGCAGCATCATCGCGACGTGGTCGCCGCGGCCGATGCCCAGGCCCGCGAACCCGTTTGCGTAGCGGCTGGTCATCTCGTCCAGTTCGGCGTAGCTGACGGTGCGGCCGGGCAGCCGCAGGAACGGGCGGCTGCCGAGCGCCGCCGCCTTGTCCGCCAGCACATGACCGATCGTGCGCTGGTCCGTCTCGTAGTGCCGCACGCCAGCCGACCTCCCTGGCTGCCTCGCCGGGCCCACATCCGCCGGCCCGCCACCGGCCCACCGGCTTGCCGCCGTTGACCGGCCCGCCGCCGGCCGCCGGCTTGCCGTCGTCCACCGACCCGCCGGCTTGCCATCGTCCGCCGGCCCGGCATGGCGCAGCCGTTCATTATGACCGCACGTCCATCCTCCGGGCCGCAGTCCGACCATAACCGCGCCCGCCCGAACCGGTCAACAAACAGTTGTTGCATGACTGGCGCTGGCCGCATCGGTGGTGTGTAATCGGCGCATGCCAGACCGTGCAGCCGGGGTCACCGACCATCTCGCGGCCATCGTGGACGCCGCCGCCGGCTTGTTCGCCCAGCAGGGCTACCGGGGCACCAGCATGCGCGACATCGGCCGGGTCATGGGGATCCACGCGGGCAGCCTCTACGTGCACATCGAGAGCAAGGAAGAGCTGCTGCACCGGATCGTCAACAGCATCATGCTGAAGTCTGAGCAGGAGATGGCCGAGGTGCTGGCCGCGGGCGGCACGGCCACCGCACAGCTGCACGAGATCGCGCTGCGGGATCTCCGGCTGATCGGCGAGAACCGCGAGCGGGCCACGGTGTTCTTCCACGAGTGGCGCAACCTGAGCCCGGAGCGGCAGCACGAGGTGATCGCCAGCCGGGACCGCTGGGAGCAGGGCCTGCGCGGCGTGATCAGCCGCGGCATCGAGACCGGGGAGTTCCGCCCGGTGGACGTGCGCACCACCGGCATCGCGCTGACCAGCATGCTGAACTGGGCCTACGTGTGGTACTCGCCCGGTGGTGAGCTCTCCGTCGAGCAGCTGGCCGGCCAGTTCACCGACCTCCTGGTGGCCGGCCTGCGGCCGCGCTGAGGCGGGTCAGAGCGCCGCGGTCCGGCGGCGATATCGGGGCAGCCACACGGCCCGGTAGACCAGCCGCGCCGGAGCGGGCAGCTGGCCCAGCACCTCGCCGCGGACCTGCGGGCTGGCCTCCGACAGCGCCCACGGGAACATCACCGCGGCCTGGCCCAGCCCGCCGCGCCGGGCGATCTTGATCCCGATCCTGCCCACCTCGGCCCGCGACATCACGCTGCTGATCAGCGGCAGCATCTCGGCCTCCTCGTGGCTGAGGTGGCCGGCCAGGGTGGCCTGCAGCCGGCCGAGCAGCTCGCGCAGCCGGTCCCGGCCGGCGTTCATCGCCAGGGCGTCGTCCACCGCGGCGAGCAACGGGTCGATCTGGCCGTGCTCGGCTTCCATCTCATCCAGCAGGGCCAGGCCTGCCGAGTTCTGCAGGCTGGTCAGCCGGGCCCGCACCGGCGGCCACATCTCGGTGTCCTCGGCGGTGTGGTGGAAGTGCAGCTGGCTGCGGAAAGTCTGCCAGCGGCCACGGACCGCGGGCTGTGCCGCCGTGCTGTGCAGCAGCTGGTCGAGGTCCCGGCGGAACGCGTCGTGCAGTGCGTTCATCACCAGCCAGTCGTCGCGCCGGCCGCGCGGCACGGTGTCGTGCTCGGTCATCTTTGTCTCCTCTGTTGCGGGTGCGTTCTGGGTCCGGCCGCCGTTCGCCGGGGTCAGCGGGCGGCGAAGATCGCGGTGCGGTAGCTGTCCGGGTCGCCGCACACGGCGAGGATCAGGTGCGCCAGGTCGGCGCGCGGAAGCGCCAGGCCGCGGCGCACGTTCAGCTCCCGGCGGGTGCGGTAGCGCCCGGTCAGCGGCTTGCCGGTGAGGCGCGGCGGGCGCAGGATGGTCCAGTCCAGGCCGCTGCCGCGGACCACCTCCTCCATCGCCACCAGGTCGGCGAACGGATCCCGCAGTACGCGTTGCGCGATCGGCTTGGCCAGGAAACGCATCACCGGCCCGTCGCCGTCGGTGAACGGCCCGCTCCCGCTGACCACGACCAGCCTGGCGGTCCCGACGGCCCGCATGGCCGCGGTGATGCTGCGCGCGCTGTCCGTGCAGACCGGCGAGTGCGCGGCGGCCCTCCGCTCGTCCGGCCTGCGGCTGTGGCCCAGCGCCGAGACGACCGCGTCCCGGCCCGCGACCGCGTCCTCGATCGCG
>DASYAV010000184.1:0-6042 GCA_036501145.1 Streptosporangiaceae bacterium | reverse complement strand
CGCAGTTCAGCGTCCCGAACGGGAGTGGGCGCTGACTTCAGGCGAGCGCCGCGTGCAGCTGGCTGCGGGACGTGATGCCCAGTTTCGGGAAGATCTTGTACAGGTGCGTGCCGACGGTGCGGTGCGAGATGAACAGCTGCTGGCCGATCTCCCGGTTGGACAGGCCGTCGGCGGCCATCCGGGCGATCTGCATTTCCTGCGCGGTCAGCTCGTCCCACGGCCGCGGCTCGCGGCGACTGCTTCCTTCTCCGGCTGCCCGCAGCTCGAGGCGCGCCCGTTCGGCAAGGCTGGCGAAGCCGAGGGCATCGAAGGAGTCCCTCGCTTCCCGCAACGGCAACCGGGACTCACCCGTCCGCCGCTGTCGGCGCATCCACTCGCCGTAGCGCAGTAGCATCCGGGCCCGGTAATCCGGCCAGCCCACCAGCCCTTCCTCCAGCGCGGCCTGGTACAGCGGCTCGGCCTGGTAGTCCTCGGCGGCCAGCGGGCGCGCGTAGGCTGCCTGGGCGAGCAGCAGCGGCCCGCTGGTCTGCGCCGCCAGCGACTCCAGCTGACCCAGGTACGCCTGGGCCAGGGCGGGCTCCCCCACCGCGGCAGCGGCCTCGGCCAGGTCGGCCAGCCCCCAGGTGCCGACGAACGGGTGGAAGACGGGATCGGCCGACTCTAGGATACGCCGCAGGTGCGCCAGGCCGACTGTGTAACGCTGGTTGAGGACCGCGCCGTGGCCACGGGCGAACTGCACGAACCCGAGCATGGAGGTGGAGCCTGACGCCAGGTACAGCGCCTCCGTCTGCTGGGCTAGCGCGTCCGCGGCGGCGTCGTCTCCGGCGGCCGATGCGGCCACCGCCTGAGCCAGCTGGTTGGCGCCGACCCAGTGCCCCTGCCCGGTCTCGACGGCCAGCCGGGATGCTTCGCTCGCTGCGGCCACTGCCGTCGGCAGCCGCGCGAGGTGCACCGCCGCCCATGCCTGGGTCGTCAGCGCCCGGGTGAGCAAGCCGAGCTGTCCCTGGGCGCGCAGCTCGTCAACGGCCGCGTCGAGCAGCGGCAGCGCCTGGTCCCAGGCCCAGGTGTTCGCGGCGGCGAGACCGCAGTACCACATCGCGGTCGGTTCGGTGCGGTCTGGCGTGATGTTCTTGAGCTGGGCGTTGACCTGCTCGCCGGTGCGCACCGGGTCGGCAGAGCTGAGGATCGCCAGCAGCGCGGGTTCGGTTTCCGGGCGCCCGAGACGCTCGGCGGCGGCGATGACCGCGGCCCGGGTCTCGGGGGCCGGGTTACCCCAGTAGCAGCGCAAGGCGAAGTTGGCCAGGGTGTCCAGGGCGGTGCGCGTCTCGCCAGCCGTCCGCATCTGCTCAGCCAGCCGGACCAGCGCTTCGAGCTGCGACGTTCCCGTCCAGGCGCCGCCGCCGGATGTCTCCCGCATCCAGGCGGCCAGGGTGCGCTGGTCGGGCGT
The DNA here is from genome assembly GCA_036501145.1 of Streptosporangiaceae bacterium. GTDB lineage: Bacteria > Actinomycetota > Actinomycetes > Streptosporangiales > Streptosporangiaceae > PALSA-505. The sequence goes on along the minus strand of DASYAV010000184.1, from coordinate 4,595 downwards.
CAGGTCGAGTGACTCCGCAGCGCGCAGCAGCTCGTGCCCGAGGAGCAGGTGGCCGGATGAGAGCGCAGTGTGGGCCGCGAGCAGCAGCCGCCTGGTCCGGCTGAACGTGTCGTCGCTGAGCCGGGCCGCGCGCCGGTAGGCGTCGGCCGCCACGCTGAACGCGCTGCGCTGTACGGCCCGGACCGCGGCGGCCTCCAGGTCCGCCGCCACCTGCTCGTCGGGTCCGAGCGCGGCAGCGGCCACGTGCCAGGCCCGCCGGTCGGGACGGCCAGCCAGCAGGCCGGCCAGCGCGGTGTGCGCGGCCCGGCGCTGGGTCAAGCTGGCGGCTTGGTAGACGGCCGATCGGATGAGCGGGTGCCGGAACTGCGGCCCGGTCTCGCCCGTTTCCAGCAGGCTGGCCGCGATGGCCGGAAGCAGTGCGTCGGCGGTGACTGCGGTGTCGGCCAGGACCGACGCCGCGCCCAGCACCTCGGGCAGGGCAGTGCCGTCATTGGCGGCAGCCGCCAGCAGCACGGCACGGGTGGTCTCCGGCAGCCCGGACTCCTGCGCCGCGAACGCACGCTCGAGCCGCGCGGTCAGCGGCAGCAGCGGCCCGGTCAATCCGTCCGCGGGGTGGCCAGGGCGTACCGACTTGGGCAGCTCGACCAGTGCCAGCGGGTTGCCCGCCGCCTCGGACAGCAGCCAGTCCCGGTGCGCCAGGTCAAGGCCCGGGGCGCGGGCCTCGAGCAGCGCCGCCGCGGCCGGCTCAGCCAGTCCCGTCAGCGGCAGCCCAGGCAGCCCGGCGTCGTCAAACGGGCTGGCCAGCCCGTCCCGGACCGCGATGAGCAGCGCGGCGGGCTCAGTCGCGAGCCGACGGGCGACGAAACCGAGAACGGCGCCGCTCGGCTCGTCCAGCCACTGCGCGTCATCAGCCATCAGCAGGACCGGCGTGCTCGCCGCCGCGTCGCTGACCAGCTCGAGCGCGGCCAGCCCGATCAGGAACGGCCCGGCCGACTCGGCGTCGGCCAGGCCGAACGCCGACAGCAGGGCCGACCGCAGCCGCGGCGGCAGCCGTTCGGCCAGCGGGAGCACCGGCCGGAGCAACTGGTGCAGCCCCGCGAACGGAAGCCTGGTCTCAGCCTGGACACCGGTCGCCGTCAGAACCTGGGCGCCAGCTCGTCCCGCCAGCCCGGCGGCCACCGTTAGCAGCGACGACTTCCCGATCCCGGCTTCACCACGGACGACCAGCGCCCCGCCGACGCCCTCGGCTAGCCTGCGGACCAGGTTGGCCAGGACGTCGAGTTCATGCTCGCGCCCGTACAGTGCTCCCTCTGCCGGGGCCCAGCCGCCTGGTTCAGGGGGTAGGCGGCCAGTGTTGTCACCCACCACTCGTTCAGTATGACAAGGAGCCGTAACTGACGTGTCAGCAGCGGCCGACGGTGTTGACGCTCCAGTTTCTCCCTAGAGGTTGAAAGCTCTGCGGGGCGCAGGATTGAATTATTTGCCACCGTCTCGGTGACCGCGGACAAGACACCCCCAGGCCATCGCTTCAGGAGGAGCTGGTCGCGTGCGGCGGCCGGCCGGCGATTACGGCTTCGGCCGGCCCGGCCGTATCGGCCTGCCAGCCGCGGGCGCTGGCGGCGTAGACCGGGTGACGGGCCCGGTTGAGGTTGCCGAGCGGCCGGAATTCGGCCGGGGCGTGCCAGGGATTGAACGCGAGCGTGTCGACATGATCCCTGGTGGCCAGGCCGTTGGCATCGCCGAGGTTCTGGGCGGGGATGGTGAGCGTGGCCACGCGGAGCCAGGGCGAGTCGTTCTCCTTCCACTCGACCGCCCCGTCTTCGATCGGGGTCAGCTGCTCGCTGACGTATTTCTGGACGTGCAGCGCGAACTGGACCGGCTCGCTGGACAGCCGGGTGGCGAAGTCCTGTGCCAGCCGTTCGGGGTCGTCTGATGGCGGGGCCGCAACCGGGCCCGGGGCGGTGCTGGTGAGGGGGCTGAGGCGGAACCGGACGGGGCCGGCGTCGCCCCACAGCACGGCACCGCGGCTCCAGTAGGACTCCAGGGCCAGGCTGGGCGACGGGCGGTTGGCCTGCCGCAGGTTGCTGACGATGCGGTTGGTCTCGGCGGGGCCGAACAGGGCCAGCAGGCGCGGCTGTACCTCCTGCGGCGGGCCGGCGCCGACCTGGGCGACCGCTACGAACTGGTCGGCGTTGCGGGCGTGGGAGACCGGGTAGCTGGTCATCAGCAGGTCGTGCTCGCCCCCGCCGGGCAGCGCGATCTTCAGGGCAGCGCCCCGCAGGTCGGGGGCGCTGTCCGAACGGACAGTGCCGCTGGCGTTGGACAGCCGGACCGTGACCGGGAGCCGGGAGCCGGGTGTGAAGTGCCCGGCGCTCAGTTCGGCGGGCAGGTCATCGACGAAGGCGAGCTCGGCGTTGTCGACGCCGACGACGATCTTGGCGTGGAAGGTGCGGCGCAGGACCGGCGCGCCGGACTTCTGCCGGTTCTCGCGCTGCACGTCGACGATCGCGCTGGCCAGCTGGCGGAAGTGCTCCTGCTCGGCCTCGGGCGAGCCGCCCTGGTAAACCTCGCGCCAGGGCGGCCGGCGGCCAACTGGGGTGTAGTGAGCCTCCGTCATGGCGCCTGCCTGGCCGTTTCGGTCACCGGCTCAAGTTCGCCTGCGATGGGGTGAAAGGCCCAGTCGAGGGCGAAGTCGGCGACGGCTTCCCAGCCGGGCTCGCCGCAGGTGTAATGGTCCCGGCCGGGGAACACCGTGTGGGCGGCGATGGCGGTGGAGTGCTTGGCGCACTTCTTGTAGTTGTGGTCCTGCACGACCGGGGGCAGGATGTGGTCGCTGCCACCCGAGATGAACAGCAGGGGAGCGCGGTCGTCGTCGGCGAAATTGAAGGTGGTCGCGGCGTGCGGGGTGAGGGCGGCGAACCCGCCCTGGAATAGCACCTTGGCCGGGGTGGGGGCCGAGTAGCGGTCGTAGGCCTGCTGGGACACCGCGTCGTCCTGGGCGTTGGTAAACGCGTAGTGGAACTGCTTGGGGGACAGGGTTGAGGCCTTGCTGATGTTGGCCGGGTTGTCGAGTACCGGCAGCACCGAGCGGACCTCTGACAGCGGCAGGGCGTTGATGCCTTTGACCGCGGCGCCGTCGATCGAGACCCCGGCCGCGCCCAGGCCGTTGCCCACCAGCAGCTGGGCGAACGTGCCACCAAAGGAGTGCCCCATAATGATCGGGGCGGTGTCCAGCTTGCTGATGTACTCGGTCAGGTAGTCCATGATCTCGCGGACGCCGACGCCGGCCACCGCGTCGGGGTTAGCCCGCAACTCCATCAGCCCGGCCTCCCCTTGGCCGATGCCGGGGTAGCCGGGGGTGAGCACGGTAAAGCCGCGCGCTTCGTAGCGCTCGACCCAGTGTTCCCAGGCTAGCGGGGTCATCCACAGTCCGTGGATGAGGACGACGGTGTTGCTGGGGGTGGTCACCACTTGCTCCCTTTCTTCGCGGCAGGCTTGCCGCAGACACCCTCATGCTGTGGGCACGCCTGCTGAGCTGCATACGTCAACTGACTGCCGCCCGGGCAAAGCGCAGGTCAGTGGGTCCAAACGGAGGCTGCCTAGTAGGCTCGGCGGAGCCGATCGCATGCGACGGCCCGAAGGGCCGCCCTGGACGCGGTAGCCGCGAGGAGGCCGCCGAGCGCGGCATTGCGGAAACACAGAGCCCCGCCGATGGCTTCCATCTCGCACAGCTCCACATCGCCGTCGATGACCGCCGATCACTCCCAGCCCGGCCGCAGGGCAGGCTGCCGCGGTGGAAGATGGGCAAGTGGACGGTGAAGACGACCAGCTCATGATCGCGCCGGAGGGCTCCGCGCAGCGATGGACGCTCGGCCGGCCGACGGACCCCTACGGCGACGGCTATGTGCACAGGGTCTTCGTCGAGGTCAGTGATGACGGGATCACCGCCAGCGGCTGGACGACCTTCGAGGGCAGGACGCCGCAGACACTGATCGAACGCCGGTGCCGTCTGCCCGGCGCACCGGTCAGTGCCTGCCCGGTCAACCCGCGTCCGGTCCGTGCCTGGCTTGGGTCATCCGGGCGCGCGCCCACCGCCGTGAGGTCTTGCCGTATGCCGCTGCCAGCTTGCGCTCAGACAGCGGCTTGCCCTCCTGGAGGCTGGTGCGGTAGGCGGCGACGGCGGCGGCATCGACGTCACCGGCCGACGCCGTGCGGGCAGCCCGTCCGGGGTCCGTCGGCCCGCCTGGTCCTGGTGGTCCGGTGCTTTCCCGGACTGGTCCGCCGGCCTGGTTTGCCTGGTCCGTGCCGACTGGTCCGGCTGGTCCTGGTCCGCGTACCTGGGCGGCCGCGCAAGATGGTTCATGCACGCTGCCGGGTTCCAGGCTGGCACCATCTCGGGGCGCGGCCGCCGTCACGGTCTCACATGCTGAGGAAACAGCGGGCAGCCGACTGGACCCCGGCTGGTCCGGCTGTGGTACACCGTCGTCCGGGGATGGTACGTGGTCCGGTCCGCCTCCCGTGGTCCGGATCATCCAGGCGAGCAGTTCGTAAGATCCCACCAGCGCGACCGCGGGCCACGCTGCCGCTGCCGCGCC
>DASYAV010000183.1:0-14152 GCA_036501145.1 Streptosporangiaceae bacterium | reverse complement strand
AGTCACCAAAGGCCTTGGCCGGTCGGGGATCAGTTCAGAAACGCTTCTCCGTGACAGCGGGAAGTGGGAGACGTTGCGTCACTCACGGATCAGTCTTGCGGATGGCGATGCGTCTGATCCACGTCTGGAGATTTCGTACGTCGCTCGCAGAGCAGGAGCACTGGACAATGCACCAAGTTCAGTGCCGTTTGCGTTGCTCGTCACAGTCATCGATAAGTCAGGCGGTACAGATCTCTATGAGCGTACGATCAAGCAGTTCGTAGCGCTTCGGCCAGTACCCACTGTGCAAAGCCAAATCCGCGTACGGGGCGGCAGCACTTGGCGCTAATGACTGCCCAAACGTCCTTGGCCGGTCCTCCGGGCCAGCGGCGGCGCGTGGCGCCGACACCCTTGAATCTGAATGCGGCTCAATTCGGCAGTGCCGCGCACTCGCGGGCGCGGCTGCGGCTCAGGTGCCGGGCTGACCGAAGCTTGAGCCACCTCGTTTGGGCGGGGACCCCGAAGCGGGGCAGGCCCGGCCGGGCAAGAGCGGGCAGGCTGGAGAAGCCCGCCCGGCCCCCGGCGAGGTTAGGGCCTGCCCCGCTCCCCACCCAAACCAGGCCACCGGCCCAACCTTCGGCCACCCCTCCCGCCGTCCCGCCCGGCCCTGTGGCCGCCCTCCGCCCGTTTGTCACGCCAAGCGCCCAGATGCCGCCTCCCGAGACCCAGACGGGCACGTATCCAAGGACACCGGCCCAGGACTGTTAGCCTGCGTATGGCCAGTTCAGGGCGCTGTAAAGAATCTTGAAACAATCTGTTGGTACATATTGACAGTCATGTGGGCGCCAGGTTGCATTCGCACGATCGTCCGCCCTGGTCGTGGGGCAGGGTGTGGTCGTCGTCGCAGCGCCGGGCGACCCGCTGGCAGCCGGGGAAGGAGCAGGTCCGCTGCCGGGTCTTCACGATGTGGTGCAGCGAATAGGGAATCCGGTAGCCGGTCACCTCGCGGGCGTGCGTGCAGGGGCCAGACTCGATCGGGCTGATCCGCACGGTCGCCAGCCAGCGGGCCCGGTCCGGGCCGCTGCCCGGTGGCGGGGGGCGGCGGGCGCAGCCGTGCGCGACGGCCCGGCCCTCGCCGTCGGTCAGTGTCACACACCAGCGCGACCGGCCACCGGCGGCGATCAGGCCGGCCAGGTCCCTGCAGACCGGCCCGCTGGCCGGTCCGAACCCGGCCACCTCGCGCGGCGCCTCGGTCAGTCCGAGCCAGGTGGTCGCCGGCACCGTCAGGTGCACCGACCCGCGCATCCCCAGCCCGTCAGGCTCCCCGGCCCCGGCGGACCCGGCCGCGGGCGTTTCCGCGGAACCTGTGCTTCCCGGGCCGCCGGAACTGGACGCGGATGGCGGCCGGGCGGTGGAGTCTGCGTCGGCCTGGGCGGCCGGATCGTCGTGGCCTGTGCCGGCCGTATTGGCCGGAGTGTCGTGGCCTGTGCCGGCGGGATCGGCTGAGGTGTCGTGGCCCGTGCTGGCCTGGGCGGCCGGGTCATCGCAGGCACTGGTGCCGAGGATGGTGCCGAGCATGACCGCGACGTCCTGGCCGGACAGCCGGGCCAGGAACACCGCCGCGCGGAGCTGGCTGAGCGTCGCGGGGGAGCCGGCTGCCTTCAGCGCGCGGGCGCTGGCGTCGATGCCGGCGTCGGCGGCCAGCGCGGCGGCGGTGGGCAGGTCGCGGCCAGACAGTGCGGCGGTACCCGACTGCTCGTCGTACAGCTCGACCCGCGCCTCCCGCTGGCGTTCGCGACGGCGCCGCTCGGCGGCCGCCGGGTCGGCGGCCAGCACGGCCCGGCGGACGCGATGCCGCAGCCGCCCCGCGGTCTGGCCGGGAGCCGCGCCGATGATCAGCTGCTCGACCGCGGCCGCCCGGGCCGGATCCAGCCAGGACAGCTCGTCCACGATCACGTTCGCCCGGACACGGTCGATCTTCCCGGCCCGCAGCGCGGCCAGCGTGGCCGGCAACGCGATCAGCCCGGAGGCGAACCCGGCCAGCGCCTCGCCGGCCCGCACGCTGGTGGTGAGCGCGGCGGCCAGCTCGTCGGCCAGGTACGTCAGGTCACGGATCCGGCCGGTGGCCTCCCGCCTGCGGCACAGCTCCCCGGCCGCGTCGGCCTCGGCCGCGGTGGCCCACGAGCCGATCCGCCGGGCCGCGGCGAGTACCCCGACGAGCTGGTCGTCATCGAGCCCGCCCACGCCGCCTACGACCTGGTCGGTGAGCACGGCCAGCGTCGGCCCCGGTGCCATCTCGTCGGCCTGCGAGCCGGTGCCGAACCCGAACGCCGTGGCCAGGTCTGCTGGCTGCTCCTCGTCGTCACCGGCATCGTCGGCGTACCCGCCCACCTCGCGCCAGCCGGGCGGTACCCCGTCGGTGCCCTCGCCGTCCGGCAGCTCGTCCAGGAAGACCTGCGCCTCGGGCGGCTCGTCGCGGAGCGGGTCACCAGAAGCCACCGGCATCGCGAACTCACCACCCTACGGGCTGCCAGGCCAACTGCACCTATCGATTATGTCTTCGATAAGGTTAGCGTAAGGTGCCGACATTCCGATGTGTTTTCGAGCAGATTTCCGGCTCAGCCCGCCGGGGTGGTGACGTGCCCCTCGACCTGGCGCAGGCGCCCGTCCCGCACCAGGCCGTCGACCAGCGTGTCGTCCCAGTACCACGGCCAGGAGAACCAGCGCCGCAGCTCCCGCTCGGGCGCCACGACGGCCGCTCGCACGGCCGCCACCACGAGATCCCGGAGCGCCGCCCGCGGGTCACCGCCCGCGCCACCGTCCGCAGTTCCGCTCTCGCCTCCGCCACCCGCGCCGCCCACGGCCCGGCCACCCGCGCCGCTCTCGCCTCCGCCACCCGCGCCGCCCACGCCCCGGCCGTCCGCGCCCCAGTCGCCCGCGTCGGCCTCGTCCCAGCCGCCCGGGTAGACCTGGTCCCAGCGCGCCAGCTCGCTCGTGTGCAGGTGCCCCTCCCCGGCGGTGACCTCGAGCGACCGGGACACGACCGCCCCGCAGCGTTCCAGTGGCGACCGCAACGCCCGCAGATCCTGCCGCGTCAGCCTGAGCTCCTCCCGCAGATCATCCAGGCTGGACGGGCCGACCACGGCCAGGTGGTCCAGCAGCAGGGCGCAGCCCCGGTCCGCGGCGCGCATCCGCGCGATCTCCGCCCGGCAGATCGGGTCCAGCAGCCGGGCGACTCCGGGAGAAACCAGCAGGTTCTTGCCCCGATGCACCGCCACGATCAGATTTCCGCGTTCGCCAAGCTGGCCGAACCACGGCCATTTCGTGGCCGGCCAGGTCGCGAACCCCACGCCGCCCGGCTGGTACGGCTCCTCGTGGCACGCCCCGTACAGGCTCGGCAACGCGCAGTCCGCCGTCCGGGTCAGCAGCCCGCGATCAACCAGGAACCTCTCCGTGGACGCCAACGATTCCAGCGCCCGGTCAGGCGTGAGCCGGCATTCAAAGTCCCGCCGCTCCCGCAGCGCCGCCAGTCCCGCCTGCCCACCCCGTCTTGCCGGCTCGCGCCGTCCCGCCGGTCCGCCCGGTCCCGCCGGCCCGGCCGGGGAAGTCATGGCTACGCGGTGAGCGCCGCCGCGGTTTCCGGCCCGCGGCCCGCGCTGTGCTGCACGATGCCATGCTGCGCGATGCAGTGCCGCACGATCTCCTCCATCGACAGGCCGAGGGCGGCGGCCAGCGCGGCGACCGTGAAGAAGGCGGGAGTGGCGATCCGGCCGGTCTCGATCTTGCGCAGCGTCTCTGCCGGCACCCCGGACCGCCCCGCGATCTCCGCCATGCTGCGCGCCCCGCGCGCCTCCCGCAGCAGCAACCCCAGCCGCTCGCCGCGCTGGTGCTCCTCGGGACTCAGTGGTGGCCGGACCATACCGTGATGCTAATACCGGTATAGTTATCCCGCCACCAGTCGGCTCGCCAGTCGGCTCGCCAGTCGGCTCGCCAGCCAGCACGCCAGCAGGCACGCCACCCGACAAGACCCAAAGGACAGCCATCGTGGTCGAGATCAAGACACCCGCCGAGATCGACGCGATCGGCGCGGCCGGCCAGGTCGTCGCCCAGGTCCTGGCCACGGTGCGCGCCCAGGCCGCCCCGGGCGTCCGGCTGGCAGAACTGGACGACGTAGCCCGTGAGGTGCTCGCGCAAAACGCCGCTGGCTCGCCCTTCCTCGGCTACCAGCCCTCGTTCGCCCTGGCCCCGTTCCCCGCGGTCATCTGCACGTCGGTGAACGACGCCGCGCTGCACGGCATCCCGACCCGGTACCGGCTGGCCGACGGCGATCTGCTCAGCATCGACTGCGGCGCCGTAGTGGACGGCTGGGTCGCCGACGCCGCGATCTCGGTCACCGTCGGGTCGCCGCTGCCCGCGGATACCCGGCTGATCGCCGTCACCGATGACGCGCTGCGGGCCGGTATCGCCGCCGCGGTGCCCGGCGCGCGGATCGGCGACATCTCCGCGGCCGTCGGCGCGGCCGGGCGGGCCGCCGGGTACGGCATCAACACCGACTTCGGCGGGCACGGCGTCGGCCGGTCCATGCACGAGGACCCGCACATCCCCAACGAGGGGCCGGCCGGCCGCGGCCGCAAGCTCGTCCCCGGGCTGGTCATCGCGATCGAGCCGTGGTTCATGGCCGGCGGCCTGGATCTCTACTACATCGACCGCGACGGCTGGACCATCCGCAGCGCCGACCACAGCCGTGCCGCACACATCGAGCACACGATCGCCATCACCGACACCGGCCCGCGCATCCTCACCGCCTCAGTTTTTCCGCCCGGTAACGGCGAGGCTCACCCCGAGCCCGATCATCACCAGGCCGCCGGTGCCGCCGATCATCGCCAGCCGCCGCGGTGACCGGGTGAACCACTGCCGGGCCGTACCGGCGGCGACCGCCCACACGCTGTCCAGCGCCAGCGCGATCACCGGGAACAGGGCGCCGACGATCAGCATCTGCGCCTGCACCGGCAGGTGCCCGGCGGCCCGGCTGGTGAACTCCGGCAAGGTGATCACGAAGAACACGATCGTCTTCGGGTTGCCCGCCCCGACCACGAACCCATCCCGCAGGGCCCGCAGCGGCGGCACCGGCGCGGCCCGGGCCACCAGCGCCTCGGCCATCGACTTCCGGTGCCGGACCGCCTGCACACCCAGGTAGACGATGCAGACGGCACCGACCCACTTCACCGCCGTGAAGACGTCCGCGGAACGCTCCACCAGGGCGCCGGCGCCGAATGCGACCGCGACCACCTGTGCGCACAGCCCCAGTTCGTTCCCGGCCACGCTGAACAGCGCGGCTCTGCGGCCAACCGTCAGCGCCCGGCTGATGGTGAACAGCACGCTCGGCCCCGGGACCGCGCTGAGCGCCGCGGCCAGGGCGGCGAATACAGCCAGGTGACCCGCCGCGATCATGGTTCCGGGATCCCCCGGCCGTCCGCACCGTGGCCGCCGTCAGGGAAACGCTGGCTGGAGTCGGGCAGCAGACGCGCCGCGTCCAGCAGTTCCTCGAGGTTCATCGAAACCAGGATCTCACAGGTGACGGAAGCCTCTGCCGGTTTTGCCCCGGTTGGTCTACGCTGCTTGACCACACGTTGACCTTTACACGGGGATAGCTTGGCAAAGGTCTCGCACATAATGAACGGCTGCGCCCAGGCCAAAGCGGCGTGCAGGCCGTATCGCGGGGGATTAGTGAGATGATCGCCGCCGTGGTGTGGCTGACCGGCATGTGCCGGGCGAAGCCGTTCATCACCTAATAACCAGTGAAAACGCACAGCGGCAGCGAAGGCAGCAACGATGAGCCTCGACGAACTCGACGGGCAGATCATCTCGGCGCTCGTCGAGAACGCCCGGTCGAGCTATGCGGAGATCGGGTCGCGGGTCGGACTGTCCGCGCCCGCGGTCAAGCGGCGGGTGGACCGGCTGCGCGCGTCCGGCGCGATCACCGGCTTCTCCGCGCGGGTGGACGCGTCCATGCTCGGCTGGACCACGGAGGCCTACGTCGAGCTGTTCTGCCGGGCCCGCACGTCGCCGGCCGAGATCGGGGCGGCGGTCAACCGGCATCCGGAGGTCGCCGGGGCCTGCACGGTGACCGGCGAGGCGGACGCACTGCTGCACATCCGCGCCGCCGACATGAGACACTTCGAGCAGGTCGTCGAGCGGATCAGCGCCGAGCCGATCATCATGCGCACCCGCAGCGTGATCGTGCTCTCCCGGCTGGTGGACCGGGCCGATCTGAGCTTCTCCCAGCCGCTCGCGGACGGGTTCGCCGGGCCCTGACCCGCCACCCAGCAGGAGAAACACCGGGTGAAGATACGCCGATGCCCGTGCCCGGCCCTGGCTTAACCGTTACAGTCGCCCCTATGCCGGACAACCTCACTGACCCGAGCCACAGCACGGCGCAGTTCCGCGCCTTCGTCCAGGGGACGTCGGGCGAGCCCGAGCGTAGCTGGGCGATGAAGGCGCCACGGCGGAATGTGGCGATCTTCGCCGGCGTGGTGGTCGCCGTGGCCGTGGTCATCGCCCTCGTCTCGCTGGCCGTGGCCTAGCCCGCCCGGCCGCCCGCGCTAGCCCGGCGGCAGTTCGCCGGAGCCCCGCCTGATCAGCCGCGTGGCCAGCTCGATCCGCTGCGCCGCGCCGCGTTCCCCGGCGAGCCTGCGGAACAGCAGTTCCGCGGCGATCCGCCCCATCTCGGCCGGATCCTGCGCGACCACGGTGAGCCCAGGAGCCAGCAGGTCGGCCAGTTCCAGGTCGTCGAACCCGACCAGCGCCAGCGTCTGCCGCATCGCGGCCAGCTCGCGCAGCACCAGCACGCTGACCCGGTTGTTGCCGCAGAACAGCGCGGTGACCGGGGCCGGCCCGGCGAGCATCCCGGTCAGCGCGCGGCGGACCCCGGCCGCGTCCGGGGCGGCCATCGCGGTCCACGACTCCGCCGCCGGCAGGCCCGCCTGCTCCATCGCCTCGCAGTAGCCGCGGTGCCGCAGCGCCGCGGTGTAGATGCCCGGGTCGTCGCCGATGTAGCCGATCCGCCGGTGCCCCTGGCCGATCAGGTGTGCCACGCCGAGCCGGGAGCCGCCGGTGTTGTCGGTCAGCACCACGTCCGCGTCGATCAGCCCGGCCGGCCGGTCCACGAACACCGAGGCGACCCCGGCGGCGATCTCCGGCAGCAGGTAGGTGTGGTCCTGCGACGCCGGGATGATGATCAGCCCGTCCACCCGGCGGGCGCAGAAGGCCAGCGTGAGCTCCTGCTCGCGCAGCGGATCCTCGTCGCTTGACCCGGTGAACAGCAGCGAGCCGTGCTGGTGCGCGACGTCCTCGACGGCGCGGGACAGCGCCGAGTAGAACGGGTCGCCGATGTTCTCCAGCACCAGGCCGATCGACGCGGTCTGCCCCTTGCGCAGCACCCGCGCCCCGTCGTTGCGGCGGAAGCCGAGCGCCTCGATCGCCTCGCGCACCCGCTCGGCGGTGCCGGCCGTCACCCCCGGCTCGTCGTTGACCACACGGGAGACGGTCTTCAGCGCGACACCGGCGAGGGCGGCCACGTCCTTCATGGTCGGGCGGCCCGCATCCCCAGGTTCCATATGACAACGTTATCGGGGAGTGCGCGAATCGCTAACGTATCGTTGCCTTCATGGGGCAAGGGCATTGCTGGCCAAACGGGTCAGCGGCGGGCGATTTGCCCTGCGGTCACGCCGCGGGCCGGATCGGAGCGGGGGCTTGTCCTGGCGGAGCCGCCCGGTGAGTGTGGTCGCGGGCCAGACGAGGCGGCGGTGGGCGGTGGTGGCGGGGGTGGTGGTGCTGCTGTGCGCGCTGCCGACGATCGACAGCGCTCTGCCGGCCAGCGTGCCCACGGTGGCCCCCGCCCAGTTGCGGGCGCACATCATGGCCTCGGCCCAGACGCCTTACGCCGGGTACGCGGAGAGTGACGCCTCGTTCGGGCTGCCCGCGCTGAACGGGCTCGGCGGGGTGGCCTCGCTGCTCGACGGCGTCACCCGGATGCGGGTCTGGCAGGCCTCCGCCAACTCCTGGCGGGTCGACGTGCTGAGCGACGTGGGGGAGAACGACACCTACCAGACGCCGCACGGCTCCTACCTGTGGAACTCCCAGAGCGAGCTGCTCACCCAGGTCGTCGGCAAGTACCCGATCCGGCTGCCGCGGCCGGCCGACCTGGTGCCGCCGGCGCTGGCCATCCGGCTGCTCCGCGAGGCGAGCGGCCAGGCCCGGCTGGCCAGCCTTCCGCCGCGCCGGGTGGCGGGCATCGCGGCGGTCGGCCTGCGGCTGATCCCGGCCGACCCGGCCTCGACGATCGCGCAGGTGGACATCTGGGCCGAGCCGGGCACCTGGATCCCGGTCCAGGTCGAGATCTTCGGGCACGGCAGCAGCCAGCCGGCCATCACCAGCCAGTTCCTCCAGGTGAGCTCGTGGCAGCCGGACCAGGCCACGCTCACCCCGCAGCGCGGCCCGGGCACCACTTACACCCAGACCGACGCCACCGACCTGTCCGGCGCGCTCAGCGACCTCGGCCCGGTGATCCTGCCGGCCACCCTGGCCGGGCGCGGCCGGGCGGCCTCGCCGCTGGGCTTCAGCCAGGTCGGTGTGTACGGGCACGGCCTGGGCACGTTCGTGGTGCTGGAGATCGGCGGGTCGACCGGGCTCAATCTGATCAGCGGCGCCCGCGAGGACGGCGGGGCCGCGCTCAAGGGCTCGCGGTGGACCGGCGTGGTGATCAGCAGCCGGATCATCACCGCGGTGCTGCTGCACCCGCGCCGCTCGTCGGGCACGTTCGTGCTGGCCGGCTTCGTGGACCGGCAGCTACTCGAGCGGGCGGCGAACGACCTCGCCGCGGACCCGTGGTAGGCGCGCCGTGATCATCACCCGGGCGGTCACCAAGCGGTACGGCGCGGTGCTCGCGGTGGACGCGATCGACCTCGACGTGCGGGACGGTGACCGGTACGGCCTGCTCGGGCCGAACGGCTCGGGCAAGAGCACGCTGGTCCGCATGCTGCTCGGCCTGGTCTACGCGACCAGCGGCGAGATCGAGGTGCTGGGCAAGCCGGTGCCGAAGAAGGTGGCCGACGTGCTGCCGCAGATCGGCGCGCTGGTCGAGGAGCCGGCCGCCTACCCGAACCTGTCCGGCCGGGCCAACCTGCGGCTGTTCGACGCGGCCGGCCCGGGTGGCCGGCGGCGCACCCGCCGGGCCCGGATAGACGAGGCGCTGGAGCAGGTCGGGCTGGGCGGCATCGACCGGCGCCCGGTCAGGTCGTACTCGCTGGGCATGCGGCAGCGTCTCGGCCTGGCCGCCGCCCTGGTGCGCGGCCCGCGGCTGCTCATCCTGGACGAGCCGGGCAACGGCCTGGACCCGCGCGGCCTGCGTGACCTGCGCCAGCTGCTGACCGAGTTGAACGAGGCGGGCACCACGATCTTCCTGTCCAGCCACCTGCTCGGCGAGGTGGAGTTGCTGTGCACCCGGGTCGGCGTGCTCGACCGGGGCAAGCTGGTGCTCCAGGAGGACCTGGCCGACCTGCGGCAGCCGACCGGCCGGATCATCGTGGCGACCCCGGACGCCGCCCAGGCCGTGGCGCTGCTCGACGGGCGGGTCGAGGCAAGGACGGGGAAGGCAGAGGGGGAGGCGGGCGAGGGCCTTGTGGTCCGGCACGACGACCCGGCCGCGCTCAACGCCCTGCTGGTGGGGGAGGGCATCCGGGTCACCGCGATGACCGCCCAGCGCCGGTCGCTGGAGGACGTCGTGCTGGCCGTCACCGGCACCGGCAGCGACCAGGTTGGCGACCTGCCGGCGGGCAGCGATCAGGTCGGCGGCCTGCCGGCCGCCGGCGGCGAGCCGGTGGACGGCAACGGCGCGAGCAGCCAGGCCGGCGGTGCCCGGCTGAACGGCGCCCGGCCCAGCGGCGATTCCCCCGACGCCGGCCGGGTCAACGGCAGTTCCCGTGACGGCAGCCGGGTCAACGGCAACTCCCGCCAGGCCGGACGGACGGCGGGCCGGGATGGCACGGGCCGGGACAGCGGCGGAGCCGAGCAATGATCCTGGTCGAGCTGCGCAAGCTGCTGCGCAGGCCGCGCACCTGGATCAGCGTCGTGCTGCTCTGCGCGCTGCCGGTCGGGGTCGCGGTGTTCATCGCGGTCACCCACCTGGCGCCGCCGCCCGGCCAGGGCGCGGCCTTCCTGTCCGCGGTGGTGGAGGACGGGTCGCTGTTCCCGGCGGCGGCGCTCGCGCTGGTCCTGCCGGTGTTCCTGCCCGTCGCGGTGGCGCTGGTGGCCGGCGACTCGATCGCCGGCGAGGCGGCCGCCGGCACCCTGCGCTACCTGCTGATCAGGCCGGTCGGCCGGACCAGGCTGCTGCTGGCCAAGCTCATCGCGGTGATCACCTACGTGCTGCTCGCCGTGGTCGCGGTGACCGTGACGTCGTACCTGACCGGGATCATCCTGTTCGGCTCGCGGCCGCCGGAGGCGGTCGGCCACCCGGGCAGCCTGCAGGCCGGCATCCCGAACGGCGGCGTGCAGGCCGGGGCCAGCGCCACCTCGCTGTCCGGCGCGCCGCTGACCCTGGCCCAGCTGATCGAGCGCATCGCCGGGGCGGTCGCGCTGATCACCGTCTCCATGCTCGGCGTCGCGGCCATCGCGCTGTTCCTGTCCACGGTGACCGACTCGGTGCTCGGCGCCGCGTTCGGCGCGCTCGCGGTGCTGATCGGCAGCGAGGTGCTGGTCACCCTGAACGCCGCCGCGGCGGTGCAGCCCTACCTGCCCACCAGGTACTGGCTGTCCTGGATCGACTTCTTCCGGCAGCCGGTCTTCTGGCGGGACATCCAGCGCGGGTTCGGCATCCAGGCCGTCTACGTGCTGATCTTCCTGGCCGCCGCCTGGGCCAACTTCTCCACCAAAGACGTCACCGCCTGACCCGTACCACCCCCCGGACCGCCGTCAGCGGGTCAGGGAGAAGCGGCCGAGGGGGACGGCGGAGGGCTGGCCGAGGGCCAGGTCGGCGAGGATCTCGCCGATCAGCGGGCCGAACTTGAACGCGTGGCCGCTGCCCCCGCCGCCGACCACGACGTCGCCGGACCGGTCGAGCACGAACGCCTCGTCAGGCGTGGTCGTGTACAGGCAGGTCTCCGCCGCGAACCCGGCCGGGTCCAGGCCGGGCAGCCGCTCCCGCACGTACGACGCGACCTGCGCCTCCGCTTCGGCGTCGGTCCCGCCGAACGGCCCGCGGCGCGGATCGACCTGCGGGCCGGACATGTGCGGGGCCACCTTGACGCCCGGCGCGACACCGGCCGGCGGCACCGCGTACCAGCCCGGGCCCGCGCTCTGCCATTCGATGATGGTCGGCCAGCCGCCGCTGCCCTCCCGCGGCTCGAAGTAGCGCACCCGCTGCAGCGTGACCGTGGCCGGTGGCACCCGCGGCACCGCGTCGGCCAGGATGCCCGTCATCCACCCGCCCGCGGTGACGATCGCCGCCGCGGCCGATATCTCGCCGGCCGGCGTGCGCAGCAGCACCCGGCCGCCGCGTGGTTCGATGCCGAGCACCGGCGTCTGCGCCCGCAGTTCCACGCCATCCCTGGCTGCCAGCCGCTGCAGCGCCGCGACCGCCCGCCCGGCCAGCAGCACCCCGGAGTCCGGCTGGAACAGCATCCGCTCCCCGGCCCGCACGGCGATCCCGGGGAACCGGTCCACCACGTCCTCGCCGGTCAGCCAGGAATGCCGGACCCCGCACCCGGCCAGCGCCGCGCCGCACAGCGCGGCGTCCGCCCCGGCGTCCAGGCCGCCGGTGGGCACCAGCAGTTCCTCGCCCGTCTCGCCGGCCAGCCTGGCCCAGGCCTCGCGGGCCAGCACGGCCATCCGCACGTAACCGGGATCGGGGTAGGAGTAACGGAAGATCCGGGTCGCGCCGTGCGACGAACCGCGGGCGTGGCCGAACTCGAACTGCTCGAGCAGCACGGCCGGCACGCCGCGGGCGCCGAGACTGCGGGCGGCCGCCGACCCCATCACCCCGGACCCGACGACCGCGACCTCGACCCGTTCCACGGCGGCGACGATAGCCGATGCCCGGGCAGCACAAAGAGGCCGGTGGCCGTAAAACCCGGCCGGTCAACGGTGACGCAGTGTTAAGACGTGCTGCGTGAGACCGTCAGGGCCTCGGGGTGCTCCCGGCGGTAGTGCTCGGTCAGCACCTGGCTGGCCTCACCGGGACGATGCGCGACGGTCCGCTTGCAGATTTCGCAGCGGACGACCGGAAGACGGGTAACCGTCACGGGGAAGCGGCGGGCGCGTTGATTACTCATTGCAATTAATCATGCCAGGCCACCGGGGGGCACACCACACCGGGGCGGCCCGTGTCCCCCGCTTGTTTCCGGGCCGGGAAACTATTTCACCGCCGGGCACCCCAGAGTCCTCTCAGCGTTCGCTCACCGCGTCCTGCCGGATCGCACGCCGGCCTCTCATCACGGTGACCGATCCTGGAGGCATGCGTGTGCCGTGGAATTACCGGGTGTCGGTCGCGGTGCTCACCGTGGGGGCGCTGGCCGGCGGGCTGCTGGCCGCGTTCGGCCCGGCGTCCGGCTCGTCCCGGCCGGCTGCCGAGCTGGTGCCCGGCGGCCGCACCGGCACGTACCTGGTCCCGCCGGGCATCCACAAGATCAAGCACGTGATCGTCGTGATGCAGGAGAACCGGTCGTTCGACAGCTACTTCGGCACCTACCCCGGCGCCGACGGTATCCCGGTGAGCAATGGCGGGCCGGCCGTGTGCGTGCCGAACCCGCGGGGCGGCTGCACCCGCCCGTATCACGACACCGCCGACGTGAACGGCGGCGGCCCGCACAGCGAGGCCAGCGCGGTGGCCGACGTGGACGGCGGCCGGATGGACGGGTTCGTCCGCCAGCGCTACCAGGCCAGGCGCACCTGCAAGGTGGCCGACGACCCAGCCTGCAACACCACCGCGACACCCGACGTCATGGGCTACCACACCGCGGCGGAGATTCCGGACTACTGGGCCTACGCCCGCGACTTCGTGCTCGATGACCACATGTTCGAGCCGGTCAAGTCGTGGTCGCTACCTGATCATCTGTACCTGGTCTCCGGCTGGTCGGCCAGGTGCAAGGACGCCTCGCCGATGAGTTGCGTCAACAACATTGTCGGGCCGTACGGCGCGGGCGTGTTCGACCGGGCCGTGGATCAGGAGCTGAGGACCGGCACCACCTCCATCGACCTGGCCTGGACAGACGTCACGTGGCTCCTCTTCGTGCACCACGTGAGCTGGGCCTACTACGTGCAGACCGGTACCCAGCCCGACTGCGACGACGACTCGGAGGAGACCTGCGCCCCCGTCGCGCAGAGCGCTACGACCCCGGGTATCTGGAACCCGCTCCCGCTGTTCGGTGACGTCCGCATCGATCACCAGCTGAACAACGTCCAGCCCTTGGACTCTTTCTACGCCGCGGCCAGGGCGGGCAGGCTGCCCTCGGTCAGCTGGATAACGCCCTCCAACCCGGACAGCGAGCACCCCCCGGCCAGCGTGCACCAGGGCCAGGCCTATGTCACCTCGATCATCAACGCCGCCATGAAAAGCCCGGACTGGGACTCGACCGCCATCTTCTTGGCCTGGGACGACTGGGGCGGCTTCTACGACCACGTGGTGCCGCCCGCGGTGGACCAGAACGGCTACGGCCTGCGGGTGCCCAGCCTGGTCATCTCGCCCTACGCCAGGCCCGGTTACATCGACCACCAGATCCTGTCCAGCGACGCCTACCTGAAGTTCATCGAGGATGACTTCCTCGACGGCGCGCGCCTCAGCCCGGCCACCGACGGCCGCCCGGACCCGCGGCCCGACGTCCGCGAGGACGAGGCCATCCTCGGCACCCTTGAGCAGGACTTCGACTTCAACCAGGCCCCGAGGGCTCCGGTTTTGCTGGCCACCAATCCGCCAACCGACTCACCATCTATCCCGGCCTACTTCCGCGGGAGACCGCCCTGCGTCGGCTGCACCACCCCGCCCCCAGCCGGACCGAAGGCGGGCCGTAAGAGTCAGCCTGGAGCTTGACCTCGCCGCGACCCCAGGCGAGAGGGGTTCGCACGCGTGATCACCGCCCAGGCCGGAGCTTGGAGGTTCGACCGTCCTGCTCGCTGTGGG
>DASYAV010000182.1:0-86583 GCA_036501145.1 Streptosporangiaceae bacterium | reverse complement strand
CGGCCCCTATCCTGGCAGCGGCAGCCGCCTGCGGTTTTGTTGTCCTCACAAGCACATGATCGCGAGGCGGCTGCCCTCACACAGCCCGATTCACCACGCCGTCCCGGCAGGTCAAACCCCCATTGGCGGCTGCCGTACTAGAGCCTCATGTCCGCAGCAGGAAGGAACCGATAACCGCTGCGCCCGAATCGGCACCCCACGACACAGTCAACCGTCCCAAGCTCCGGGCGGCCGGGATCCGGCGACGGACCCCGGCCGCCCTAAGCGTCGGCACGCTCAGGCAGCCAGAGACGAGAACTGCTCAGTGCCGGCCGGCGCTGAGCAGTATGTCTTCGGCGAATTCTATATCGCAGGCCCTCAGACTCTGCGGCCCGTGGCTACCTCAGCAGCTCGGATAACTATGCATGGCCTGCGGGTCCAGATCGCCGGCCTGCCAGGCGTGGCAGCCTTCACGATCGAAGCGTATCGGCCAGGCGAGACCCGCGGACTGATATCCAGCCGGGGACGAAATCCTGCACCAAACGAAACTCCGATCAGAGGTTCAGCTCGCTCGTTATGAACCGGCCAGATCACCGAATACGATCTGCCTGTCGCGGCGTGGTGAGTCTCTCGCTGGCCGGTCCCGGGAGTGATTATGTGCGCCGGGACGACACCGCCGGGGGCTTGGGTGCTAGCAGGAGTTGCTACGCCCGGTACGGCACCATGGTGCTACCCGCAGGGCCCGAAGAAGCGTACGTTTTGGGCTACCCGAGGGGTAGGACGGCTGCGGACTTCTCCACCACGAGCTGGCAGACGTCGCGATGAATTTTGGCCCTTGAGGAGCGATCTGCAGAGGCCAGCGCTCGCGATTGTTGCCTGCCGTGGAACGACCCGATCCGGACCCTTCCCTCGAAGTCGTGAATGTCGCTGGGGACTCAGCTGCCGGGCGTGACCGCATCCAATCGGCGCCGAACCTCCGACGTGTTCACGCCGAGAGCGCCCAGCAGCACCGCCGCAGGATCTGGTGGCTGGAGAGTGAGGATCTGGGCTAGCACCTGCTGGGCCGTGACATAGAGCCTCCGGCGGTTGGGCTTAGACGCTTCCTCGAGCACTTTCTTTGCCGCGGGCGTCATGCGGAGGCGATCTTTTTTCATGACGTCTCTGATCGTCGGCTTCTTCGGCACGGCGCGCATCGGCAGTGGGGGAGCGTCGGTGCCAGACCCCAGGCCCAGGGCGCCCAGGGCTTCCTGATCGAGCGACTCAAGGGCCCGGCGAGCTTGCTGCAGGCTCACGCCCAGCACGGCTTCGATCGAGGGATCCTCCAGCAAGGCGAGCAAGAGGTGATCGGTGCCCGTTCGGCGATCACCTCGGCGGCGAGCCTCCTCACCGGCCCGCAGATAGATGGCCCAGCCGTGAAGCGTCTCTGGCGCTGCGGGTTCGGTGGTCATGATGACTCCTTGTTGTATTTGGTGTGCACGGATTGGCGGGTGACGCCCAAAGCGTCTCCGATCTGCTGCCACGACCAGCCCTTTTGCCGGGCGGACGCGACGTGGTTCGCCTCGACCCTCTCAGCCAGGCGATGGAGCGCCAACGAGGCGCGAAGCCCAATTGCCGGGTCATCCGACGAGACATCCGCGCTGAGCTTTTCGATATCCATGCCTGTCAGTTTAGACTGACATTCTTGATTTGTCAATCTAAACTGACACAGCAGATCCCCGCACCGGAGTGTCCCAGATGGCCGGGTCACGGACGCGATCATTCTGGACCAGAAGGCCGAATCCTTGTTGCCGCAAGCGGTTGGATCGCCCCGCGACAGACCATTCTGCGGAGGGACGGCTCGACCGCGTAGGTCCCGAAGGGTGCCCCAAAACGCGCGGGCGAGTCATCCGTCAGGACTGCCCCCATCCGTCGGGTACGTGGGATACCCAATGCTGGTCCGAGAGCTGACCGCGTCGATGCCCGTCACGTCATGGGCGACGGAGTAGACGGCCTGCTCGTACCTCTCGACGTACCTCTCTGCCTCGTGACGTAGCCCTCGATGCTTGACGCGGTTTCGGTCGCGCCCGAGGTCAAGACAGTCCTGCTCCCATCGTTCCGGCACTCGGAGTGCCTTGATCAACTCGGGGTAAGGCATCCGGTTGCTGACCCCTTCGGCGAGGTCGAGCGCGGGGTTCGTCAACAGGGAGTGCTGCGCCTCCAGGAAATCCGGCGGCGAGAGTTCGTCGCGTCGCCACGCACCCCAGGCGAGCGCGTATTCGGTCAGGTGCCGGACGACGATCTCGCGTCTCCCCTCGGGCACACGGTCGGCGGGCGGCTGGAGTCGCAGCGGCTCGTCGGAGCCTGAGTAGGTGATCCAATGCGCGAGCCGAAGCGGCAGTCTCTGCTTGCGGCGGGTCCGCTGGAGCATGGAGACGGCATGCATCTCCAGGACGAAGTCGGCGGAGGCTAGCCCGAGCTGTGGTGGACTCCCATCGAAGTCCAGGGTGAACACGATTCGGTGCTGGTTACGGCGCTGTTCGTAGTAGGAGAAGCCGAGGGAGAAGCGGGCGCAGGTGCGGCGCAGGATGCGGAAGCAGTCGCGTGCGAGCTGCTCGTCGTCGACGTGCCGGAGGTCGCGGTCACGGTGCTGCGAGCATTGGCGGAGGGGAACACCCTGGGCCAGACCGCGCTGTTCGCCGAGCAGGTCCACGGCGAGCAGCTGGATGTTCGTACGTTCGTGCAGGAGCTGTCCGAACTCGGATTCATCCGGATACCTGGCCAGGCCGCGGATGAACAGCTGGGCAGCAAGGCCACAGGCCTGAGCCTCAGATGGCTTGCGCCTAGCCAGGTGAGCTGGGCATTCCGGGCTCCGACGGTCGCCGCAATTGGCGCGTTCATTCTCTTCGCGTTCGGCCTGGCAGCAGCGCAGGGTCGGCTGAGCCTCAGGTACAGCGACTACTTCGTCTCCGGCTACCCCGGCGTCAGCCTCGGCTGGTCCTTCAGCGTCGTCACGCTCGCCATCATGCTCCACGAATTCTGGCATCTCGCCGCGGCGCGATCCGCCGGCGTGCCAGCCAGGATCAGCCTGAGCACCAGGCTGATCTTCCTCACGGCGCAGACGGCGGCGCCCCTCATGTGGCTGGCGCAGCGGAAGCAGCGATTCTGCTTCTACCTCGCAGGCATGACCTGCGACCTGGTCCTGGCCGCGGTCTCCGCGCTCGTTGCCGCCGAGTGTCGCAGCGGGACCTGGCCGGCCGCGATAGCCAGCTCCGCCACCTTGATCCTGCTGCTCGGTGTTGCCTCCCAGTTCGCCTTCTGCCTGCGCACCGACGTCTACCTGGTGATCCAAGAGCTACTGCGCTGCCGCAATCTATTCGAAGATGCCCGTGGCTACGCACGGTACCGGGTCGGCCGGGTCAGGGCTCGCATCCGCGGAACATGCCCGCCAGCGAACCCAACCCTGGAACTCCCAGAGCACGAACGCAGGCCGGTCCGCGCCTACGCCGCCGTCATGGTGGCCGGATCGGCGGGCCTGCTGGCCTTGACCGCTGTCTACGCGCTGCCCATATCCATCGCCCTTTATGTGCGCGCGGCGGCGGGAGTGCTGTCGGGGCAGCCATGGCGGTTCGCCGACGGCCTCGCAACCCTGGTCTTCGAGGGCGGAACGCAACTGCTGCTGATCAGCCTCCTGCTGCGGCGGTGGCGACAGCGCGCGCCGGCCGATCCCGGCCCGCAGTTAGGCGTCCGCCGCTATCGCAGCGACGTGCGCGCTCATCAAGCTGGCTTCTCGCACCCCAAGCTCGGTGAAGAGATGACAGCTGCTGCCAGCACAGGCGGCCCGGCCACGCGCGTACGCCTAGTACACGCGGGCAAGGGCGCCAAGTAGCCCGGCCCAGGGCTCCGAGCGCATTACCTGCACGGATACCACGGCCTGATGCCGCGATGACACACGCTCCGGCCGCAGCCGATTAGTCCAGCCCGTCACGAAGGCCTGACTACACAAGGGAGAGGGGATCCACGATGGCGGTCGTGCAACACACTCTCCAGATCAAGGCCTCGCCGCACGAGACCATGGCGCTCTTGATCGATGCCAGCCGCTGGCCGGAATGGTATCCGGGCCTGACGGAGCCCACCATCACCGCTCCTTACCCGGAGAAGGGGGCAAGGTCGCCTTCAAGGTGAAGTCGGCGGGCCTGTCCATGCCGAACACCGAGACGGTACTCGACTACCAGCCGGGCAAGCTGCAGCCGCTCCAGGACGATGTCGGGGCGCGCTCGCTGGGAGCACGCCCCGGAAGGCGATGGAACACGCCTGACCACGATGTTCGACTACACCTTACCGGGCGGTGTGTTTGGCAAGATTGCTGACGCGCTCATGGTTAAGCGCATGAATGGCAAGAGACTCGAAGAAGCTCTCCGCAACTTCGAAGCGCTCGTCGAATGGCAGTAGGTTGTTGTTCCGTGGTGGCCGCGGCTTTTGCGAGGATCTCGGGCCTGAGGCCCAGCGTTTGTCGATACGGGGCATCGTCGCGGGGGCCAGCGGGGGCGCGTTCGCTACGGCCGGACCGCTGCGGGGGATACGGTGCGGAGGCGTGCCGAGAACGACCAACCCGTCAACGAACCGTGCTGCTTGCACACCGTACTGCGCCCTGACAAAGGGGAATTCCCCATACGGCGTACCCTCGCCAGCCTGACTACTCCGGGCCGCCCGTAGTGGATGCCCGCGTGGAAATTGCGGATGGTTCGAGGCTGCGTCAGCCGTGGAATTGCCAACGCGCAGATGGTCCAATTCTGGTTAGTATTCAAGCGTCTGGTGGCTGACGACGCGCCTGAAGCCTCGGCGTGTCTACGTGGAATTAGCTGGCCAGACAAGTATGCTCCAAGTCCCTATTTTCGTACTTTGTGCACCAGGTCGGTGTCTGGACGGCGGCGGCTGAGTGCCGTTACTGCAGTGGGACTGGGTGATGAGGAAATTTCCGGTTCTGGCTGGAGCTGGTCTGCGGCGGCATCCGCTGGCCCTCGCGCTTGTCATTGGCCTGGCAGCCGCTCTGGGGGCTGGTGCCGGCACTTCCGGCGCCGCGTCCCATACGGCAGCCGCGGGGGTAACCGGCCTGGTTCCGGCCAGCACGGCAGTGTTGACCGGAGTCCACAAGACCCTAGCGGCCGCGTGCCACCACGAGCGCGGGCCGTTTCATACGCGCGGGAACATCGTCAACGGCTCCACCGGACGGTACATCCCATATGGGATCAACGTCACCGGGCTGGCCCACACCAACTACGCCGACCTGATAGCCCAGGACAAGGCGGACATCGCCGCCACAGCAAACGATTGGTGCGCCAACACCGTCCGCTTCCAGGTCCGCCAGGCGAATCTTGTCAGCGCCACAGGCCACGTCCACCAGGCGTTCCTCGCCGCCGTTACCACGGAGGTGCGGTACGCCGAGGCACGCGGTCTGATCGTGGTGCTGAACCTTCAGTGGCAGCTTGACCCGGCCGCCCTCGAGGAATCCATGCCGACGCAGCGTAGCAAGGCCTTCTGGGGTTCCCTCGCCTATCACTTCGGATCAGACCCCAACGTGATATTCGACATCTACAACGAGCCAGAGCAGTGGGTGCACTGCGGCTGGGCGTTCTGGCACAACGGCGGTGAATGCGACGGCAGGGAGTACATCGGGATGCAAACCCTGGCCGACTACGTCCGCGCGCGGGCGTCGAACCTGTTCTGGATCGAGGGCATCAGCGCCGGAAGCTCGCTGAACGAGGCGTGGCGGTACCGCATCAGCAGCGACGGGCCGCTCGAATATAGCGAGCACCGCCCCCTGGCACCGCACGAGTACAGCACGTGGGACTCTGAGTTCGGCTACATCTCCAACAGTGGGCACGCCCCGGTCGTCGAGGGTGAGTGGGCTGACTACGCGCGGTCGGACGCACCCTGGGCATGCTGGAACAACGCCCCGGTGTCCGCACCACGCTTCCTGCGCTATCTGCAAGCCCGTAACTTCGGGCTCATCGTGACCGAGCTCAAAGAAGACCAGCTCATCCAGTCCACGAACCTTGACGACCCCACCCACATCCGCAGTAACTGGTCGTGCACGGACGGCCTCGACCAGGGCGTGGGACACCAGGCGCAACAGTGGTTCATCCGCCAGAACACCTGAAAGCGGAAGGTCGTCGGTGCGACCCCACCCTTGACCACGCAATCTGACCAGCAAAGAACGGCGCCTCACCTTCCGAAACAAGGTGAGGCGCCGTTCTTGTGTTCTCCGGCCGGCTACCTCCGGCAGACGGCTCTCTGCGCGAAGTTGAGCTACGTCCGGTACCGGAAGGTGATCCGGCCGCGGGTCAGGTCATAGGGGCTCAGCTCCACCAGCACCCTGTCCTCCGGCATGATCCTGATGAAGTTCTTCCGGATCTTCCCGCTAATGTGCGCGAGTACCTTGTGCCCGTTGTCGAGCTCCACCCTGAAGTTGGCGTTACGCAGGCACTGGACGACGGTGCCCTCGACTTCGATACCCCGGTTCACTTTTGCCATATCAACTCCAGGCTGCTGCTCATGTGGCGGGCGCCGACGCCCTCCATCAGCAGGATCGCCGCGGTGTCGGTTTCGTCGACGTCGCCCGATGCGATACCGAACCCGCGCTCGTGCAGCGCGCCGAGTGCGTGGACCAGCAGCGCCCGGCCGATGCCCCGGCGCCGCTGGTCGGCCCGGACCTCGATGGAGACGATCCGCGCGATCCGCGGCGTCCCGTCCCCCCGCATCCGGGGCATAACCCGGATCACGCCAACCTCGGTGCCCTCGGCTTCGGCGCGGAACACATCCTCGCCGCCTGTGAAAGTCACCCCGGCCGGGGCCCGCGCGGTGGCCTGCGTTTCGGTGGGCACCAGGTGGTACTGCCGATCACGTCGCCGGGCGGCGAAGCCGGCCCGCTGCCAGTTCGAGGTGGTATCCGGGTCGTCGGCGTCGACCACCGTGTACAGCGGCGCTGGCAGTTCCGCCAGCATGGCGGCGGCCAGCCGGTCGAAGACCGCGTCGTGCCATGTGTCGATGCTGATGAACAGCCGCCCGTCGGGCCTGCGTGACGTGTCGCCGCGGCCGACCACCAGGTGGTCTTCGACGGCGTGCCACTGATCTGCGGCGACCCTCGTGATCACGGGCGTCACGGGGTCAGGGATGGAATGCGAAATGGCGTTCATAGCTGTCGCCTTTCAGGAGTGCCTTGAGGCGCTCCGGCGACGTCTACGTCAGTCGCCCGCCGTTACCGATAGGGGGAGCACCCACATCGTCGAACCAATGTTCACGGGTCTCACCCCCCTCACGGATCTGTCACGGCCGGAGGTGAAGGCTACCCAACGGGCGTCGCCGCGTGCAACTCATTTGGGTGTAGCCCCCGGGTCGCACCGGCCGTGGTGGTCATCAGGCTGGCAGGCCCGGTATGGTGCCGTCGGCGATGGCCTTGACGAGATGGGCGTGATCCTTGTCGTTCTGGTCGGCGTACCGGCGGGCGAACCGGCCGATCTCGGCGGTGAACGTGGAATTCTTCCCGATGTAGCTGTCGATGGCTACGGGGTCGCCGGTGCGGGCGTGCGCGCGGGCGAGCGCCCCGCCGCACGCGGTGGCGAACTCGGCCAGGCGGGGGGCGATCAGCTCCGTGGTCGGGACGATCTTCATGTCGCGGAACTGCCGGATGTAGTAGTCCCGCCCGTGCAGTGAGCCCCAGCCGACGAAGATGTCGGTGGCGCTCTGCAGCATCCGTTTGCCGTGGATGACCCGTTCGCCGGAATTGCCATGACGGCTGCGCCGGGTGTGCGCCTCGTACACCGACGGCCCCGCCTGCTTGGCCTGAAGGAACAACGGGTCAGCACCGGTCCGGCCCTCCAGCAGGACCAGATACACCCGCATTCCCACGCTGCCCACCCCCACCACCTGGCGAACCACGTCCACCATGGTGAACCGGTCGAACAGGCTCCGCCGGTCCTCCTGGAGGGTCAGCCGGTATCCGCCGAGAAGGTGGTCGGCGAATTCGGCCTGCTCGTCGTCGCTGATCGTGACGCGAACCGGGGGGTCCTCGGTTATCCGGGGACGCCCCTGCGCCATCGCAGTGAGTTTGCCGAACGCGCCCCGGCTGGTACGGCGCCTGCGCTTCCGCTCGATATAGACCGAAACCTGGTCGCGATCGGCCGGCTCGAAGTATTCGACCAGATCGTCGGCACGCGTGCTGGCGTACCAGATGTCGAGCTCCGGCATCGTCGCGTACCGGCGCATCCGCCTGCGGTAGGCCTCGATCCCGGCGGTGACCGCCGCGGCCGCCCTGGCCGGCTTGACCCGGTTCTGCCGCGCTGCCACCACAAGGCTGGCGGCGAAGCGTTTGACGTCCCACTCGAACGGGCCGGGCAGGGTCTCGTCGAAGTCGCGCAGGTCGAACGACAGGTTCCGCTCCGGCGTGGCCCACAGGCCGAAGTTCAGCACGTGAGCGTCCCCGCCCAGCTGCACCATCAGCCCACTGTCCGGCTGGCAGGCGAGGTCGGCAGCCATGACCGCCGCGGCGCCCCGGTAGTAATTCCACGGGGAGACCGCCATCCGCTGATGCCGGATGGGAATCAGTTCCGGGTCCCGGGTCTGGTTCTGGGCCAGGATCGCCGCCAGCGCGTCAGACCGGCGGTCCGCCTCTGCCCAGGACCCGAGCTCGCCCCGGCGGGCCCGCTTCCTGGCTGCCTTCCCGGATGCGCGCCGCTCGGTGCTCGTCGCCGGGAGATCCCGCAGCATGGCGGCCGGGCGGGATGGTGCAGTTGATCCGGACTTCATCATGGGTCACCTCAGCGCTTGCAGGATGGCCAGGTTCGCGGTGGTGATGCCGTCGACACCCAGCCGGACCAGCTCGTTCAGGTGCTGGTCCGACTGCTTCAGGTCGAGCTTGGGCGGGCGGCGCCGCCCCGGTGCAACGCTGCGCATGAGGCCAGGCGAAAACGCCGATCAGCGCCAGCGCAACCGCCAGCACCCCGGCGACCGCCCATCGGAGACGACCTCTCCGCAACCAGGCCATGCCCCTCCCAGCCGGCGCGGCACGATACGCGTCCGATCTAGGCGTGCCCCGTCCCTGGTCAGGTGAAGCAGGTCACGGGGACAAGGTGCTGATCACCAACCTCGTCAACCGCACCCAACCACTCATCCGCTACGAACTGTCCGACTCGGTCACCCTCGCCGCCTGCGCTGATCCCACGGGGATGCCGTTCCGCAGGATCACCTCCGTGGCCGGCCGCAGCGACGACGCGATCACTCTCCCCGCACCGGACGGGACAACCGTCACCGTGCACCCGCTTCGGCTGCATACGCCGTTTGGCGCCTTCCCCGATGTCGTCCAGTACCAGATCGCCTACGACGGCCAGGTGGGAGGCCGGCGCCACGCCACCACCGATCACGGCCGTCCGGGTCCCGGCGATCGACCGCGAACCGGGACACGCGGGCAAGTACAAGCTCATCAAGCTTTCCCGGTAACCGCCCGCCGGGAGACAGTGGTGGCATGCCGCTGATCGATGTGACCTACGACCAGAACGTGGACGAGAAGGCTCTGCACCGCCTCGGCGAGTTGCTGCCGGACGTGGTCAGCGACGCGATCGAATGCCCGGAAGAGCCCTGGACCGGGCCACCGCAGCCCGGTGACGTAGAGATCCGGTTCCGGCGGAAGTCCCCGCTGGATGTGGGCGAGCTCGATGTGGTGGTCGAGGTCCGCACCAAGCTGTTCGAGAGCCGGGTGCGGGATAAGCAGCGGCGAGCCGACCTGGTCCGCGACCGTCTGTTGGGACTTCCGCTGGGGCAGGTGGGCGTCTGGCTGATCCTCGCCGAGGGCGCCTGGAGCCAGCACTAAGCGCCGGGAAAGGGTGCCGGTCAGCCGGCCATGGGCGAGACCAGGGTGAGCACGTCAGCGAGCCGTTGCCGGACGGCGTCCCGGTGGGCCAGGGGTATCGGCTCCCCCCGGTTCCACTCCGGCCGCACGCCGCGGTCGGCCAGGATGTAGAGCACGCGCAGCGTGCGCATCGTGTTCGAGGCGTAGGCCGGCACCGGCCCGGGCTCGCCCGCCGCGAAGTCGGCCCGGACCGGGTCGAGCCAGCCCACCGACTGCGCTTGCGACAGCTCGGTCCTGGTCAGGGTCAGCGCGATCGCGTAGCCGAGCCGGTCGTCCTCTTGGTGGGCGAACAGGTAGCCGGTGGGGGCGAGCAGCCGGGCCGCCGCCACATCGAGCAGCGGCGCCGGGTCGGCCTGCGGGCAGCGGCCGAACGCGCCGAGCAGGTCCGCACCGTGCGCGACCGCGTGCAGCCAGCCCAGCTCCGGGTCGTATCCGCGCAGGTCGGTCTCGGCCGGGTACCAGCGGGTGAACGCGGCCAGCCACGAGCCGTCGAAATCGCCCTGGTCGAGGATCAGGTTGAGCACGAGCGGGGCGAACGTGCGCGCCTGGATCTCCGGGTCGCTGAACCGGGCCGCCATCTCCCCGGCCAGCCGGCGGCGCGCCGCCTGGTCCAGTTCCGGGATCCAGCTGGCCAGCACCGGGAGCGCCTGTTCGTCCCGCAGCACAGGGTCCGGGGAGCGCAGCGCCTCGGACAGCTCGGCGATCAGCGCCGGGGTCAGCCCGCCTTCCGGCGGCTGGAAGCCACCGTCGATCACCTTCTGCCAGTCGGTCATGATCGCCAGATTAGTAGGCTATGCACCGATGAGCGCGGTGTTGATCACGGGCATGTCCGGCGCGGGAAAGACCACGGTCGCCGCCCTGCTTGCCGCCCGGGGCCTGACAGCTATCGATGCCGACGGCGACCCGTTGCTTGCGCGGTCCGTAGACCTCACCGGTGCCGTGGTGGAAGACCCGGCGGCCCCGGACTTTGCCTGGCTCGCCCGGCACAGCTGGGCATGGAATCCGGCCCGCCTGGACGAACTGATCCGCGCCGCGGCACCGGGGACGCTCTACGTCTGCGGCGGTGCGGCCAACGAACTGAAGCTGGCCGGCCGCTTCACCCATGTCGTCCTGCTCGAGATCGACGAGCCCACCATGCTGGCCCGGCTCGACGCGCCCGGCCGGGACAACGACTGGGGCCGCATCGGCGACACCCGCGAGTACATGCGCCGCAGGCTGCCGGGATATCAGGATCGCCTGCGCGCGGCCGGCGCGATCCCCATCGACGCCCGGCAGCCTCTCGCCTGCGTGGCAGACGAGATCCTCTCGCGCACGCTGCCCCGCCACGCCTGATCTGCCTACACTCCCGCGAAGCTCCCGTGCCGGCGCGCCCGCTCGGTCTGCACCTGCCCAGCCCGCGCCTGCCCAGCCCGCGCCGGCGCAGCCAACGCGGGCTCAGCGCGTGCGCCGGGGCAGACCGGGGCGGCCCGGGCCAGAATGGCCAGCGCGGCGCCGGTGCCCACGGCGACGATCCCGGCGGCGATGGCCCGGCCCACACCCAGCCGGGTGAGTTCGCCGAGGAATCCGATGCCGATGGCCACGCTGGCCAGCGGGGTGACAGCGGCGATGACCGGCAGCGTGATCATCGGGCGGGCGGCCTGGTAGGCGGTCTGCGTCAGCAGCAGCGAGCAGAGGCCGGCCGCCACCAGCGTGTACAGCGGCCACGAGGTCAGCACCGCGGTGATGCCGTGCCCGGCCACCCCGGACAGCGCCATCGTCACGACCGCCATGCCCGCGTCGGCGAGGCCGGCCGCCACGGCCAGCAGCAGCGCCCGGCGCCGGCCGCCGGCCGAGAGCCCGGCAACAGAGGCCGCGGCGGCCGCCACGCCAGCCGCCGCGGCGCCCAGCCCGGCCGGACCCAGCCCGGTGGAGCCCTGCCCCGGACCGCCGGAAGCGCCCCCGGAGGAGCCGCCGGAGGTCAGCGCGAGGAACGCCGCGATCCCGGCCAGGACGGCGGCGCCCGCGGCCCAGGCGGTCCGCGGCAGCGGCTGGCCGGACCGCACCCGGACGATCGCGACGCTGACGATGAGCTCGGCGGCCAGCACCATCTGCACCACCGCCAGCGGCCCGGACCGCAGCGCGACCGCGTGCGCGGCGAACCCCCCGATCTGCGCGGCCATGCCGAGGAGCCAGGCTGGCTGGCGGACCAGCAGGCCGAGCAGCCGGGGCCGTCCCGCCGACGAGTCCGGTGCGCCGGCCGCCTGATGCAGCTCGAACGCGGCGCCGATCCCGTACAGGACGGCAGCCAGCAGCGAGCAGAGAATCGTCGTTGTCACACCATCGACGCTAGAAAAGATGTATCGCGTCTGGCGATGGGAGTGGCTCCCGTCTTCACGCGGGGGTTAACCCCACTGAGCTGGCCCCACCCGGTGACCTATCGTCGATGGGTGAGCACGCAAGACGCGGTCAGAGCCGCGCGCCGGGACGCCACCTGGCGGATGATCCTGCGGCAGGAAGCCAACGTCTCGGCCGGCGTCGGCGTGCTGATGTTCATCATCTGGGCCGCGGCCGGCGGGCCCTTCTGGCCCGGCTGGGTGTGGCTCGGCCTGGCGATCCCGCTGGGGCTGCAGGTCGCCGTCCGCCGCGGCCGCCGCGCGCCGCCGGGAGACCGGCTGCTGGCCGTGCACAGCGCGGTCACCTGCGTGCTGGCGCTGACCCTGCTGGCGATCTGGCTGCTGGCCGGGGTGGGCCCGTTCTGGCCGGTGTGGCCGATCCTCGGCCTGACCGTCGTGCTGGCCGGCCACGCCTGGATCCGGCACAGCGTGCCGCCCGCCCGCGAGCAGGCGCTCGCCGACCGGGTGGAAGTGCTCACCCGCACCCGGCGCGGCGCGCTCGACGTGCAGGCGGCGGAACTGCAGCGCATCGAACGCGACCTGCACGACGGCGCGCAGGCCCGGCTCGTCTCCGTGGCGATGAACCTCGGGCTGGCCGAGGAACTGCTGGCCAAAGACCCGCGGTCACTGCCCGGGCTGCTGGCCGAGGCGCGGTCCTCGACACTGACCGCGCTGGACGACCTGCGCACCCTGATGCGCGGGATCCAGCCGCCGGTGCTGGCCGACCGCGGCCTGGACGGGGCGATCCGCGCGCTCGCCCTCGGCCTGGCCGTCCCGGTCACGGTCAGCGGCGAGATACCCGGCCGGGTGCCCGTGCCGGTGGAGTCGGCGGCCTACTTCGCCGCCTGCGAATGCCTGGCCAACGTGGTCAAGCACTCCGGTGCCCGGCAGGCGACCGTCGATCTCGGCTACCGTGACGGTGTGCTGTCGGTGATGGTGCGCGACGACGGCGCCGGCGGGGCCAGCCTGACCGCGGGCAGCGGGCTGCGCGGCGTGGCCCACCGGCTGGAGGTCTTCGACGGCACGATCGCGCTGACCAGCCCGGCGGGCGGCCCGACCGTGGTCCGGATGGAGGTACCTTGCGAGCTGTCATCGCCGAGGACCTAGCCCTGCTCAGGGACGGGCTGGCCAGGATCCTGCGGGCGCATGACATCGAGGTGGCGGCGGCCGTCGGTGACCCGGTGGCGCTCGCCGCGGCGCTCGAGGAGCAGCAGCCGGACATCGCCATCGTGGACGTCCGGATGCCGCCCACATTCACCAATGAGGGCCTCGTGGCGGCCATCGAGGCGCGGGCCCGGCGGCCCGGCATGCCGGTGCTGGTGCTCAGCCAGTACGTCGAGCAGCTGTACGCGCGGGAGCTCATGCTGTCCGGCGCCGAGGGCGTCGGTTACCTCCTCAAGGACCGCGTCGCCGACGTCGGCATGTTCGTCGACGCGGTCCGCAACGTGGCCGGCGGCGGGACCGTGCTCGACCCGGACGTGGTGACCAGCATGCTCTCCCACCGGGACCGCAGCCACGCGATAGCCCGGCTGACGCCGCGCGAGCGCGAGGTGATGGCGCTGATGGCGGAGGGCCGGTCCAACGCCTCGATCGCCGGCAAGCTGGTCGTCACCGGCAAGGCCGTCGACAAGCACATCAACTCGATCTTCATGAAGCTCGACCTGCCGCTGGACGCCGAGGACAACCGGCGGGTGCTCGCGGTGCTGCGCTACCTGCAGGGCTGACGGCCGGCCAACCGCCGGCCAGCCCGGACAGCATGCGGAGCGGGACATCGCGATCGAACGCGCTTACCGTGTGGGTCATGCCCGATGACGTGCCCGGTTCCGGCGAGGTCGCCGAGACCATCACGATTGCCGCCACGCCCGCCGAGGTCTACCGCGCCGTGTCCGACGTGCGGGGGATGGCCCGGTGGAGCCCGGAGTGCTTCGCGGTGTTCGTGTGGTCCCGCCATGCCGGGCGGCACCGCCGGTTCGTAGGGTTCAACCGGCGCGGGCCATGGGTCTGGTTCACCACCTGCGCGGTCGTGGCGTCCAGGCCCGGTGAGGAGTTCGGCTTCCAGGTGACCACGTTCGGCATGCCGGTGGCGCGGTGGAGCTACGAGCTGGCCCCGGCCGGCGACGGCACCGAGGTGACGGAGCGCTGGCTGGACCGGCGCAGCCGGGGCGCGCACGTCCTCGGGAGGGTTTTCACCGGCCGGGTGGCCAGCGACCGCCCGGCTGTTAACCGGGCGGGCATCCGGACCACGCTGGCCAGGCTCAAACGCGAACTGGAGGCTGCCTGACCGGCTATCCGGGTGGCCGATCCTGGTCACGCTGCCGCAGCCCGTCCAGGATGACCTGCAGCAGATGCCGGGCCCGGGCGTCCCATTCGGCCGGCTCGAGCCGGGTCAGGTAGCCGATGAGCAGGATGACGTCCCTGGCGTCCACGTCGGGGCGGATGCTCCCCGCGGCCTTGCCCGCGTCGAGCAGCGTGGTCAGCGCCTCACCGATCGGCCCCAGGCTGTGCGCGGCGAGGTCCTGCCAGACGGCCACCTCGACCGCGGCGAAGACCCCGCGCTTGACCCTGGCGTAGTCGGCCACGCGGTCGAACCAGCGGGCCAGCGCGGTGACCGGCTCATGCTCGGCGAGCAGCGCCGGCGCCGCCGCCACGAGTTCGCCGACGTCCTCCCGGTACACCTCGGCGAGCAGGTCCTCGCGGGCCGGGAAGTGCCGGTAGAGAGTGCCCTGGCCAACCCCCGCCTGCCGGGCGATCGCGTTGAGCTTCACATCGCCGCCCTCCGCGATCGCCGCCCGCGCGGCCGCGATGATCCGCGCGCGGTTGCCAGCCGCGTCGGCTCGCAGGCTGGGCGGGTTCATCGGCCTCCTGCCCGGGGCAGTTGGTTAAGCGGACACGTGTCCGGTAGTGTTGGAGCTAACCGGACACGTGTCCATTTTACTCGAAGGGGCTGTCTGTGACTGGCATCAGCGGCAAGGTCGTCGCCATCACCGGGGCCAGCAGCGGGATCGGCGAGGCCACCGCGCGGCTGCTGGCCGGGCGGGGCGCGGCCGTCGTCCTCGGCGCACGCCGGACGGAACGCCTGGACAAGCTCACCCAGGAGATCCGCGGTGGCGGCGGGCGGGCCGTCGCCTGCGCCACCGACGTCACCCGGCGCGAGGATCTGCAGCGACTGGCCGACCGGGCCATTGCCGGGTTCGGCCGGCTTGACGTGCTGGTCGGCAACGCCGGCATCAGCAAGATCGGGCCGATGGCCGACCTCGACGTGGACGGCTGGTCGGCCATGATCGACGTCAACCTGCGCGGTGTGTTGCACGGCATCGCCGCGGCGCTGCCGGTATTCCGGCGGCAAGGCCACGGCCACCTGGTGACCACGGTGTCCACCGCCGGGCTGAAGATCGTCCCCACCCAGGCGGTCTACGCCGCGACCAAGAACGCCGTCCGGACCCTCCTGGAAGGACTGCGCCAGGAGTCGGTCGACGGCATGCTGCGGACAACGTCGATATCGCCGGGCTTCGTGCGCACCGAACTCGCCAGTTCCATCGACAACCCCGAGGTCCGCGAGCAGATCCGCCGCCGCGCGGAGGAGATCGCGATCCCGCCCGAAGCCGTGGCCCGCGCCGTCGCCTTCGCCATCGAGCAGCCCGACGACGTGGAGATCGGCGACATCACCATCCGGCCGGCGATCCAGGGCTAGCCACAAACCGGTTAGTTAGGGTCCGCCGCTCGCTTGTCGCTGCTCCTCCCCAGGCTCCCTGGGCCCGCGGTCATCCCCAGGTCCAGGTGTCGCTGAAGGCGGGCATAACCCATCATCCGCACATTCCCGGCGGGCATGAGCCCGGCCCCTTGCCGCCAGGCCCAAGAGGAACCACCAGTGCGACGCGGCAGCCACGTCACCGGTTGACGCCGGCCACCAGCCTCATGCCCGCCGGCCGCAAGCGTCCGCGAGCCACCGGTGCACGTACGGGATGCCCGGCCCGATCAGCAGAATGGCGGCCGGCGGTCTGGGTCCGTGAGGTCTGCTGATCAGCCGGTCACGAAGCGCGCGGTGTCGATCGTGGACTGGTCCCAGTCACCCGCCCAGTGGTACTGGGTGGCGTCGGCGCCGGGGAGGGAGTGCGCGTTGCCGGTCGGGTCGGCGATCCAGTACCGCACCGCGGCGCGCTTCTCCGGCGCCAGCTTGGCCACCTCGGCCTTCACCGCCGGCCAGGTGGACTGATTGCAGTAGATACGGCAGAGGACGCCGTTGTGGTGCGCGGCCAGCCGCCGGTCCACCCAGCCGGGAACATCGGCCGGCGTCATGTCGCCGTTCTCCACGTCGGCGATTCCGCAGCCGACTGCGTCGGCGTTGAGCACGTCGATGGAAAAGATCCGCGCCTTGGGGAACTGGCGTTGCACGGTCTCCCGGCTCGCCGCGTACTGGCCATTGCCGTAGATCGCGATGTATTCGGCGGTGGCCGGGATGAGCGACGGCTGAGTGGAGTCGTACAGGCTGGTCATGGGGGTCCTCTCTGATAGGCCCGCGCGGGGGGTGGCGGCCACCCATAAGCATGGCCTGCCCGGTGCCGTGAGGACCTGGGTTTGACAGCGCCGGCGCGGGTCGGGTTGGTTGGCGGGGTGCCGGTTTCGCGGGTGATCATCTGTGGCGGTGGTGTCGCCGGGACGGTGACCGCATTGGCGCTGGGCCAGGCGGGCATCGACTCGGCCGTCTACGAGGCGCAGCCGGCCGGCGCGGACGACATCGGCGCGTTCCTGGTGATCATGCGCAACGGCCAGGACGCGCTGGACGCGGTGCAGGCCGGCCAGGCGGTGCGGCGGCACGCCAGCCCGGCACGCGAGATGACGGTGCACCTGGGCACCGGCGAGTTCCGCGGCCGCCGGCAGATCGGCGGCGAGGGCGCGGACGCGGTGCCGGCCTGGACGCTGACCCGGGCCGCGCTGTACCGGGCACTGCAGGACGAACTGGCCCGCCGCGGCGGCCGGATCGAGCACGGCAAGCGGCTGGCCGCCGCGACGGTGGCGCCGGGCGGCGGGGTGACCGCCCGGTTCGCCGACGGCACGGTGGCCGAGGGCGACCTGCTGGTCGGCGCGGACGGGCTGCGGTCGACGGTCCGCCGGATCATCGACCCGGCCGTGCCCAGCCCCCGGTACACCGGGCTGAACGTGGTCTACGGGTACAGCCCGGCCGGCCCGTTCGAGACCGCCCGGTACGGCTACCGGATGACCTACGGCCACCGTGGCTACTTCGGCTACACCACCGTGCCGGACGGCCGGACCTGGTGGTTCGCCCGGCTCCCGGCCGGTGAGATACCCCGGGACGAACTGGCCGCGATGACCGCCGGGCGCTGGCGGGACCGGGCGCTGGGCTTCTTCACCGGCGACGGCACCCCGTCCGCGGCGATCATCCGCGCCGCGGACGAGGTGCACGGGGTGAACGCCTACGACCTGCCGCACGTGCCGGCCTGGCGGAACGGGCCGGTGGTGCTGGCCGGCGACGCCGCGCACGCCGCCTCGCCGGCCGCCGGGCAGGGCGCGTCCATGGCCGCCGAGGACGGCGTCACCCTGGCCGGGTGCCTGCGCGACGTCCCGCGCACCGAGGACGCGCTGGCCGCCTACGAACGGCGGCGCCGCCCGCGGGCCGAGCAGCTGGTCGCGGCCAGCGCGGGCCAGAGCGACACGATCGCGCAGCTGACCGCGGCCCGGACGTTAGCAGCCCGAAGCAGACCGCCGACCCCCTGGAGGGTGCCCGATGTACGTTCCCGCGCACTTCGCGGCCGACGACGCCGCGGTGACCGACCTGCTGACCCGGCACGGCGCGGCCGACCTGATCACGGTCACCGAGCAGGGCCTGCTGGCCACGCTGCTGCCGTTCATCTACGACCCCGGTGCCGGTGAGCACGGTGCGCTGCTCGGCCACCTGGCCCGCAACAACGACCAGTGGAAGACCCCGGCGCTTGGCGAGGCGCTGGTCATCGTGCGCGGCCCGGACGCCTACATCTCGCCGTCCTGGTACCTGTCCAAGGCCGAGCACGGCCGGGTCGTGCCGACCTGGAACTACGTAACCGCGCACGTCTACGGGCGGCTCGTGGTGCACGACGACCCCGGCTGGGTGGAGGACCTCGTGCGGCGGCTGACCGGCAAGCACGAGGCGGCCAGCGAGCGGCCCTGGTCGGTGGACGACGCGCCGGCCAGCTACGTCGCCGGGCAGCTGCGCGCCATCGTCGGCGTCGAGGTGGAGATCAGCCGGATCGAGGCCAAGGCGAAGCTCAGCCAGAACCGGCCGGGGGCCGACGTCGACGGCGTCATCGCCGGCCTGCGGGCTCGCGGCGACGAGCGGTCCGCCGCCGCGGTGGCGCAGGCCAGGACCGCCCGGTAGCGGCGGGGGCGTCCCGGCCCGCCGGTCAGCCGGAGCGGCCGGGCCAGCCGGGTCTGCCGGGCGAGCCGGTCAGCCGGGCCCGCTGGTCAGCCGGAGCGGCCCGGCTGGTAGGCGGCCGGGAAACCCTGCCGCCAGCTCGGATAGCGCAGCGTCCAGCCGAGCTCACGCTTGGCCTTCGCGTTGCTGGCGCCGCGGGACCTGGTCGCGCCCATCACCGCGTCCTCACCGCCGATGAGCCTGATCAGCCAGGCGGGCACGTGCCGGGGCGGCTTGGCGCCGAGCGCCTCGGCCAGCACCGGTGCCCAGTCGCGCGCCGGGGCGGGCTCGTCGTCGGTGACGTTGTAGATCGCCGGGCCGGCGTGCTCCAGCGCCAGCACGGTCGCCGCGGCGGCGTCCTCGAGGTGGATCCACGAGGTGTAACCGCCGCCGCTGCCGATGATCGGGAACCGCCGCTTGCGCACCATCCCGACCAGCTGGTCGTTGGCAGCGCCATAGAAGCCGCCGTACCGCAGCGCGGTCCCGCCCGCCGCGGTGAACGCCTCGTCCACATGGGTCATCGCAGCGTTGGTCTGTTCGGCCCCCTTGGGCGGGCGGGGGGCCAGCGGGTCGTCCTCGGTCTTGACCATCCCGCCGGTCATCGCGTAGCGGTAGGACGCGAAGCTCTGCGCCACGAAGCGCTGCACCCCCGCCGCGCGGCCCGCGTCGAGCAGGGCGTCGGTGCCCTCGATGCGCAGCCGGTTGGTCAGCGCGAAGGTCCGGTCGAGTTTCAGGCCAAAGCTGGCATTGGCCAGCGCGGTCGCCTGATGGATGATCGCATCCGGTTTGGTCTCCAGCACGGCACGCCGCACCGCGGCCGGGTCGAGCAGGTCGAGTTCGATCATCTCGGCGCCGAGGGCCGTGAGCTGCCCGGCCTGCTGCGCCGAGGATCTGTACGTGCCGACCACCTGGTGGCCGCGGCCGATCAGCTGCGGCACCAGCCGGGTGCCGATGGCGCCGCTCGCCCCGGCGACGAAGACTCGCATGTTCCCTCCAGTTGGTCAGTCCGGCAGTCCTGCTGCTCTGACACCTGGCCGGGCGGGAATGTGACCACGGCTGGTCCGACGCTATTGCTGGCCGCCGGCGAGGTCCTCGGCGATGAGGACCCCGGCGACCCGGGCCACCCGCTCGGTGTCGCCGATCGAGTCGATCTCGGTGATCCTGCCGTCGTGCACGGTGAACGCCATGATCAGGAACGGGTGGCCGTCCTGGCTGATGACCGCGCCCGCCGCCCCGTTGACCAGTGCGGGGTGTATCCGGGCGGCCGGGTTCGCGCCCGCCTGCGCGGACCGCGCCACCGCCTCCGCGCCGTGCACCACGCGGGACGCCGACGCGTGGCCGGGACCAAAGTCGGCCCGCAGCACGACGTCCGGGTGCAGCACGCCGACCAGGGCGCCGAAGTTGCCGCCGCGCGCCGCGGCGAAGAACGCGTCGACCACCTCGCGCTGCCGGCTGACGTCGGGGTCGGGGGAGCGCACCTCGGCGCCCTTCACCCGGCGGCGGGCCCGGCTGGCCAGCTGCCGCGCCGCGTCCGGGCTGCGCCCGACCATCGGGCCGATCTCGTCGAAGGGCAGGTCGAACATGTCGTGCAGCACGAACGCCAGCCGCTCGGCCGGGTTCAGCGTGTCCAGCACGACCTGCAGGGCCAGCCCGACCGAGTCGGCCAGCACCGCCTCCGCCTCGGGCTGCAGGTCGCCTTCCCGGCTGATGATCGGATCCGGCAGGTGCAGGTCCAGCGATTCCTCCCGCCGGGTGTTGCGGGCCCGCAGCATGTTCAGGCAGACCCGGGCGACGATCGTGGTCAGCCAGCCGCCGAGGTTGTCCACCCCGTCCGCGCCGGCCTGGCTGACCCGCACCCAGGCGTCCTGCACGGCGTCGTCGGCCTCGCTGAGCGAGCCGAGCATCCGGTACGCGACCGCCCGCAGATGCCCGCGCTGCTCCTCGAACCGCTCAGCCAGCCACTCGCTGCCCTCGTCCATACGCCACACCCTTGCATGAGGTCCGTCAGCACACTGACCCGCGAACCGGCGCCGATGTGACAGCGCGCCCAGGACTTTTCCGCTTAACGGCGGCGCGGCGGGCCGGTCTCGGCCCGCCGCGCCGCGAGCCACGCGGCGAACCCGAGGCCGCAGAAGCACGCCGCGGCGGTGCAGGAGGCGTACCAGCCGCCATGGCCGTAGGCGGCGTTGCCGGCCGTGCTGCCCACCGCCGCGCCGATGAAATAGCTGGTCATGTAGACGGTGGTGATCCGCGACCGGGCGGAGCCGACCAGGTCGTAGAGCACCGACTGGTTGGTCACGTGCACCGCCTGGCAGCACGCGTCCATCAGGAGCGCCCCGGCGATAAGCCAGGCCAGCCCGTGCGCGCCCGCCGCGAGCAGCGCGAACGAGCCGGCCAGCAGCGCGAGGCTGGCGCCGGTGACCGGCCAGCGCAGCCGCGGCCGCCGGTCCAGCTGCCGCCCGCCGGCCAGCGCGGCACTCGCCCCGGCTGCGCCGACCAGCGCGAACAGGCCGATGGCGGTCTGCGAGTAGTGGTAGGGCGGGCCGGAGAGCAGGAACGTCACCGTGGTCCAGAAACAGCTGAACGCGGCGAACTGCGCGGCGCCGATCACCGACCGCCATGCCAGCACCGGCTCGCTGGCCACCAGCCGCGACACCGCACGCAGCTGCCCGGCGTAGCCGAGGCCGATCTCCCGGCCGGTGCGCGGCAGCAGCCGGTTCATCACCACGGCCAGCACGGCCATCAGCCCGGCCGCTGCGGCGTACACGCCGCGCCAGCCGACCGCGCCGGCCAGCAGCCCGGCGAACGTCCGGGACAGCAGCACGCCGATCAGCAGCGCGCCCATCAGCGTGCCGATCACCTGCGCCCGCTGCCCGTCGGGGGCCAGCGTCGCGGCGTACGGGATGACCATCTGCACCACGACCGAGGTCGTCCCGATGATCACCGCCAGCACGCCGAGCAGCGCGATGCCCGGCGCGGCGGCGGTGGCGGCCAGCGCGGTCGCGTCGGCCACCAGCAGCCAGGTGAACAGCGGCCGCCGGGCCGTGATGTCACCCAGCGGCACCACCAGCAGCAGCCCGGCCGCGTAGCCGAGCTGGGTGGCGGTGACCAGCAGCCCCGCGGTGGACTGGCTGGTGCCCAGGCTGCGCGCGATCGTGTGCAGCAGCGGCTGCGCGTAGTAGAGGTTCGCGACGGTGACGCCGCAGGCCAGCGCCAGCAGCCGGACCAGGCCACGGGACAGCGTCAGGGTCTGCTGCTGAAGCTGCGCCGGAACCTCCCAGGCCATCCGCTGGACGAGCCCGACTATAGCCACCCAGGACTGGTCAGCCTGCGGCCCGGTCGGCCTGCGGTCCGGGTTCCCGGCTGGTGTCCAGGATGCGCACCCCGGGTGCGACCGCCGCGGTGACCTCGGCCAGCCGGTCCCGGTCCAGCCGCCAGCCGGTGATCCGCCGGGTCGCCCAGGCCGGGACGCGCGGCACCGGGCAGCCGGGGGCCTGCTCGTTGCCCCACCGCAGCGGCTGCGCGCCGGCCTGCCGCTGCACCCCGATGCACGGCACCGCCGGCGGCCGGCCAGCGCCCCGCGGGTAGACCGGGTACAGCACGATCGCCTCGACGTCCGACCACGGGATGAACAGCGGCGAGCCGCGCCGCACGGTCAGCTTGTCCGGCACCGCGCCGAGCGCGATGCCCGCCTCGTCGGCCCGGAACGCGACCGTCCGCCGGGCCCGGTCGGTCACCCCGGCGCCGTGCGCGGCCAGCGCCGCGATGACGATGCCGGCCGGCAGGCAGAACAGCGGCAGCCGCCATAGCGTGAAGCCCAGTGCGAGCAGCACGCAGACGGCGGCCAGGCCGGTGGCGGCCCGCCCGGTCAGCCGGTACCGCTCCTGGTAGCTGCGCATAGTTAATTCATAATATTACCGGCTGGAAAAGATGAAAATGCGCTCTGGCCAGGCGGCAGCCGTCCAGGAAAACCCGGATGGCCGGCAGGCGCGGCCGGGGGCGATTCCCGGCACCAGGACGGCGCCGGGATACCGTGCCGGGATGAAGCGCACCTGGGACGGCCTGCCGGTGGCGCAGGACCATCCGCAGGGCGCCATGGTGGTGGTGCGCCGCGCCGGGGCCGAATCCGGGGCCGAGGCCGAGTACCTCATGCTGCACCGGGCGCATCGCGGGCCGGGCTACGAGGGCGACTGGGCGTGGACCCCCCCGTCCGGCGCCCGGCTGCCCGGGGAGCCGGTGCTGGCCGGGGCGGCGCGGGAACTCGGCGAGGAGGCCGGGCTCACCGCGGCGCTGCGGCCGGTCGATCTGTCCGGCCAGTGGGCGGTGTTCGCCGCTGACGTGCCGGCCGGCA
Organism: Streptosporangiaceae bacterium; assembly: GCA_036501145.1. Classification (GTDB taxonomy): domain Bacteria; phylum Actinomycetota; class Actinomycetes; order Streptosporangiales; family Streptosporangiaceae; genus PALSA-505. Next base: position 63,595 of record DASYAV010000182.1, on the reverse strand, counting down.
CCGAGGCCCGGCTGGACGCCGAGCACGACCGGTTCGACTGGCTGCCCGCGGCCCAGGCCGAGCGCCGCTGCCGGCCCGACGTGGTGGCGGCCAGCTTCCGCCGCGGCGCCGTGGCACCCGCGCCGGCGCTCGCCTTCCGGCCGCTGGCCAGGACCGACCTGGCCGGCCTGGTCGGCTGGATGCACGCCCCGCACGCCGTGCGCTGGTTCCCCGAGGACCTGGATCTCGCGGCCGCTGAGCGCAAGTACGGCCCGCGGATCGACGGCCGCTCGCCCACCCGAGTGCACGTGGCGCTGATCGGCGGCCGGGCGGCCGGCTTCGCCCAGCACTACCGGCTGCGTGACTACCCCGCCGTCCAGGCCGCCTGCGGCGGTGTCGACGCCATCGGGATCGACTATCTGATCGGCGAGGCCGGGCTGACCGGGCGCGGCATCGGCCCCCAGCTGATCTGGGCCTACCTGCAGCAGGTGGTGTTCGGGGCCTGGCCGGCCGCCCGGCAGGTGGTGGCCAGCCCGCAGACCGCCAACCGGCGGTCGGTCCGGGTACTGGAGAAGGCCGGATTCAGCCGCGCCCGGGTGATCGCCGGGGAGCAGGACGACCGGCCCGAACTGCTCTGCGTGCTCGACCGGCAGCGGATCTTCGGCCGGGCCGGCTGACCGCGCGCCCAGCCATGCTTAACCGGGTGGGGGTACGGGTACTCCCCGGGGGGTGTGAGCCGGTGACGATTACCAGCGCGATGGCTAGGGGGAACGACGATGGCGGGCAAGTTCGTGCTCAAGAAGGGCCAGAGCGGCAAGTTCCACTTCAATCTCGTCGCGAGCAACGGCCAGGTCATCGCCACCAGCGAGACCTACAACAGCAAGGAAGCCGCGCTTAATGGCATCGAGTCGGTGCGCAAGAACGCGCCGGACGCTCCGGTCAACGACGAATCGGCCGGCTGACCGGGCCGGACTGGCGGCTGACCGCGCCGCCGCGCGGCCGCCCGGGGCCGTGCCGCGCGGCGGCCGGGCGGGCCCGCCGGTCAGCGGCGCTGGGCGCGGCGGCGCTTGATGTATCTGATCAGGCGGCGGATCAGGAAGAACATGCCTGCTGTCTCCTCTGCTGGGCTGCTGGCCGGGGACGTTAGCGGCTCCGGCGGTGACCAGGGTCACAGTAGCGGTGGGCGGCTGGGCGCCCGCGGCCGGATCCGGGCCGGCCGGGCGGGCAGTATGCGGCGGCCAACACCGAATGCGTGCCGCGGGCGATAGCGTCAGATCATGCGACTCGGTGTGCTGGATGTCGGATCCAACACGGTGCATTTCCTGGTGGTGGACGCGTATCAGGGGGCCAGGCCGCTGCCGGCGTTCTCGCACAAGGCCGAGCTCCGGCTGGCCGACCACCTGGCCGACGGCGAGCGGCTGAGCTCACGGGGTGAGAAGCAACTGCGGGAGTTCGTCGCCGACGCGCTGCGCATCGCGGAAGACAAGGGCGTGGAGGATCTGCTGCCGTTCGCCACGTCCGCGGTGCGGGACGCGGTCAACGGGGAGGAGATGCTCACCCGGATCCGCACCGCCGCGGGCGTCGACATCCACGTGCTCACCGGGCAGGATGAGTCGCGGCTGACGTTCCTGGCCGCGCGCCGCTGGTTCGGCTGGTCGTCGGGGCGGCTGCTGGTGCTCGACATCGGCGGCGGATCCCTGGAGATCGGCTCCGGCGTCGACGAGGAGCCGGACGTGGCGATATCCCTGCCACTCGGCGCGGGCCGGCTCACCAGGAGCTGGCTGAGCAGCGACCCACCGTCCGCGGCGGAGGTGCGGGGGCTGCGTAAGCACGTCCGCACCGAGATCGCCCGGACCGCGGGCGAGGTGCTGCGGAACGGCGCGCCCGACCACGCGGTCGCCACCTCGAAGACGTTCCGCCAGCTGGCCAGGATCGCCGGGGCGGCGCCGTCCGGTGAGGGCGCCTATGTCCGGCGGACGCTGCGGCACGAGAACCTGACCCGCTGGGCGGGCAAGCTGGCCAAGATGAGCGCCGCCGAGCGGGCCGGGCTGGCCGGCGTGTCCGCCACCAGGGCCCCGCAGCTGCTCGCCGGGGCCATCGTGGCCGACGCCACCATGGACCTGTTCGCACTGGAGGAGCTGGAGCTGTGCCCGTGGGCGCTGCGTGAGGGCGTGATCCTGCGGCGGCTGGACGCAATGGCCGGCCGGCCGGACGCACCGGCCTGACGCACCGGCCTGACGTGAAAGTCCCGGCCAGCCGGGATGCGGCTGGCCGGGACCGGGTGTTACGGCGTGATCGCGTGCGTTACGGCATGATGACGCGCACGTCGTCGGGCGTCGCCTCGCTGGAGGCCGAGCCGTTGCCGGCGGCGTCACGGCGGCCCTGAGCGGGCGGCTTGGCCGTCCGCAGCGAGTCGTCCGGGGTGGCCGCGTGCCGGGGACGTGCGCCCGCGCCCGCCGCCGTGCCCTGGCCTGCCTGACCCGCGCCGGACGGGGTCTGCGCCGGCGACCCCTGGCCCGCGGGCTGCTGGGGGGTGGACGGCTGGGGGGTGGACGGCTGGGGGCTGGACGGCTGGGCGGCGGAGGGCTTGGGCTTGGCCGCGGCGCCCTGCCCCGCCGGGGCCGACGGGGCGTGCGCGGGCGGGCCGGACGGCCCGGGCTGGCCGGGCCCGCCGGACGTGCCTGGCTTGGCCGTAGCGGCCGCGCCCGAGGTGCCCAGCGTCGTGGCCACGGCCTTCTCGACCTCTTCGTCGAGGGTGCCCTTGGCGGCGTCGTGCGCCACCAGGTCGGTGACCACGTCCCGGATCTCGGTGAGCCGGCGCATGGCCTCGCCGTGCCGGTTCTTCAGCAGGTCGAGCCGCCGCTCGGCGCCGTCGTGGATGGCGCTGGCCCGCGCCGTCGCCTCGTCCAGCAGCTGCTTGGCCTGGGCCTTGGCGGTGGCGATGGCGCTTTCCGCGTTCTTCTTCGCGGTGGCGGCGGTCTGCTCGGCCTCCGAACGCGCCGTGGTCCGCGTCTTCTCCGCCTCGGCCCGGGCGGTGGTGACGGCCCGCTCGGCGTTCTCCTGCGCGGCGGCCAGCATCCGGTCGGCCTGGCCCTTCGCCTCGGTGCGGACGGCGTCCGCCGCCTTCTGCGCGTCCGTGCGCTGCTTGGTGATGTCTTCGTCGGCGGTCTTCTTCTGCGCGGTCGCCTCGTCGTCGGCCAGCTTCAGGATCTGGGCGATCCGCTCACTGACCTCTTCGTGGGCCGGCTTGCCGCCGGCGGCAGCCTGACGGGCGGTGGACAGCTCGAGCCGGACCCGCTCGACGTCGTCGAGCGACCGGGACAGCCGTTCCTCGAGGTCCCTGACGTGGTTGCGGGAGCGGGCGACGAATTCATCTACCTGACGCCGGCTGTAGCCGCGCATCTGGACTTCAAACGGGTCTTCTTGGCTGGCGTTGGGGAACAGCTCTGCGTTGTCACTCATCTCGTCGGTCGCCTCAGGGGATCGTCGTCAGTGGAGGGATAGGTCGACTGGGGTCGCGCATTGACTCTTGTCCTGAACCACGGCAGGCGCAACCGAAACGACTGAGTATCCCGGTTTGCCCGGGCAAAAAATAATACTTGCGGGCGCCCGTTGCGCCCGAGACCGGAGTGGCGGGGGACCAAGGGCCCGGGTGGGAAGCGCGTTAGGACTACATGAGGATGGCCCGGGAATGATCCTGATGGGTCATGCGGCCGGCCCGGCACGCCACGTAACCTGATGGAAACATTCCGGCGGGCCACTCAGGCTGGAGGTGGACGCGATGCCCGAGCAGCTTGACCTGCGCGTTCACGACCGGGTGGCGCTGGATGAGATCGAGCTCTACTCCGAGGTGCTGAGCGCCGTGGCGGCCAGCGACCGGCCGCTGACCCATGAGGAGCTCGACCGGGCGCTCGGTGTGCGGCCAGGCCCCAGGCCGGCCGCACTCAAGGATGCCGGAACATGACGTCTGTGCTGCGGTGTGTGAAACCGAGCGACTCGTACAGCCTGATCGCCGGGGTATTCGCCTCGTCCACGTAGAGCATGACCGCGGGCAGGCCGCGTGAGCGCAGGTAGCGCAGCCCGGTCAGGGTGAGCGCCCGGCCCAGCCCGCCGCCCTGCCCGCCGGGGTCAACCCCCACCACGTACACCTCGCCGATCGTGTCGTGCCCGTGCCTGGCCGGGCTGGACGCGTCGCCGTGGATCTTCGTCCAGTGGAACCCGGCCAGCCGCCCGTCCCGCTCGGCCAGGAAGAAGCCGTCCGGGTCGAACCACGGCTCCCGCTCGCGCATCCCCAGGTCCTCCCGGGTCCACGCACCCTGCTCCGGGTGGCTGGCGAAGGCCCGGTGGTTGAGGTCGACCCATGCGTCCTCGTCCTGGCCCACCACGAACGTGCGGACGGTGACGCCGTCGGGGTAGCGCGGCTCGTCCAGCGGCTCGCGCAGCGACCGCTGCATCTGCCACAGCGCCCGGACCCGCTCGAAACCGGCCGCGCCGGCCAGCCGACCGGCGGCCGGGCTGTCCCCGTGCGCCCACAGCCGCAGCGGCCGCCCATCCGCCTCGGCCAGCAGCGCCCGCACCAGCGCCGTGCCCCGGCCCCGGCCGCGCTGGCCCGGATCGATGACGGCCTCGCCGCTCGGCCCCTCGACCGGGTCGGTGGGATCCAGGTGGCCGTAGCCGGCCAGCCTGCCGTTCACGGACAGCAGCACGTTGCGGGCCCGCGGGTCGCCGCCGTAGCGCAGGTGCAGCAGCACGTGCTCCGAGAGCGGGCTCACCCCGTCGTGGTCGGTGGCCGCATCGACCAGCCGCATCACCTCGGCGGCCTGGACTGCCTCGAGCTGCCCGGTGACGGTGACCCGTGCCGCCTCTGCGGTCTCATCGTTCGGCCTGTGCAGGGCTCATCTCCTTTGCCCGGGAGGTCTCATCCGGCTTGGCCCGGGACTTCTCCTCCGGCTGCCGGGTCACCGGCTCCGGGTCGGGCTTCAGCGGGACGAAACGGTAGCCCACGTTGCGTACGGTACCGATCATCGCCTCGTGTTCGGGGCCGAGCTTGGCCCGCAGCCGGCGGATGTGCACGTCCACCGTCCGGGTGCCGCCGAAGTAGTCGTAGCCCCACACCTCCTGCAGCAGGTGCGACCGGGTGAATACCCGCCCCGGGTGCTGGGCCAGGAACTTCAGCAGCTCGAACTCCTTGAACGTCAGGTCCAGCGAGCGGGAGCGCAGCCGGGCCGAGTAGGTGGCCTCGTCGATGGCCAGGTCCCCGGACCGGATCTCGTCCGGGGTGTCGGCCGCCTCGCCGTCCAGGCGGCCCAGCGCCAGCCGCAGCCGCGCCTCCACCTCGGCCGGGCCCGCGGTCGGCAGCAGCACGTCGTCGGCGCCCCACTCGGCGGTGAGCGCGGCCAGCCCGCCCTCGGTCACCACCACCAGCAGCGGCGCCGTCAGCCCGGTGGTGCGCAGCAGCCGGCACAGGCTGCGCGCGTGCGCCAGATCTTTGCGCGCGTCCACCAGCACCGCGTCCGCGGGCGGGGCGTCGATCAGCGTGGCCCCCTCCGCCGGGGCCACCCGCACGGTGTGCAGCAGCAGCCCGAGCGCGGGCAGGATCTCGGCGTAGGGCTCGAGGGCGTTGGTGAGCAGGAGCAGATCGCTCAACCTGTACCTCCTCCCGCGCGGCGGAACGCCACCGGATGCACAAAAGATCCGGGGGCGGCGCCGCCCGGATCCCCGGAACCCAGCCCGAACGCCCAGGGCATAGCCCGGCAGCGTTTACCTGAATCCCTGCAGCGAGGATAGCTCACGTGACTGCTCTGCCGCCTGGCGGCGGCAGCTTCTCAAGCTGCCGTGGCAGCTTGACCAGGGCCCAGCCCGGCCCTGGTGGCTATGTTGACCGCGCCGTTGAGGTCGGCGTCGATCGCGCCGCATTCGGGGCAGATCACGGTGTCTTGCCGGGGCGGGTGCATCTTTGCCCGCACTGGTGGCATGTGATGTTTGTCCCGGCCGGGTTCACCAGCACGATCCGCCGGGCAGCTTCTTCCGCTTTCCCGGTGAGAATGCAGGTGTTCCTGGCCGCGACCCACTTCGCGCCGTTGCCGTTGACGAACCGCACTTGGTCAAACCGAGAGTACGGTTTGAACCTCGGATAGCCAGGCTTCTTTCCCTGGGCCTTGCACCGCCGGTAGAACGCGGCGAACACGTCGCTGAGCCTGCGGAGAGTCTGCTGCTGGGCGGTGAAGGAGTGCCTGCCCTGCCCGTCTGGGTCCGTGCGGCGGATGACCTTGAGCTGCGCAGACTGCATTCCATACGAGATCGGTGCCTTGCGCATCCGCCACGCCTCGCGTCGTTCCTCCAGTGCGGCGTTATAGGTCGCAGTGGTCGCGCAGCAGCCTCACCGCACGGCCTTCCTGCGGACGCGTCGGGTAGGCACGGAACACGTATGCTCGTCTCACCAGCACCGGGTCTTTGTGATCGGTGTGAGCCAGGCTGGGCAGGGGCGCCTACCCGCTGGGCCACTCGCACGCCGACCATATGATCCGGCACCGACATTCCTGGGCAGGCATGGCTGAGGGGAGGCAGCGCGGCTTCACCTCCAGCCTGGAGGCTGGCGTACCCACCGCGCATCATTGATGCCCAACGTGACCATCCGCTACTGGGCGGCCGCCAAGCAGGCCGCGGGCCTGGCCGAGGAGGCCGTGCAGGCCCCGACGCTGGCCGCGGCGATCGCCGCCGCGCTGGACCGCCGCGGCGGCGACCAGGCACTGAGCACGGTCCTCGCCCGTTCGTCGTTCCTGGTCGACGGCTCACCGGTGGGCGGCCGGGCGGCCGCCGACGTGCTGCTGCCGGAGGCGGCGGTGATCGAGGTGCTGCCCCCGTTCGCCGGGGGATAGCGGGCAGACTTATTCAAAACTCCCTTCCCGGTCTGGTGACAGCATGCGCATAACCGAGTTTGAATGAGTCTGGGGACAGCGGCGCCAGTCACGCGAAGCCCATAGTGTGGTGCGGTGCGGAGGTTCCTGATCGTCCTGCTCGGGCTGGTCGTCCTGCTGGTCATCGTCGACCGGGCCGGGGCGTTCATCGCCGAGCGGGAGATCAGCATCAGGGTGCGCAGCGCCTACGACCTGCCCGCCACGCCGCACGTCACGGTGCGCGGCGTGCCGTTCCTCACCCAGCTGGTGTCCGGGAAGTACCAGGAGATCGACGTCTCGATCCCGTCCGCCAAGGCCAGCGGCGTGCAACTGCACAACGTCGACGCCCGGTTCACCGACGTCCGCGCGTCGCTCAGCCTGCTGCTCGGGCAGAACTCCGGCACGGTGACCGCCGGCCATGCCACCGGCACCGCGGTGATCCCGTACTCCCAGGTGGAGCGGAAGCTGCCGTCCGGCATCAAGATCGCCCCGGACGGCAGCAACCTGCGGGTGTCCGGCTCGACCCCGCTGGGCGCCGTCCGTGGCGTCGCCCGGCTGTCGGTGTCCCATTCCGGCGTCACCGTCACCCCGGAGCGGATCACCGTGGCCGGGGTCAGTGCGGGCTCCCTGGTCAGCCGGTTCACCTTCACCATCCCGGTGAGCGGGCTGCCGATGCACCTGACGGTCACCGGGGTGCACGTCACCCCGGGCGGTGTGATGGTGGACGCGGCCGCGAACAACGTGGAATTCGCCCGCGGGTGAGGCTTTTGTACCCTGAACGGAAAATCAATCTGAACCGGACCGGTCCCAGGTGCGTTTTAAGGGTGTGAACGGCCGGGGCCGGACCGCTCGTGGGGGGCGCGTCGCAGACGAGCAAGTCATGCGGGCGCTCCATGACGAGCATGCCGCGGCCCTGCTCCGGTACACCATGTACCTGACCGGAGGAGACCGGCAGCGTGCCGAAGACGTGGTTCAGGAGGTATTGCTCCGTGCCTGGCAGCATCCCGAGGCGGTATCGGGCCAGCCGGCCCGGCCGTGGCTGTTCACTGTGGCCAAGAACCTGGTCATAGACGGCCAGCGCGCCAGGCGTGCCCGCCCGCAGGAGGTCGGCGAGGCGGCGCTCGGCCAGCGGGCCGGGCCCGACGACGTGGACCGCGCGCTGGAGTCGTGGGGGGTAGCGGACGCACTGGGCTCGCTGCGCCCCGACCACCGCCGGGTGCTGTTCGAGACCTACTACAAGGGCAGCTCGGTGGCCGAGGCGGCCGCCGTCCTGGGCATCCCGCCGGGCACCGTCAAGTCACGCACGTTCTACGCACTGAAGGCACTGAAGCTCGCACTGGAGGAAAGGGGGCTGGCGCCGTGACCGATTTCGCTGGATGCCAGCACGTCCGCCAGTCGCTCGGGGTCTACGTGCTGGGCGCGATCGACCCGGCGGAGCGCGCCCAGGTCGATGCCCACCTGGCCAGCTGCCCGGATTGCCGGGAGGAGCTGGCCGGGCTGGCCGGTCTGCCGGCGCTGCTGGGCCACGTGCCCGTCGCCGAGGCGGCCAGGATCTCCGGAATTGATGATGATGAACGGCTCGCGCCTGGCCAGGGCACGCCCGTCCCCGACGGCGCCGGCGGCACCCTGACCCCGCTGCTGGCCCGGATGGCCCACCGCCGGAAGGTCAGCCGCTGGCGCAACCTGGCCGCGGCCGCCGCGGTCGTGGTCGTCGCGGCGGGGGCGGCCATCGGGGCGGTCGGCCTGACCGGCTCTGGCTCGGCGCCGCCGGCGGGCGAGGCGGGGCACTGGGAGCGGGTGCAGGCCACCGACCCGGCCACGCTGGCGCACGTGGCGGTCCGGTACGAGGGCGAGGCGTGGGGGACCGTCATGGACGCCAGCGTCACCGGCATCCCGGCCGGCACCACCTGCCAGCTCTGGGTGCTGGGCAGGGACGGCCACAAGTGGGCGGCGGGCGGCTGGACGGTGACCAACCCGTACGAGCAGACCACGTATCCCGCGTCGTCCCCGGTCCAGGAGAGCGCGGTGCGCGGCTTCGAGGTGACCAGCGGGCACACCGTGCTGGTGCACGTCACCACCCCCACCTGAGGGTTGTTCAGGTCCTGGGGAATGCCCGCCGCCGGTCACGTGCTGTACCGGCTGTGACGGGCCTGATCGCGTGCGTCGTCGTCCTCGCCCTGGCGGGGGGATTCGGCCTGATCTGGAAGAGGCGGAACGGGCAGATGAACGCACCCCGGGCGGCGGGCGGTGAGGTGCTCACCGAGGCCGACCTCGGCGGGCCGCTCGGCGGCCGCGCCACCCTGGTCCAGTTCTCCTCCGCGTTCTGCGCGCCGTGCCGCGCCACCCGGGTGATCCTGGCCGACGTGGTCAGCCAGGTGGACGGTGTGCGGCACGTCGAGATCGACGCCGAGAGCCACCTCGACCTGGTCCGCAAGCTGGACATCCGGCGTACCCCGACGGTGTTGGTGCTTGGCCCGGACGGCCGGATCGCGCGCCGCGCCAGCGGTCGGCCGACCAAGTCCGACGTGCTGGCCGCGGTCGGCAGCGTGCTGGAAGACCCGGCTGCGAGCGCGGGCCGCTAGGTATGGGAGTGACAGGCCGGCCGCCCGCACATAGCATCGGGTACGTGGCTTTCCACCGGATGCAGATGCTGGCCAGCGGGGTGCAGACGCTGACCAGGCGGCGTGCTGTGGATTTCTGCCGGGTGGCGACCGCACTCTGTCCCTGAGCGGGGCGCCAACCTTGCGCGCCCATCGCAGCCGCCGTGAGGAGCCACAATCCCTATATTACCGGTTGCCTTCGGGGATAACCTGAATGCGCTGAGCGCACTGGGTAGAACCCTGGGTGCCGGGCACAAGGAGGATGGCAGATGGACATCGACCCCAGAGGTGCGCGGTTCGGTGCTGTCCTTTCCACCGTCGTCCTCGCCATCGTGCTGATCACCGGCAGCGGATGGCTGCTGGGAGCGCAGGCCCTGGTGTTCGCCCTGGGTGCCGGGTTCGGGCTGCGCTACGCGCCGTACGGCATGATCTACCGCTGGCTGGTCCGGCCCAGGCTCGGGCCGCCCAGCGAGCTCGAGCCCGAGCCGCCGCCACGGTTCGCCCAGGGGGTGGGGGCGGTCTTCACCGTGATCGGCGTCATCGGCTACTCGACGGGGGTGACCGCGCTGGGCATCACGGCCACCGCGTTCGCGCTCGCCGCGGCGTTTCTCAACGCGGCCTTCGGCCTGTGCCTGGGCTGCGAGATGTATCTGATCATTCAACGAATGCGGTCCGGCGGCCGGAGGCCGCTGCCCGCAGAAGGAGACAAGGAGGTTCCCGCATGAGCCGTTCCGACGTGCTCGTGGACGCCGGCTGGGTGGAGCAGCACCTGACGGACCCGAACGTCGTCGTGGTCGAGGTGGACGAGGACACCTCGGCCTACGACAAGGGCCACATCCGCAACGCGGTCAAGGTGGACTGGAAGACCGACCTGCAGGACCCGGTGCGCCGCGACTTCGTGGACCGGGCCGGCTTCGAGGCGCTGCTGTCCGAGCGGGGCATCGGCAACGATGACACCGTGGTGCTGTACGGCGGCAACAACAACTGGTTCGCGGCCTACGCCTACTGGTACTTCCGGCTGTACGGGCACCGCGACGTCAAGCTGCTCGACGGCGGCAGGAAGAAGTGGGAGCTGGAGTCCCGCGAGCTGGTCACCGACGTGCCCAGCCGCGCCAAGACCAGCTACCAGGCGTCCGAGCAGGACTCGTCCATCCGGGCGCACCGCGACGAGGTTGTCGCGGCCATCAACGTCAAGAACCTGGTCGACGTGCGCTCGCCTGACGAGTTCAGCGGCAAGCTGCTCGCGCCCGCGCACCTGCCGCAGGAGTCGGCGCAGCGGCCGGGCCACATAACGAGCGCGCGCAACATCCCGTGGTCGAAGGCGGCCAACGAGGACGGCACGTTCAAGTCCGACGACGAGCTGCGCGACCTCTATTCCGGCGCCGGTGTGGACCTCAACAAGGACACCATCGCCTACTGCCGGATCGGCGAACGTTCCGCGCACACCTGGTTCGCGCTGCACGAGCTGCTCGGCCAGTCCAGCGTGAAGAACTACGACGGCTCGTGGACCGAGTACGGCTCGCTGGTCGGCGTGCCGATCGAGCTGGGGGAGGCCAAGTGAGCGGCGGCGATGGCTGCGGCGCCCCGGCCGGCGGGGCCGCGCTGCCCGCCGACGTGGGCAACCAGGCGGTAGTGCAGGGGCAGGTGACCCGCGGCGGCACCGCGGTGACCCCCGGGTACGCCCGGCTGCTCAACTCCGGCGGCGACTTCGTGGCCGAGGTGCCGCTCGGCGAGGACGGCGGGTTCCGTTTCTTCGCCGCCCCGGGCACCTGGACCGTCCGCGTGCTCGCCCCCGGCGGGCTGACCGCGGAGCGCTCGGTCAGCGCCGACATCGGCCACCTGACGAAGGTGGACGTGTCGCTGTAGTTCGCCGCACAGCAGTCCCTGGCGCACCTGCGACGGCGCCGGCCCCGTGCCCTCGGGGCCGGCGCCGTCGCCGCGTCCTCACGCTCATCATTTGTCTTTGGTTCACCTATTCTTCGCCCTCTGTTTCAACGCGAATTCAGCCACGCGATACCTGCGGTGCCTAGGAAAGGATGAGCCGAGGGGCCCTGTGGGTGCCCCTTCATCACAGCGACGACCTGAGCGAGGGGACATGGTGCCGACTGAGCCCCATCCTGCAGGCCCGGCTCCGGCCGGGCCCCTGGCCAACTCGCTCGTCGCCCCGCTCACGATCTCCCGGCGCCATCCGCAATCATGAACCGTCCGGAAAACGCAGCGGGACTGGCCGCGCGGATGGGGGAATCCGGGCCTTCCGAAGACCGGCCGGCCGCGCACGTCCTCGCCGACCGGGTGGCGTCCGCCCTGGTGCACCACGAGCCGGGCTGGCGGCTGCCCAGGCGCAGCGCGCTCGCCCGGCGGTACGGGGTGAGCCCGGTCGAGATGGAGGCGGCCATCGAGGAGCTGGCCGCGCGGCACCTGCTGCGCCGCCTGCCCGATGGCCAGGTCTACCGGGCCAGCCCGGCGGACTACCTGATCCAGCTGGAGGGGCAGCCGGATCTGAAGGCCTCGATCGATCCGATGGGCATGTCGGTCGTGTGTGCCTCCCGGCACGTGTCGGTGCGGCGGGTGCCGGAGGACATCGGCGGCGCGCTCGGCCTGCCGCCCGGGGACTCGGTGTGCGTCGTGCGCTGCCTGTGGACCTCCGGCGGCGACCCGGCCGCCTTCTCCGCGACCTACCTGCCGGTGGAGCAGCCGGCGCCCGACGGCAGCGTGCCGACGTTCGCGGATGTGCTGAAGGCCCCGCAGAGTGTCCTCGCCCCGGCGCCGCCGGACCAGCAGATCCCGCCGGTCGGGCCGGCCCACCCCGCCGGGCTGTACGTCGAGCTGCAGCCGCCCGCCCCCTCGGTGGCGCGCAGCCTGCGGCTGCCGGCTGGCCAGCCCGCGGTCAACGTGACGGTCCGCTACGACAGCGCGGAAGGCTGCCCGGTCGCGCTGGCCACCGCGGTGCTGCGGCCGGATCTGTTCCGGGTCGTGGTCGAATCACCGCAGCCGCCGCCGCCAGCCCGCCTGCTGGCCGGCGAGGATGACGACGGCTGGACTAACATGCGGAGCGTATAGCGGATCTTGACGTGCCGGCCGAACCGGCCGGGCCGGTGCAGGCCAGCCGGTTTTGAGTGGCATTTGTAGACACATGCGGCGGAGGACTGGGAACCTTTACCCGTAATGCCTGCCGAACCCGTAACCGCGGCTGACCGCGTGCCGCGGCCCGGGCGATATCTGATCCCCGGGGATACCCCGCGCCGCGCCGAGATCGTTGCTGCCTGCGCGGTGGTCGCGCTGATCGTGCACCTGCTGTTCGCGCAGCTCACGCTCGTCCTGGCGGTCATCTTCCACGGCACGGCCCGGATGACCAGATGGCGGCCGCAGTGGCTGGCCGCGCCGGCGCTGATCGGCGCGCTGTGGGCACTGGGCGAGGGGGTCGGCAAGGCCTGGGACGGATTCACCGCCGGGCCCGGGCAGATTGCCGCCTACCTCGGCGGCATCGGCGGGCACCCGGGCCGGATCGTGCACCTCGGGACGGCCTACGCCGGCATGGGTCACTGGCTGTGGCAGCAGTTTCCGCTGGCGCTGATCGCCGCGTCCGGCGAGGCCGCGCTGGCCGCCTGGCTCGGCTGGCTGCACACCGATGAGTGGAAGCTGCCCGGCTACCGTCCCGGCCTGCTGACCTATCTGCGCCGCATGTACCTGCTGCGGTTCATCTCCTCCGGCGGCGTGGTCACCCGCGACGGCACCTGCCTCGGGCTGGACGCGGTCACCGGCTGGCGGGTCGCGGTGTCCTGGGCGGAGGCGGCCGACGGCGTGCTGTGCGCCGGGTCGCCGGGCTCGGGCACCAGCACCACCAGCTTCCAGTTCGTGCACGCCGCCGTCCGGCGCCGCAAGCCGGTGATCGCCGTCGAGCTGGGCGGCAGCCAGGAACTGGCCGAGTCGCTCCGCGCGGTGTGTGCCGCCACCCGGACCCCGCTGTATGAGTTCCCGGGCTCAGGCTTCTACGACCCGCTCCGCGGCGGCGACCCCGCCCGGCGGACCTCGCTGGTCATGGGCATGGCCGACTGGACCGGCGCGCCCGAGTCCTACCGGCGCAGCTGTGCCGCCTACCTCAACGACCTGTTCGCGGTGCTGGACGCGGCGCCGGGCGACCCCCGGACCGCGATGCTGGACGAGGTGGTGCACCTGCTCCAGCCGGCCGCGCTGCGGGCCCGGATGGACCACGTGCCCGGTTACTACCCGCGGCGGCAGGCGCTCGCCGAACGGGTGAAGGTGTCGGCCAGCCTGGTGGAGGCCGACCCGCGGATCACCGCGGCACTGGCCGAGCAGCTAAACGAGCTGCGCGCTTCACCCGTCGGCCGGTGGCTCGCGCCCGGCCCGGGCACCAGGGTTGACCTCGGCCGGGTGGTGCGGGAACGGGCGGTCGTGCTGTTCGCCGCGGACGCGGCCCGCCTCGGCCGGGCCGCGGTCACCATGGCCGGCCTGGTCGCGCACGACGTGCTGGCGGTCGGCGCGGAACTGCGCCGGATCGGGGTGCCGGGCGACGGGCTGGTCTGGTTCGATGAATGCGCCGGGATGGCCCCCGCCGCCCTGGCCGAGCTGATCAACCGCGGTGCTTCGTCCGGCCTGCCGGCCCTGCTCACCACCACCTCGGCGGAGCAGGCGCAGGCGCTGGCCAGCCACGCGAACGTGCTGGTGGTGCACCGGCTCATCGATACCGCCGCCGCCGAGCACTTCGCCGGCCTGACCGGGGAGAAGCTCGTCCCGGTCGGCGCCGAACTGGCCGTGCCGGCCGGCCCACGGCCCCGTGCGGCCGGATCCCGGCCGCAGGCACAGACCGCCGCCGGTGCCTGGCTGATGTCCCAGCAGACCGCGGCGCCAGGACCACAGCCCGGCCAGCCAGCCGGGCAGCCGGCCGGGCAGCTGTCCCAGGTCGGCCCGTTTGGGCTGGTCCGCAGGCCGGTAGTGCCCGCCCAGGCGCTGACCAGGCTCGGCAACGGCGAGCATATGCTGATCGTCTCCAGACCGCGGCGCCGGCTCGTTACGCTGGGGCTGACCATACGCGCGCGGATCCCGCGGCAGCCCACCCGGCCGCTCACCGCGCGGCAGGCCGCCGGGGCCGGAGTGGATCCAGCCCTGGCCGGCGCGGTAGACAAGAGTCCGGGTGCGGTGCAGAAAGGGAGAGCCACGTGACGGCGCCAACCGCGCATGGCGAGCGCGGCAGCAACGGCGACGAACCACGCGGCGAGGACACCAGCGGCGCCAGCCAGGACACATCGGCAGCGAGCGCGCCCGCCGCCAGCCCGGCACCCGAGACGCGTCCCGCCGCCAGCGGCCCGGCACCAGGCACCTCGCCCGCCGGCACCCCACCGCCCGCGCCCCCGTCCGCTGCCAGCCCGGCGTCTGAGATCCCGTCCGCCGTCAACCTGGCGCCCGGCCCCCCATCCGCCGCCAGCCAACCACCCTCCGGCCAACCACCTGCCGGCCCGCCGTCTGCCGGCCAACCGCCTGCCGGCCAACCGCCCGCCGGTCCGCCGTCTGCCGGCCAACCGCCTGGCGGCCCGCCGTCCGCGAGCTCGTCGGCCCCAACCTCGTCGGCCCCGACCTCAGCGCCCGCGAACCCGCCGGGTGCGAGTCCCGCCTCGGCGAGTCCACCGCCACTGGCTCCCGAGCTGCACCAGTCGCACGAGCCGGGCAAGCGGCTCCGTCCAGGCCGGCGCCGCCCGGCGCCCCCGTCCAGGCCAGCCCCGTCCAGGCCAGCCCCGTCCAGGCCAGCCGAGCCAGTGCCAGCCGAACCTGGGCCAGCCGAACCGGGCCAGACCCCGGCCGGGCCCGGTCAGGACGTGGAGCCGCCCGGGTTCCTGAGCGAGTCGGCCTCCTGGGATGCCCCGCCCTGGGATGTCCCGGCCGGTGACGCCGGCCTGGTCCGCGAGCGCAGCCTGCCGCTTCCCCCGGACGCGCCTGCGGATCCGGGCCTGGGACCGGGAGCCGGGGCTGGTGCACCGGGCGAAACCGCCGCGGCAGTTCCTCCAGGATCTGCGGCGCCTGGCCCCGCGGCGCCAGGACCCGCAGCGCCTGGCCCCCCAGCGCCTGCCCCGTCGCTGAAGATGCGGCCGGACCGGCTTTACCTCGGCTGGCAGCACGCGCTGCTGCATCCCGACCCCGGGCCGCCGCCGCGCCGGCCCACCCCGCCGGAGCAGGAACAGCTCAACCCGGACTGGGTCGCCGCCCAGCGGCGCGAGGAGAACCTGCTCGACCGGCCGCTGAAGCTCGCCGCGGCCGCCGCCATCGTGCTGGCCGGGCTGCTGCTGACGGCGTGGGCGCTCGGCTGGCTCAACGTCGCCCTCGGCTGGCTCGGCGCGATCGCCTGCCTGGCCTGCGCCGGGGTCGCCGGGTACGGCGTCTGGCAGGGCGAGCAGACGCTGCGCGCCCGAGTCGAGGAGGAGCGGGGCCGGCTCGGCAAGATCCGCGCCGAGCAGGAGAGCCGCCTGTTCGCCTGGCAGTCCGAGCACGCCCGCCGGTTCGCCCAGTGGCAGGACCGGCGCGGCGCATTCGACCGGCAGCCGCAGTGGTACGCGGTCGCGCTGCCGGAGGAAGTGGACCGGATCGACATGGCCGGCGGGACGCTGTCCGGCTGGTCGGCCATGTTCACCGTGGTCGGGGCGTCCCGGCTCACCGCGGGCGGTGAGCTGACCGTGATTGACCTGTCCGAAGGCGCGGTCGCCGTGGACCTGCTCGCCGTGAGTGCGCGGGCCGGAATCGACCCGCTGGTCTGGATACTGCCCACCGACCTGGCCCGGCTCGACCTGGGCGCCGGCCTGTCCCACGAGGCACTGGCCGACGTGCTGTCGCTGGTGGTCAGCGTCAGCGAGGAAAAGGACTCCGGCAGCGACGTGGCCCAGGACAACGCGATCCTGGAGCGGCTGCTCGGCGTGTTCGGCGGGTCCGCGACGATCGCACAGGCCACCGCCGCGCTGCGGGCGCTCGGCCAGATCGGCGACCCCCGGGATGACATCCGGGCGGGCCTGCTCAGCGCGGACCAGCTGGAGCAGATCACCGGCATGTTCGGCCGCAGCGCCGCCGACCAGGTGGTGATCGGCCGGGCCTGGGCGATGGAATCCCGGCTGCGCAAGCTGGACGCGGCGGGCGCCGATCCGGTGGACCTGCCGCCGAGCAGGCTGCGGGTCATCTGCACCGACCGGCGGGCCGGGGTGTTCGGCAACAAGGTGCTCGGCACCTACGCGGTGACCGCGCTCACCCACGTGCTCCGCCAGGCGCCGGCCGGCCAGCCGTGGCAGCACACGGTGATGCTGGCCGGCGCGGACCGGCTGCCCGGCGACGTGCTGGACCGGCTCACCGAGGCCTGCGAGGCGACCCGGACCGGGCTGCTGCTCGCCTACCGCTCGATCCCGGCGCAAGTCAAGGAGCGGCTCGGCCGGGGGAACGCGGCGGTCGCGTTCATGCGGCTCGGCAACGCCGAAGACGCCAAGGTGGCCAGTGAGCACATCGGCACGGAGCACCGTTTCGTGCTCAGCCAGCTCACTGAAACCGTGGGCACGTCGGTGACCGACACCCTCGGCGATTCCTATACGAGCACCGTCGGCACGGCCGACTCGCTGTCCACGTCGACCTCGACGAGTGAGACGTCAGGCCGCAGCCGCGGCCGGGGTCACAGTGCGGAGTCCACGCTTCAGCCGTTCGGAAATTCGACTTGGTCACGAAGCAAGGACCGGAGCACATCCACCGGCACCAGCGACTCCGAGTCGATCACCGAGGGGATCAACCTGAGCACCGCATGGGGGTTGAACACCTCCCGGGCCATCGGCACCAACGACTCGCTGGCGCGGACCACCCAGCGCTCCCGCGAGTTCCTGGTCGAGCAGCACGAGCTGCAGCAGCTCCCGCCCAGCGCGGTGATCATCGCCTGGGCGTCGCGCGGCGACCGGCGGGTGGTGTTCGCCGACGCCAACCCGGGCATCATCGGCCTGCCCACCGCCACCGGGCTCACCCTGGACGAGGCGCGGAACGCGCCGGAGATGCCTGCCCGCCAGCAGCCGCCGGCCATCCCGGCCGCCGGTCCCGCGCCGGTCCCCGGCAGCTGGCGGTCCGGCGACGCGCAGCCGCCGCCGAACCTGGGCCCGCCACCGCAGCGCCTGGACTGGCGCAGGCGGCGCTGACCAAGGCCATACCGCTGGCGTTGACGAGCACGGCCTGATATGCGCGCTATGTGAAGGCTTATTCAAAACCTCTTCGCCATTGGTCTCCAGCAGGCGCCTGACTGGGTTTTGAATAAGCCTTATGAATGGGCATCATGCGAGAGTGACTACGGGCGGCGGGGACGGCCTGACCGGGCCGTGGCAGCGCGTGCTGGCCATCACCGCCCAGGACACCCCGGGATCGCCGGAGACGGATTTCGTCGCCGTGCTGCCCGCCGTGCTCAGCGCCGCCGAACGAGGCCGGCCGTTCGTGGCCGGCTGGCTGTCCCGCGGCGGCGGGGCGCCGCTCGAACTGATCACCAACGCCGGCGGGATCGCGGCGCAGCTGCCTGGCGCGGACCCCGGACATGAGCCGCCTGGCCTGCTGTTCCCGGTGGGCGCGCGCGGGGTGCCGATCGGCGATGAGTGGCGGGCCGAACTCGACCAGATGGTGTGGACGTCCTGCCCGGGACGGCAGGCCCCGCCGCTGGCCGACGGCGACAGCCGCGACAGCCGCGAGCCCGCCAAGGCGCCCACCCTGTTCGAATCGACGCTGGTCACCCTCATGGGCCGGAAGTTCGGCTGGCTGGTCATCGCCGAGCCGACCGAGCTCATCGACGCCGAGGTCGCCGAGCTGCGTACCCAGCTCAACGTGCTCCGCCGCTATGAGGAGGAGCACTCACGGTTCGACGTGGAGCGGGCGCAGCGGCGGATGGCCGAGCTCGACGCGTTCCGCGAGGCCGGCCTGTGGAGCGTCCGCGTGCTGGCCGGTGCGGCCACCCCGGCCGATCTGCGGCTGCTCGCGCCGGTGCTGGTCGGCTCGGTGGACCTGAGCAAGCATCCCTACCGGCTGCGCAGCGGCCTGGAGGCGCACACCCTGGCCGACGCGCTCACCGTGAAGGTGCAGGACGCCACCGACGGCGCGGTCACCCCGTTCCCGGCCACCGCGGGCACGCTGGCCGCGCTCACCGGCCTGCCCCGCCGCGAGGTGCCCGGGCTGCGGGTGCTGGATCCGGGCTACTTCGACGTGACCAGCGAGACCGAAGGCCGCGGCGCGGTCTCTTCCGGCGGGGGCGGTCCGGCCGCCCCGGTGATCGAGATCGGCTCGATCCTGGACGCGCAGGACCGGCCGGTGGGGGCGTTCCGGGTACCGCTGTCCACCCTTAACCGGCACACATTCGTCACCGGCGCCACCGGGGCCGGGAAGTCGCAGACGGTCCGGCACATCCTCGAGAGCTGCACCAAGGCCGGGCTGCCCTGGCTGGCCATCGAGCCCGCGAAGTCGGAATACGCGGCGATGGCGGGACGGATCGCGGGGGCCGCCCAGGTCACCGTGATCAACCCGTCCGAGCCGGGTGCCGTGCCGCTGTCGGTGAACCCGCTCGCGCCCGAGCCCGGCTACCCGGTGCAGGCGCATATCGACATGGTGCGGGCGCTGTTCCAGGCCGCCTTCGACGCCGAGGAGCCGTTCCCGCAGATCATGTCGCAGGCCCTGCAGCAGGTGTACGAGCAGGCCGGCTGGGACGTGGTCACCGGCGGCGGGTTCCCCGGCGCGGTGGTGCAGCCGGCCATCCCGACCCTGGAGCAGCTGCAGCGCACCGCGCTCGCTGTCATCGAGGATGTCGGGTACGGCGCGGAGCTGGCTGCGGACGTACGCGGATTCGTGGATGTCCGGCTGCGCTCGCTGCGGGTGGGATCGGCGGGCCGGTTCTTCGAGGGCGGCCATCCGGCCGACATCGCCGAACTGCTGCGCCGCAACGTGGTGCTGGCCATCGAGGACGTGGCCAACGACGAGGACAAGGCCTTCCTGATGGGCACGCTGATCATCAGGCTGGTCGAGTACCTGCGGCTGCGCGCCCGGCGGGAGCGGACGGCCGGGCTGCGGCACGTCATCGTCATCGAGGAGGCACACCGGCTGCTGCGCAATCGCGGCGGCAACGAGCGGGCGGGCTCACACGCCGTCGAGCTGTTCGCCGGCATGCTCGCCGAGATCCGCGCCTACGGCGAGGGCATCGTGGTGGCCGAGCAGATCCCGGCCAAGCTGGTACCCGACGTGGTGAAGAACACCGCGCTGAAGATCGTGCACCGGCTGCCCGCGCACGACGACCGGCAGGTCGTCGGGGCGGCGATGAACCTGGACGACGAGCAGTCCCGGCAGGTCGTGTCGCTGGAGCCGGGCGTCGCAGCGGTGTTCGCCGACGGCATGGACCGGCCGCTGCGGATCCGGGTGCCACTCGGTGAGGGCGCGGAGCGGGTGCTGGACAGCCCGGCGCCGCCGCTGCTCGGGCGGCGCAGCGCCGCCTGCGCGCCGCGCTGCGTGACCGACCGCGCCTGCACACTGCTCGAGCTGCGCGCCGCCGACCTGCTGTCCGGGGCCGCCGAGCACGCCTGGCTGCGGGTGTGGACCGAGACGCTGGTGCTGGCCTACCTGACCAACCGGAGCCTGCCGGCGCCGCCCGGCCTGCTGTGGCGGCGCTGGGCCGCGATGGACCCCCGGCGGCGTGAGTGCGCGCTGGCCACTCTGATCGACAGGTCGGTGGGTGCCCGTGGCGTCAGCATGCGCGGCAGCTACGACCCGGACCGGCTGGCGGCCGGCGTGGCGTCCACGGCGCTGGGGCTGCTCGGCGGCATGGCACCCGACGGCAAGCGGGCCGGCCCGGTGTGGGTGGTCCCGCAGCTGCGCTGGCTGCACGAGATCGAGCGGATCTGCCCGCTGGACGGCCCGCGGCCCGATCCCTACGACCGGGCCCCGCCGCTCGACTACGACCTGGTCGGGATCATGGACTGGCCGGACATGCGGATCGGGCACCGGATCAGCGCGCTGCGCCGTCACCCGCTGTCCATGGAGCTCGCCAGCAACCGGCGGGCGGCCTGGAACCTGCTCGCCGGCGACGACGACCAAGGCGGCTTCCTGGCTGATCTCGCTGCGGTCATGGTGGGCCAGGACCCTGGCCTGCAGGTGAGTTACGCGGCGGCGATGATGGACATCTCTGGCTGGCTCGAGGTGGTGCTCTCCTGGCTGCGCCGGTTCGTCACCGAGGAGGCGGACGACTTCTTCGGTCTGGCCGCCGACGAGCTGGGACCGGGATCCCTGCCGGACCGATAGCATCACGGCGATGAGCAAACTTCAGCTCCGGGCCCGCCTGGCCACCACCATCGGTGGCGCCGCGGGACGGGTGTCCCGGCTCACCGGCCGCGGCGACGGCTCCGTGATCGGCGGGGTCATCGCGCTC
Source organism: Streptosporangiaceae bacterium (assembly GCA_036501145.1). Taxonomy (GTDB): domain Bacteria; phylum Actinomycetota; class Actinomycetes; order Streptosporangiales; family Streptosporangiaceae; genus PALSA-505. The sequence continues at coordinate 42,704 of DASYAV010000182.1, read as the reverse complement.
CGGCTTGAGCCCGGCCTGCTCGGCCAGCTCGCCGCGGGCAGGCAGATCGTCCTGGTCACCGGCACGAACGGCAAGACCACCACGACGCGTCTGATCACCGCGGCGCTCGAGGTGCTCGGCCAGCAGGTCGCGACGAACGCGTTCGGCGCCAACATGGAGGCCGGCCTGGCCGCGGCGCTCGGCCAGGCCCAGGACGCGCCGTTCGGTGTGCTCGAGACCGACGAGAAATACATCCCGTCCGTGCTGTCGGCGACCGGGGCACGGGTGCTGGCCCTGCTCAACCTGAGCCGGGACCAGATGGACCGGGCCGCGGAGATCTGGCTGCTCGCCCGGCGCTGGCGGGACGCGCTGGCCGCCGCGCCGCGCTGCCATGTGGTCGCCAACGCGGACGACCCGCTGATCGCCTGGGCGGCCAGCGGCGCCAAGCAGGTGACCTGGGTGGCGGCCGGGCAGCGCTGGCGCGAGGACTCCTGGTGCTGCCCGGAATGCGGGTCCCACCTGATCAGGGACGATCCCAGCTACCGGTGCGGGGAGTGCGGGTTCGCCAAGCCCACCGCGGACTGGGTGCTGGACGGCGAGGCCGTGATCGACCCGGCCGGGCGCCGGCACGAGCTGAACCTGGCGCTGCCCGGCCGGGCCAACCGGGCGAACGCCGCCGTCGCGCTGGCGGTGGCCGAGCAGTTCGGTATCGACGCCGACCGGGCCCTGCCGATGCTGCGCAAGGTCACATCGGTGGCCGGCCGGTATACGACCGTGTCACGCCACGGCCGGAACGTCCGGCTGCTGCTGGCCAAGAACCCGGCCGGCTGGCTGGAGGCGTTCGACGTGCTCGAGCCGCCACCGGTCCCGGTGCTGCTCGAGGTGAACGCCCAGGGCCCCGACGGCCGGGACACGTCCTGGCTATGGGACGTGGACTACCGGCACCTGCGCGGCCGCCGGGTGTTCGTCGGGGGGGAGCGCCGGCTGGACCTCGCCGTCCGGCTGGAGGCCGACGGGGTGGCGTTCGAGCTGGTGGGGAAGGTGGACGAGGCGGTGGACCTGGTGGACTCGGGCAGCCTGGACGTGATCGCCAACTACACGGCGTTCCAGCAGATCCGGACGACATTTGGCAGGACGGCATGAGCACCCCGGACCAGAGCAGCCTGCGCCTGGTGTGGGTCTACCCGGATCTGCTGAGCACCTACGGGGACCGCGGCAACCTGCTGATCCTGGAGCGCCGGGCGGAGTTGCGCGGCATCGGCACCGAATCCATCTCGGTGAACTCCGACCAGCCGGTACCCCGCCAGGCCGACATCTATCTGCTCGGCGGCGGCGAGGACCTGCCGCAGATCCTGGCCGCCCGGCGGCTGCGGGCCGACGGTGGCCTGGCGGCCGCGGCCGAGGCCGGTTCGGTTGTGCTCGCCGTCTGCGCCGGCTACCAGGTGGTGGGCTCGGAATTCGCCGGCGACGAGGGGCAGCCGGTGCCCGGCCTGGAGATCCTCGACATCACCAGCGGACGCGGCGAGCGGCGGGCGGTGGGCGAGATCCTGGCCGACGTGGATCCGGAGCTGGACCTGCCCCCGCTGACCGGTTTCGAGAACCACCAGGGCGTGACCCGAGTCGGACCCGGCGCCCACCCGCTGGCCCGGGTGACCACCGGGATCGGCAACGGGGACGGCACCGAAGGCGCGCACGCGGGCCGGATACTCGGCACCTACATGCATGGGCCGGCCCTGGTGCGCAATCCGGCGCTGGCCGATCTGCTGCTTGGCTGGGCCGCGGGCCCACTGCCCGAACTCCCGGCCGAGGCGGATCGGTGGGGCGGCATGCTCCGCGACGAGCGGCTCGCGGCGGTAACCGGCTGATCTCGGACGTCTGGCCCCGGCCCGGATCAGTACACCAGCGCCTGAGCGCCCTCTTCGGTCACCTCGGCGACGAATGTGGCTGCGCCGGCGATCCGCACCCCGCTGAGCAGGTCCTCCGGCGTGAGATCCCGCCGGGCCGCGCACTGGGTGCACAACGTCACCGTGCCGGCCGCCATGATCCCGGCGAGCAGGTCGGACAGCGGCGGCGAATGCGGGATCGAGAACTCTTCCGCCCGGCCTGGCAGGGCGAACCAGGATGCTTCTCCGGTCAGCCAGAGCGAGGTGCGTACGCCACTGGCCACGGCCGTGGCGGCCACGGTGAAGGCCTGGTTGCACCGTTCGGGGTCGTCCTTGCCCGCAGTGACCTTGACGATCAGGGAACGCGCTGCCATGTCGCGACCATAGTGCACCTGCCGGTAAATACCGTGGGATATTTCCGGGCTCCTCGCCATGTTGCGAGCGACTCAACGCGCGGCGGGTGCCGCGCGGGGCGGGCCGGTGCCGGCCAAGGGACCCGCTGGCCGGTGGCCGTGATGGGGGCCGCCGCCTGGGGTCACGCCGTGCCGGGTGCACGCCTGGCAGGTATGTCCCGGCTCGACGGTGCGTGATCCCCGCCGGGCTGGCGGGGATGGTTCCGCCGCCCCGGGCGGCGATGTTGGCGGCCGCGACCAGGTCGCGGTGCCCGCGATGCCCGCAGTGCGGGCAAGTGAAGACGCGTCCGGCGGGTTTGGGTACCCGCCGGGCGCAGGCAGGGCAGGTCGAGGAGGTGCCCCGCTCGTCCACGAGCGTGACGGTGATTCCGGCGGTTTGGGCCTTGTCCGCTAGCGCGCGGATCAGGTGGCCGATGCGCCAGGCCCGGACGCGCTGGTTGTGCCGTCGTCCGGCGGCCAGGTCCAGCACTCCGCGCGGGTCCCCGACAACCAGGGTGCCGATCTGATGCTGGGCCGCCCATCCGACGACGGCTTTGGCGGCCTCATGGTGGGCCTGCCGCACCCGGCGGGCATGCCGGGCCGCAGCGGCCCGCTGTCGCCGTCGGTGCTGCTTCCACCTGCGTGATCCGCGCTGCCCGGGCTTTGGGGCGCGGCGCGCCGTCGCGCGGTTCCGGCCTTTGGCGTCGCGCAGGTGCTGGCGGCATTCGGCCCGGATTGCCCGCCCGGACACCAGTAGCTGCTGCCCGCCCGGTCCGGCGGCCGCGTACGGGTGGATGATCCCTAGGTCGATTCCGGCGACCCGCCCAGGATCCGGCGCCTGCCCGTCCTGGTAGACAGCGACCGGGACCTCTGCGGTCACATCAACCCAGAGCCGACCCGCCTCCCGTAGCAGGGTCACCGACCGAACCTGGCCATGTGGGTACGGGACGTCACGGTCTAGCCGCACCCGCAGCGGCGGGCATCCCCGCGCCACCGGCAGCCGCAGCACCCGGCCCTGGAGATGGAACGTGCCGGCGTACCACCGCACCGGCATCACCGCCCGCCGCCTGCGCGGGAACCGCGCCCTCTGGTCACCGGTCCTGCGCCGCTTGGCGGCGGCGAACCAGGCGTCGGAATACCGGCGCAGCACCGACCGGGCGCCTGCGGTGTCCAACTCCCCGAACGTCCCCCGGCCAGACCCAGCCAGCTCCCGGCACAGCGCCTGATAGCCCGCCAGCGGCGCGTCCTGCCGGGCCTGCCGCCACCGGTTGACCTCGACTACGCAGCACCACACGTCCCCAGCCGACCGCAGCAACCCCCACAGCCGCCGTCGCTGCCCCCGGGTGGCGCGCAGGCCGCACCGCGCGGTACGGTGCACCACCGACGGCGCAGCGGCAGGTCGCTTCCTCGGCACAGGCCCATCATGTCGCCCTCCACCGACAAACAATCCCCGCAGCGCACCCCGACACGATGGATCACCGATTTTCGGCTGCCCGGATATCCAGGAGACGACGACGCGTCGCGCGCACCAAGACCGCTGAGATCGGTAATTTCCATGGGCGCGCATGGCTTCCCCAGGCCGCATCGGCGGTCAGCGGGCAAACGGCCATCCACCTCGCCCGACCAGCAGCGCAGGGATGGCGACACCATATTCGATATGGCGTCATGATGCGGCAAGTGGCCGTATGAAATTTCGAGTTGCCGGGCTGGGCTGCCCGGGCGGTCAGTCTTCGGGCGGTGCCGGGGGGTGGGCGCCGGCCAGGTAGGCGACCCGGCGGGCGATGTTGACCGCGTGATCGCCGAGCCGCTCATAGAACCGCGCCACCAGCGTCATCTCCATCGTCACCGGCAGCGCCATCCGTCCCGCGGCAAGCTCGGCGATCAGGCTGGCGTAGAGCTGGTCCATCTCGTCGTCGCGTTCGTCCAGCTTGCCCGCGGCTGCGCGGTCGCGCTGATACCAGGAGTCCACCGCCTGCCGCCACATGCTGGACGCGAGGTTCCCCATCCGCTCGACGAGCCCTCGGCAGCGCGGCGTGAGGTCCTCGCCGAGGATGTGATCGGCCCGGGAGGCGATGTTCATCACGAGATCATGGGTGCGCTCGAGTTCGGGCACGATGCGCAGTACCGACAGCAGGAAGCGCAGGTCGGAAGCGACGGGTGCCTGCAGCAGGATCTCCCGGCTGGCCATGGTCTCGATCTCCACGTAGAGAGCATCGATGGCCTGCTCGCGTTCGGTCAGTTTCTCGATCACCTCGTGGCTGCCAGTCAGCAGAGCGTGGGTCGCGCCCGGAAGGTCCTCGGAGACCATGGCGAACAGTTCGATCACCTTGGCTTCGATAGCCTCCAGCTCACGCGTGAATTCCTGCCGGTGCTCGTTCACGAAGACAGCTTACTAATTCTCACTTTGATACGTTGGCGCCCACGTGCCGATGTTCCCCCCGGGATGCCGATTCCGCGATCGTGACCTGGCCGGGTGTGCCAACTGCTGTGGTGAGACGATAAAGTCTGAAACGACAATTTATCAAAGCCGGGCCGTAAGCTTTAGGAAACCTGTAATTCACTTTGTGTTTCCATAGTTTTCACTGTCCATACCCCAGTGCTTAACGTGCGGGTGGCAGTGGCGCGCCAGACTCGTCGGGTGCACGGTCTGCCCTGCTCACAACGGAGTCTGTGCCCATCTCAATCAAAGAATCGTGAGGTATCTGACATGGAACGCCCGCGCGTCCAGCGCATTACGGTGGCGGGGATCGCGCTCGTCGCAGCCGCCTCGGTCGTCACCGCCTGCTCGTCGAACAACTCTGGCGGCGGCAGTTCGAGTCTGTCGGGCACACTCAATGCCAGTGGCTCGACCTTCCAGCTTCCCTTCCAGCAGGCGGCCATCCAGCAATTCAAGTCGGTCCAGCCGAAGGTCGTCGTCAACTACGGTGGCGGCGGGTCCGGCAAGGGGCGTTCGGACCTGGCCGCCGGCGTGGTGCAATTCGCCGGCTCGGACTCGCCGATCCCCTCCGACGAGCTCTCAGGCTTCAAGGGCAAGACGGTGCTGTACTTCCCCGTCTTCCTCGGCCCGATCACGATGTCGTACAACCTGAACGGGGTGAAGAGCCTGAAGCTGACCCCGGCCGTGATCGCGGCGATGTTCCAGGGCCAGATCAAGGCGTGGAACGACCCGGCCATCAAGAAGATCAACCCTGGGGTCCCCCTGCCCAGCACCCCGGTCACCCTCGCCGTCCGTTCGGACTCCTCGGGCACCACGCAGAACTTCAGCCTGTTCCTCCAGAAGTCCGCGGGCAGTGCCTGGAAGCTCGGCAGCAGCTCGACGATCAGCTGGCCATCGGGCGCCCATGCCGGCGACGGCAACGGGGGGGTGGCGCAGATCATCAAGAGCACCCCCGGCGCCATCGGTTACGTGGACTACGCGGACGCCAAGGCCTCCGGGCTGACCTACGCGTCGGTCGCGAACCAGAGTGGCGCCTACATCGCGCCGTCGCCGACAACCGCGTCCGCGGCCGGCACCACGGTCAGCCTCGCGTCGAACCTCACGTTCGCCGCGGTCTGGTCTTCCGACGCGAAGGCCTACCCGATCACCTACCAGTCCTGGGACCTCGTCTACCAGAAGCAGTCGAACCAGACCACTGCCAAGATGCTCAAGGCCTACATCGGGTACCTGCTCGGTTCCGGCCAGCAGCTGCTCTCCCCGCTGGGCTACGCGTCGCTGCCGAGCAACATCCTTAGCAAGGCCAAGGCGCAGATAAGCAAGATCGGCTCGTAGTGAGCACAGTCACCCGCGCGGACGAGGCCGCCCCGGGCAGTGCCCCGGGCGGCCTGTCCGCGCGCCCGGGCCTGGGCGACCGGAGTTTCCGGTGGCTGGCACTGGGGGCCGGCCTGCTGGTGCTGGTGATTCTGGTGCTGATCGCCGTCTCGACCACCCAGCAGGCATCCTCCTGGTTCAGCACCGAGGGCCTGAAGATCTTCTCCAGCACCTGGGACACGGCGGCCAACAAGTTCGGCGCACTGCCGTTCATCTACGGCACAGCCATCACCGGCGTGATCGCGCTGGTGATGGCCGTGCCGGTCAGCATCGGCATCGCGCTGCTGCTGACCGAGGTGGTGCCTCGCCGGCTCGCGCGGCCGATCGTGTACGTGGTCGACCTGCTGGCCGTGGTCCCCTCTGTGGTCTGGGGGCTTTGGGGCATCCTGGTGTTCGCCCCGTGGATCCAGCACATCTACGCGTCGATCGGCTCGGGAGTCAATGGGGTCCCGGTGCTCGGCCCGCTGTTCGGGCCGCCGACGAGCGGAGCCTCGTTCTTCACCGCCGGCATCATCCTGGCCTTCATGATCACGCCGATCGTGACCTCGCTCTCCCGCGAGGTCATCGCGACGGTGCCGGCCATCGACCGGGAGGGCGCATACGCGCTGGGCGCCACCCGGTGGGAGATGATCCGCGGCGTCGTCTGGCCGCACAGCCAGACCGGCGTGGTGGGGGCGATACTGCTCGGCCTGGGCCGGGCGGTGGGCGAGACGATCGCGGTGGCGCTGGTTATCGGCTCGTCACCGACCATCACCTCGCACTTGTTCGCCCCCGGCTACAGCATGCCCGCGGTCATCGCGAACCAGTTCGGCGAGTCCACCGGTGTGTTCAAGTCCGCGCTGATGGGGCTCGGCGTGCTGCTGTTCGCGTTCACGATCATCATCAACGTTATTGCCCGCGTGGTCGTCGAGCGCTCCTCGCGGCGAATGCGAGGTGCCTGATGGCCGTCGTAGCCGGACAGCCAGGGCCCGACCTGCGGGAGCCGGCGGGCTGGCGGCGGACCAAGAACCGCATCGCCATCACGCTGATGGTGGTCTCCTTCGTCGTCGTGATCATCCCGCTGGGATTCGTCCTGTACACGACGATCGCCAAGGGCGCATCCAGCATCAGCGGGTCGTTCCTGACCAGCGACATCCCGCCGTCCGTGCTGCCGGCAGGCGTGGGCGGGATCGGGCCGGCGGTGGTCGGCACCCTGCTGATCACCGCCCTGGCGACCGTCATCGCCGTGCCACTCGGCGTGCTCGGGGCCATCTACCTCAACGAGTACGGCGGCAACAACTGGCTGTCGAAGTTCATCGGGTTCATGTCCGACGTGATGACCGGCGTGCCGTCGATCATCATGGGCCTGTTCATCTTCTCGATCTGGGTGGTGCATTTCGGCTTCTCGGGGCTGGCCGGTGCCTTCGCCCTGGCCGCCCTGATGCTGCCGATCGTGATCCGCTCCACGTACGAGATGCTCAGGCTGGTGCCCGATTCGCTGCGCCAGGGCAGCCACGCGCTCGGCGCGAGCAAGTCCCGCGTGACGCTGACCGTGGTGCTGCCGGCCGCGGCGGGCGGGATCGTCAGCGGCTCGCTGCTGGCCGTCGCCCGGGCGGCGGGCGAGACGGCGCCGTTGCTGTTCACCATTCTCGGCGGGACGACCCTGGTGAACTCGAACGTGTTCAGCGGGGCCAACATCGCACTGCCCTTCCTGATCTTCACGAACGCGTCGTCGCCGTATCCGGGGGCCCAGGCCCGCGGCTGGGGTGCGGCGCTCACGCTGATCGCGATCGCCTTCATCCTCATGATCATTGCCCGCATCGTCACGGCGCGATTCGCCCGATATGCTCGCTAAGAACCGATGAGAGAGCCCCTGATGGAAGAGCCACAGCCGAACGTCGCTGCCAAGATCGAATTGCCCAAGCTCGCGGGACTGGAGCGGGCCGAGTCGCAGGAAGTCTCCGCCGCGCCAGGTGAGCCCATCTTCAGCGTGCGGGGCGTGTCCATCTACTACGGGTCGTTCAAGGCCGTCACCGAGGTCACCATCCCGATCTACGAGAACGAGATCACCGCGTTCATCGGCTCGTCAGGGAGCGGTAAGTCGACGGTGCTGCGGTCGTTCAACCGGATGAACGACCTGGTGCCGGGCGCCCGGCTGGAAGGGGAGATGACCTACCGCGGGGCGTCCCTGTACGGCAGCGACGTCTCCGCGACCGCCGTGCGCCGGCGTATCGGCATGGTCTTCCAGAAGCCCAACCCGTTCCCCAAGTCGATCTACGACAACGTCGCCTACGGGCCGCGCATCAACGGCATCCGCAAAAAGGACAAGCTCGACGAGATCGTCGAGCGGTCGCTGCGCCGGGCCGCGCTGTGGGAAGAGGTCAGGAACCGTCTCAACACCTCGGGCCTGAGCCTGTCCGGTGGGCAGGCGCAGCGGCTGTGCATCGCCCGCACCATCGCCGTCGAGCCGGACGTCGTCCTGATGGACGAGCCCGCCTCGGCGCTCGACCCGATCGCCACCAGCGCCGTCGAAGACCTGATGCAGGAGCTCAAGCAGCAGTACACGATCATCGTGGTCACCCACAACATGCAGCAGGCCACGCGGGTCAGCGACCGTACCGCGTTCTTCTACGTGCTCACCGACAGCAAGAGCGACACCCGCACGGGTGTGCTGGTCGAGCATGGCCCGACCGCGCAGATCTTCGAGGATCCGGCTGACGACCGGACCAAGGCCTACGTCACCGGCCGGATGGGCTGACCGGTACCTTCCGCATCCCGGCCTCCGGATCCGAGCCCGGCCTCCGTAATTCCGGCCCGGCCTGCCCGGAGCGCCGGCCGTCACCCGCGCGTGGCGGACCGCTGCCCGGGCAGCGATCTGCCTAGACTGCGGCTATGCACGGCATGCTGAGCCTCGGAATCCTGGTGGCGGCGTTCACCGTCTTCGCCGGGTGGGCGGCGTTCCTGGCGGTGCGGCTGTACCGGACCTGCCCGCTCGACCAGTCGCGCCCGGATCCGGTGCCGCAGCCGCAGCAGAAAGCCGAGCGGGAAGACCAGCCGGCCGAAGAGCCCGAGACGACTGCCGTGGGGCGTCTTTCCGGCCAGAGAAATACTGAGACGGTGGCCTGACCAGCATGCACCCAAACCCCGCGGGCGACCGCCCGGACGACAGCGCGGCCCAGCACCCCCAGGTCCTGGGTGAGCCCACCATGCATCCCGGCCTCGAGCCGCTGAGCTTCCTGCTCGGCCGCTGGGAAGGGGCCGGGGTGGGCGGCTACCCGACGATCGAGAGCTTCCGGTACGGCCAGGAAGTGTCGTTCAGCCACAACGGCAAGCCGTTCCTGATCTACACCAGCCGCAGCTGGCTGCTGGACGACGAGGGCCACCCGGTACGGCCGGCGGGCATGGAGTCCGGGTTCTGGCGGCCGCAGCCGGACAACAAGCTGGAGGTGCTGCTGGTGCATCCCACCGGCATCACCGAGATCTACCTGGGCCAGGTGACCGGCACCCGGATCGAGCTGGCGACCGACGCGGTGCTGCGCACCGCCTCGGCCAAGGAGGTCACCGCGGGCCACCGGCTGTACGGCCTGGTCGGTGAGGACCTCGCCTACGCCTACGACATGGCAGCGGTCGGCCAGCCGCTGCAGTCCCACCTGTCCGCGCAGCTCAAGCGGGTAGCCGGGCCCCCGGCGAGCTGAAGAGCGCCCCGGCCAGGCGCCAGCCGTTCATTTTAAAATCCAGAAAAGTAAAGCCCCCCGGATGTCTCCCGGGCCGGGCGTGGTGCCCGGCACCGGGGGCCGACTGGACTAGGCCGGCCAACCCGGGGGGTCGGTGTCTGCCGAGTTTTCGCCGGCCGCCGCCCTGCGGCGTAGCGGGCGCGCGAGTGTCACGAAGAACGCTCTTTCGCGGGACCGCACCGGTGATGCACACAGCCGCCGGACTAGCGGCGCCTATGTGTCGGCGGGACGGCAGCTAACGGACAGCCACCTCACGTGTCCAACATCTATGCATACTTTTGGACCACCTCCTCTCCCGCGTATCCCAGACGCTACTTCGGCCACCGCCGGCTGGCAAGAGAGTTTTTGGTCACACCGCTGCCCGGTCAGCAACTGGCCACATCTCCCGGACCGCGATCACCTCACTAAACTCTGGCTATGACGCAGGCCTGGGATGACGAGCTGCGCGCCCGCGGCTACCGGGTCACTCCGCAGCGCCAGCTCGTGCTGGAGGCGGTGACCGCGCTCGAGCACGCGACGCCCGAGGAGATCTGCGGCCAGGTGCAGAAGACCGCGCGCGGGGTGAACATCTCCACGGTCTACCGCACGCTCGAGCTGCTGGAACAGCTCAGCCTGGTCACCCACACCCATCTCGGGCACGGCGCGCCCAGCTATCACCTCGCGGCCGAGGCCGAGCACGTGCACCTGGTGTGCCGCGAGTGCGGGCGGGTCGTCCAGCTCGGCCCGGCCGCGGTGGCGCCGCTGGTGACCGCGCTGCAGGCCGAGCAGGACTTCGAGACCGACGTCCGGCACCTGACCGTGTTCGGCCGGTGCGGCGGCTGCCGGAAGGCGCGGCCCTCCGAAGCCGCGAGCGCCTAGTCCGGGCGGATAGCCTTGCCAGCATGGAGAATCCCCTGCTGGCGCTGCCCGGCGCGGTCCCGGCCGAAGGGCCGGACACCGGCGTCACGTCACACTACGGCGACCCGTCCGGCGAGCAGCGTGCGCTGCAGCGGACCGCGGGCCTGGTGGACCGCTCGCACCGCGGCGTGGTCCGCATCGGTGGCCCGGACCGGCTGTCCTGGCTGAACAGCCTCAGCACCCAGCTGCTCGACCCGCTGGAACCAGGCGCCGCCACCCAGACGCTGATCCTCAGCCCGAACGGGCACGTGCAGCACCACCTGACGCTGGTCGACGACGGCGAGCAGACCTGGGTGCACGTCGAGCCGGGCACCGCGGCCGGACTCGTCGGCTTCCTCGAGTCGATGCGGTTCATGCTGCGCGTCGAGCCGGCCGACGTCACCGGCGAGTACGCGGTGCTCACGCTGATGGGCCCGGACGCCCCGGCGGCCGGCGACCCGCAGCTCAGCGCCGCTGCCGTGCTGCCCGGCCGCCTCGGCACCGACCTGATCGTTCCCCGCGGCCGGCTGGCGGACGTGGCGGACAGCCTGACCGGCCGCGGTGTGCGGCCCGCCGGGATGTGGGCCTACGAGGCGCTGCGTATCGCCGCGCACCAGCCGCGGCTGGGCATCGATACCGACCACCGGACTATCCCGCACGAGGTCGGCTGGATCGGCTCCGCCGTGCACCTGGACAAGGGCTGCTACCGCGGCCAGGAGACGGTGGCCCGGGTGCACAACCTCGGTCATCCGCCCCGGCGGCTGGTCCTCCTGCACCTCGATGGGAGTGTGGACCGGCTGCCCAGTCCTGGTGATGTCATTGAAATGAACGGCGGCCACGTCGGAGTCACCGGTTCAGCCGCACGTCACTACGAGCTGGGGCCAATCGCCCTCGGGCTGGTTAAACGGACCGTGCCCACCGACGTGCAGCTGCTGGCCGGTGGGGTGGACGCGGCGCAGGAGGTGATCGTCCCGCCGGACGCCGGGGCGAACGTCAAGGCCACGCTGCGCCGGTCCGGCGGGACGATGCTGCGGCCGCCTAGGTAAGCTGACCGCCGCACTGACTAGGGGAGGTCCAGGCTGTGCTTCGTCGCGTGATGCTGGCCGTGTCGGCCAGCGACCGGATGCGGGACATCGTGACCACCGCGCCCATCGCGCGGGACGTGGTCACCAGGTTCGTGGCGGGCGCCACGCAGGACGACGCGGTCCGGGTGACCGAGCAGCTGCTCGGCCGCGGGCTGCTCGTCACCCTCGACCACCTGGGCGAGCACACCACCGACCCGGAACAGGCGGCGGCCGCCGCCGACGAGTACATCAGCCTGCTCGGGCGGCTGGCTGCGGCCGGGCACACCAGCGGCGGCCGGGCCGAGGTGTCGGTCAAGCCCACCGCGGTCGGGCTCGGGCTGGCCGAGCACGGCGAGAAGACCGCGCGGGAGAACATCACCCGGATCTGCGTCGCCGCCCGGCAGGCCGGCACCACGGTGACCCTCGACATGGAGGAAGACAACCGGGTCGAGCCCACCGTGCAGCTGCATCGCGAGCTGCGGGCGGACTTCCCCGACCTGGGCTGCGTGATCCAGTCCTACCTGCGGCGCAGCGAGGCGGACTGCGCCGCGCTGGCCGGGGCCGGCGCCCGGGTGAGGCTGTGCAAGGGCGCCTACGACGCCGCCGAGGATGTCGCCTTCACCGGCCGGCGGGAGGTGGACATGTCCTACGTGCGCTGCCTGAAGCGGCTGCTGGCCGGGTCCGGCTACCCGATGCTGGCCACGCACGACCCGCGGCTGATCGAGATAGCCGGCGCCCAGATGATCCTGTCCGGCCGCCCGGTGGACCGGTTCGAGTACCAGATGCTCTACGGCATCCGGCCGGCCGAGCAGCGGCGGCTGGCCAATACCGGCGCCCGGGTCCGGGTGTACGTGCCCTACGGCAGCGACTGGTACGGCTACCTGACCAGGCGGCTCGCCGAGCGGCCCGCCAACCTGGCCTTCTTTCTGCGTTCCTTCCTGCCGGGCAGGTCCTGACGTGATCGCGGTGCTCGGCGCCGGGAAGATGGGCGAAGCGCTCATCTCCGGCCTGCTGCGCGCGGGCCGTCCGCCCGCCGGAATCCTGGCGGCGGCGCGGCGGCCGCAGCGGTCCGCCGAGCTGCACGACAGGTACGGCATCGAGGTGGTCTCCGCGGCCGAGGCGGCCAAGGCCGCCGACATCCTGGTGCTCACGGTCAAGCCGCAGGACATGGCCGCGCTGCTGGACGAGATCGCGCCGCACGTGCCGGCCGGCCGGCTGGTCATCTCGGCGGCGGCCGGCATCACCACGTCGTTCATCGAGCGCAGGCTGGCCGACGACCTGCCGGTGGTCCGGGTCATGTCCAACACGCCGGTGCTGGTGGACGAGGCGATGAGCGTCATCTCCGCCGGGTCGCACGCCACCGACGAGCACCTGCGGCTGGCCGAGGAGCTGCTCCGCCCGGTGGGCCGGGTCATCCGCATCCCCGAGTCGCAGCAGGACGCCGCCACCGCGCTGTCCGGCAGCGGCCCGGCCTACGTGTACTTCCTGGTGGAAGCCATGGTGGACGCCGGCATCCTGCTCGGCGTGCCGCGGCAGACCGCGCTGGACATGGTGATCCAGGCGGTCTACGGCGCGGCCACCATGCTGCGCGAGTCCGGCGAGCACCCGGTGATCCTGCGCGAGGCGGTCACCTCACCCGGCGGCACCACGATCTCCGCGGTGGCCGAGCTCGAGCGGCACCGGGTGCGCGCCGCGTTCCTCGCCGCCATCGAGGCGGCCAGGGACCGCGGCCGCGAACTGGGCGGCGAGTAACCCGTGGCATGTGAGCTGGTGGTCGCCTGGGACGACGGGCTGACCGGGTACGACTTCGGGCCCGGGCATCCGCTGGCGCCGGTCCGGGTCGAGCTGACCATCGCGCTGGCCCGCTCGTTCGGGCTGTTCGGCCAGGACGGGGTGCAGGTCGTCACGCCGGAGCCGGCCACCGAGGACGAGCTGGAGCTGGTGCACGACCCGGGCTACATCGCGGCCGTCCGGCGGGCCGGCCAGACCGGGTACCCGGACGTGCGGCACGGCCTCGGCACCCCCGACGACCCGGTGTTCGCACGGATGCACGAGGCGTCCGCACTGGTCGCCGGGGCCACGCTGGCCGCGGCCCGGGCGGTGTGGACCGGCCAGGCCGGGCACGCGGCGAACGTGGCCGGCGGGCTGCACCACGCGATGCGCGGCAACGCCAGCGGTTTCTGCGTGTACAACGACCCGGCCATCGCCATCAAATGGCTGCTGGCCCAGGGCGCGCGCCGGGTGGCCTACGTGGACCTGGACGTGCACCACGGCGACGGCGTGCAGGCCGCCTTCTACGACGACCCGCGGGTGCTCACGATCAGCCTGCACGAGCACCCGGCCACGCTGTTCCCCGGCACCGGCCTGGCCAGCGAGACCGGCCGCGGGGACGCGGCCGGGACGGCGGTGAACGTCGCGCTGCCGGCCGGCACCGGCGACGCCGGATGGCTGCGCGCGCTGGACGCGGTGGTGCCGCCGCTGGTCCGCGCGTTCGGCCCGGACATCCTGGTCAGCCAGCACGGCTGCGACAGCCACCGGCTGGACCCGCTGGCCCACCTGGAGCTCAGCCTGGACGCGCAGCGCCGGGCTCAGGTGGTGCTGCACGATCTGGCGCACGAGGTGACCGGCGGCCGGTGGCTGCTCACCGGCGGCGGCGGGTACGAGCTGGTGCAGGTGGTGCCCCGGTGCTGGACGCATCTGCTGGCCCAGGCGGCGGGCACGCCCATCGATCCGGCCACGCCGACGCCGGAGCCGTGGCGCGAGTATGTGCGCGGCAGAACCGGCAGCGCGGCGCCGGAGAACATGACCGACGGCGCGTCCGCCGAATTTACATCGTATGAGTCGGGTTACGATCCGGCAGATCCCGTTGACCGGGCCATCACCACGACGCGATCCGCTATCTTCCCTGCGCATGGCCTTAATCGGTGACTATATTCCGCTCCGTGGCCTGGCGGCTATGGTGCGTAGCCGCCGGTGATGCCGGTCCTCCACCGAAATGAGACATGGCGTCGGGCTTGCCCTTTTCCATACTCGTCTTACGCTGGAGACAGGCGTGACTGGTGCGTCGTTTATAAGGGACAGGGTCGCACTTAGCTTCGCGCGGAAGAGGGCAACGGATGGCAGAAGGCGAAACTCCCCTTAGTGAGGTCAGGTTCCTGACCGTGGCCGAAGTGGCCACAATCATGAGGGTGTCCAAGATGACCGTCTACCGGCTGGTCCACTCCGGTGAGCTTGAGGCGATCCGGGTGGGCCGTTCCTTTAGGGTGCCGGAACGGGCGGTCAATCAGTACCTCCGAGAGGCTTTCGTAGCTACCAGTTGACCTGAGCTGACATCGAGTGCGTGGGCTAGGGCCTGGCCCCTGCAGGTGCGGCTTGGGGCTCTGGCGGTGGCACAGGGTAGGCGGCGGTACGCTTTACCGGGCGAGTGCCCTGCCCCCTGGTGACGGGAGGGCGGGCGAGCATGCCCGTTCCCGATCCGTCGAGTGAGGCCGAAGGGCCGAAGGTGGTGCCGTGGGCTCCGTCATCAAGAAGCGCCGCAAGAGGATGGCTAAGAAGAAGCACCGCAAGCTGCTGAAGAAGACGCGCATCCAGCGCCGGAACAAGAAGTAGCGGCCGCGGCGGGGCCGGCGGGAGCCGAGGGGCGAGTCCTGGCCAGCCAGCCAGAGGCCGCGCGCTCGATGTGGGATCAGCTGGCCGACGCCGCAGCCTTCGTGCGGCGGCGGCTGGATGGTGACGCGCCCCCGCCAGGTGACGGCGGATTCGACCCCGAGCTCAACGCGAGCGTGCTCATGCCTGCCGCGCGGGCGCTGTACCGGCACTGGTTCGACGTCCGGATGCGCGGGCTGGAAAACGTCCCCGGCGAGGGCGCCGCGCTCGTGGTGGCTAACCACGCCGGGGTGCTGCCATTCGACATGGTCATGGTCCAGACGGGGATCTTTTACGAGCATCCGCGGCACCGCAGTCTGCGTCTGCTCGGCGCGGATCTTGTCTACGAACTGCCGCTGCTCGCGCAGTTGGCACGCAAGAGCGGACATACGATTGCCTCGCCGTCCGAGGCGGCCAGATTGCTGGCCGCCGGCGAGCTTGTCGGGGTCTGCCCGGAGGGATTCAAGGGAACCGGCAAGCCTTTCAGCGAGCGATACAAGCTGCGCCGGTTCGGCCGCGGCGGGTTCGCGCTGTCCGCGATCCGGGCCGGCGTGCCGATCATTCCGTGTGCGATCGTCGGCGCCGAGGAGATTTACCCGATGGTGGGGAATGCGCGCGGGCTGGCCCGGGCCCTCAAACTGCCTTACTTTCCGGTTACCCCGATGTTCCCCTGGCTCGGCCCGGTGGGGATGATTCCGCTGCCCTCCAACTGGCTCATCGAGTTCGGCGCGCCGATCGCGACCGCGCAGTACGGCCGGCCGGCCGACGCCACCGACCCGGTCGTGGTCGCGCTGGCCGCCCAGGTGCGGGACACCATCCAGGGCATGCTGGACCGGCTAGTGCCCGAGCGCGGCCCGGCCTTCGGTTAGCTCAGCCGCGCGGCCCTCGGTTAGCTCAGCCGTTCGCGCAGCAGCGCGACCAGCGTCCTGGTGTCCAGCTGGCGCCCGCGCAGCAGCTCGGCCAGGGTTGCGTTCGGGGCCGCCGGGGTCCGCCGTTTCCGCAGCGCCACCCCGGCGGCGATGCCGCCCGCCACCGCCCCGGCCGCGCCCGCCGCCGGGAGCGCGATCATGGCCGCGCGGCGGCCGGTGCGGAAGTCGTGCACCGGCCAGTCGTTGCGCCGCGCCTCGGCCTGCAGCTCCCCGTCCGGGTTGACCGCGTGCGGGTGGCCGACCAGCTGCAGCATCGGCAGGTCGTTGACCGAGTCGCTGTAGGCCGCGCACCGGGACAGGTCGAGCCCTTCGCGGACGGCCAGCGCGGCGATCGCGGCCGGCTTGGCCTGGCCGTGCAGCAGGCCGCCGAAGAGCCGGCCGGTGTACACGCCGTCCACCGACTCGGCGACCGTGCCGAGCGCGCCGGTCAGCCCCAGCCGGCGCGCGATGATGTCGGCGAGTTCCACCGGCGTCGCCGTCACCAGCCAGACCCGCTGGCCCGCGTCCAGGTGGCGCTGCGCCAGCTCCCGGGTGCCGGCCCAGATCCGGCCGGCCATCGTCTCGTCGTAGATGTCCTCGCCGAGGCTGACGATCTCGTCCACCTTGTGCCCGGCGACGAACGCCAGCGCGGAGTCCCTGGCCGACGCCATGTGCCCGGCGTTCTCGCTGCCGCGGACCCGCAGCGACAGCTGCTGCCAGCCCATCCGGGCCAGATCCCGCGTGGTGAACAGCTTGCGCGCGGACAGGCCGCGGGCGAAGTGGTAGAGCGAAGCGCCCCGCATGATCGTGTTGTCGACGTCGAAGAACGCGCCGGCCGTGGGATCCGGTTCCGGGGTCTCCCGGTCGACGCTCGCGGCGGCGGCCGCCGCCCGGGCCGCCACCAGGTCGTCCGCGGGGCGCACTGGATGCCGCCTCATGGGGCACAGCCTAGGTCATGCCTGGCAGATCTCCGGCCGCGCCGTCTGGTCTCCGGCCGGGCCGGCCCGGCCACGGTGGCAGCCGACGCCGCTGGGCGGCAGACGCTATTCACGATACTTCCGCTCGGTATTTACGGCAATGGCGCACGGCTACGTTGAGTAACCACTGCGCAGGGAAAATTTGCGCAAAGCGGGTCCTGAATAAGCCTCTGGGTTACGATCCGCCGTTTCCCATTACTAGATCTGTCGTGCACCATTAGAGGCGATGGATGCCACCGTTGGAGCGACGTTCGGGTGCGCGGTGCTGGCCGCCGCCGGCACCGGCGTTCTCGTCGGCCGGTGCATCCGCATCCCGCGGATCGACATCATCGCCTGGGCCGGCGCGGTGGCGGCGATCGCGGTCTCGCTCGGTGCTCAGGCGCTGGGCGCCTACAACGGCTACACCTCGGGCACCTTCCGTGCCGTGCAGGTGGGCGCGCAGCTCATCGCGCCGCTCTGGCTGGCCTGGGGCATGGTCGAGCTGGGCGGCAAGACGATCTCGGCCAGGTTCGGCGCGAAACTGATCACCGCGGCGCTGACCGTGGTGGGCGCCGTGGTGCTGATCACCGACCCGCTCGCGGTGGTGGCGTTCGGCAAGACCTGGCCGCCCGGTTCGGTGCACTACCAGCTCATCCCGAAGTACGTGCTGGAGGCCATCGCGGGGGTGACCGTGCTCACCGTGCTGGTCATGCTGCTGGTGGCCGCGGTGCGGCTGCGCCGGGACCCGCAGTGGCGCCGGCCGCTGATCGCGCTGGCCGGGGCGGGCGTGGCGGCGGTGGCGATTCTGGGGCTGCGGCTAAGCTTGCCAGCGAACCTGGCGTACCCCGCGCTGTGCGCCGTCTGCGCTGTGCTGGCCAGTCTGGCCGGTGTGACGGCTGTCAAGGTCAGGCTCGATGAACTGTACGGGGAGGTACCGGCGGGCCGGGGGGCCCGGCCGGCGGCGAGCCAGTCCGACGACTACGCAGACGACCGTATGTATTTTGCCGCGGCTGCGCGGCGCATGGGGAACGGTGACGGTCAGCTGCGCGGGGACGAGGATTGGCACCGGCTCGACCGGGGGAGGTCGAACGGTGAGTATCCGCCCGCTGGCAGGTACCAGCCAGACGGGGGGCACGGGATGAACGGCCTGGGCAACGGCGATCGCGGCCATAGAAGCCAGGAAGATGAGGAATACCCTTCGGGCCCGGTGGGCCCGGAGAACGGCGACTACCAGCGGGACGAAGCGGCGGACCGGCTGTCCGACGCTGACCGGACCGCGGCCTGGCAGCCGCGGACCCTGGGCCGGGGCGCCGGGGCGGCCGGGCAGAACCCGGCCGCGGCCGGGCCGGACACCCAGGCCAGCGACCGGGCCGTCACGCAGCGGCTGTACGGGCTGATCGCCATCTACACCCTGGCCGAGGACCGGACCGATGAGTTCGACGCGCTGGCCGAGCGGGTCGTCGAAGATGTCCGCATGCACGAGCCCGACGCGCTGGTGTACGCGGTGCACTCGGTGCCGAACGCGCCGATGCAGCGGATCTTCTACGAGGTCTACCGGGACCAGACTGCCTACGAGGAGCACAAGCGGCACCCGTACATCCACCAGTTCGACGTCGAGCGGGCCAAGTTCGTGCTGGCCACCAACGTGATCGAACTGGGTACGCAGCAGGCCAAGGTGTCCCCGCTGCCCGGCTTGTCCCAGTTGTTCGGCCACACCGCCGGCGAGTGAGCCCGGGCTTGAGTCAGCCTAGGGCCGGGCTAGCGTCTGGCGGCCTGCCGCCAGGCCTGACTTTGTGCAAGGTTTCACAAGGGCGTAACGTGGTTGGTGAAGCCTGAGCGGCGGGTCGCGGACGGCTGAGCCCGCGGTCGCCCGTCGCCGCGTCGATCCCCCAGGAGCGCGGGCGTATGCCACATCGTCCGGTGTCTGCCAACGGCAGCCACGGAATCCCGGAAGCCACCGTGGCCCGGCTGCCGGTTTATCTGCGCGCGCTGTTCGCACTGGCGGAGAACGGCACCGCCACCGTGTCCAGCGAGGAGCTAGCCGTCGCGGCGGGCGTCAACTCCGCCAAGCTCCGCAAAGACCTCTCCCACCTGGGCTCCTACGGCACCCGCGGGGTCGGCTACGACGTGGAGTACCTGGTGTACCAGGTGTCGCGGGAGCTCGGCCTGACCCAGGACTGGCCGATCGTCATCGTCGGGCTGGGCAACCTGGGCCGCGCGCTGGCCAACTACGGCGGTTTCGCGTCCCGCGGGTTCCGGGTTGCCGCCCTGCTGGACTCCGATCCGGCCGTGGTCGGCACCGAGATCGCCGACCTCACCGTGCGGCACGCCGACGACATGGAGGCGGTGATCCGCCAGTACCAGGTGTCGATCGGGGTGATCGCCACCCCGGCCGGCGCCGCGCAGGCGGTCTGCGACCGGCTGGTAGCCACCGGCGTGACCAGCATCCTGAGCTTCGCGCCTGTGGTACTTGCCGTACCCGATGGCGTTGACGTGCGTAAGGTCGAACTGTCAATTGAGCTGCAGATCCTCGCCTTCCACGCACAGCGGAGGGCGTCGGTGAACGGCACGACGGCGCAGGCGGTGGGTTCATGAGCACGCTCGTGGTGGGGCTGAGCCACAAGAGTGCGCCGGTGGCCGTGCTGGAGCGCACCGCGATCACCGGCGACGAGCTGGCCAAGCTGCGCCAGGACGTGTTCCACGCCAGCCATGTCGCGGGCACGTTCATCGTCTCCAGCTGCAACCGGATGGAGATCTACGCCGAGGTGGACAAGTTCCACGGCGGCGTCAGCTCGATCAGCGAACTGCTCGCCCAGCACAGCGGCATCCCGCTGGCCGACCTCAGCCGGCACCTGTACGTGCACTACGAGGACCGGGCCGTCCAGCACCTGCTCTCGGTGACCTGCGGCCTGGACTCGATGGTGGTGGGGGAGAGCCAGATACTCGGGCAGGTGCGGCAGGCGCTGACCCTGGCCCGCGAGCACGGCACCCTCGGCCGCGAGCTCGGTGACCTGGGCACGGCCGCACTGCGCACCGGCAAGCGGGCGCACACCGAAACCGGGATCGACCGGGCCGGGGCGAACGTGGTCAGCGTCGGTGTCGGGCTGGCCGCCGAGCGGTTGCCCGTGGGCTGGTCCCGGGTGCTGATCGTCGGTGCCGGCTCGATGAGTGCGCTCGCCGCCAGCACGGTCTCCCGGGCCGGCGCGGCCGACGTGGTGATCGCCAACCGGTCTGCGGAAAGTGCTGTACGGCTGGCCGCCAGGGTGGGCGGCACGGTCGCCGGGCTCGCCGAGCTGCCCGGCCAGATGACCGGCGCGGACCTGGTCATCTCGTGTACCGGCGCCACCGGCCTCGTCATCACGAAGCCGATGCTGGCCGGGGTCTGCGCCCAGCGGGCGGCGTCCGGCCGCGGGCCGCTGGTGCTGCTCGACCTGGCCATGCCGCGCGACGTCGAGCCGGCCGCCGCGAAGCTGGCCGGGGTGAGCCTGATCGACCTGGAGCTCATCGGCGCGGCGGCCGCCAGGCCGGGTGCCGCGGCCATCGCGCCGGAGCAGGACGTGGCCGCGGTGCGGGCCATTGTCACCGAGGAGGTCGCCGGGCACGCGTCCGCTGCCCGCGCGGCCAGCGTGACACCGACCGTGATCGCGCTGCGGGCGAAGGCGGCCCGGGTGGTGGACGCCGAGCTGTCCCGGCTGTCCGGCCGGCTGCCTGGTGTGGACGACCGCGCGCTCGGCGAGATCGGGCAGACCGTCCGCCGGGTGGTGGACAAGCTGCTGCACTCGCCGACCGTCCGGGTCAAGGAGCTGGCCGGCGCCCCGGGCGGGGACGAGTACGCCGCCGCGCTGCGGGTGCTGTTCGACCTCGACCCCAAGGCCGTCGAGGCGGTCACCCGCGCCGACGTCGAGCTGAGTGAGCGGGAGGGGGCCGAGTGAGCGCCTCCACCCCCTTGCGGGTCGGCACCCGCGGCAGCCCGATGGCCGTGTTCCAGGCCCGCCTGGTGGCGGACTTGATCACCGAGCGCACCGGGCGGGCCACCGAGCTGGTCCGGGTGACCACCTTCGGCGATGTCAGCCGGGCCGACCTCACCCAGATCGGCGGCACCGGGGTGTTCGTCAGCGGGCTGCGGGCCCGGCTGCTGGCCGGCGAGGTGGACGTGGCCGTGCACTCGCTGAAGGACCTGCCCACCGCGGACGCCGAAGGCATCGTGCTCGCCGCGGTGCCCACCAGGGACGACCCGCGGGACGCACTGATCACCGCGGACGGAGTCAAGCTCGCCGACCTGCCGGACGGCGCCAGGATCGGCACCGGATCGCCCCGCCGGGCCGCCCAGCTCAGGCTGCTGCGGCCGGACGTCCGGCCGGTGGCGGTACGCGGCAACGCCGGCACCCGGCTGGGCAAGGTCGGCTCCGGCCAGCTCGATGCGCTGGTTCTCGGCTACGCCGGGCTGGCCAGGGTCGGCCGGCTCGACGCGGTCGCCCAGGTCTTCGAGCCGGACGAGATGCTGCCCGCCCCCGGCCAGGGAGCGCTGGCGGTGGAATGCCTGGCCCGCGAGGACGGCCTGTGCGAACTGCTCGCCGCGATCGGCGACCCGGCCAGCCGCGCCGCGGTCACCGCCGAGCGCAGTCTGCTGGCCGCCCTGCAGGGCGGCTGCAGCGCGCCGGTCGGCGCGTACGCCGGCCACACCACGCAGGCTGGTGCGGCGGCGCACGCCGGCGCGGCGTCACAGGCCGGGACCGTGCACCTGCGGGCCGGGGTCTTCGACCGCCAGGGCGGCGGCGCGGTGCGCACCTCCGGGAGCGCCGCGGCGGCCCAGGCGCGCACGCTCGGCCAGGACCTGGCCAGGGACCTGCTGCGCCGCGGGGCCGGGAACTACATCAGCGTGACACAACCTAGCGATGGGGGAGATCCGCAGTGAGCCCCACAGCAGCGGCTGGCAAGCCAGCCCGCAGCACGACCAGCGCGGCCAGCGCGGCGAACACCGGGGAAGGCTGGGTGGCCTTCGTCGGCACCGGGCCCGGCGACGCCAGCCTGCTCACCGTCCGCGCCGCCGATCTCATCGGCCGCGCCGACGTGGTGGTGGCCAGCCCCGAGGTGACCGAGACCGTGCGCCACCTGATCGCCGCGGACGCTTCGGTGACCGAGGTCGGCGACCTGGACACCGACCCGCGCAAGCTGGTGACCGCGGCCAAGGCCGGCCAGCTGGTGGTGCGGCTCTACCCTGGCGACCCGCTGGTCTTCTCCTCCGGCGCCGACGAGGCGGCGGCCTGCGCCAAGGCCGGTATCCGGTTCGAGATCGTCCCCGGCTTGCCGCTGGCCACCGCGGTGCCGGCCTACGCCGGCATCCCGCTGACCAGCGAGGTGCGGGCGGACGTCCGGGTCATCCACGCCGCCGAGCTGAGCCGCGCGCCGGCCGGCCCGGGCACCCTGGTGATCCTCGGCGCCGAGGCGGGCCCGGCCGACATCGGCAAGATGCTGGTCGCGGCGGGCTGGGCGGAGAAGACGCCGTTCGCCATCATCTGGAACGGCACCACGACGTCGCAGCGGACCGTGCTGACCACGCTCGGCTCGGTGGCCGCCGACCTCAAGGCGGCCGGGGTCAGCCTGCTGACCACGCACGGCCCGGCGGTGGCCGTTGCCGGCGAGGCCGTAACGGCCCGCGAGGGGCTGTCCTGGTTCGAGACCAAGCCGCTGTTCGGCTGGCGGGTGCTGGTGCCAAGGACCAAGGAGCAGGCGGCCGAGGTGTCGCTGCGGCTGCGCGCCTACGGCGCGGTGCCCGAGGAGGTGCCGACGATCGCGGTCGAGCCGCCGCGCACCCCGCAGCAGATGGACCGCGCGGTCAAGGGCCTGGTCACCGGCCGGTACCAGTGGATCGCCTTCACCTCGGTGAACGCGGTCCGCGCGATCCGGGAGAAGTTCGAGGAGTACGGCCTGGACGCGCGGGCCTTCGCCGGGGTCAAGGTGGCCGCGGTCGGTGAGCAGACCGCCGCGTCACTGCGCACCTTCGGCATCGTGCCCGAGCTGGTGCCGGACGGCGAACAGTCCGCGGAAGGGCTCGCCGCGCAGTTCCCGCCCTACGACGACGTGCTCGACCCGATCAACCGGGTGCTGCTGCCGCGCGCCGACATCGCCACCGAGACGCTGGTGGCCCGGCTGACCGACCTCGGCTGGGAGGCCGAGGACGTCACCGCCTACCGGACCGTGCGGGCCGCGCCGCCGCCCGCCCCGATCCGCGAAGCGATCAAGGGCGGCGGATTCGACGCGGTGCTGTTCACGTCGTCTTCCACGGTGCGCAACCTGATCGGCATCGCCGGCAAGCCGCACCAGCTGACGGTGATCGCCGCGATCGGGCCGCAGACGGCCAAGACCGCGGCCGAGTTCGGCCTGCGGGTGGACGTCACGGCCGAACAGCCGTCGGCCACCGAACTGGTGGACGCGCTGGCCGCGCACGGCGCCGGGCTGCGCCGGGCCGCCGAGGAGGCGGGCGAGCCGCTGCGCAAGCCGAGCGAACGCCGCCGGGGCGCCCGGCGGCGGGTCAGGTAGCACCGGTGAGCGCGCGTTTCCCTGAGGCCAGGCCGCGCCGGCTGCGCCGCACCGGCAAGCTCCGTGACCTGGCCGCGGAGACCTCGGTGCGGCCCGGCGAGCTGATGCTGCCGCTGTTCGTCAAGGAGGGCATCAGCGAGCCGCAGCCGGTCGCGTCGATGCCCGGGGTGGTCCAGCACACCAGGGACAGCCTGCGCAAAGCGGCGGTGGAGGCGGTGGAGGCCGGGGTCGGCGGCCTGCTGCTGTTCGGCATCCCGGCGGTCAAGGACGGCCGCGGCTCGGCCGCCGACGACCCGGCGGGCATCATCCAGCTGGCGCTGCGCGACCTGGCCGCCGAGGTGGGCGACGAGGCCGTGCTGATGGCCGACCTGTGCCTGTGCGAGTACACCGACCACGGGCACTGCGGGGTGCTGACCGATCGCCACGACGTGGACAACGACGCCACCCTGGAGCGGTACGCGTCGATCGCCTGCGCGCAGGCGATGGCGGGCGCGCACATGGTGGCGCCGAGCGGCATGATGGACGGCCAGGTCGGCGCGATCAGGGCCACGCTGGACCAGGCCGGCTACGGCGAGATCGCCATCTGCGCGTACTCGGTCAAGTACGCCTCCTCCTTCTTCGGGCCGTTCCGCGAGGCCGCCGAGGGCGCCCCGCGGTTCGGCGACCGCCGCGCCTACCAGCAGGACCCGCGGCGCGCCAAGGAGGCGCTGCGCGAGGTGGCGCTGGATCTGGGCGAGGGCGCCGACATCGTGATGATCAAGCCGGCCCTCGCCTACCTGGACATCATCCGGCGGGTGGCCGACACGGTGACCGTGCCCGTCGCCGCCTACCAGGTGAGCGGCGAGTACGCGATGGTCGAGGCGGCCGCGGCGAACGGCTGGCTGGACCGCGACAGCGTGATCATGGAGACGCTCACCGCGATCCGCCGGGCGGGCGCTGACATAATCCTCACCTACTGGGCGGCCGAGGTGGCCCGGCTGGTCGGAACGTAACCCGGCCCTGGGCCGGGTGGAGTGGAGCGGGAGCACATGGTCGATGTGACGCTGCGCCGGGTGCGCCGCAGGGAGCGGACGGCACGCGAGCAGCTCGCCTCGGCGGCGCGCCGGTACGCGGCGCTGGGCTGGCCGGTGTGCCAGGGCGCGCACCCGTGGCCCGCCGCCCGCGGCCGCGGGCGGGCCTGCTCCTGCGACCGGATCGGCTGCCCGGCACCAGGCGCGCACCCGGTCTCGCCGGCCTGGCAGATGCAGGCCAGCGCCGACGCCGGCGCCGTGGGCCGGTCCTGGGCCGCCACCCCGGAGGCGAACGTGATCCTGGTGACCGGGCGGGTGTTCGACGTGCTCGACGCGCCCGCCCCGGCGGGGATGGCCGCCCTGCGGCAGATGGAAGCGGCCAGCGTGGCGGCCGGCCCGGTCGCGGCCGGCCCGGCCGGCCGGACGCTGTTCTTCGTGGCCACCCGCGGCGCGCACGGGGCGCAGGACGAGTGGTGGTCCTGCCAGCTGGACTGTGTGCCCGACGACATGCCGCAGACGGCCGGGCTGCGCTGGCACTGCCGCAACAGCTACGTGCTCGCGCCGCCGTCCCGGGACGGCGCGGGCCAGGCCGCGCGCTGGCTCCGGGAGCCCGAGGGGCGGCCGCTGCCGGACGCGGTGCGGCTGCTGGAGTATCTGGCCGACGCGGGAGAGCGCGATGAGTGACGGCGAGCGCAGCGAAGAACTGTTCAGGCGGGCCTCCGCCCTGGTCCCCGGCGGGGTCAACTCGCCGGTCCGCGCGTTCGGCGCGGTCGGCGGCACCCCGCCGTTCATGGTGTCCGGCTCCGGCCCGTACCTCACCGACGCCGACGGGCGGCAGTACGTGGACCTGGTCTGCTCCTGGGGGCCGATGATCCTCGGGCACGCACACCCGGAGGTGACCGCGGCGCTGCACGAGGCGGCCAGCCGCGGTACCTCGTTCGGCACCGCCACCCCCGGCGAGGTCGACCTCGCCGCCGAGCTGGTCGCCCGCGCCCCGGTGCAGAAGGTCCGGATGGTCAACTCCGGCACCGAGGCCACCATGACCGCGCTGCGGCTGGCCCGTGCGTTCACCGGGCGGACCGCGCTGGTCAAGTTCAGCGGCTGCTACCACGGGCACGCGGACCCGCTGCTGGCCTCGGCCGGGTCAGGGGTGGCCACCTTCGGCCTGCCCGACTCGCCCGGGGTGCCGCCGGCGATCACCGCCAGCACGATCGTGCTGCCGTACAACGACACCGAGGCGGTGCGCCAGGCGTTCGCCAAGCACGGCGGGCAGATCGCCTGCGTGATCACCGAGGCCTGCCCGGCCAACATGGGCGTGGTGCCGCCGCAGTCCGGGTTCAACGACCTGCTGGCCGGCCTGTGCCGCGAGTACGGCGCGCTGCTGATCATGGACGAGGTGCTGACCGGGTTCCGGGTCACCTCCTCCGGCTGGTACGGCCGGGAGGGTGTGGCCGGTGACCTGATGACGTTCGGCAAGGTGATGGGCGGCGGGCTGCCCGCCGCCGCGTTCGGCGGCCGGGCGGAGATCATGGACATGCTCGCCCCGGCCGGCCCGGTGTACCAGGCGGGCACGCTGTCCGGGAACCCGCTGGCCACCGCGGCGGGCCTGGCCACGCTGCGGGCCTGCACGCCCGAGGTGTACGCGCGGGTGGACGAGGTCGCGGCGGCGGTGGCCAAGCTGGTGGCCGCCGCGCTGACCGAGTGCGGCGTGCCGTTCCGGCTGCAGCAGGGCGGCAGCCTGTTCTCGGTGTTCCTCGGCCGTGAGCTGCCGGTGCGCGACTTCGGCGAGGCACGCGGCCAGTCGCCGCAGGCCTACGCGGCGTTCTTCCACGCGATGCTGGACGCCGGGGTGTACCTGCCGCCGTCCGGGTACGAGGCGTGGTTCCTGTCCGCGGCGCACGACGACGGCGCGCTGCAGCGCATCGCCGACGCGCTGCCCACCGCCGCCCGCGCCGCCGCGGCCGCCCTCGGCTGACCCCGCGAAGGCCCTAATCGCCGCCTCCGCCGCCCGTCGCCATGGGAGCTGGTTCCGGCGGCACCGGAACCGCGTGGCCACGGCGCCGGCGCAGTTTGCGCCAGGCGGCCTGGCCGGCCCGCTGCAGCAGCAGGGCCAGGGCGAGCAGGATGGCCGCGGCCACGCCGTCCAGCCAGTAGTGGTTGGCGGTCACCACGACCGCGAGCGTGGTCAGCGCCGGGTAGCCGAGCGCCAGCCAGCGCCAGCGGCTGTGCGACACGTGCACGACCACCACCGCGACCAGCAGCGCCCAGCCGATGTGCACCGACGGCATGGCCGACAACTGGTCCGGGTTGAACCCGGCGTAGCTGCCGTACACCGACTGGCCGTACCGCACCGCGGTGTCGACCATCCCGTCACCGGCCAGCAGCCGCGGCGGCGCGACCGGGATCAGCTGCACCAGCAGGGCGAACCCGGTGAACAGCACCACGGTCGTGCGCACCCGCGAGTAGCTGGCCCGGTGCCGGGCGAACACCCAGGCCAGGCAGCCGATGAGCACCACGAAGTGCAGCCCCGCGTAGTACAGGTTGGACGCCTGCACCAGCAGCGGGTGCGGCAGGAAGGCCCGCTGCACGACGGCCTCGCTGGGCATGTGCAGCACCCGCTCGGCGTGCCACAGCCAGCGTCCGCGGCCCACCGCGCCCGCCGTGCTCAGCAGCGGCTTGCTCCCGGCCAGCTGCCACAGCGCGAACAGCCCGACCATCGTGCCCGCCTCCTGGACGAACCCGGCCAGCCGGGCCCAGCGGCTGGTCCTGGCCACCCGGGCCGCCCGGGCCACCCTCCGGGCCCACCGGGCCGGGATGCCCCGGGCCAGGAGCCCCTGGGCGGCCGGCGCGTGGGCGGCCAGCCGCATGGCCCCCGCAGAGCCGAGCAGGCAGCCGGCGATGACCCCCGCCTGCTGCCAGCTCAGCTCGATTTGCAGCACCCTTGAACTATGCACGATGCCGCGGACAGGGACGACCAGGCCATGCCCGCCGCCCCCGGTAGGCTGGGGACGCCATGACTGACACACCCGCGGAGCCGCAGCGCACCGTCGTCCACCTGCTGCGGCACGGCGAGGTGCATAACCCCAGCCACGTGATCTACGGCAGGCTGCCCGAGTTCCACCTGTCCGAGGACGGCCGGATGATGGCCAAGGCGGCCGCGGGCTTCTTCGCCGGCCGGGACGTGACCGCGCTGTTCTCCTCGCCGCTGGACCGGGCCAGGCAGACCGCCGAGCCGATCGCCGCCCAGACCGGCCTGCCGGTGACCGTGGACGAGCGGCTGATCGAGCCGTGGAACCACTTCGAGGGGCTCACCTTCGGCGTCGGCGACGGCTCGCTGCGCCGGGTCGAGCACTGGACCGCGCTGTGGAACCCGTTCCGCCCGTCCTGGGGGGAGCCGTACCGGGAGATCGCCGCCCGGATGCTCGCCGCGATGAGCGACGCCAGGGACGCCGCGCGCGGTCACGAGGCCGTCTGCGTCAGCCACCAGCTGCCGATCTGGGTGACCTACCGGTCGGTGCAGGGCCAGCGGCTCTGGCACCACCCGGCCCGCCGCCGCTGCGCGCTGGCCAGCGTGACCAGCTTCACCTTCACCGGCGACACGATCACCGGGGTGAGCTACGCCGAGCCGGCCGGCCCGGCCAGCCGCCAGCCCGGCGGCGCCTGACGTTCTGCCGGGCCCCCCAAAAGAAGGCTCTGTGGGCACCCGGGGTCCGGGCAGCGGGGGTGATGCGGCACAATGGGCGGGTTACTACTGCCTGTAGGAGACCGGTTCGTGTCCTCCATTTTGCGGTCGCAGAACCGTCCTGACTTTCCCCGCGGTCTGGTGGCTGCCCGTTGACCGAGTTGCGCTCACCGGACACCGCGCGCCGGGATAGCGGCGCGGCGGGGCCGCCACCGGCCCGCAACGCGCTGGGCGCCGCGGGCTGGCTGCGCTGGGGCTGGCGCCAGCTCACCTCCATGCGGACCGCGCTGGTGCTGCTGTTCCTGACGGCGCTGGGCAGCGTGCCGGGGTCGCTGCTGCCACAGCAGGGCGTCAACCCGGGCGCGGTGCAGCAGTACTTCATCTCCCACCCGGCGCTGGCGCCCTGGCTGAACCGGTTCGGACTGTTCAACGTGTTCGCCGCGCCCTGGTTCGCGGCCATCTACCTGCTGCTGTTCATCTCGCTGGCGGGCTGCGTGGTGCCGCGCACGTTCCGGCTGGCCCGGACCGTCCGCGCGCTGCCGCCCACCGCGCCGCGCAACCTGGCCCGGCTGCCGTCCTCGGCCCGGTGCGAGACCCCCGTCCCGCCGGACCAGGCGCTGGCCGCGGCCACCGCCGTCCTGCGCCGGCGCAGGTTCCGGGTGCGTACCGGCGACGGCTGGGTGTCGGCGGAGAAGGGGCACCGGCGGGAGGCCGGCAACCTGCTGTTCCACCTGGCGCTGCTGGGCGTGCTGATCTCCATCGGGCTCGGCGGGCTGTTCGGCTACAAGGCCAACCGGCTGCTGGTGTCGGGCCAGAGCTTCGGCGACACCGTCACCGACCTGGACGTCTACCACCCGGGCCGGCTCGTCTCGCCGGCCGACCTGGCCCCGTTCAGCATGAAACTGGACAAGTTCAACGCCAGCTACCTCACCTCAGGGCCGGATCGCGGCCAGCCCTCCGCGTTCGCCGCGCACGTCACCTACTCCAGCCACCCCGGCGCCCAGCAGCGCGGCTACGACCTGCAGGTCAACCACCCGCTGGTGGTGGACGGGGTGCGGGTGTTCATCATCGGCCACGGCTACGCGCCGGTGTTCAAGGTGACCGACGGCACCGGGCGGGTGGTGTTCAACCAGCCGGTGCCGTTCATCGCCGCGGACACCGCCACCTACCTGTCCGAGGGCGTCATCAAGGTGCCTAACGCCCAGCCGCGGCAGCTGGGGTTCATCGGCGTGTTCATGCCCACCGCGGTGGACGTCGGCGGCCAGCTGCAGTCGGCCTTCCCCGCGCCCATCAACCCGGCGGTCAGCCTGGTCTCCTACGCCGGCAACCTGGGCCTCGGCTCCGGCGTGCCGCAGTCGGTGTACCAGCTGAACACCAGCGCCATGCAGCGGCTGGCGGTCAGCCCGCGGCCGCTGGCGCCGGGGCAGTCGGTCAAGCTGCCGCACGGCGACGGCACGCTCACCTTCACTGGCTACACGCAGTACATCACGCTGGCGATCACCTACGATCCCGGCCAGCTGCCCGCGCTGATCTGCGCGATGGCGGCGATCGCCGGGCTGCTGCTGTCGTTCTTCGTACGCCGCCGCAGGATCTTCGTCCGGGCCTCGGCCACCGACGCCGGCACCACGATGGTGCACGTCGGCGGGCTGGCCCGGTCGGACGCGGGCGGCGGTTTCGATACCGAATTCACCGAGCTGACCGAGCAGCTCGAGGGTGCGCTTGCCTCGGCTGGCACCCGGCAAGAAGAGGGGGAGTAGGTCTCATGCCCATCGACACCGGACTGGCCCAGCTCAGCAACGCCTTCCTGGTGGTCGCGCTGCTGGCGTACTCGCTCGCCGTGCTCGCCTTCGCCGCCGACCTGGCCTTCGGCAGGCGCCGCGCGGCCTCGGCAGGCGCGCAGGCCCCGGCGGAAGCGGCGGAGCAGCCGGAGCTGGCCGGAGTGGCGGCCGCGGCTGGTGCGGGTGGCGCCGGGCCGTCCGCCGGGCTCCCGGCCGGCGGCCCGCCGGACGCCGATGGGCAGGCTGGTCACCGTTCAATAGCAGGATCGTTCAAGATTCTCCGCGGTGCGGCTGCGGACTACCGGCCGGGCACGTGGGTGCGGGCCGCCCTGGCGGCCACGTTCGTCGGGCTGCTGGCGCACATGGCAGGCCTGGTGGCCCGCGGGCTGGCCGTGCACCGGCTGCCGTGGGGCGACATGTACGAGTTCGTGGTCGCGCTCACCTGCGTGGCGGTGGTGTTCTTCCTCGGCCTGATGATCAAGTACCGGGCCTATTACCTCGGCATGTTCGTGATGGGCGCGGTGGTCGTCGCGCTCGGGCTGGCGCAGACCGTCATCTACACCGCGGCCGGGCCGCTGGTGCCCGCGCTGCAGTCGTACTGGCTGTCCATCCACGTCACCGCGATCACCCTGGCGGTCGGCACCTACTTCGTCGCGGCGGTGCTCGGCATCGTGTACCTGGCCGCGGAGTGGCACGCCGGGCGGGTCGCGGCCGGCCGGGCCGCCACGGCCGGCATGATGAGCAGGCTGCCCGCGCCCGAGGTGCTGGACCGGCTCTCCTACCGGACGGTGATGTTCGCCTTCCCCATCTGGACGTTCGGCATCATCGCCGGCGCGATCTGGGCGGACCAGGCGTGGGGCCGGTACTGGGGCTGGGACCCCACCGAGACCTGGGCCTTCATCACCTGGGTGGTGTACGCGTGCTTCCTGCACGCCAGGTCCACGGCCGGCTGGCGGGGCCGGAAGGCGGCCGTCATCCAGCTCATCGGGTTCTGCTGCCTGCTGTTCAACATGGTCGGCGTGAGCCTGTTCATCACCGGCCTGCACTCCTACGCCGGGCTGAACTAGCGGTCGGGCCCCGCGAACTGCGCGATCGCGGAGCGGCTGGGCATCTGCCAGGAGACGGCCCGCAAGTGACGGCGCCGGTACTGCCGCCGGCAGGGGGCACCGACGGGCTGGGATTCGTTCCTTGCCGTGTGCACCTTCCTGCCGTCCCAGGCGTCGAACGTATGTGACATCCCGGGACGCATTCGTGTTACCCCGGGCGCAGCCAGCCCTGCTGAGCGCTTCTTCGGAGCTGCCTGGCGGCCCGCGGTCCGAAGGAGGCCAGCATGAAGGTGCGAAGGATCGTAACCGCTGGGGCGGCAGCCCTGGCAGCGTGTGGTGTGCTGGTCGGGGTCCCGGCTGCTGCGCAGGCGGGTTCTGCCTCGGTCCCGACCTGGACACCGCAGACTCCGGCGGTCCATCCGACCGCGCGAGCCGGTTCGGCGATGGCCTATGACGCGGCCACCGGCACCGCGGTGCTGTTCGGCGGATACAGCGTCCCCCACGAACTCGGTGACACCTGGACCTGGGACGGCACCACCTGGACGGAGCAGCACCCGGCGGCCAGCCCGACGCCCCGGGACTCCCAGGCGATGGCGTACGACGCGGCCACCGGAACCGTGGTGCTGTTCGGCGGTCTCGGCACCCGCAACCAGCTCGGTGACACCTGGACCTGGGACGGCACCACCTGGACCAAGCAGCACCCCGCGACCAGCCCGCCGGCCCGGGAGCTCGCGGCTATGGCGTACGACCCCGCTGCCGGCACCGTGGTGCTGTTCGGCGGATACGGCTCCCACGGCATCCTCGCTGACACCTGGACCTGGGACGGCACCACCTGGACCAAGCAGCACCCGGCGGTCCACCCGCTCGCCCGGGGTGAGGAGGCCCTGGCGTATGACACGGCCGCCGGCACCCTGATGCTGTTCGGCGGTCACAACGCCCACCGGCCCCTCGGCGGCACGTGGACCTGGGACGGCACCACCTGGACGAAGCAGCACCCCGCGACCAGCCCGCCTCACCTGGGGTCGGCGGCGACGGTGTACGACGCGGCCACCGGCACCGTGGTGCTGTTCGGCGGATTCGGCGCCCGCAGACCCCTCGGTGGCACGTGGACCTGGGACGGCACCACCTGGACCGAGCAGGCCCCGGCGGTCCAGCCGACCGCGCGAGCCAGTTCGGCGATGGCCTATGACACGGCCACCGGCACCGCGGTGCTGTTCGGCGGATCCAACTCCCAATACCTCAGTGACACCTGGACGTGGGGATGACCTAACGTGTCGCGCCCGCTAACCGCCGGGGTTTATGCGGCCATCTACTCCGGGTTACGCCCGTTGCCGGCTTCCCTGATGTCCCGGACCACGCGGTCCAGGTAGCTGAGGAACTCGGGGTCGTCGTCCGGGCCGGTGGGCCAGATCACGGCCTCAGCGGCGGTCTCCGGACCGTCGAGCATGTCGGAGAAGTACAGTTCGTCGGCCATCTCCTGGCGGGCGCGGCCCGCCGGGTGCCTGCGCAGCGCGGCCTCGGCGTCCGGGCCGATCAGGTCAAGCCGCTGCCGGTAGACCCACGGCCCGCGTGGCCTGCGGCCCGGCAGGTACCGGCTCAGTGTGGCGTACGGGCGGCCGAAAGCCAGCCAGGCCAGCGCCCCGGGGACCAGCAGCAGCCCGGTGATGACCAGCCACGCGCCCTTGGCCAGGCGGCGGCAGTCCGCTGCCGGGGTGAGCAGGATGTCGATCAGCGCGTACATCCACAGTCCGGCAGCCAGCAAAGCGGCAAGCACGCCAAGCAGCAGCATGGGGGCAGCCTAACCGCTCGGCCGGTCGCTGAACGGACGAATTGGGCGACTAGTCCGGTAAGTAGCCACTACCCGTCACATTCGGTCACTGGAGATGACTGGCTGCGCGATCCGGCATACCCTGTCGGCCAGGCACTGTGGTAGGGAGCGCGCGCCATGTTCGAGCGGTTGCTGAGCCGCCTGCGGGGGCACAGACGGCCGGCCGCCAAGCGCCGGAACCGGCGGCGGGCCTGGCCGCCCGAGGCCGGGGCCTGGCCGCCCGGTGCCCCGGCCCGGGGTAGCGGGGGGCCGGGATGGGCAGGCGGCGAGGCCCGCGGGACGGCCGCCCGGGAGCGGGGCCCGGCGGAGCCCTGGGGTGAGGTCAGCGGCCGCCACCGCCGCGCGGTCACCGTCGGTGACGCCCCCGGCCCGGCCGAACCGGAGCACGACACACCGGCCGGGACGCCGGCGGCCGGCCCACCGCCCGGCCCGGTCCCACCCGGCCCGGTCCCACCTGGGCCACCCGTCCCGCCCGGTCCACCGGTCCAGTCCGGCGGTCCGGTGCACGCGGGCGGGCCGTCGCGGGCCAGGACGGCGCCGAGCACGCCGGTCGGCGGCGCCCGGGCCCGGGTCCGCAAGCAGCAGGCCGGCCCGGAGCCTGTCGGCTCGCCGGTGCGCACCCAGCCGCCGCAGCAGCGGGCCGGGACCGGCAGCCAGCCGCAGGCCAGGCGGTCACGGGGCCGCCGCCCGCAGCGGTCCGCCGCCCAGGGCCAGGCCGCCCAGGGCCAGGCCGCCCAGGACCAGGCCGCCCAGGACCAGGCCACCCAGGACCAGGCCACCCAGGACGCGGCCGCCCGGCCGTGGTATGAGCTGGCGGCGGGCTGGCAGCGGCCGGACGGCACCCAGCACTGTGGGAGCCTGGAGCCACTGGTGCACCGGCAGTGGGACGCCGCGAAAGGCGCGCCGGCCGCCGCGCTGCACGCCGTCAGCCGCCTCGCCGAGCTGCCGCAGAAGCTCAAGGACATGCTGGCGACCGCGGTGGACGCGATCTACGTGGGTCCGGGCGGGGTGCCGCAACTGGACGAGATGGGCCGGCTGCAGGGGGTGCCGCTGCCGTCCGGCCGGGCGACCTGGGACGCCTGCGCGGGCGCCTACGGGGACCGGAAAATCGTCGTCGGCACCCGCCCGTCGCCCTCGCCCGACGTGATGTGCCACGAGGTCGGGCACGCCATCGACGACTCCGACGCACCGCCCGGCCGCTGGCAATCGGACTCGGCGGAGTTCCGAGTGCTCTACGATCAGTGCCTACCGCATCTGGTCAGCGATTTCCACCGGCAGCCGGGCGCGCTGGGGCGGCGGGAGTTCTTCGCCGACGCGTTCGCCGCGATCGCGTCCAGGCAGCGCCCCGCACTGGTGGACATGCTGGGCGGCAGCACA
Organism: Streptosporangiaceae bacterium; assembly: GCA_036501145.1. Lineage (GTDB taxonomy): Bacteria > Actinomycetota > Actinomycetes > Streptosporangiales > Streptosporangiaceae > PALSA-505. Next base: position 8,219 of record DASYAV010000182.1, on the reverse strand, counting down.
AGGGTGGCACTGAATGTCATGCTCTACTACAACCGGCGTTACGGCATCTGAGGTGGCGCGATGTTCGTCATTAGGCTGCCAAACGGGAACCTCATGGTGCCCGAGTCCGCGATCGGCGACGGCGGGCGGGTGATCGGCCAGGCCTACGTCGAGATCGGCCCCGACGACGCGGACTACGAGCGGCTCGCCGAGCACGCGGTCACCGAGGAAGAGGCCGCCCGGCGGCGGCAGCGCTGGCAGGACGAGGACGAGGCCCTGCACCAGGAATTTCTCGCCTACCGGGCACAGCGGGACGGCTCGTGGCCCGACTCCGGGCCTCCGGACGACCAGGATCAATAATGCCGAACGGCTGGCGCCTGGCCAGCGTGTGCCGGTGACCCGCCGCAGGGCGTAACCGGCGTCAGGGCACGGGCGCGGTGCGGTCAGCCGGTCAGCGCTGCTCCTGCACGTCTCCGCGCAGCAGGGCGTGCACCTCTGACTCGCGGAACCGCCGGTGCCCGCCGGGCGTGCGGATGCTGCTGATCCGGCCGGAGGCTGCCCACCGGGTTACTGTCTTCGGGTCGACCCGGAACAGAGCAGCGACCTCCCCTGGCGTCAGCAGGCGCTCGCTGTTGCCGTCCACGACTATCCACCCTCCCTGCGTACCGGTTGTGCCTAAGTGTGCCGACAAACGGGTGTTTCCACCTCGAATTCCGAAAAATTGTCACACCATTCCTCTGCGTCGCTTCTGTAACGGCGGGCGGGATGGTGCCGGTCCGCTGGCCGCGGACCCGGTCTCGTAGGGTGGGGGCGTGCCTGACCTCGTAACTCTGCCGGACATCACGGCTGCCGCCGGCCGTATCGCGGGGGTGGCGGTGCACACCCCGCTCGTCCCGTTTCCCGGCCAGCCGCTGCTGATCAAGGCCGAGTCGCTGCAGCCCACCGGGTCGTTCAAGCTGCGCGGCGCCTACGCGGTGATCAGCGCGCTCGGCGCCGATGCCCGGCGGCGCGGTGTGATCGCACATTCCAGCGGCAACCACGCCGGCGCGGTCGGCTACGCCGCCGCCCGGCTCGGCGTGCCAGCCGTTCTGGTCATCCCGGCCAACGCCCCGCAGACCAAGCTGGCCGCGGCCCGGGCCACCGGCGCGGAGATCGTCACCGTCGCCCCCGGCCTGCAGCCGCGGATCGAGGCCGCCGACGAACTGGTGGCCAGGCACGGGTACACGCTGCTGCCGCCGTTCGACCATCCCGGGGTCATCGCCGGGCAGGGCACGGCCGGCCTGGAGATCACCGCGGACCGCCCGGACGCCGACCTGGTCCTGGTGCCGGTGAGTGGCGGCGGGCTGATCTCCGGCGTGGCCACGGCGGTCAAAGCGGCCAATCCCGGCGCCAAGATCGTCGGGGTGGAGCCGGAACTGGCCGCGGACGCCCGCGATTCGCTGCGGGCCGGCCGCCGGGTGGCCTGGACGGCGCAGCAGACCCAGCGCACCATCGCCGACGCGCTGCGCATCGAGCAGATCGGCGAGCTGCCCTTCGAGCACATCCGGCGCTATGTGGACGACATCGTCACGGTCAGCGAGGACGAGATCCGGGACACCGTGCGCACCCTCGCCACCCAGGCCCGCCTGGTCGCCGAGCCCGGCGGGGCGGTCGCGGTGGCTGCCTGGCTGCACCACCGCGACGAACTGCCGCAGGCCAGCACCCCGGTCGCGGTGCTGTCCGGCGGCAACGTGGACCCCGCCATGCTGGCCGGCATCCTCACCGGCACGGCGGCCGCGCCCGCGGCATAAGCTGGCCGTTATGCGAGCCATGGTCGCCTACACCTCCGCGCGGATTGTGCTGTTCGCCGCGGCTGCCGGGGTGCTCTACCTGATCGGCGCCCGCGGCCTGATCCTGCTCGCGCTGGCCCTGCTGGTCAGCGGGCTGGCCAGCTACGTGGTGCTGTCCAAGGCGCGGGACCGGATGTCGGCGGCGCTGGCCGGGTCGGGGTCCGGCCGGTTCACCGCGATGCGCTCCCGGGTGAAGGAGTTCGGCCAGCGGCTGGACGAGGGCGCCCAGGCCGAGGACGAGGACCGGCTCTAGCCGTTCTTCTCCGGCGGGGCCAGCCAGCCGCCCGAGGTGAGCAGGTCCAGCACCGCGCCCACCGCCTGCTGCCGGGTCACCGCGGACGTGTCGATCACCAGGTCGACGTCGGCCGGCTCCTCGTACGGGTCCGACACCCCGGTCAGCCCGTCGATCAGCCCGGCCCGCGCCTTGGCGTACAGCCCCTTGCGGTCCCGCGCGGCGCACACGTCGATCGGCGTGGCCACGTACACCAGCAGGAAGTCGCCGGCCTGCGTCACCATCTCCCTGACCCGCTGCCTGGCCGCCGCGTACGGCGCGATCGGCGCGCAGATGGCGATGCCGCCGTGCCGCGCGATCTCGGCCGCGACGAACCCGATCCGTGCGATGTTCAGGTCCCGGTCGGCGCGGGAGAACGTCAGCCCGGCCGACAGCAGGCGGCGGACCATGTCCCCGTCCAGCAGCGACACGCTCCGGTCGCCCAGCTCGGCCAGCGCGTCCCGCAGGCCCCGGGCGATGGTGGATTTGCCCGAGCCGGACAGCCCGGTCATGAATACCACCAGGCCCCGCTCGTGCCGCGGTGGCCGGGCCCGGCGCAGCTCCCTGGCCACCGGCTCCGGGGTGTGCCAGGAGGGCAGCGGCTCACCGCTGTCCAGCAGGTGGCCGAGTTCCTCGTCGCTCAGCTCGCCCCGCTCGGCACCCGGCTCGATCAGCGCCAGCGGCCGCCACACCTCGGCCGCCGGGTCGTAGGCCCAGTCGCCGGCCGAGACCACCGGGATGGCCATGCCGGGCAGGTCGACCTCGCCGCCCCTGGCGTTCGCCCCGGCGGGCAGGTCGGTGTACAGGTGGGTGGCCCCGTAGGCGCGGGCCACCACCGACGCCAGCCGCAGCTCGGCGTCCTTGTTGTGCCGCGGGGCCAGCGGCACCGGCACCACGAGCGTGCCGGCCGGCAGCAACTGCCCGGCCGCCAGCACCGCGCGGACCAGCGACTCAGACGTCACCACCAGCCCGGCCGGGCCGGCCACCAGCGGCATCAGCAGCAGCCGCGCCTTCATCTGGCCGGCCAGGTGGCGCAGTTCGCCGATCTGCCGCCCGTGCAGCGGGGTGCGGGTGACGCAGGCGATCACCGGGCCGTCGGGCAGTTCGGCGCGCACCGCGCCGGGCGGCCTGCGCAGCTGGCGGAACGGCCCGTGCTCGGCCGCCTTGAGCGCGGTCACCGGGCCGGCCAGCCGGACCAGCCCGCCGCCGGTGCCCGGGGCGGCGCCCGGCGGGGCCGGGGGGCCCAGCGGCGTCCGCTCGGTGATCTGGATCAGCGCGATCGGCGCGCCCTCCGGATCCTGCAGCACCAGCCGGCTGGCGTCGGCGGGCACCACGTCCGCGGGCACGTCCAGGGTGACCGGGGCCGGCCAGGGCGTGCTGTCGTGCAGCGTGCCGCGCTCGGCCAGCGCGGCGACGTCGGCCGACCCCATGAAGCCGGTCAGCGGCGCCAGCGCGCCGGACAGCAGCAGTTCGAGATCACCCAGGGATCGCTCATCCGGTGCCCAGGCCGGCAGCCCAGCGGTGTCCGGCTGGGTCTCGGCGGGTGCCTCTGCGGTCACGGTTACCTCCCCCGGTGCCGCGCCACACAGCACCCGATCGCTGTGCCGGTCAGCCCGGCACCCCAGTCCCTCCGAAACGATACGCAGGTCGTCGACCCGGCGGGCAAGCATGTGCCCATACCAATCTGGCTACGTCGCCCGCGCGCTCCCAGGTTCAGAGCACGCGGGCGAACCTGTTCTCCGGCTTGCGTATGACATAGAGCAGGTCGTCGTGATCGTCGGGCAGCCGCCCCCGGGTCGCCACGGCGATCAGGCGGCAGGCCAGCGGCGCACCCCAGGCTGGCCGGGCGGGCCGCTGCGGCCGGTCCCGCACCGCCTCCCGCTCCGCGATCACCAGGCCACGGCCCAGCGTGTAGGCGTGCATCCCGCCGGTCGACAGCAGCCGGCCGAACACCGCGGGGAACGGGCCGGCCTGCCGCGGCCGCAGCCAGTGCCAGATCGCCCGCCGGGCCGGGGTGGGCAGGATCCGGTCCAGCAGCCCGGCGGCGCACTCCCTGTCGCGGAACCGCAGCAGCAGCAGGCCGCCCGGCCGCAGCGCCGCGACCAGCCGGTCCAGCACCAGTTCGGCGTGCTCGACCCGGTCCAGCAGGTGCACCGAGCAGACGATGCTGAAGCCGCGCGGTGGCAGCGGGATGGTCCGCGGGTCACCCAGCGCGAGCGGGCCGGCCGCGGCCAGTTCCGCGCCGGCCCCCTCCTCGGTGTCGATGCTCCGCACGCTGACGTCCAGCCAGGCCGGCCGGCTCTCGCCCAGGCCGATGTCCTCGGCCGGGCCGGTGCACCCGGCCTGCAGGATCCGGACCGGCTCGCCGGGATGCTGGCGCGCGTAGTCGAGGATGGACCGGGCGAACAGGCCAGACACGCCCGCGCGCGGCTGACCGGCCTGCGATCCGGTGGCCGGGTGCGGTACGGCGGGCGTTGGCGGGGGCAGCGGAGGCGGGTGGGGAGCGGCGGCCTGGGCTTCTGGTGAGCCGCCGCCGGCCGCGATGCCCTGCGCGGCCCCACTCACCGAAGACATGGCACCGTAGCGTACCGGCCCAAACGCCGGCCGCGGAGGCAACTTCCGGTATGCGGCCTGAGCCGATAACGGTCCGTTACCCCAGCGCCATCGGCTGCTCAGGGAATGTGCCCCGGAATGCGGAGCACGGGAATGCGGAAGAGCCCGGAATGTGGGCGGGGCGCGGCTCGTTGACAACTACACTGGATTAGTTCCCGGGCCGGGTACATACGGCGCCCGGACCGGTTTCCATGTGCCGCTCATCGCGGGCGCAAACCTCAGCAGCCCTGGGGGTTCCTGCCGATGACGCGGCCGCTTCATGCTGCCTGAACGCTGCCTGAACGAAGGAATCATGAGCCTCACTGGACTCCTGCCGGTCATCGCCGACGACCCGCGGCTGCGTGCCGCGCTGGACGCCGCGGCGCCCCCGGCCGACGGCGCCGCAGACGGCGCCGCGGCCGTGCAGGCGGGGGACCTGGTCGGCCCCGCCGAGCTGCGCCCGTTCCTGACCGCCGCCCTGGCCACCAGGGCCGGCCGGTTCGTGCTGGCCGTCACCGCCACCAGCCGGGAGGCGGACGACCTGGCCGACGCGCTCGGCTCGCTGCTGCCGGCCGGGACGGTGGCCAGCTTCCCGGCTTGGGAGACGCTCCCGCACGAGCGGCTGTCTCCCCGCTCCGACACCGTCGGCCAGCGGCTCGCGGTGCTGCGCAGGCTGGCCCACCCCGATCCCGCCGACCCGGTGGCCGGGCCGCTGTCGGTCGTGGTCACCCCGGTCCGCGGGCTGCTGCAGCCGATCGTGGCCGGCCTCGGCGACCTGGAGCCGGTCCGGCTGGAGCCCGGCCAGGCGGCCGACCCCGACGAGGTGCTGGCCCGGCTCGTCGACATCGGCTACACCCGCGGCGACCTGGTGGAGAAGCGCGGTGACCTGGCCGTGCGCGGCGGCATCCTGGACGTGTTCCCGCCCACTGAGGAGCACCCGCTGCGGATCGAGTTCTTCGGCGACGAGGTGGACGAGATCCGCACCTTCAAGGTCGCCGACCAGCGCAGCCTCGGCCCGGCACCCGTGCTGTGGGCGCCGCCCTGCCGCGAGCTGCTGCTCACCCCGGCCGTCCGGGAGCGGGCCAAGGAACTGGCCGCCGGGCATCCCGGGGTGGCCGAGGCGCTCGGCAAGCTCGCTGACGGCATCGCGGTCGAGGGCATGGAGGCGTTCGCGCCGGTGCTCGCCGACCGGATGGAACTGCTGCTCGACCACGTGCCCGAGCCGGGCTGCGTGCTGGCCTGCGACCCCGAGCGGATCCGGACCAGGGCCGCCGAGCTGGTGAAGACGAGCGAGGAGTTCCTCCAGGCCTCCTGGGTGAATGCCGCGGCCGGCGCCCAGGCGCCGATCGACCTGGGCGAGTCCGCGTTCCGGCCGATCAGCGCCGTGCGCGCCGCCGCCCGCGATCTCGGGCTGCCGTGGTGGACGGTCACCCCGTTCGGCGGCGGCCCCGAGGACGACGGGCAGCCCGCCGGTGATCCCGGCACCCCGGCGTACCCGCTGGGCGCCAGCCCGGCCGAGTCCTACCGTGGCGACACCAAGCGGGTGATCGGTGACGTGCGGCAGTGGCTCGCCGACGGCTGGCGGGTCGTGATGGTCACCGAGGGACACGGCCCCGCCCAGCGGCTGGCCGAGCTGCTGCGCGGCGAGGACCTTGGCGCCCGGCTGGACGACCTGGCCGGGCCGCCCGAGCCGGGTGTCCCGTACGTCACCACCGGGCTGATCGGGCACGGCTTCAGCTGGCCGGCGGCCCGGCTGGCGGTGCTCACCGAGAGCGACCTGGCCGGCCAGCGGGTCGGCGCCAGGGAAGCCACCCGGATGCCGTCCCGCCGCCGCGGCGGCATCGACCCGCTGGAGCTGCGGGCCGGCGACTACGTCGTGCACGAGCAGCACGGGGTCGGCCGGTACCTGGAGATGACCAGCCGCACGGTGGCCGGTGCGACCAGGGAGTACCTGGTCATCGAGTACGCGCCGAGCAAGCGCGGTCACCCGCCGGACCGGCTCTACGTGCCCACCGACCAGCTCGACGAGGTGACCAAGTACTCCGGCGGCGAGGCACCCAGCCTGCACCGGCTGGGCGGCGCCGACTGGGCCAAGACCAAGGGCCGGGCGCGCAAGGCGGTGCGGCAGATCGCCGCCGAGCTGATCCGGCTGTACTCGGCCAGGACCGCCTCACCTGGGCACGCCTTCGCCCCGGACACCCCCTGGCAGCGCGAACTGGAGGACGCCTTCCCCTACGTGGAGACGCCCGACCAGCTCGCGGCCATCGACGAGGTCAAGCAGGACATGCAGCAGGCGGTCCCGATGGACCGGCTGATCTGCGGCGACGTCGGCAACGGGAAGACCGAGATCGCGGTGCGGGCCGCGTTCAAGGCGGTGCAGGACGGCATGCAGGTCGCGATCCTGGTGCCGACCACGCTGCTGGTCCAGCAGCACTCGGTGACGTTCGGCGAGCGGTACGCCCCGTTCCCCGTCAAGGTCAGGGCGCTGTCCAGGTTCCAGAGCAGCGCCGAGGTCAGCGAGACGCTGGCCGGGCTGGCCGACGGCACCGTGGACGTGGTCATCGGCACCCACCGGCTGCTGTCCCCGGAGACCAGGTTCAAGCGGCTCGGCCTGCTCGTCATCGACGAGGAGCAGAAGTTCGGGGTCGAGCACAAGGAGTACCTGAAGCGGCTGCGAACCGAGGTGGACGTGCTGTCCATGTCGGCGACGCCGATCCCGCGCACCCTGGAGATGGGGGTGGCCGGCATCAGGGAGATGTCCACCATCCTCACCCCGCCGGAGGAACGTCACCCGGTGCTCACGTTCGTCGGGCCCTACGACGAGAAGCAGATCGTCGCGGCGATCCGCCGCGAGCTGCTGCGCGACGGGCAGGTCTTCTTCGTGCACAACCGGGTGGCCTCGATCGGCAAGGTGGGCGCCCGGGTCGCCCAGCTGGTGCCGGAGGCCAGGGTCGCGGTGGCGCACGGCCAGATGAACGAGCACACCCTCGAGAAGATCATGGTCGACTTCTGGGAGAAGAACTACGACGTCCTGGTGGCCACCACGATCGTCGAGTCCGGCCTGGACATCCCCAACGCCAACACGCTCATCGTGGACCGCGCGGACGCTTACGGGCTGTCCCAGCTGCACCAGCTGCGCGGCCGGGTCGGCCGGGCCAGGGAGCGCGCCTACGCCTACTTCCTGTTCCCGCCGGAGCGGTCGCTGACCGAGACCGCGCACGAGCGGCTGGCCACCGTGGCCCAGCACACCGAGGTCGGCGCCGGGCTGCACGTGGCCATGAAGGACCTGGAGATCCGCGGCGCGGGCAACCTGCTCGGCGGCGAGCAGTCCGGGCACATCGCCGGCGTCGGCTTCGACCTGTACGTCCGGATGATCGGCGAGGCGGTCAGCGAGCTGAAGGGCACCGGGGCCGCCGCCCGCCAGGAGGTCAGGGTCGAGCTGCCGGTGAACGCGCACATACCGCACGAGTACGTGCCGGGAGAGCGGCTCAGGCTGGAGGCCTACACCCGGATCGCCGCCATCGACTCGGCCGACGACATCGCTGCGG
>DASYAV010000181.1:0-8919 GCA_036501145.1 Streptosporangiaceae bacterium | reverse complement strand
TCCTATGGGTGCGCCATGATCTTCTCATGGTGCGTGCGGGGCACCGCCTCATGGTTTTCCCACCGTGCGCACCGGTTTCCTTGACGATGCTTACGGGTTTCCCGTGGTGCGCTCACCGGTTTCCCGCACGGTGCTTTATCGCTTCCCGCATTGGTATGTGAGCATCGGTACGTGGCTGGTTATCACTTTCCCCGGCGGCTCCCCGCTTTGATGTGCGCGGGCCTGGCCGTGTGCGGAGTGCTCGCGGGTTGCTCGGGATCGTCCCCGTCTCCTGGGGCGGTGGAGGAGGTCAGTGGCGGGCCGTCGGGTTCGTACATCGTGCCGGCCGGTATCCACAAGATCAAGCACGTGATCGTCGTGATGCAGGAGAACCGGTCGTTCGATACCTACTTCGGGACCTATCCGGGGGCGGACGGGATCCCGATGAAGGACGGCACGCCGACCGTGTGCGTGCCGAACCCGGCGGCCGGCTGTACCCGGCCCTACCACGACACCGCCGACGTGAACGGGGGCGGCCCGCACGGTGAGGCGAACGCCGTCGCGGACGTGAACGGCGGCATGATGGACGGGTTCATCGCCCAGCGCGACCAGGCCAAGGCGAGCTGCACCAATCCGGATGATCCGGCGTGCACCGCCAGCGGCCAACCAGACGTGATGGGCTACCACACCGGAGCCGAGATTCCCAGCTACTGGACCTACGCCCAGGATTTCGTGCTCGACGACCAGATGTTTGAGCCGGTCAAGTCGTGGTCGCTGCCCGATCACCTGTACATGGTGTCCGCCTGGTCGGCCAGGTGCCGCGACCGCTCCCCGATGAGCTGTGTCAACGACATCGTGGGCCCGTACGGGGTGAAGCAGTTCGGCCGGGCCGTGCACCAGGAACTGACCACCGGCCAGACCTCGATCGACCTGGCCTGGACCGACATCACCTGGCTGCTCTACGCCGAGCACGTCAGCTGGGCCTACTACGTGCAGAAGGGCATCCAGCCGGACTGCGACGACGACGCCGACGAGACCTGCCCGCCCACCCCGCAGAGCGCCCGCACGCCGGGCATCTGGAATCCGCTGCCGCTGTTCGGTGACGTGCATCAAGATCACCAGCTGGGCAACATCCAGGACCTGTCGGGCTACTTCTCCGCGGCCCGGGCGGGCCGGCTGCCCGAGGTGAGCTGGATCATCCCGTCCGGCCCGGACAGCGAGCACCCGCCGGCCAGCGTCCACCAGGGCCAGGCCTACGTCACCTCGATCGTCAACGCGGCCATGAAGAGCCCGGACTGGGACTCGACCGCGATCTTCCTGTCCTGGGACGATTGGGGCGGCTTCTACGACAGCGTCGTCCCGCCGCGGGTGGACCAGAACGGCTACGGGCTGCGCGTCCCGAGCCTGGTCATCTCGCCGTACGCCCGGCACGGGTACATCGATCACCAGACGCTCAGCAGTGACGCGTACCTCAAATTCATCGAAGATGATTTCCTGGACGGTGACCGGCTTGACCCAGCCACTGACGGCCGGCCGGACTCGCGGCCTGACGTCCGGGAGGACGAGCCTGTGCTGGGCGACCTGACCGCCGACTTCGACTTCGCCCAGGCTCCGCGCAGACCGGTGCTGCTGCCCACCAACCCGCCGACCGACTCGCCGGGCATCCCGGCCTACTTCACCGGCAAGCCGCCCTGCGTGGGCTGCACCACCCCACCGCCGGCCAGCAGCCGCCGTCTGCTCGGCGGCGGATAGACCGCGGCGGCCCGGCGCGAGGACGCTACAGGCCGAACAGCCGGCTGGCGTTGCCGTGGCAGACCGCGCGCAGCCAGTCCGGGCCGAGGCCCAGCCGGTCCAGCGCCGCCAGCTGGTGCAGGTACGGATAGGGGATGTTCGGGAAGTCGCTGCCCAGCAGGATCCGGCCGGCCGCGGCCACGAGCCGCGGCCGCAGCCCGGCCGGGAACGGCGCCAGCCGCTGCATGAAGTCCGTGAACGCCATCGTGGTGTCCAGGTAGACGTTCGGGTGGCGTAGCGCCAGGGCCAGGAACTCCCCGTATTCCGGCGCCCCCAGGTGCGCGATGATCGCGGTCAGCCGGGGATGCCGGGCGAGCACCTGCGACATCGGCCCCGGGCCGGTGTACGGGCCGGGGCTCGGCCCGGACCCGCAGTGCACGATGACCGGCACACCCGCCTCGGCCAGCAGCCCCCACACCGGGTCCAGCAGCTCGTCGCGCGGGTCGTACCCGCCCACCTGCACGTGCGCCTTGAACAGCCGGGCCCCCGCGCCGATCGCCTCGGCCACGTAGCCCGGCGCGCCGGCCTCGGCGAAGAACGTGGCGCTGTGCAGCGCGTCCGGCGTCCGGGCCGCGAAGTCCACCGCCCACGAGTTCAGCCAGGCCGCCATGCCGGGCTTGTGCGGGTAGAGCAGCGCGCTGAACGTCCGCACGCCGAACGCGCGCAGCAGGCCGACCCGCTCCTGTTCCGGCCGCCGGTACACGATCGGCCAGGGCTGGCCCACCTCGGCCCGACCGCTGTCGAAGAAGTCCCACACCTTGACCAGCACGTTGTCCGGCATGAAGTGGGTGTGCACGTCTACCAGGCCGGGCAGCCCGAGCCCCTGCCAGAACGCGGTGACCGCGGCGGCCTCGGCCGCCGCGCTGTCCGCTGTCCCGGCCGCCTCCGCCGCCGCGGCATCAGCCACCCTGGGCCCGCCCACCTCCGCTACCCCTTCCCAGCCGCTGCAGCGTGCCGCACTCCGCGCGGGTCGGCGCGGTCAGCGGGCCGGGGCCGAGCGCCTGCAGCACGATGCCGATGACCAGCGGGCTGACCGGCAGCTGGCCGTGGCCGATCAGCAGTCCCGGGCACACCGACTGCAGCGGCACGTTCACCGCGCCGGCCAGCCTCGCCGAGCCCGGCGGCCGGACCACCTGATCATCGACGCTCCACAGCGACAGCCAGCCGGGTTTTTGGCCCAGCGGGGTGCGCCGCAGCTTGGTCAGCAGCGCGCTGCCCGGCACGAGTTCCTGGCAGGCCACCGGGCACGCCGACGGGTCGGCCGCGGTGCCGGCCGCGGCGATCCTGGTGCCGTTCAGCGGGGAGCCGAGGGTGATGATCCGGCGCGCCTTCTGTGCCCCGCCGTCGGTGGCGTCCCACACTCGGGTGACCACGCCGCCCGCCGAGTAACCGATCACGTCCACCTGGCCCGCCCCGGCGTGCAGCACGTGGTTCACGTCGTCGTTGAGCACGGTCGCCTGCGCGGTCAGGTCGCCGGTGCCCTGGCCCGGCAGCGTGACCACCCGGGCGATCATGCCGGTGCGGCGGATCCGTGCGGCCAGCACGTCGAGCGCGCCCTTGGCGCCGCCGTAGCCGGGCACCAGCAGCACGGTGTCGGGTGCCGACGGGACCGTCTTGGCCACCGGTGTGCTGAACACGCCGCCGGCCTGCAGCCCGGCCAGCAGCACCGCGACCGTGACCACCGCGCTCACCCCGGCGACGAACATCCGGCGGCGCGGGCTCAGGCCGGCCAGCCGCACCCTGAACCCGGTCCGCATGCTTCACATGGTGACATCCGGGCCGGAATCAGCTCCCACCCGGCCTCCCCAGCCCTCTCCGCCGCCCCTACACGGCGCTTTCGTCCGGCCCCGGCTGGTAGCGGTAGCCCATGCCCGGCTCGGTGATCAGCCAGCGCGGCCGGGGCGGGTCCGGCTCGAGCTTGCGGCGCAGCTGGGTCATGTAAAGCCGCAGGTTGCCTGCCGCGTCCGCATAGCCGGGTCCCCACACCTCGGTGAGCAGCTGGCGCCTGGTCAGCAGCTTGCCCGGGTTGCGGAGCAGCACCTCGAGCAGGTGCCACTCGGTCGGTGTGAGGTGGATGTCCGCGGCCCCGTCTCTGGACACGCGTTTGGCGGCCAGGTCAACGGTGCGGTCGCCCAGTTTCACCTGGGGCAGCTCCTCGCGCGGGCTGGCCCGGCGCGCCGTGGCCCGCATCCGGGCCAGCAGTTCCTCCATGCCGAACGGCTTGGTCACGTAGTCGTCGGCGCCGGCGTCGAGCGCCTCCACCTTGTCCGTGCTGTCCGCCCGGCCGGACAGCACGATGATCGGCACGGTGGTCCAGCCGCGCAGCCCCCTGATCACGTCGAGCCCGTCCAGCCCGGGCAGGCCCAGGTCGAGCAGCACCAGGTCGGGTGGGTGCTTGGCCGCGGCGTCCAGCGCCTCGGCGCCGTTGCCCGCGGTGGACACCTCATACGACCGGGCCCGCAGGTTGATCCTCAGCGCGCGGACGATCTGCGGCTCGTCGTCCACCACCAGGATCCGGGGCATCAGCTCACCGGTTCCCCGGCCGGGACGCTCGCTGCGGGCAGTGAAAGGATCATGGTCAGCCCGCCTCCCGGCGTCTCCTCCGGCTGCAGCGATCCGTGCATCGCCTCCGCGAACCCCCGGGACAGCGCCAGGCCGAGCCCGACCCCGGTGGTGTTGTCGGTGTCGCCGAGCCGCTGGAACGGGACGAACATCCGGATCCGCTCGGACTCCGGGATGCCCGGGCCGCGGTCGATGACCGCCAGCTCGACCCGGTCGCCGAGCGAGCTCGCGGTCAGCATCGGCGGCTCGCCGGCTGGCGAATAGCGCAGCGCGTTGCTGGTCAGGTTCACGACGACCCGTTCCAGCAGGCCAGGGTCGGCGAGCACCTCAGGCACCGTGTCCGCGATGTCCACACCGACGCTCCGCCCGGCCGGCCCGAGGTCGTCCAGCGACCGGGCGACGATCTCGTCCAGGCCGACCGGCCGCGGGAACGCCGACAGCACCCCGGCCTGCAGCCGGCTCATGTCGAGCAGGTTGGCCACCAGGTGCGCCAGCGTCTCCAGCGACTCATCGGCGGTGGCCAGCAGTTCGTCCCGGTCCTCGGCCGCCCAGTCCACGTCGGCCGAGCGCAGGCTGGTGACCGCGGCCTTGGCCGCGGCCAGCGGGGTGCGCAGGTCGTGGCTGACCGCGCGCAGCAGCGCGGTGCGCATCCGGTCGGCCGCGGCGATCGGCCGGGCCGCCTCCGCCTCGGCGGCCAGCCGCTGCTGCTCCAGCGCCACCGCCGCGTAGGCGGCGAACGCGCCGAGCACCCGGCGGTCCGCGGCCGGCAGCGGCCGCCCGCGCAGCGCCAGCGACAGCGTTTCGGCCACCGGTACCTCCACGTCCGCCTCGGCCGGGCTGGCCGCCGCGGGTTCGCCCGAGCTGGCCACCACCGACCATTCGGTGGCCGGCCCGCGGACCGTGCCGGCCGTCGGGGACGTCGACTCCAGCAGAGTCACCGAGGCCATCCCGAACGCCTCGCGGACCCGGCCGAGCACCGCCTCCACCGAGCGCTGGCCGCGCAGCACGCTGCCCACCGTGGTGATCAGCAGCTCGGACTCGGCGCCGGCCCTGGCGGCCTGTTTGGTGCGCCGCGCCGCGGTGTCCACCACCTTGCTGACCAGCAGCCCGACCACCACGAAGACCACCAGCGCCAGGGCGTTGTTCGCCTCGGCGATGGTCCACCGGTGGATCGGCGGGGTGAAGTAGTAGTTCAGCAGCAGCGACCCGGCCACCGCCTCGAGCAGGGCGGGGATGAAGCCGCCGGTCAGCGCGACCACGATGACCGCCACCAGGAAGGCCAGCACGTCGCTGATCAGGTTGAGGTTGCCGCGCATGGCGGCCAGCACCACGGTCAGCAGCGGCAGCAGGGCGATGGCGAGCAGGTAGCCTGCGATCTGCCGCCGCGGCGCGAGCGCGCCGCCTGCGATCGGCGGCAGCCCGCGGCCCCGGCCCATCTGCGAGTGCGTCACGATGTGCACGTCGATGTCGCCGGAGCCGCGGATCGTCCCCCAGCCGATCCCCGGCCCGGTGAACAGGGCCGACAGCCAGGACCTGCGGCTGGCGCCGAGCACCAGCTGGGTGGCGTTCTCCGCCCGGGCGAAGTCGAGCAGCGCGCCGGGGACGTTGTCGCCGACTACCTGGTGGTAGGTGCCGCCGAGCGACTCGACCAGCCGCCGCTGGCCGGCCAGCTGAGCCGGATCGGCGCCGGTGAGCCCGTCGGCCTTGGTGACGTGAACCGCCAGCATCTCGCCGCCGGCGCTGCGGGCCGCGATCCGGGCCGCGCGCCTGATCAGCGTGTCGCCCTCGGGTCCGCCGGTGAGCGCTACCACCACCCGCTCCCTGGCCTCCCAGGTGTCGTGGATCTCGTGTGCCAGCCGGTAGCGCTGCAGGCCCTCGTCCACCTTGTCGGCCAGCCAGAGCAGGGCCAGCTCGCGCAGCGCGGACAGGTTCCCGGGCCGGAAGTAGTTGTTCAGCGCGGCGTCGATCTTGTCGGCCGGGTAGATGTTGCCGTGCGCCATCCGCCGCCGCAGCGCCTCGGGCGTCATGTCCACCAGCTCGACCTGGTCGGCGGCCCGCACCACCGAGTCGGGCACGGTCTCCCGCTGCGGCACGCCGGTGATCTTCCCGACCACGTCGTTGAGCGACTCCAGGTGCTGCACGTTAACCGCGGAGATGACGTCGATCCCTGCGGCCAGCAGCTGCTCGACGTCCTGCCACCGCTTGGCGTGCCCGCTGCCCGGCACGTTGGTGTGCGCCAGCTCGTCCACCAGGGCGATTTCCGGCCTGCGGGCCAGCGCCGCGTCCAGGTCCATCTCCTCGAACTCGGTGCCGCGGTAGGCGATCCTGGTCCGGGGCATCACCTCCAGGCCGTCCAGCAGGGCCGCCGTGTGCGGGCGGCCGTGCGTCTCGGCGAAGCCGACCACGACGTCGGCGCCGCGGTCGGCCCGCCGGTGCCCCTCGCAGAGCATCGCGTAGGTCTTGCCCACCCCGGCCGCGCAGCCGAGGTAGATCCGCAGCTGCCCGCGGCCGGCCAGCTTGTCGGCGGCCAGCCTGTCGGTGGCCGGCCTGTCCGCGGCTGGCCTGTCCCCGGTCGGCTGCTCGTTCTCGCCCGTGCTGCTCATTTAGCTCTTTCCTGGCCGTTCCCACCATCAGTCTGCCGCATAAAGCCTGGTGGCATGCCATCTGGCTGGTAGCGGTAACCCATGCCCGGCTCGGTCAGCAGGTACCTGGGGCGTGACGGGTCGTCTTCCAGCTTTCGCCGCAGCCGGGCCATGTGGAAGCGCAGGTAGTTGGTGCTCCCCTCGTACCCGGGTCCCCACACGCTGGTGAGCAGCAGCCGGGCCGGCACCAGCTGCCCCGGCCTGCGCAGCAGGATCTCCAGCAGCCGCCATTCAGTGGGGGTCAGGTGGGCCAGATGCGTGGCCCCGCCGGGACCGTCGCCTTCCCTGGTCGCGGTGTAGGCGACCAGGTCGATCGTCCACCGTCCCAGCTGGATCGCGGCCGGGCCGGCCGGCTGGTCCTTGCGCAGCGCGGCCCGCAGCCGGGCCAGCAGCTCCTCGATGTCGAACGGCTTGGTCACGTAGTCGTTGGCGCCGGCGTCCAGCGCGCCGATCTTGTCCCCCGACCCGCTGCGCCCGGACAGCACGATGACCGGCGCCCGCGACCAGGCCCGCAGCTCGTGGATCACGCTGACCCCGTCCACGTCCGGCAGGCCGAGGTCGAGCAGCACCGCGTCCGGCGGCCGGCGCGTGGCCTCGGTCAGCGCCGACCGCCCGTCCGCGGCGGTGATCACCTCGTAGCCGCGGGCCCGCAGATTGATCCGCAGCGCCCGCAGCAGCGCGGGCTCGTCCTCCACGACGAGGACCCGCTGCGGCCGGGCCGGCCTGGAGTGCTCCGCCGCGCCGTAAGGGACCGCCGCCTCTGTCATCGCCGGCTCAGCTTCCGCCCTGCGGGACGGGGTGGTGCTCATCCAGCGCGATGTTCAGGTTGAGCACATTGACCACCGGCTCACCCAGGAAGCCGAGCGTCCGGCCGGTGGTGTTCTCCTGAACCAGCGCCTCGACGGCGGCCGGGCTGATGTGCCGGGCCGCGGCGACCCGGTTCACCTGGATGGCCGCGTTGGCCGGCGAGATGTCGGGGTCCAGGCCGGAGCCCGACGCGGTCACCGCGTCCGCAGGGATCTGCGAGATCCTGACGTGGTCGAACGCCGCGATCTGCTTCTGCCGCTGCTTGATGAGCTGGACCAGCGCGGGGTTGTTCGGGCCCAGGTTGGACGCGGCCGAGTACCTCGGGTCGCAGCCGTAGTCGTTCTTCGCGTCGGGCAGGATGGCGTCCGACGGCCGGGGCTGGAAGTACTGCGGCATCGGGTCCCCGTTCTTGTACAGGAATTCCTGGCAGAGCAGGCCGGAGCCGACCACCTTGCCGTGGTAGGTCACCATCGAGCCGTTGGCCTGCTTGCTGAAGGCCGCCTGCGCCACCCCGAACACGAACACCGGATAGATGATGCCGGTGATCACCGTGAAGATCAGCAGCAGCCGCAGCGCCGCGATGTGCTGCCGGACGAAACTAGGAAGACGGTTCATGTCTGAGGATCACCCGAATCCAGGGATGTTCATGATGATGAGGTCGATGAGCTTGATCCCGATGAACGGGATGATCAGCCCGCCGGCGCCGTAGATCCACAGGTTGCGGCGCAGCAGCGAGGTGGCCGAGGCCGGCCGGTACCGCACGCCGCGCAGCGCCAGCGGGATCAGCGCGATGATGATCAGCGCGTTGAAGATGATCGCGGAGGTGATCGCCGACTCGGGGCTGTGCAGTCGCAGGATGTTCAGCTTGCCCAGGTCCGGGAAGGCCACCGAGAACATGGCCGGCAGCATGGCGAAGTACTTGGCCACGTCGTTGGCGATGGAGAACGTGGTCAGCGCGCCCCGGGTGATCAGCAACTGCTTGCCGATCTCCACGACTTCGATGAGCTTGGTCGGGTTGGAGTCCAGGTCCACCATGTTCCCGGCCTCCTTGGCGGCCGAGGTGCCGGTGTTCATGGCCACGCCCACGTCGGCCTGGGCCAGCGCCGGCGCGTCGTTGGTGCCGTCGCCGGTCATCGCG
>DASYAV010000180.1:0-9467 GCA_036501145.1 Streptosporangiaceae bacterium | reverse complement strand
ACGGCAGCGGGTGGCCATCGCCCGGGCCATCGTCGGCCGCCCGCCGGTGGTGCTGGCCGACGAGCCGACGGGCAACCTGGACTCCGCGACCGGCGCGGCCCTGCTTGACCTGCTCGAAGAGCTCAACGCGGGCGGCGCCACGATCATCGTGATCACCCATGACCATGCGGTCGCCGCCCGGATGCGCCGCCGCATCGAGGTGCTCGACGGGCGCATCATCGCCGACACCGGCACCGGCACCGCCGCAGCGGGGGCGGCCGGACCGGAATCCGCGGGGGAAGGACGCTCATGACTGTCACACCGGCTCCGGCGCCGGCCCGGCTGCGCCCGGCCGACCTGGCCGGGCTGGCCAGCGTCGGGCTGCGGACCCGCAAGCTACGGGCGGCGCTTTCCGCGCTCGGCATCGCGATCGGCGTCGCCGCGATCGTCGCCGTCCTTGGCCTGGCCGGGTCCTCCCAGGCCGGGCTGCTGGCCGAGATCGCGCAGCTTGGCACCAACCTGCTGACCGTCA
Source organism: Streptosporangiaceae bacterium (assembly GCA_036501145.1). GTDB lineage: Bacteria > Actinomycetota > Actinomycetes > Streptosporangiales > Streptosporangiaceae > PALSA-505. Next base: position 8,956 of record DASYAV010000180.1, on the reverse strand, counting down.
CCAACGGGACGAGCCTCACCGGGCAGCCCGCCGAGCTGCCCGGTGCCGCACCAGCGATGGTCGGCCAGCTGCCAGGTGTCACTGCCGTTCAGTACACCGGCACCGTCGGCGCCGCCGTCTACCGCAGCCCGCTGATCCCGCCGATCAACACCGACGGGCTCAGTGTGCAGGCCGCCAGCCCGGACCTGCCCGGCGTCGCGGGCACCTCGGTCGCCCAGGGCAGCTACCTCAACGCCGCCACTGCCAGGGAGCCGGTCGCCGTGCTCGGTGACGAGGCCGCCCAGCTCATGGGCGTTGACCGGATCTGGCCGGGAATGCGGATCTGGGTCGGCGGCCAGTGGTTTTACCTCGCGGGCATCCTCAACCCCGCCCCCCTCGCGCCGCAGGTCGACACCTCGGTCCTGGTCGGCTTCCCCGCCGCCGAGCACTACCTCGGCTTCGACGGGCACCCCTCGGAGCTTTACGTGCGCACCGTCAACACCCAGGCCGCCACCACCCGGGTTGACAACCTGCTCGCCGCGCAGGCTAACCCGGAGTACCCGGACGAGGTCACGGTCTCCCAGCCGTCGCAAGCCCTCACGGCGCAGGCCGACGCGGCCGGCGCGTTCGACACCCTGTTCCTCGGCCTTGGCGTGGTCGCGCTGCTGGTGGGCGCGGTCGGCGTGGCCAACATCATGATCATCTCGGTGCTTGAGCGCCGCCAGGAAATCGGGCTGCGCCGAGCGCTCGGCGCGACCAGGGGGCAGATCAGGGTCCAGTTCCTGGCCGAGGCCATCCTGCTCACCCTGGTCGGCGGCGCGGCCGGAGACGTCGCAGGCGCCGCCGCTACCGCCAGCTACGCGCACGCCAAGGGCTGGGCCGTCGTTATCCCGCCGGAAGCGTGGGCCGGCGGCCTCGGCGCCGCCCTCCTCATCGGGGCACTCGCCGGGCTGCTGCCCGCCATTCGCGCCGCCCGGCTGTCCCCCACCGAGGCACTCTGGTCCTTGTGACCAACGCGAGAGCCGTCTATGAGTACGACCGGGCGGCCACCCGGCCATCGGGGACCGGCTACGAGCCCACGGTGTCGGGGAGCTTTCCGGTCGCGCCGAGCTTGTAGGCGATGATCATGTTCCGCTGGGTACCGGACAGCGAAACTCCGGCGCCGGCGATGACGTAGTCGCTGTCGACGGCGACCGGGGCGTTGCTCCCGGCGGACATCGGCGTGGTGAAGAGGATGGTGCCGGTGGCCGCGTCGAGCGCGTACAGGTGGCCCTTGAAGGTGGTGGTGAACACGACGTCGTTGGTCACCGTGGCGGCGCCGTACGGCGAGGACGGCAGCGGGGTGTCCCACTCGACGGTGCCGGTGTCCTGGCTGACCGCGACCATCTCGCCGACGGCGTTCTCGACGGCGTGGAACTGGCTGGTCAGCGACCCGGTGAAGCCGCTCGGGCTCGCCGCAAGCGCGAGGTCGTTGACCGCGGCGAAGGTGGTGGTGCCGTTGCTGGCCAGCTGGGTCAGGACGCCGCCGTAGGTGCTCGGCTCGAGGCAGTAATGCGCGGGCAGCGGGTCGTGTGAGGAGGGGCTGGCGTGCTCGGTGAGCAGCCCGTCGTCCTCGTGCCCGTCGTGCCCGCCCACCGGGCGCTGCCACAGCAGCTTGCCGGTCCGCGCGTCCAGCTCGATGATGATGCCGGCCTTGCCGCCGTCGATCACCACCGGCCGCCCGTTCGCGGTGGTCAGCACCGGCGGGTTCTGCAGGTCCCAGTCGTACGGGTCGTGCGGGGTGAGCTGGAAATACCACAGCAGCTTCCCTTCCGGGCTGAGCTTCACCACCGAATCGGTGTACAGGTCAGGGCCGGGCCGGCTGCTGCCAAGCGGGTAGCTCTTGGTGCCGAAGACCGGGGCGGGGTTGCCGGTGCCGAGGTAGATGTCGCCCTGGGCGTCGAACGACGGCGTGTACCATAGCCCGGCACCGGAGTTGACGCCCGGGTTGCCCCATAGGTTCTGGTCCTCGTTCCAGGACCATTCCGGCGCGCCGGTCCTGGCGTTCAGGGCCCACAAGATTCCCTGGCCGCCGGCGCCGTACACGGCCGTCACGTTGGCCGGCACGGTGGACACGTACACGGTGCCATTGTTATAGCCGGGTGCCATGGCGATGCCCTCGTGGTCGTTGCCGATCAGCGTCCGGCGCCACAGCTGCGCCCCGGTCGCGGCGTTCAGGGCGACCGCGGCCTTGGCGGTGGCCGCGTACACGACCCCGCCGGCCACGTTGACGCCGTCCGGCCCGCCGTTCGGCGAGTCGTAGTCGTGCGTCCACAAGACCCTGCCGGTGGCCAGGCTGATCGCGTACACGTTGGACTCCAGGTCCTGGACGAACACCACCCCCTTGACGATTACCGGCGTGGCCGCGTAGGCCCCGTCGGTATGGGTCGTGGGTACGGTCAGCGGCACGGTCCACGCCACCCCCAGCTTCGAGACGTTCGCGCTGGTGATCGCGCTGGCCACGTAGCGGGTGCTCGCCACGTCGGCGTCCGGCTGCGTCCAGCCCGCCGCGGGACGGGCCGTCGCGGTCGGGGCGGTCCCGGTGACTGTCGCGCCGCGCTTGGACGGGCACGTCAGCGCGCTCGGGCTGCTGCTACTCGAGCAGCCGCCGGCGATCAGGCCCGCCGCGGCGACCAGCGCCGCACCCGCCACCGCGGAGCGATGTCGCCCGGCCGATCCGGCTTGATTGCTCATGGTTCGCGCGCCTTTCCCGTTTCCGCGTCCTTGAACAGCTCGGCGTAGTCGTAGGCGGCCTCGGGCTTGGTGCGCACGGCCGCGTCGATCATCCTGGCGTCCTCGCCGATCAGGATCCGCCAGGCACCGGAACGGACCCCGTCGAGGATGGCGGTCGCCGCCTGCGCCGCGCTGACCGGTGCCTTGTCCCGAAAGTCGGCGCTGGCCTTGACGAGCATCCGCCGCAGGTCATCGGTGGAGGCACCTTCGGGTAGCGCGCCGGCCGTGACGAGGCCGGCCCGCGTGCGGGGCGGGACAATCTCCTCCAGCCGGGCGTCGCTCAGCTGCTCCGGATCCTTGCCGTGGGCGCGGAGGGTGTTGCCGACGATGTCGGTACCCACGTGTCCCGGTAGCACGAGGGCGGCCCGGACCTGGGGCGCGTTGCTGCGCAGGTCCTCGATGAGGGCCTCGGTGAAGCCGCGCACGGCGAACTTGGCCGTGGCGTAGGCGGACTGCGACATGCCCGGGCCCAGGGCCGCCCACAGGCCGTTCACGCTGCTGGTGTTGACCAGCACGCCGTTGCCGCTTTTGATCAGCAGCGGCAGGAACGCCCGGGCGCAGTAGTACACGCCCCACCAGTCCACCGCGAACGTGCGCTCCCAGTCCTGACGGGTGTCGGTGACGAGGCTGCCGCCGCCGCCGATGCCCGCGTTGGCGAAGACCAGGTCGACGTGATCGGTGTCGTGCTGCGCCAGCAGCTCGTCGCGGAACCGCAGCACCTGGGCCTCGTCGGAGACGTCGCAGTCGTGGCCGGTGACCCGGACGCCGGACGGGGCGACGGCCTGGGCCTCAGACGCGGTCGTCGCGATCGCATCCGGGTGCCAGTCGCAGGCCGCGACCGAGCATCCGGCCGCCGCGAGCTGGCGGACCAGTTCGCGGCCCATGCCCGAGCCGCCGCCGGTCACCGCCGCCAGCTTCCCAGCGAACGATCCGTGACCGCCGTCCGCCGCCGGTCGCGCGCCACCCTCGGTCATGTCCTACTCCCATCTGAAGAAGCGCATTGCCAGGAACCCGAACACCAGCGCATACGCCGCTAGGACCAGGAGCCCCTCAGCCGGAGGGAACTCGCCGAACATCGGGTAGACGATCGCCTGCACGCTCGTGCCGAGCGGGGTGAAGTGGCTGATGTTCAGCATCGGGCCCGGCATCAGCTGCATCGGGTAGTACAAGCCGGGGCCGATCGCGAACATCGAGGCGATGGACAGCACGACCGCAAGCAGCAGGCCGCCCGGATTCCCCGGGGCACGCTGACCGAAGCACGCGACGCTTACCACGAGGAGGGTTCCCACCGTGATCAGCATCAGGCACGCCTGGACGGCGAGCTGGGCGGCCAGCACCCAGGACGCGGGCACCGGCGTGACCGACAGGCGGCGGAGGATGCCCTGCTCCCGGTAGGCGACCAGGGGGCCAGGCAGGTAAGTCAGCGCCAGCAAGCCGATCGAGAACGCGATCAGGATCGGGAGGTACAGCTGGAACGCGGACAGCCCCCCGAGCCGCGAGTCGGACTGCTTGAAGACGTGTACCTCGTCGAAGACGACCAGGAGCATCAGCGAGATCCCGATGGCGGCGATCATCCCGGCCGGCTGGCGCCAGACCAGCCGCGCCTCGTTGCGGACGATCGCGCCGAACGCGGCGCGCGGCACCCTCGGCCGCGCAGGCACCTGCGTACTCATGACTGTTCTCCCTCCTGGTGCAGGTGCGTTCCGGTAAGGCGGACGAAGGCGTCCTCCAGGGTTGACGCGTCGAGCCGCACCTCCCGCGCGTCCACGCCGGCCCGCAGGTCCATGCCGAGCAGCCGGACGGTCCCGGCGTCCGGCTCGCGGAGCCCGATGGCGCACTCGGCGGTGGTGGTCTTCCCCGCGCCATTCGGGCCCAGGATTGCCGAAGATCTCGCCCTCGGTTACCGAGAACGACACGTCGGCCACCGCCACCAGCGATCCGTAGGCCTTGCGGAGATGCGCGATCTCCACCGCCGGCCCGTCTGCTGGCAGGCCCGCCTCCACCGCATCCGCCGGCCGGGGCGCATCGTCCCGGCCGCTCGTGCATGTCAACATCCGAGCCCTCCTCATCTGCCCGGCATCGGCTGATCCGGCCGTTCGTTACCAGCGTTGCCCCCTGGCCCGATCCTTGGCAGGGGTGGAATCACCCACACGGCCGCGTGGGCGGGCGACAGAGCGGCAGAGACCAGGCCGAGTCGGACCAGGCCGAGTCAGACCAGGCCGGCGCTCAGCGCCAGCCGGGTGAGGTCGGCGCGACGGCGGCAGCCGGTCTTGTCCCGAATCCGGTCCAGGTGCGAGCCGACCGTGCGCACCGTGATGTACAGCTGGGCCGCGATCTGCGCGTCGGTGCGGCCCTGCGCGACCAGCGTGACGAGTTCGCGTTCCCGGGGGCTGAGCCTTGCCAGGCCCGGCCCCGCGGCGGTGCCGTCCGCAGCCGCTTCGCCGAAGGCCGGCGGCGCCGGCGTGTCCGCGGCGAGCATGAGGGCGTACTCGGCGGCCGTGGCCAGGCTCATGGCGGCGCCGCGCTGCTTGGCCGCTTGTGCTCTCGCCTCCCCGAGCAGTTTCCGTGCTTCCCGCAGCACCTTCTCCCGGCCGTCCTCCGCCGCCATACGGAACGGGAGCGGCCCGGGGCCACCAAGCGCGGACATCGCCGCCCACACCGTGACCGCCTCGGCGTGGCGGCCGGTGGCCGCGCACAACTGGCCGCAGCAGTCGAGGCCGGCCAGCTGCACGGGCCGCAGCCCGGTCCGCACGGCGATCTGGAGCTGCTCACGCAGATGCGCCGCCGCGTCACCTGTGCGCCCGGCCCGCAGATCCAGGACCGCCGCGCTCCACAGCTGGTCGCTGAGGCTCGTCAGGTCGCCCACTTCCCGGCACCGGGCCAGTCCCGCGGTGCAGTTCTGGGCCGCGGCGGCCAGGTCGCCGGCCTCGGTCAGGATTCCGGTCACCATCCCGCTCAGGCCTCGCTGCAGCACGCCGGCGACCTCGCCTGGGAGTCGCTGGGCCTGGCGCACCAGCCGCAGCGCGCCGCCCCGGTCACCGTCCTGCCAGGCGGCCACGGCGAGGCAGGCCAAGGCAAATGCTTCCAGGCCCGGATTCCCAAGTTCCCTGGCCAGGGCTACCGCGCGGCGGCCCTCGCCGACGGCCTCCGCGCCCCGGCCAAAGGACGGCAGCAGCCCCGAGCGGCCGCACAGGCAGATCGCCAGCAGGGCGGAGTCGGCCAGCGACGCGGGCCGTCCGGTGTCCTCGAGCACATCGCGGACCGCGCTGAGATGCTCAAGCGCCGCGGCCAGATCTGATGACTGGCTGGCGGCCTGGCCGAGGCGCAGGCGGGCGGCGCACCATTGGCCGCTGCCAGCCTCGGCGTGCTCGGCGGCCGCGGCAATCAGCGGTGCCTGGCTGGTCAGCCGGCCCCGGATCTGCCACCACGGCGCCAGGGCCAGCGCGAGCTGCAGCGCCGTGTCCGGGTCGTGGTCCATGGCCCAGGCCAGCGCGCGGCTTACGGTGGCGTCCTCGGCGTCCAGGCGCCGCAGGCTTGCCACCTCGCCGGTGCCGGTGTTCAGCCCGGCGGATGCCTCCACTGCCACCTCGGCGGCGTATGCGGCCAGTGAGGCCACGGCCGCGCCGTCCTCGCCGGCCTGGGCCAGCAGCCCGGCCGCGTAGGCCCGCAGCGTCTCCAGCATCGCGTACCTGGTCCGGCCGTCCGGATCGGCCCGCGGCGAGGTCAGCAGCGAGCAGTCCACCAGCCGCGGCACGGCACGCCCGGCACCGGCCCCCGCGACGGCCCCGGCCCCGTCCAGGGTGAACGGCCCCGGGAACACCGACACCGCGCGGAACACCCGCCGCTCGACGTCGGTCAGCAGCTCGTAGCTCCACTGCACCGCCGCCGCCAGCGACCGGTGCCGCTGCTCGGCCAGCCGGTCACCGTCCGCCAGCAGCTCGAACCGGTCGTCGATCCGCTCAAGCAGCTGCGTCACGCCGAGCGCGTCCACCCGCGCCGCCGCCAGTTCGATCGCCAGCGGCAGCCCGTCCAGCCGCGCAACCAGCCGGGCCGCGGCCGTCGTGGTCGCGTCGTCCAGCGCGAAGCCCGGGTCCACCTGCCGAGCCCGGTCCGCGAACAGCGTCATCGCCTCGGATCCGGCCGCGGCTGCCGGGTCGCCGGGATCGGGCAGCGTCAGCGCGCCCAGCCGGTACCGAGCTTCCCCGGCGGTGCGCAGCGGCTCCCGGCTGGTGGCCAGCACCCGCACGTCATCGGCGCCGAGCAGCAGCCTGCCGCACAGCTCCGCCGCCGCGCCGATCACCTGCTCGCAGTTGTCCAGCACCAGCAGCAGCTGCCGCCCGGCCACCGCGTGGGCGAGCGCTTCCGCCGTCGCCACGGCGGGCAGGTCGCGGATCCCCAGCGCCGCCGCCACCGTGGCCGGCACCTGCGCCGGATCCAGGACCGCCGCCAGCTCCGCCAGCCATGCCCCGTCTGCGAACCGGCCGGCCACCTGCCTGGCTACCTCGCCGGCCAGCCGCGTCTTCCCGGCGCCGCCCGGCCCGGTCACCGTCACCAGGCGACACTGGCCCAGCCGGCCCGCGATCCCCGCCACCACCTCGGCCCGGCCCACGAAACTGCTCAGCGCACCAGGAAAGCCGTGCAGGCTCTCCGCCGCGTCGGCCACCGCAGACCGCTTCACAGTGGTCACCCTAACCGCGGCTTGTGCTGCGGTACAGGCCCGCTCGGGTGGGCAAGCTGGTGCCCCGCTGGCGGGATGTCCGGGAGGGCATCAGCGTGCTGACGGACCGAGGCGGCGGATCAGCCTGGCCGACATCGCCCGGCTGGCGGAAGTCGTCGACTCCGAGGACCCTCGGCGACGCCACGTCGGGTCCGGGTGGCCATGACCAGCCGCAGCGATACCGGCGCGCTCACCAGGCCGCCCCCGCCACTTCCGCGCCGTGTCATCGCCGGCCAGCAGGTTAGCGGCGATCCGGGCGTTCGGCTGGCCTCGCGCCGCCAGCAGCACGACCTGCGCCCGCAACCGGACCCGCCAGCACGCTTCGCGCCCCGGACCCTCATCTTCGGTGTCTTGCGCTCAGACGCGGTCAGCGTGACCGGCACTGCGGAAAGCGGCATCCATCCCCCGGCAGGCGAAATCACAGCGACGTATTTCAGTTCCCGGCACCCGATCCTAGCCAGGGCAGCTTCCCGCAGACGGCAGGATGGGCCCATGCCCGCCATGAACTTACAGGCCTAATCACCAAGCTATCAGCAAATGGGGACGGCGGCCCGCGGCGTGGCGCGGACAGGCACCGGCGTCACGTTCCGGCTGCTCGCTCAGGGCTCGGTCTGACCACCGCGCTCGTCCCGCGCGGCTAGCGCGTCCTCGGGAACTCCCGAGGCTCCCGGGGCGGGTGCCCTGATGATTCCGTCGGGTCGGGCGGCGGCGACGGCGCCCAGCGCCTCGAGTGCGGCGTGGGTGCCCGGGTCCTTCTCCGTGCCCGCGCGGACCATGGCGAACAGCAGCCGCGACGCGGGTGCCCCGGCAACGGGCAGCACGGCAAGGCCGGGCGGGCGGAGCGGCTGCGCGGAGCGCGGAATGAGCGCGACGCCGACGCCGGCGGCGACTAGGGCGGCGACGGCGTCCCACTCACGGCAGTAGTACTGGACGTCCGGCGAGAACCCGGCGGCGGCGCAGATCCCGGCGACGATGTGGCTGCACGCGTCGCTGGCCGCGGCGCCCACCCAGACATCGCACGCCAGCTCGGCCAGGCCGATGGATGCCCGGCCCGCGAGCGGGTGGTCCGCCGGCACCACCGCGTCCATCACATCGGCGATGAGGTCGACGCGGCGGTACCTGACGTCCTCCCGCGCCGGGGCGCCTGGGTAGTCGACCGTCACGGCGATCTCAAGCTCGCCCGCGTCGAGCAGGTCGAGCATGTCATCCGGCTCCTGCTCGCTGACCCGGATGACCAGGCCGGGGCGTTCCCGGCGCAACTGGACGATGGCCGGGCCGACAAGCGCGGCGATGGCGCTCGCCAAGGCGCCGACCCTGACGTAGCCCACGGTGCCGTCCTCCCAGGCATCCAGGGCCGCGCGGGTCCGCTCCGCGAGTTCCCGCATGCCCTCGGCGTGCGCGAGCAGCAGGCGCGCCTGGCCGGTCAGCACGACGGTGCGGCCGCGCCGCTCGAGCAGCGGCACGCCGATGTCCCTGGCCAGGCCCGAT
>DASYAV010000179.1:0-257625 GCA_036501145.1 Streptosporangiaceae bacterium | reverse complement strand
ACTGCTGCCTCCCGTAGGAGTCTGGGCCGTGTCTCAGTCCCAGTGTGGCCGGTCGCCCTCTCAGGCCGGCTACCCGTCGTCGCCTTGGTGGGCCGTTACCCCAACCAACTAGCTGATAGGCCGCGAGTCCATCCCTAGCCGGAATCCATTTCCACCACAGTCGATGCCGACCGTGGTCACATCCGGTATTAATTCCGGTTTCCCGGAGCTATCCCGGTGCTAGGGGCAGGTTACTCACGTGTTACTCACCCGTTCGCCGCTCGAGTACCCCCGAAGGGGCCTTTCCGCTCGACTTGCATGTATGAAGCACGCCGCCAGCGTTCGTCCTGAGCCAGGATCAAACTCTCCGTAGATGTCTATATGCAAACCACACGGCAAGCCGCATGGGTGCTGACAACTGGAGCGCCCCAGAAACGGGGCGATCTTGGCAAAAATTTCGTCTAGGAATCCGTGTCCAAAATGGCCATGGATCCCTTTAACGGGGTTGTGCTTATTTGCACTGGCTTTTAGCACGCTGTTGAGTTCTCAAGGTACGGACGCGCACCCTCCGAGGATTTTCATCCTCTTCGGGGGCAACCCTGCTAACTTACCAGCCGGACTAGGCTCAGTCAAGTCTTTCGGCTGAACTTTTTGTCCGGCTTCCCCTCCAGTTTAGCCCGGCCGGGGACCGGGCGACGCCAGTTAGGGCCAGAGCGTCGGAGCTAGTACAACCGCACGACGGCACTGGTTATTCCGGTTGGCGCCTGGTGGTCCCCAGGGACCGGCCGCGGTGAGCGGCCCGTTCTCCCTGGGGCAGGTGAAACATTAGCAGTCCTGCGCCACTCGTCAAATCGAACTCTGGACTTCGCTGGGCCCCCCGGCCGCGACCTCGACCACGCCCGTGGTGCGCTTACCCCGCCTGAGCACGAGAAACTTCCCGCGCAGCAGGTCCGCGGGGGCCGGAATCTGGTCCGGATCCGTCACCTTCTCGTTATTCAGGTAGGCGCCGCCCGCGGCGATCGCCCGCCGCGCGGCCGACTTGCTCTCCACGATCCCGACCTGAGCCATGAGTTCGCTGACGGCTGACAGGGCCGCCGTCCCGGGCACCACCGTCGATGGCGCCTGCGCCATCACCGCCCGCAGCGTCGCCTCGTCCAGCGTGCGCAGGTCGCCCTGGCCGAACAGGGCCCGGCTGGCGGCGGCCGCGCGCTCGTACTCGCCCCGGCCGTGCACCAGCGTGGTGACGTCCTCGGCCAGGGCACGCTGCGCCGCACGTGCGGCTGGCCGCTCGGTGGTGGCCAGTTCCAGGTCGGCGATCTCCTCGCGGCCGCGGAAGGTGAACACGCGCAGCAGGTGACCGGCTTCGGCGTCGGCCCGGTTGAGCCAGAACTGGTAGAACTCGTACGGGCTCATCAACTCCGCGCTGAGCCAGATCGCGCCGCCCTCGGTCTTGCCGTACTTGGTGCCGTCCGGTTTGGTGATCAGCGGGGTGGCCAGCGCGTGCACCGAGGCGCCTTCCACCCGGCGGATCAGGTCAACCCCGCCAACCAGGTTCCCCCACTGGTCACTGCCGCCCAGCTGAAGCGTGCAGCCGTGCCGCCGGTGCAGCTCCAGGTAGTCCATGGCCTGCAGCAGCTGGTAGCTGAACTCGGTGTAGCTGATCCCGCCGCCGTCCAGCCGGGCCCGCACCGACTCCCTGGCCAGCATCTGGTTGACCGAGAAGTGCTTGCCGATATCCCGCAGGAAGTCCAGCGCCGGCAGGTCCCGTGTCCAGTCCAGGTTGCTGACCAGCAGCGCACTGGCCGGCCCGGGCTCGAAATCGAGGATCCTGCTCACCTCGCCACGCAGCCGCCCGGTCCACTCCGCCACGACCTCGCGCGAGTTCAGCACCCGCTCCGCGGATTTGCCGCTCGGGTCGCCGATCAGCCCGGTGGCCCCGCCTACCAGGCCGATCGGCCGGTGCCCGGCCAGCTGCAGCCTGCGCAATGTGAGCAACTGCACAAGGTTGCCGATGTGCAGACCCGGGGCGGTCGGGTCGAACCCGATGTAAACGGTGACCTGTCCGGACCGGAGCGCCGTGCGGAGCTCCTCGAGGTCGGTAGAGATCGCCACCAGGCCACGCCAGGACAGCTCTTCGATGATGTCCGCCACTGCTCCCTCTCCCGCTGATCTCGCTTTCAGGGGACAGGATAGTGGCCCGGTTACACCCCGGCCGAAGGGTTTCTGCGGCGCGGCGTGTGCGCCCGGTAGGCGGAGACGGTCGGGTCACCCGCGACCCAGAACCGCCATGGGACCGTGGCCGCGGTGCTCACGCCGACCCTGGGCCCGCTGCTGATCACGGTCCCCGGCGGGCCGGGCCCGAAGATCCGCAGTGCGGAGTCCGGGTCGCACACGTCCGCGCCGTCGAGCGAGCGGTCGATGCCGAGCGCCTGGCAAAGCCGGGCCGGCCCGCGGGCCAGGTCCTGGGTAGCTGGTTCAGTTCTTTTTCCTGCTGAACGGCGGTGCCTCGCCAGCGTGGCCCCAGTCAGCACGGCGCCGGCCCGCAGCAGTACCGCCGACGCGGTGCCGCCCGGCTGGCAGACCAGGTTCACGCAGAAGTGCATGCCGTAGGTGAAGTAGACGTACGCGTGCCCCGGCTCGCCGTACATCACCGCATTCCGCTTGGTCTTCCCCCGGTAGGCATGCGACGCGGGATCCACCTCCCCCAGGTACGCCTCCACCTCGGTCAGCCGCACGGCCACGTCGCCGTCCGGCGAGCGCGCGGACAGCACGCAGCCGAGCAGGGCGGGCGCCACGCCGACGGACGGCCCGCCGAAGAACTCCCTGGGCAGCAGCCCGCCGCCGGCCGGCCCGGCGCTAACGTGCGCCCCAGGCCGCATCCGCGTCCACCTGAGCGCGCAGCGCGGTGAGCTGCTCGGCGACCCGCTCCCCCGCCGTGCCGCCGGCCGAGTTGCGCGCGGCGATCGCGCCGGCCGCCGACAGCACCGAGCGGACGTCCGGCGTCAGGTGCGCCGACACGTGCGCCAGGTCGGCGTCGCTCACCTCGCCGAAGTCCACGTCGTGCACCTGGCACCACACCACCAGGTGCCCGACGATCTCGTGCGCTTCGCGGAACGGCACCCCGCGCCGCACCAGCAGCTCGGCCAGGTCGGTGGCCAGGGCGAACCCCGAGGTCGCGCTGGCCGACAGCCGCTGGGCGTTGACCCGCAGGGTGGACACAAGCCCGGCCATCGCGGGCAGCACGAGGAGCAGTGTGTCGGCCGCGTCGAACACCGGCTCCTTGTCCTCCTGCAGGTCCCGGTTATAGGTCAGCGGCAGCCCTTTGAGCGTGACCAGCAGCCCGGTCAGGCCGCCGATCAGCCGTCCTGCCTTGCCCCGGGCCAGTTCGGCCACGTCCGGGTTCTTCTTCTGCGGCATGATCGACGACCCGGTCGCGTACGCGTCGTCGATCTCCACCCAGCCGAACTCCTGCGACGCCCACAGCACGATCTCCTCGCCGAGCCGGGACAGGTGCACCCCGGTCAGCGCGGCGGCGAAGCAGAACTCCGCGGCGAAGTCGCGGTCGCTCACCGCGTCCATCGAGTTCGGCGCCGGCCCGGCGAATCCGAGCTCGGCGGCGACCGCCCCGGCGTCCAGGCCCAGCGACGAGCCGGCCAGCGCGCCGGCGCCGAGCGGGCAGACCGCCGCGCGCGCGTCCCAGTCACGCAGCCGCGCGATGTCGCGGGCCAGCGCCTGCGCGTGCGCGAGCAGCTGGTGGGCGAACAGCACGGGCTGCGCATGCTGCAGGTGGGTCATGCCGGGCGCGTGCGTGCCGGTGTGCCGCTGTGCCTGATCCAGCAGTGCCGTCTGCAGCTCGGCGATCCGGCAGGCCAGCAGCCGGGCCTGGTCGCGAAGGTACAGCCGCAGGTCGGTGGCGATCTGGTCGTTGCGGCTGCGGCCGGCCCGCAGCTTCCCGCCGAGCGCGCCGAGCCGCTCGAGCAGCCCGCGCTCCAGCGCGGTGTGCACGTCCTCATCGGCGACGGTGGGCCGGAACGAGCCGTCCCGGCAGGCCGCCTCGAGATCGTCCAGGGCGGCCAGCATCCGGTCCAGCTCCTCGCCGGACAGCAGCCCGGCCTTGTGCAGTACCCGGGCGTGCGCGCGGGAAGCCATCAGGTCATACCGGGCCAGCCGCCAGTCGAACTGGACACTCACCGAGAGCCTGGCGAGCGCGTCGGCCGGCCCTGACTCGAACCTGCCGCCCCACAGCCTGGTCGGCGGTGCCGGCTCCTCGCTGCCCACGATGCTCCTCCTGCTCCTGCGTAACTGGCCGGTGCGTAACCGGCCAGCTTGCCATGTTAAAGCGCCCCGGTGCGGATCGCTGCCGGGCCGGTGGTCAGGCCTGAGCGGGCCGTTCGCGTGCGGCCTGCCGGTCGGCGAGCTTGAGCAGCGCGGCCGCGACGGCGTCGCCACCGTCCGGGGCCCTGGCGATGATCAGCACGGTGTCGTCGCCGGCCACGGTGCCGAGAATCGACGGCCAGGACGCGTGGTCGATCACCGAGGCGAAGTACTGCGCCGCCCCGGCCGGGGTGCGCAGCACCACCAGGTTGGCGCTGGCCTCGGCCGAGGTCAGCAACTCGGCGGCGGTCCGGGCCAGCTTGCTGCCCGCCGCATCGTCAGGCGCGCCGGACGGCATGCTGCCACCGGGCCGCGATCCCGGCCCGCCCGGCTCACCGGGCAGCGCGTACACCAGCGAGCCGCTGCTGCCGCGCAGCCGGACCGCGCCGAGTTCCTCCAGGTCGCGGGACAGGGTGGCCTGGGTGACGTGCAGCCCGCCCTCGGCCAGCCGCTCGGCCAGGTCTTCCTGGGAGCGCACCTGGGCCCGCTCCAGGATCGCCGCGATCCTGGCCTGCCTGGCCACCTTCGTAAGTGGGAGACTCATTCAAAAGTTCCTGCGCGCTCACGGCCAAGAGCCTGCCGACCGGGTTTTGAATAAGTCTCTGATGCCGAGGTCACAACCTGAGTTCCTGCCTGATCCGGTCGGCGGCGCGCGCGGCCGAGCCCGTCTCGGCGCCGGCCTGCACGTCCAGGATGGCTGGCAGTGTACGGGCGAACAGCCCGGCCTGCACCTCGCTGAGGATCAGCGGCGGGGCCAGCCTGATCGCGTCCGGCTGGACCGCGTTGACCAGGAACCCGGCACCGGCGCAGATGCTCTGCACGCGGCCGGCCACCGGCTCGGTGAGCAGAATGGCCAGCCAGAGCCCGCGGCCGCGCACCCCGGCCAGCAGCGGGTGCGGCACGGCGGTGATGGCCTTGGTCAGTTGCTGCCCCACCGCGGCCGCGTGCTCCAGCAGGCCGTCGGCCTCGATCGTGTCCAGCACGGCGAGCGCGGCGGCGCAGGCCACCGGGTTGCCGCCGAACGTGCTGCCGTGGTCGCCCTGGCCCAGCGCGGTGCCGCACCCGCCCACGCCGATGCAGGCGCCGATCGGCAGGCCGCCGCCCAGGCCCTTGGCCAGGGTGAGCACGTCGGGCCGCACGCCCTCGCGCTGGTGGGCGAACCAGGTGCCGGCCCGGCCGATCCCGCTCTGGATCTCGTCCAGCACGAGCAGCGCGCCGGCCGCGTCGCAGGCTTCCCTGGCGGCGCGCAGGTAGCCGTCCGGGGCCGGCACCACACCGGCCTCGCCCTGGGTGGGCTCGAGGAAGACCGCAGCACAGTCGGCGCCGACCGCGGCCCGCAGCGCGTCCGGCTCGCCATAGGGCACGAACCGCACGGTCAGCCCGAACGGCCCGAACGGCTCGCGGATCGAGGCCTTGCCGGTGAGCGCGAGCGCGCCCATGGTCCGGCCGTGGAAACCGTGCTCGGCGGCCACGATCACCGGCCGGCCGGGATTGGCCCGCCGCACCACCTTGAGCGCCGCTTCGTTGGCCTCGGTGCCGGAGTTGGCGAAGAACACCTTTCCGTCGTGGCCGAGCAGGGTGAGCAGCCGCTCGGCCAGCACGACCTCCGGCTCGTGCAGGAACAGGTTGCTGGTGTGCGCGATCGTGGCGACCTGGCGGGACACCGCCTCGGTGATGGCCGGGTGGGCGTGGCCGAGCGCGCTGACCGCGATGCCGCCGATCAGATCCAGGTACTCCCGGCCGTCGGCGTCCCATACCTGGCAGCCCTGGCCACGGGCCAGCGCGACCGGGGGCAGCCCGTAGTTCGGCATGATCGACGCGGCGAACCGCTCGCGCAACCGCTGAGAGGTGCTCGTACTGTGTTCCGCGGTCGCCTGCGGCTCGCTCATGTCCTGCTCCCGTCCGGGACGATCATGGTCCCGATGCCTGAGTCGGTGAAGATCTCCAGCAGCACCGCGTGCGGCAGCCTGCCGTCGAGCACGTGGGCCTGCGGCACGCCCTCGCGCACGGCGTCCAGGCAGGCGGTCATCTTCGGGATCATGCCGGCGCTGAGCGTGGGCAGCAGGGCGGCCAGGTCCGCGGCGCCGAGGCGGGGGATCACCTCGCCGGCCGGCTCCGGCGCGCCGGGCTGGTCCGCCCGCGGCGGGCTGGGCGGCCAGTCGGCGTACAGGCCGGGCACGTCGGTGAGCATGACCAGTTTCGCCGCACCCAGTGCGACGGCGAGCGCGCCGGCCGCGGTGTCGGCGTTCACGTTGTACACCGCGCCGCCGTCGCCGGCCGCCACGCTGGACACCACCGGGATCCGGCCGTCGGCGAGCAGTGCGCGCACCGCGCCGGTGTTCACCGCGGCGATCTCACCCACCAGCCCGATGTCCACCGGCTCGCCGTCCACGATGGCCGGCTTGCGGCGCGCGGTGAACAGGTTCGCGTCCTCACCGGACATGCCCACCGCGAACGGGCCGTGCTGGTTGATCAGGCCGACCACGTCGCGGTTCACCCGCCCGGTCAGCACCATCCGGACCACGTCCATGGCTTCGGGGGTGGTGACCCGCAGCCCGGCGGTGAACGTGCTGGGCAGGCCGGAGCGCTCGAGCTGCTCGGTGATCTGCGGGCCGCCGCCGTGCACCACGACGGGGCGCAGCCCCGCGTACCGCAGGAACACCACGTCCTGGGCGAACCCCGCCTGCAGCGCGGCGTCGGTCATGGCGTGCCCGCCGTACTTGATCACGACGGTCTGGCCGTGGAAGCGGTTGAGCCAGGGCAGCGCCTCGATGAGCGTGGCGGCCTTGGCGATCGCGTCCTGCCGGCGCTGGCCGGCCACGGTGGGCGCGGAGCGCGCGGAGCGCGCGGTCATGTGGAATACGCCGTGTTCTCGTGCACGTAGGCCACGGTCAGGTCGGTGGTGGCGATCGTCGCGGAATCCGGCCCGGCGGCCAGGTCGACGGTGATCGTGACGTCGCGGGGTGACAGGTCCACCTTGCCGCGGTCGTCGGCGGCGTAGCCGTTGCGGCAGACCCAGATGCCGTTGACCGCCACGTTCAGCCGGTCCGGCTCGAACACCGCGTCGGTGGTGCCGACCGCGGCCAGCACCCGGCCCCAGTTCGGGTCCTCGCCGGCGATGGCGCACTTGAGCAGGGCGCTGCGGGCCACCGCACGGCCCACGGTCTCCGCGTCCCGCTCGCTCGCCGCGCCGGTGACCTCGATGGCGATGGCCTTGCCCGCACCCTCGGCGTCGAGCTGGAGCTGCCGGGCCAGGTCGGCGCAGACCGCGGTGAGCTGGGCGGCGAACTCGCCGGGATCCGGCCGGACCCCGGCGGCGCCGCTGGCCAGCAGCAGCACGGTGTCGTTGGTGGACATGCAGCCGTCGGTGTCGAGCCTGCCGAACGTCACCGCGGCCGCCCGGCGCAGCGCCGCGTCCAGCTCACCCGCGCCGAGGTCGGCGTCGGTGGTGAGCACGCAGAGCATGGTGGCCAGGGCGGGGGCGAGCATACCGGCGCCCTTGGCCATCCCGCCGATCGTGTACCCGCCTGGCGCGCCGGCGTTCCCGGCTGTTCCCGGCGCCGGGCCGCGGCGGAACGCGATCTTGACCACGGTGTCGGTGGTCCTGATGGCATCGGCCGCGGCCAGCCCGCCGCCGCGGGCCGCCTCGGCCACCGCGGCGTCCACCCCCGGCAGCAGCAGATCCATCGGCAGCCGCTCCCCGATCAGGCCGGTGGAGCACACCGCCATCTCGCCGGCCGACCCCGCCAGCTGATGCGCAAGCCGTTCGGCAGTCTGATGGGTGTCGGCGAAACCGGCAGGGCCGGTGCAGGCGTTCGCGCCACCGGAGTTCAGCGCCACGGCGCGGACCCGGCCTCCGCTGACCACCTGGCGGGTCCACTGCACCGGGGCGGCCTGCACCCGGTTGGCGGTGAACACCGCGGCCGCCGCGCACGACGGGCCGTCGTTCAGCACCACGGCCACGTCGCGGGCGCCGGACTCCTTGAGCCCGGCGGCCACGCCGGCCGCGCGGAAGCCGAGCGGGGCGGTGACACTCAAGGTGCTACTCCGTTCGCTGTCAGGCCGGCCGTCTCGGCCAGGCCAAGCATCAGGTTGGCGTTCTGCACGGCCTGCCCGGCCGCGCCTTTGCCCAGGTTGTCCAGGGCGGCCACCACGACCACCCGGCCCGCCCGGGAGTCCACGGCCGCCTGCAGGTGGGCGGCGTTCGACCCGGCGGTGGCCGCAGTAGCGGGCCAGCGGCCTTCGGGCAGCAGGTGGACGAAGGGCTCGCCGTGGTAGGCCTGCGCCAGCGCGTCACGGACCGCCGCAGGGGTACCGCCGGGGGCCAGCCGCGCGGTGCAGGTGGCCAGGATGCCGCGCGGCATCGGGGCCAGCATCGGGGTGAAGGAGACGGTCACCGTGGGTGGGCCGGCCGGAATGCCGCCCGGCGTGCCGGCTCCGGCGTGGGCCACGGCCTCGCCGAGTGCCTGCTCGATCTCCGGCGTGTGCCGGTGCACGCCGCCGACCTGGTAGGCCGACACCGAGCCCATCACCTCGCTGCCGAGCAGCCCGGGCTTGGCCGCACGGCCCGCGCCGGAGGTGCCGGACGCGGCGACGGCCACGATGTCCTCGGGCTCGGCCACGCCCGCGGCGAGCAGCGGCGCCAGCGCGAGCACGACCGCCGTCGCGTAACAGCCGGGTGCGGCGACCCGGGTGGCCTCCCGCACCTGCGCCCGTGTCCCGGGCAGCTCAGGCAGGCCCCAGGGCCAGCGGCCGGCGTGCGGCCCGGAGTAGAACTGCGCCCACTGGGCGGGGGCGGCCAGCCGGAAGTCGGGCCCGAGGTCCACGACCCGCTTCCCGCCGGGCAGCTGGGCGGCGAGCGCCGCCGACTCACCGGCCGGCAGTGCGGTGAACACCAGGTCGGCGTCGGCCAGCGCCTGGGCGGTGGTCGGCGCGAACGTCCGTCCGGCCAGGCCGGCCAGCTGCGGGTGCAGGTCGGTGACCGGCTTGCCGGCGCTCGTCCCGGCCGCCACCGGGCCGATCTCGAGGTCCGGGTGCGCGGCCAGCAGCCGCAGCAGTTCACCCCCGGCGTAGCCGCTTGCCCCCGCCACCGCTACCCGCGCGCCCACGCAGCCACCCCTTCGTCGCCACCGCCCGGCCCGGCGCCGCGGGCCAGACCATCTGTAGAAGTATGCGTGAGAGCGAGTAATTATGCAAGCCTGGCGGAACGCGCGGGGAAATGCACGACTGGCACAAGTTAGGGCCGCCAGGGTGCGAGGATTACGCTGCGCTGCCTAGCCGCGACACAGCGCCGGCCCGCCGGATCTGGCTGGCTCGCTGTCCGGTTCGCGGCCGGCTTTCCCTGCCGCGCGGCGGGCGGCATGATGGGCGCGGAAAGGAGGGCACACATGCGTTGCCCGCAGTCGGCTGTACCGGTGGCGTGGCGGGCGGTCCCGGTGATCGCGGCCGTGGCGGTCACCGTGCTGGCCGCGGGGTGTGCTGGCAGCACGCCGCGGCACACCACCACCGCCGCCGGATCGAGCCCCAGTCAGCTCGCCCCGCCCCGGCAGACCTGCGGCATCTCCCGCACCGCGGTCAACGTGCCGGTGACCATCGAGGTCGAGCGGGGGTCCGCGTCCTGCCCGCTGGCCATGCGGATCCAGAGCCACTACACCGGTCTGGTCCGGTCCGGGCGGGTGCCCGGCAACGGCGGCGGCGCACCGGTGAAGGTGGACGGCTGGACGTGCCAGGGCACCGACACCACGACGACGGTGCAGACCGGGGAGGCGTCGGAATGCCGCAGGGGCAGCACGGAGATCATCGCGGTGCTGAACCTGAAAGGTTCCGGATCTGGCAGCTGACCTGCGGATACGCGGCACCGGCGGGGATAGGATAGACGGGGAGGACACGATGGATCTCGTCACCAAGTACCTGGTCCGGATCTGGCCGGCCGGCAACGAGCCGCCGGAGATGATCCAGTCCGAGATGTGCTCCCCGGATAGCGTCACCGAGGGCCAGGCGGGCAACGATCGCGCCGAGATCCGGGCGATCCGCAACTGGGCTCAGCAGCACGCGAACGTGGATCAGGTCAGCTACTGCTACGAGGTGTGCCGGGACAGCATGGTGGCCGCGCTGTCCGGCGGCGGCAGCAGCCGCCGCGTGGTGGAGTCCATCGCCGACGGCACCCTCGACCCCGAGGATCTGCTGTAGGGCATGCCGCGCAGGCCATCGGGCGGGCCGTGATGCCCGCGCTCATCGCCGGGTTCGCGCCCGCGGGTCAGCCGCCGCGGTACTTTCCTGCGCGGAAAGCTACCCGCCGCGGAGCACGGCGCCGGTCTGCCGCTCGGCCTCGGCCACGGCGGCGTCCCGCAGCGCCGAGGTCTCCTCGGCGGTGAGCGTGCGGTCGGGCGCCCGGAAGCGCAGCGTGTAGGCCAGCGACTTCTGGCCCTCCCCGGCCTGCTCGCCGGTGTACAGGTCGAACAGCCGGACGTCCTCCAGCAGCACGGCCCCGTCCGCGCCGGCCACGCCTGCGACCAGGGCGGCCTGCACGTCCGCCGCGGGCACCTGCACCGGCACGCTCAGCGCCACGTCCTGGGTGGCCACCGGGTAGCCGGACAGCAGCGGCGCCGGCACCGCGGGCACGGTACCGGCCGCGGTCTCGATCATCGACAGGTCGATCTCCATGGCGCAGGTCCTGGCGGGCAGGCCGAACGCCTTCACCACCCGCGGGTGCAGCTCGCCGGCGTACCCGGCCAGCCACTCCCGGTCCTCCCCCGTTCCCCCGGGGGCTCCGGCCGGCACGAAGATGGCCGCACACCGGCCGGGGTGCCAGGGCGCCTGCCGCGCGGCCCGCACCTGGACCGGGACCCGGCAGTCGGCGCAGACCTCGCGGGCGGACTGCACCGCGTCGGCCCACGACGCGGGCCGCCCCGGTCCCCACCAGCCCGCCGCCTCGCGGTTCCCGGCCAGCACCGTGGCCACCCGCACCGGCTGGTCGGGCAGCGCGGCCTGCAGCGTGCCGAGTTCCTCGACGGTGGGCGCGCGGTCCACCCGCAGGATGGGCGCGACGCCCGGGCTGCCCGGCCGAGGGTGGAACACCATGCCGGTCTCGAACAGCGCGGCGTCGCCGAAGCCGCGGCCGATGTTGCGCGCGAGCACCCGCAGCAGCCCGGGCAGCAGGGTGGTGCGCAGCAGCGGCTCGTCCTCGCTCAGCGGGTTGGCGATGGTGATCGCGGTGCGCTGCGGATCCTCGGCGGGCAGTTGCAGCGCGTCGGCGTCGCTGGCCGGGCTGAACGGCCAGCTCAGCACCTCGACGTAGCCCGACCCGGCCAGCGCGCGGCCCACCGTGCGGCGCATCCGCTGCCGGGCGGTCAGCCCGTGCCCGGCCGTCGCCCGCGGCATCATGATCGGGATGTTGGCGTAGCCCTCGAGCCGGATCACCTCTTCGGCCAGGTCGGCCGGGTCGGTCAGGTCCGGCCGCCAGGACGGCGGGGTGACCTGCAGCGTCTCGGCCGCCCTGTCGTGCCTGCCGTGCTCGGGCCGCAGGTGCCTGCCGTCGGCGGGCGGCCGGGTGTCCGCCGCGGCGCCGGCGCCCTGGCGGACCTCACACCCCACCTCGCGCAGCCGCCGCACCACGGTGTCCCGCCCGTACACCACGCCCGCCACCTCGTCCGGGTAGCTGGCCTGCAGGGCGATCGTGACCGGCTCGACCTCGGCCTGGGCGTGTGTGCAGCCGGGCTGCACACTCGCCCCGCCGAAAGAGGCCAGCATCGAGACCACCTTGGCCGAGGCGCGCAGCGGCAGCTCGCGGTCCACCCCGCGCTCGAACCGGTAGGACGCCTCGCTGCTCAGCTTGTGCCGCCGGCCCATCCGGCCGGTGCCGTCGGCGGAGAAGTGCGCCGCCTCGACGACCACGTCGGTGGACTGCGGGCCGATCTCGGTGTTCAGCCCGCCCATGGTGCCTGCCATGGAGATCGGGCCGGAGGAGTCGGTGATCAGGATGTCGTCCGGGTCCAGCTTCCTGACCACGTGGTCCAGGGTCTCCAGCTGCTCCCCCGGCTCGGCCCGCCGGACCACGATGGGGCCGTCCAGCTTGGCCCGGTCGAAGGTGTGCAGCGGCTGGCCGAGCTCGAGCATCAGGTAGTTGACGATGTCCACGGCCAGCGACACGGTACGCAGCCCGCACCGGGCCAGCCGCACCCGCATCCACAGCGGTGTGCCGGCGGCGGTGTCGAGGCCGCGCACCTCGCGCAGCACGAACCGGTCGCAGGCGGTCGGGTCGGCGATGCTCGCGGGGTACACGTCACCGGGCTCGCCATCGCCGTCCCCGGCCAGGGCGGGACCTGCCGGGTCGGTGTAGGGCACGCCGTACGCGCTGGCCAGTTCCCGCGCCACACCGCGGACCGACAGCGCGTAGCCACGGTCCGGGGTGACCGCGATGTCCAGCACCACGTCGCGCAGCCCGGCGTAGTCCACGAAGTCCGCGCCCAGCGGCGCGTCCGGCGGCAGCACCAGGATGCCGCTGTGGTCGTCCCCGATGGCCAGCTCGGCCGCCGAGCAGATCATCCCGGCCGACATCCGGCCGTAGGCGGGCTTGGCGCCGATGGTCACGCCGCCGGGCAGCCGGGCGCCGGGCAGCGCCAGCGGCACCCGGTCACCGGCGGCGAAGTTGACCGCACCGCAGATCACCTCGTGCGGCGCCGCCGACGGGTCACCGGAGGTCAGCCGGCAGAACCTGATCGGCTTCTTGAACCCGGTCAGCTCCTCGATCTCCAGCACCTCGGCCACGATCACGTGCTCAATGTCGTGGCCGGCCTGCTCGGCCGATTCCACCTCGAGCCCGGCGGCGGTCAGCCGGCGCGACACCTCGCGGGGGTCGGCGCCGGCGTCACTGATCGGGGCGTACTCACGCACCCAGGAAAGCGGGAGACGCATCTAGATCTCCCTTCCGAGCGCGCGGGAGAACCGCACGTCACCCTCGATGGTGTCCCTGATGTCAGACACACCATCCGCGATCATCAGGGTCCGCTCGATGCCGAGGCCGAACGCGAACCCGCTGTACCGGTCGGGGTCGATGCCGCAGGCCACCAGCACCCGCGGGTTGACCATGCCGCAGCCGGCGATCTCCACCCAGCCCTGGGACCGGCACACCCGGCAGGGGTCGCCGCCGGGCCTGGCCGAGGCGCCCCGGCACACGTGGCACTCCATGGACACGTCCGCCGACGGCTCGGTGAACGGGAAGAAGTCCGGCCGGAACCTGGTCGCCAGCCCTTCGCCGAACATCGCGTCCACGAACGCCTGCACCGCGCCGCGCAGGTCGGCCATGGTCAGGCCCTCGTCCACCGCCAGGCATTCGATCTGGTGGAACACCGGGCTGTGCGTGGCGTCCAGCGGGTCCGTGCGGTAGCACCTGCCCGGGCTCACCACGTACAGCGGAAGCTGGCGGGTGAGCATGGCCCGGATCTGCACCGGGGAGGTGTGCGTGCGCATCACCATCCCCGAACTCCTGCCGTCCTCACCGGCTACGAAGATCGTGTCCTGCATCGCCCGGGCCGGGTGATCCGGTGAGAAGTTCAGCGCGTCGAAGTTGTACCACTCGGCCTCGACCTCGGGTCCCTCGGCTACCTCGTAGCCCATGGCCACGAACACGTCGGTGAGCCGTTCGGCCACCACCGTGTCCGGGTGCCGGGCGCCGCGCGGGGCCCGGTCGGTGGGCATCGTCACGTCCACCGTCTCGGCGGTGAGGATGAGCTCGTCCCGCTGGGCCTCCAGCACGTCCCGGCGCCGGTCCAGCGCCTGCCGGACCTCGCCGCGGGCGGCGCCCACCCGCTTGCCCGCGTCGGCCCGTGCGGCCGGCGGCAGCGCGCCGATCTCGGCGCCGGCCAGCGTCAGCGGCGCCCGGTCGCCGGTGTGCGCGAGCCTGGCCGCCTTGAGCTCATCGAGATCCCGCGCCGCGGCGATGGCGGCCAGTGCCTCGTCCCGTGCCCGGCCCACCTGCTCGGCGGACAGCGCGGACACCTCCACCGGGTCATATTGTTTACTGCCTGCAGACATCCTCTGCTCCCCTGGGCCTGGGCGGCCCGGCCTGGGCCTGATCTGATGCGGCGTTCGGGCACCCGCTGAACCGGCACCGGGGAAGAACCCCCGGGCCGCCCGCTCCGTCAGCCGAAGTCGGGCGCCGGCGCGGGCATGGTAAATCGGAACTCGGCGCCGCCGCCGGGGGCGGCCAGCACGTCGATCGTTCCGCCGTGCGCCTCGACCAGGCCCTTCACGATGAACAGGCCGAGACCGGTGCCACCGCGCCGCTTGGCGCGCCAGAACGGCCGGAACACCCGGGGGGCGAACTCGGGCGCCACACCCTCACCCTGATCGCGCACGGATACCGCGACGCCCGGGACCTTGCCGTCCTGGCCGTCATCGATGTCCGCCGGCTCCACCACAACCGTTACGGTACCAGCGCCGTGCCGCACCGCGTTTTCCACCAGGTTGCCGATGATCTGGTCGACCTTGTCCTGGTCCAGCCAGGTTTCCGGGAGCTCGCCGGTGACCTCGACCCGGAACCGCTGCGGCGGCTCACCGGCCGCCACCCGGCCCGCGATGATCTTCCTCGCCTGGGCCGGGATGTCGACCAGCTGGCGGTGCACCTCCAGCCGTCCGGCCTCGATCCTGGACACGTCAAGCAGCTCGGTGATCAGCCTGGTCACCCGGTCGGCGTCGGCGTTGACCGTCTCGAGCATGACCCGCTTCTGGTCGTCGGTGAACCGGTACCACTTGGCCAGCAGCGTGGCGGTGAACCCCTTGACGCTGGTCAGCGGCGACCGCAGTTCGTGCGCGACGGTGGACACCAGGTCCGCCCGGCTGCGCTCCAGCCGGGCGCGATGGCCGGCCCCGCGCAGGGTGACCACCAGGCGGCGCACCCGCCGCGAGCCGGCCCGGCCGCGCCGCCGCTCGCGTACATAGCTCATGGTGATGAGCAGCTCGGTGCCGTCCGGCAGGTACAGCGACGTCTCGGGGTGGCGGGTCCTGGTGCACAGGCCATTGTAGGGATCGGTGCAGTCCCACCAGCTGCGGCCCTCGGCGTCGGCCAGCGGGAGCACCCGGGTCACGTCCTGGCCCAGCGCGCCGCCCGCTGCCGTCCCGGTGAGCCGGGCGGCGGCGGCGTTGAACACCTCGACCCGCCCGTCCGGGCCGGCGATGACCAGGCCGTCGGGCATCTCGTCGGCGATAACCAGGCTAGCCAGCACATCGGCGGGCCCGGCCTGCGGCGCGGGGCCGGGTTCAGCCGGGCCCGCGGTGGCCAGGGACTGGTAACGGCCGCTGCGGTAACCCGCCGCGCGGTAGCCGCCACCTTCCCCGGCTCCAGTCGCCAGGCGCGTGCTGCCCGTCATGACCCCATCCACTCGAACGATTTCCGCCCGGCGCTCTGCCGTGAACTCCGGCTCGGCCGGCGTTGCCGCCTTGTCAGCTCGCCCAGCGTAACGGAACGCGATCAGACTCTAGCGCGTCGGAGCCGTTGCGCGGGAGTCCCTACTTTCACGGGACATGTCCGACTTATGCTGGTACGCGGAGAGTGTACGTGCGGTGCGACAGCGGACCGTCACCGGGCGGGGCAGAAACACCGCTCGCGGGTTCACAACGTTTCACCCCGGTTCGGCCGGTGTCCACCCGCCGGTGCTGCCGCTGCGCTGGCTGCGGGCCGAGCTGTAGAGGCACACCGCCGCCGCGGCTGCCAGGTTCAGGCTCTCCGCCGCGCCGTAGATGGGCACCGCCACCGCCTCGTCGGCCAGTGCCAGCAGGTCGCCGGGCAGCCCCCAGGCCTCATTGCCGAACAGCCACGCGGCCGGCCCGGCCAGCTCGCCGCCGTCGGCCAGCTCGTCCAGGCAGCGGCCGCGCCCGTCGGCGGCCAGGATGCGCATCCCCGCGCCGCGCAGCGCCGCCACCGCCTCCGCCGGGCCGGGCCCGACCACGACGGGCAGGTGGAACAGGCTGCCCGCGGAGGCCCGCACGCACTTGCCGTTGTACGGGTCCACCGACGCGCTGGAGAAGATCACCCCGTTCGCCCCTGCGGCATCGGCGGTACGCAGCACCGTCCCCGCGTTGCCCGGGTCGCGGACCTGCGCGAGCACCGCCACCAGGCGCGGGGCGCGCGGGGCCGCCTGCGCCAGGGTGTCCAGCGGCACGTCCACGAACTCGCATACGCCCAGCACGCCCTGCGGTGTCACGGTTTGCGCGAGGCTCGACATCACCTCACCGCTGACCAGGTGGACCGGTACCCCCGTCAGCTCCGCACGTCCGGGCAGCTGGTCCAGCCGGTCCCTGCCCTCGCGGGTGACGAACAGCCCGGTCAGCCGGGCGCCCGAGGCGAGCGCCTCACCGACCGCCTGCGGGCCCTCGGCCAGGAACGCGCGGGCACGCTGCCGCAGGGCCCGTTTGGTCAGCTGGCGGGCCGCCCTGACCGTGGGCGAGCGGATCCCCAGAGTCTGGGCGGCCGGGAATGCTCCGGTCAGGCCGCGGCCCGTGCCTGGTTCGCCTCGGGCAGGGCCTTCTTGGCCACCTCGACAAGCGCGGCGAAGGCCGGTGCGTCGGCGACGGCTAGCTCGGCCAGCATGCGCCGGTCAACCTCGACGCCCGCGGACTTGAGTCCTTGCACGAACCGGTTGTAGGTCATCCCGTTGGCCCTGGCGGCCGCGTTGATCCGCTGGATCCACAGCCGCCGGAACTGGCCCTTGCGGTCCTTCCGCCCGGTGTAGGCGTAGGTCATCGAGTGGAGCATCTGCTCCTTGGCCTTGCGGTACAGCCGCGACCGCTGGCCCCGGTAGCCGCTCGCCCGCTCGAGGACGACCCTGCGCTTCTTGTGGGCGTTCATTGCCCGCTTCACGCGTGCCATGTGTGTATCTCCTCTAAGTGGGCTGGGCTACTTCCCCAGCAGCTTCTTCATCTTCTTCAGGTCACCCGGGGCCACCGGCACGTCGCCGGTCAGCCGGCGTGTCCGCCGGGATGATTTGTGCTCGAGCAGGTGGCCCATGTTGGCGCGGCGGCGCATGACCTTGCCCGTGCCGGTCAGCCGGAACCGCTTGCTGGCCCCACTGTGCGTCTTCATCTTCGGCATGGTCGCCGTCGTCTCCATTCCTCATGCGTGCCACCGGCACGGCATTCTCACGTGTGCCCACCGGCGCGGCGTCACCGCACACCACCGGCACGGCACTTCCGAGCGTGCCACAGGGCACCCTCACTCACATGCCCGGGGCAACCCTGGCCCAGGCACCGTTATACCGGGCGCATGGCCCTGCCTTGGACTCGCGCACACTCCGTCGGCCCCGCCCGCGGGCGGGGTGTCCGGCCGTTCCCGGCGTCAGACGGTCTGGCTGGCCGGCCCGGCGGACTCGGCCCGGGCCGCGGATGCTACTGGCTCCGCTGCCTGGCCTGCCCTGGCGGGACCGGCGCCGTTCGCCTCGCTTCCGTCGTTGCGCGGCCTCGGTACCGGCCGGCCGCTCTGGGCCGACCGCTCGGCCGCGCGTTCGGCCTTCGCCTCGCTCTTCTTCCGGTGCGGCCCGATCACCATGATCATGTTCCGCCCGTCCTGCTTGGGCTGCGACTCGACGAAGCCGAGATCCTCGACGTCGCCGGCCAGCCGCTGCAGCAGCCGGAACCCCAGTTCCGGCCGGGACTGCTCGCGGCCCCTGAACATGATCGTCACCTTGACCTTGTCCCCTGCCTTGAGGAACCGCTCCACGTGGCCCTTCTTGGTGCCGTAGTCGTGGGGGTCGATCTTTGGCCGGAGCTTGATCTCCTTGATGACCGTCTGCGCCTGGTTCTTGCGCGATTCCCTGGCCTTGAGCGCTGACTCGTACTTGAACTTCCCGTAGTCCATCAGCTTGCAGACCGGCGGCCGCGCGGTCGGCGCGACCTCGACCAGATCGAGGTCGGCCTCCTGGGCCAGCCGGAGAGCGTCGTTGACCGAAACGATGCCTACCTGCTCACCGTTGGGGCCGACAAGACGGACTTCTGGGACGCGTATGCGCTCGTTGATACGTGGTTCGACGCTGATGTGACCTCCATGTAGGTATTCATGAGAAAGCCCCGCATGACCTGCATGCGGGGCACCACAACCCACGGCATCCCCCGATGCCTGCCGCGGCATCAGGGTGCGCCTCAGCGCACACCCTTCGGGAGGCGGCCACGCGCTGCGCGGCCCCGCCCGGAGCGTCCGGCCTAACCCGCCGGCCACGGGTGCGAGACCCGCACGGCCAGCTAGGTGGGAGGTGGTCCTCCGCTTCCACGCCTGGTGCGCATGCACCAGGTCGATTGGCGGTCAAGCCTAACAGCAATTTCGCGCACTGCGGTATTCCCGGAAAGACAGGATGCCGTTTTGCCCTGCGGCGGCACGCCCGCCCGGGCCATGCCAGACATGGCCTAGGCTCGGCGCCATGCCGGCTAGCCACCTGTTCGCGGTGAGTGACCTGCATCTCTCCTACAAGGAAAACCGGGAACTGCTCGATGAGATGCGCCCGGCCGGGCCGGGCGACTGGCTGCTGGTGGCCGGGGACGTCAGCGAGCGGGTCGCCGACACCGAGTGGGCGCTGCGCCTGCTGGCCAGCCGGTTCGCCCGGGTGGTGTGGGTGCCCGGCAACCACGACCTGTGGACGCACAAACGGGATCCGGTCAGGCTGCGCGGCGAGGCGCGGTACCACCACCTGGTCGAGGTGTGCCGCCAGGCCGGGGTGGCCACCCCGGAGGACCCCTATGAGGTGTTCACCGGGCCACGGGGACCGGTCCGCGTCGCCCCGCTGTTCCTGCTCTACGACTACAGCTTCCTGACCCCGGGCACCTCGTCCAAGCAGGAGAGCCTGGCTTACGCGGAGCGGACCGGGATCATCTGCACCGACGAGTACCTGCTGCATCCCGACCCGTACCCAACACGGGAAGCGTGGTGCCAGGCGCGCGTACGGATTTCTGAAGAACGGCTGCGCGCCTGCGACCCGGGGATCCCGCTGGTCATGCTGAATCACTATCCGCTGGTGCGCGAGCCTACCCGGGTGCTTCGTTACCCGCAGTTCGCGCAGTGGTGCGGGACCGAGGCCACCGCCGACTGGCACCGCCGCTTCCGGACCGCCGCCGTCGTCTACGGGCATCTGCACATTCCCCGCACCACCTGGTACGACGGGGTCAGGTTCGAGGAGGTCTCGCTGGGCTACCCGCGCGAGTGGCGGGCCCGCAGTCACCGGCCCCCGCTGCTGCGCGATGTGCTGGCAGGCCCGGACCGGTGCCGGCCGGCCGGCGTGGCGCCGCACAGGACGCCGCCATGATCGAGCAGATCCTGCCCGCGGCCGTGGTGGCCGCCGAACTGTTCGGCGACGTGCCCGCCGAGCTGTTCCCGGCTGAGGAGGCGGCGATCGCCCAGGCGGTGGGCAAACGGCGCCGGGAGTTCACCTCGGTCCGGGTGTGCGCGCGCCGGGCGCTGGCCGCGCTGGGGCAGCCACCCGCGCCGCTGGTACCCGGGGGTCGGGGCGCCCCGCGCTGGCCGGACGGGATCACCGGAAGCATGACGCACTGCGATGGCTACCGCGGCTGTGTGGTAGCCCGCACCGCGGACCTGGCCTCGGTCGGCCTGGACGCGGAGCCGAACGACGTGCTCCCGGACCGGGTGGAGCGGGTGGTCATGCTGCCCGCCGAGCGGGCGCACATCGCCGCGCTGGCCGCGGCCGCCCCCGGTGTGTGCTGGGACCGGCTGCTGTTCTCCGCCAAGGAGGCGGTGTACAAGGCCTGGTACCCGGTCACCGGCCGGTGGCTGGGCTTCGAGCAGGCCAGCATCGAGTTCGCGGTGGGCGGGGACGGCGCCGGCGGGGACGGCGAGGCCGCGCAGGGCACGTTCACCGCCCGCCTGCTGGTCCCGGCGCCCGTCCCGGCCTTCACCGGGCGCTGGCTGTGCAGCGGCGCGCACCTGCTCGCCCTGGTGCTGAACGAGGACACGGCCTGAGGGTCAGGACGTGCGCCTGGCGAGTTCGGCCAGGCCAGCCTCCCGCATCCGGTCCACCGGAGCCTGCCGCCCGGTCATCAGCTCGACCTGCCTGGCCGCCTGGTGCAGCAGGAACTCGAAGCCGCCGATGGTGATCGCGCCCGCCGCGCGCGCGGCGCTGGCCAGCGCCGTGGGCCAGGGGTGGTAGACCACGTCCAGCACCGCCGCCGGCGGGCGGGTGAGCCGGCCCAGCAGCGGCGCGTACGGGTCGGCCGCACCGGCGGGGACGGTGGACAGCAGCAGGCTGAGGTCCTCGGGCAGGCTGCCGAATGCCGTGCTGCCGATCCGCACGCCGAGCCGGCCGGCCACCGCGAACAGCTCCGCGGCCCGGCCCGGGTCGCGGACGGCCACGGTCACCTCCCGCGCGCCGAGCTGGGCCAGCCCGGCCAGCGCCGAGCAGGCGGTGGCGCCCGCGCCGAGGATCAGCGTGCGCCCCGGGCTGGCCCGCGCCCGGGTGAGCGTGGTCACCAGGCCGGCCACGTCGGTGTTGTAGCCGTGCCGGGCCGCGCCGGAGAACACCACGGTGTTCGCGGCACCGGTCAGCTCCGCGACCGGGTCGGCCCGGCTGAGCAGCGGCAGCACGGCCCGCTTGAGCGGCATGGTCAGGGACAGCCCGGCCCAGCCGGGGCCGCAGGAATCCAGCAGCCCGGGCAGCCCGGCCTCGTCGCACTCGATGGCCTGGTAGGACCAGCCGTCCAGGCCGAGCGCGGCGTACGCCGCCCGGTGCAGGACCGGCGACAGCGAATGCGCGACGGGCAGGCCAAGGACGGCGGCCTTCACAGGCGGGCTCTCATCGTGGGTGAATCAGCCGCCGTGCGACGAAAGATACTGCTGCAGCTCGTTCTTGAGCTGCTGGAACACGGTCGGGCTGCTGGTGAAGTCGGTCTGCTTGGTCTTCGGGTTCACTGTGACGAAGTACAGCCAGTTGCCCTTGGCCGGATGCAGCGCGGCCTGGATGGCGGCGTTGCCCGGGGAATCGATCGGGGCGGGCGGCAGGCCCTGGTGCGCGTAGGTGTTGTACGGCGACTTGACCTTCAGATCCTGGTCGGAGGCGACGATGCCGTACTTGTGCAGTGCGTAGAGCACGGTGCTGTCCAGGTCGAGCGGCATGTGCGCCTGCAGCCGGTTGTAGATCACCCGGGTGATCTTCGGGAAGTCGCTGTCCTTGCCACCCTCGGCCTGGGCCAGGCTGGCCACCACGATGGCGTCGGCCGGTGACAGATTGCCGTGCGCGGCTGCCTTCGGCAGGTTGACCGACGACGCCTCCTGGTTGAACGCGCTCACCATGGCCTTCAGCACGCTGGTCGCGGTCATCCCGGGCTGGATCTCGTAGGTGGCCGGGTACAGGTACCCCTCGGGATTGCCCTTGGCGTAGGACGGCAGGCCGAGCGCCGAGGTGTCCTTGATCGCCTTGTTGTAGTCGCTGGCCGAGACGCCGGAGTGCTTGCCCAGTTCGGCGAGGATCTGTGTGGCCCGCCAGCCTTCCGGGATCGTGACCTTGAGCTGCTCCCGTGCCGACGGGCTGACCAGCAGGTTCCAGGCGAGCTGGGCGTTCATGTGCTTGTGCAGCCGGTAGTAGCCGGGCTCCAGCGCGCTGGCGTTGGAGCTGTGCTCGGCGGCCAGCACCAGCGCGCGGGAACTGGCCACCACCCCGTCGGCGGCCAGGCGGGTCCCCACGGTCTCGGAGTTGTCTCCGGACTTGACCTGGAAGATGTACGTGCCGGTGCCCTCACCGCTGTAGTTGGGCGGGTCGTAGTGCGAGGAGATGACCTTGTAGGCGTATATGCCGCCGATGATCAGCGGGATCAGGATGATCGCCGCCACGACCAGCAGCGAGGATGGCCCGGCCCAGCGGCCCCGCCGCTTGCGCCGGGGGCGGCCTCCGGAGTCATCGTCACCGGCGTCGCCGCCGAAGGGCCAGCCCTCGTCGGTGTAGCCGCCCTGGTCATCCCAGCCGGGGTCGTCCCGCTCCGCGGCACGGCCACCGGTGGCGTCCCGGTCGCCGGTGCCCTGGGCGGCGCCGTATCCCACCGGGTCGCGGTCCTGGCCGCCGTAGCCGGCGTCGGCGCGGCCGGAACCGCCCGCGCGACCGCGCGGCACACGGCCACCGCTGGCCGGGTGGTCGGCCGGCAGGCCGGGGGGCAGGCCTGCGGCGCCAGCCGCCTGGCCGCGCCCGGGCCGCTCGCCGTACTCATCGAGGTACTCGTCGCCGTACTCATCGCCGCCTGGCCTGCCCCGCCGGGCATCCACGGCGGGGAACCGGCCGGTGTCGCCGCGCTCCGGCGAGGGGTAGCCGTCCTCCGCCCCGGGGTACTCGCCTCGGGACCCCGGGTGCCGCCCGGGGGGCGGCTCCGGCCGCTCACGTGGGTCGGCGTACCCGTAGTCGCGCTCACCGGGCCGGCCCGCGGGGTCGCCGTAGGGAGCGCCGGGGTCACCGTTGCGGCCGGCCCGGTCGCCGTACGGTGCATCTGGATCGCGGTACCGGCCACCCGGGACACTGTTCGGGCCGGACGGATCCCGGTCCCAGCCACCCGAACCGCCGTCCCGGCCACCCGGGACACCGTTCGGGCCCGACGGATCCCGGTCCCAGCCACCCGGGCCGCCGTACTGGCCGCCCGCGGCGCGGTACCCATCACCGGAGTCGCCGTAGCCACCGCGTGGGTCGCTGTAGCCATCACCGTAGCCGCCGGGGTCGCGGTAACCGGGACCCGGCTCGTGGTACCCGGCCGGGGAGTCGGCGGCGGCCCGGCCGCCGGCCGGGCCGCCGTACCGGCTGCCCGGGTCCCCGGCACGGCCCGGGGGCCGCTGCAGCGGGTTGGTGCTTGGGTCGTCCGGAGCCGCGTAACGGTCGCCGGCGTCCTGGTAGCTGCCCGGCGGGTACGGATCCCCGGCGGGGGGCGTGCCCCGCCGCCCGGCCCGGCGCGCTCCCTGGCCAGCCGCCG
This sequence comes from Streptosporangiaceae bacterium, assembly GCA_036501145.1. Classification (GTDB taxonomy): domain Bacteria; phylum Actinomycetota; class Actinomycetes; order Streptosporangiales; family Streptosporangiaceae; genus PALSA-505. Next base: position 234,336 of record DASYAV010000179.1, on the reverse strand, counting down.
CCTGACCGGGAGGCCCGGCAAAGGGGTCGCCGCTCAGCCCGTTCCTGGCCGTGCTGCCCGGGTACCCGTCGTCAGCCGGGGGCTCCTGGTCCCAGGGGGCGGCACGCCGGGAGGGCGGCGGGGCTGGTCCGCGCCGCAGCGCATAGCGGTCTTCCTCGGCTGAGCCGCCCCATCCGGGCTCTTCCCAGCCTGGCTCGTCCCACCCGGGGGGTGGGCCGGAGGAGGGCCGGCCACCGGGGCCGGACTGCTGTGGCAGGCTGACCGTGGGCTCCCAGCCCACGCCAGGTTCCCCCGCGGCCGAATGCCTGCCGTGCCTGCCGCCGCCGGATGCCTGCTCCGGGCCGTCCCGCCAGCCGTCGTCGTCTTCCGGGGGCCACGGCGAGGCGTCGACGTCCTCTTCGGCCAGCCAGGACCGATCGTCAGCGAACTCGTCCTCGCCCCGGCGCCGCCGGGCGCTCACTCGCGCGCTCCGGCGGGTGACCCCACCTGCTCACCGGCTGGGCGGCCCGTGGTGCGCTCGGTGTCCAGTGCGGCCTGCAGCAGCACGGCCGCGGCCGCCTGGTCCACCACGCCACGCCTGGCCCTGGAGTCCCGGCCCGCGGTGCGCAGCGCATCGTGCGCGGTGACCGTCGTGAACCGCTCGTCGACCAGCCGGACCGGCACCGGGGCCAGCCGGGCAGCCAGGCTGCGGGCGAACGCCCGCGCGGTCGCGGCGGCCGTGCCCTCCGCGCCGGACAGCGAGGTGGGCAGCCCGACAATCACCTCGATGGCACCGTGCTGCTCGGTCAGTTCGGCCAGCCGGGCCAGGTCGCCCCGGCCCCTGGTGACCGTGGTCAGCGGGCTGGCCAGCGATCCCCCTGGATCGCAGCGGGCCACACCGATCCGGGCCGAGCCCACATCGATGGCCAGCCGCACACCCCTGCGCACCGGCGCCCGCACGGGCTCCGGAGCGAGGTTCTCGTTGGCACTGGCCGTCGTTGGCACTGAGCTCCCATCACTGGTTCGTGCTATTCAAGCTGCCGGTGGTTGTTGCTGTCACCACCGACACCGGCGCCCGGGCAGGCATGACCTGCCCACGCTGGCCGGCTTGAATAACCCTCTCCGGCCTCACGGTACGCCAATGGCCCCGGCACTGCCCCCGATAGCCACACGAATCGCATCAAATGCCTCGTCAATGGCCTGCGGCCCGGTCTGGCTCAAGGGAGCGCCACCCCCCTGGGCGACGTCATCCTTGCCTCCTCCGCCGCCGCCGAGCGCCTTGGCCGCGACGCCGACAAGCCGGCCCGCCGCCAGCCCGCGCGCCCGGCCAGCCTCGCTGACCGCGACCACCACGACCGGCCGGTCGCCGGGCACCCCGGCCAGCGCGACCACCGCGGGCTGGTCCGCGGGCATCTGTCCCCGGACATCGAGCGCGAGCTTGCGGATCCCGTCCGCCGCGGTGCCGTCCGGCACCCGGTGCACGACCAGGCTCACCCCCGCCACGTCCTCGGCCTGCTGGGTCAGGTCCGCCACCGAGGCCAGCAGCTGGGCGCTGCGCAGCCGCTCCAGGTCACGCTGGGCGTCGCGCAGCCTGGTCACCAGCCCGGAGATCCGCTCGGGCAGTTCTCCGGGCCTGGCCTTGAGTTGTTCGCCCAGTTGGCTGACGAGCACGCTCTCCGCGGCGAGGAAGCGGAACGCGTCCATCCCCACCAGCGCCTCGACCCGCCGCACACCGGCTCCGATGGACGACTCGCCGAGCACCTTGATCAGGCCGAGCTGGCCTGACCTGGCCACGTGCGTGCCGCCGCAGAGCTCCCGGGAGTACTCGCCGACCTCGACCACCCGGACCTCGTCGCCGTACTTCTCACCGAACAGCGCCAGCGCACCCATCTCGCGGGCGTCATCGATCGAGGTGTGGTAGGCCCGCACGTCCAGGTCGGTGATGAGCACCTGGTTGACCTCGTCCTCGACCTCCCTGAGCACGGATACCGGTACCGCGCCGGAGGCAGTGAAATCGAAGCGCAGCCGTCCAGGAGCATTCTCCGAGCCCGCCTGGGCCGCGGACTCACCCAGCGCGCCCCGGAAGGCCCGGTGCAGCAGGTGGGTGGCGGTGTGCGACCGGGACACCGCGCGGCGCCGTTCGGTGTCGATCTCGGCGAATGCCGGGGAGCCGGTCACGATGCTGCCGGACCGAACCCGGCCCTGGTGCACGATCACCCCGGGCAGCGGCTGCTGCACGTCGAGCACCTCGACCAGCGCTTCCGTCTCGCCCGTGCCGGACACCCTGATGACACCGGTGTCGGCGAGCTGGCCGCCGCCTTCGGCGTAGAACGGCGTGCGGTCCAGCACCACGCCGACCTCGGTGCCCGTGTCCGCGGCCGGCACCGGCACCCCGTCCACCAGCAGGCCGGCCACGGTGGCCTCGCCGGAGATCTGGTCGTACCCGGTGAAGGTGACCCGGCCGGACTGTTCCAGCAGGTCGGCGAACACCGACACGTCGGCGTTGCCGGTCTTCTTCTCCTGCGCGTCCTTGCGTGCCCGGTCCCGCTGTTCGCTCATCAGCCTGCGGAAGGTGTCCTCGTCCACCTGCAGCCCCTGCTCGGCCGCCATCTCCAGGGTCAGGTCGATGGGGAAGCCGTAGGTGTCGTGCAGCTGGAAAGCCTGCTCGCCGCCGAGCACCGTGTTACCGCGCCGCTTGACGTCGGCCACCGCGGTGTCGAAGATCACGCTGCCGGTGCGCAGGGTGGAGCTGAACACCGCCTCCTCCGCGTCGATCACCGTCTGGATGTTCGCGGCGTCCCTGACCAGGTTGGGGAACTGCGGGCCGTACGCCTCGATCGCGGTACCGGTCAGCTCGTGCAGGAACCCCGGCTCGGCGGCGCCGCCCCGCCCGCCTCCCCTTCCCTCTCCTCTGGACAGCAGCCGCAGGTTGCGGACGCTGCGGCGGAGCAGCCGGCGCAACACGTACCCGGCTCCCTCGTTGGACGGCAGCACGCCGTCGGAGACCAGCATGACCGCGCTGTCCACATGGTCGGCCACCACCCGCAGCGAGACGTCGCTGCGCGGGTCGGCGCCGTACTCGTGCCCGGTGAGCTCGGCCGCCCGGTCCAGTACCTTCCAGGTCGTGTCGATCTCGAAAAGGTTGTCCACGCCCTGCAGCAGCGTGGCCATCCGCTCCAGGCCCATCCCAGTGTCGATGTTCCTGGCCGGCAGGTCGCCGGTGATGTCGTAGTCGAAACCAGGGCCCGGGCCCCGCGTGTACTGCATGAAGACGAGATTCCAGATCTCCATGAACCGGTTCTCGTCCACCGCGGGGCCGCCGTCGGGACCGTACTCCGGGCCGCGGTCGTACCAGATCTCCGAGTCGGGACCACAGGGGCCGGGCACGCCCATGTCCCAGTAGTTGTCTTCCTTGCCCAGCCGCTGGATGCGCTGCTCGGGCAGGCCGACCTTGGTCCGCCAGATGTCGTGCGCCTCGTCGTCGTCGAGGTAGATGGTGACCCACAGCCGGTCCTCGGGGAAGCCGAAGCCGCCGTCCCGCTCGGCGCGGGTCAGCAGGTCCCAGGCCCAGGGGATCGCATCGTCCTTGAAGTAGTCACCGAACGACCAGCTGCCGAGCATCTGGAAGAAGGTGCCGGTCCTGGCGTTCGTCCCGACCCGCTCGATGTCGACGGTGCGCAGGCACTTCTGCTTGCTGGCGGCCCGCTTGTAAGGCGGGGTCTGCTGGCCCAGCAGGTAGGGCAGGAAGGGCACCATGCCGGCCACGACGAACAGCAGCGTCGGGTCTTCGGATACCAGGCTGGCGGAAGGCACCATGGTGTGCCCTCGCTGCTCGAAATAGGTCAGGAAACGGCGTGCGATCTCTGCCGACTCCATCAGCGGCCGTCCTTTGGGTAGTGGATGCTTGATGCTGGGCTTAGCGGTGCGCGCTGGGCGCGGATGAGCCGTTACGGCTGGCCGGGGGCCCCGTCAGTCGAGGGGCCTCGGTCACCGGGAGTGAGCCGAGGGCAGGGGCCGCGGGAGCTCGGCGGCGCTCGATGTTGAGCCGCTGCTGCTCAGCGTAAAGGTCCATGCCGTCCCGGACGTCCCGGGCGAAGGCCGCCATGCCGCTGACCCGCCAGCGGGGGCGCAGCGGTGAGCGGCTGATTTCACGCACGACCCGGTTCGCCCGCCGGTAGCCCGAGATGCCGACGCCGGCCCCAACCGTCACCCAGAAGAGCCGACGCATCACCGCGTCACCCGCCCGATGGTCCAGGCCACGACGACCCTGCGCACCTGGGCGGCCGCGCCGGCCGCCACCGGGGCGGCCTCGATCTCGGGCCGGCGGGCCTGCGGCGGCGCCAGCCGGGGCGTGGATGCATCCGCAGGCGCCGCGGCACGGCCGGGACCGTCACCCTGGCGGCGCAGGGAGACCGCGCGGCGGACGCCGTACGCCAGCGCGCCGGCCTTGCCCACCGGGCCGGCCGCGACCGCCTTGGCCACGCTGGCCAGGCTGTTGACATGACCGGTCAGCTCCGCCACGTTGGCGGTGACCTGGTCCATGTTCGCGGTGATGACCTCGGTGCGGTCGAGCTCGGCGTTGGTCCGGTCGATGGCGGCGTGCGCCTGGTCGATCAGCGTGTCGGTGCGCTCGCGCATCCCGGACAGGTAGCGGGTGGCCTCGCCGGCCAGCCTGGCCAGCTTGAACAGCGCGAACACGGCGACGCACACACCCAGGGCGAAAAACCCCGCGGCAATCAGTGCGGCCAGCTGTCCGGCGTTCATCGGGCCTGCCTCCTCACCCGCTCGACCCTATCGCGGATGTGCGGCTGACAGCGCCGGGTTAAGGCTGGTCGGCGTCATCCGGCTTGCCCAGCGCGGTCCGGATCCGCTCCGCGCGCTCGGCATAGCGGGCTTCGGTGCCGTGCTGGGTCGGCTGGTAGTAGCGGCGGCCGGCGATGTTCTCCGGCGCGTAGTCCTGCCGCACGATCCCCTCGGGATTGTCGTGCGGGTACTCGTAGCCGCGCCCGTGCCCGATGTTCTGCGCCCCGGCGTAGTGCGCGTCGCGCAGGTGCGCGGGCACCGGCCCGGCCAGGCCGGCCTTGACGTCGGCGTCGGCCGCGCCGATCGCCTTGATCACCGCGTTGGACTTCGGCGCCAGGGACAGGTGGATGACCGCCTGCGCCAGGTTGATCCTGGCCTCGGGGAGCCCGACGAACTCGACAGCGTGCGCCGCGGCCACTGCGGCCTGCAGCGCGGTCGGGTCGGCCAGCCCGATGTCCTCGCTGGCGTGCACGATGAGCCGCCGGGCGATGAACCGCGGGTCCTCCCCCGCCTCGATCATCCTGGCCAGGTAGTGCAGCGCGGCGTCGGCGTCGCTGCCCCTGATGCTCTTGATGAACGCGCTGATCACGTCGTAGTGCTGATCGCCGTCCCGGTCGTAGCGGACCGCGGCCCGGTCCACCGCCCGCTCCAGCGTGGGCACGTCGATCACCCCGCCGCTGGCCAGCCCCAGCGCTGCCGACTCCAGGTAGGTCAGCGCCCGCCGGGCATCGCCGCCCGCCAGCCGCACCAGGTGCTCGCGCGCGGCGTCATCCAGGGTCACCGTGCCGCCCAGCCCGCGCGGTGAGGTCAGCGCCCGCTCGACCACCGTGACGATGTCGTCCTCGCTCAGCGGCTCCAGGGTGAGCAGCAGCGACCTGGACAGCAGCGGGCCGACGACGGAGAAGAACGGGTTCTCCGTGGTGGCGCCGATGAACGACACCCAGCGGTTCTCCACCGCGGGCAGCAGCGCGTCCTGCTGCGCCTTGTTGAACCGGTGCACCTCGTCGATGAACAGCAGCGTCTGCTGCCCGGTCATGCCCAGCCTGCGCCGGGCGGCCTCGATCGCGGCACGGACGTCCTTGACCCCGGCGATCACCGCGGACAGCTCGACGAACTCCCGTTTGGTGGTCAGGCTCACCACGTGCGCCAGCGTGGTCTTGCCGGTACCCGGTGGCCCCCACAGCAGCAGCGACATGGGCGCGTCGTGCTCGGCCAGCTTGCGCAGCGGAGTGCCCTCGCCGGTCAGGTGCCGCTGCCCGATCACCTCGGCCAGGCTGCGCGGCCGCATCCGGACCGCCAGCGGGGCCGCCGCCTGCGCGGCCTCGTCCTCGGCCGCGTCGAACAGGCTGTCCGCCTGCCCCCCACCACCTTGTGCCCTGACCACGACCTGACACTACCTCCCACCCCGTTAAGCGCGGCGCAGCCAGGCGCGCGTCTGGCTGCGCCGCGGGGCCTAGCCGGCTTCCCGCGGCCGGCTTCCCCGGACCAGCGTTTGACGGCGGCGTAGAGCAAGGCGACGGAGGCGACGCCTTCGAGGGCCTGGAGGCGAGCATGGACCAGGAGCTGAAGCCGAAGATCCGGCCCGGTAGTTCCATCGCCCACAGTGAGGCGGGGGTCTTGGCGACGGTGATGAAGCTGGACGCGTCGAAGGAGCCGAAGAAGAACGCATTCCAGCTTCTGGTGCCGGACTGGACCGCGGCGGCGTAGAAGTCGTTGGCCTAGCCGTTACGGGACAGATTGATCAGATACAGCAGCGCGGCCAGCGCAAGCAGCCCGGCACCACGGGCGGCGGGCGGCGGTGGTCAGCCGGCGGGCGGGACGGTGACGTCTTGCGGCGGGGTGGCGCCCGGCGGCGGGACGCGGACGTCGATGCCGGCCTCGCGGCGCTGCGCCTCGGTGATCTGCGTGGGCGCGCCGGTCAGCGGGTCCAGCCCGGAGGCGGCCTTGGGAAAGGCGATCACGTCGCGGATGGTGTCCTTGCGGGCCAGCAGCGTGATGATCCGGTCCCAGCCGAACGCGATGCCGCCGTGCGGCGGCGGCCCGTACTTGAACGCCTCGAGCAGGAAGCCGAACTGGGACACCGCCTCTTGCTCGGACAGCCCGATCACGTCGAACACCTGGCGCTGCATGTCGGCCCGGTGGATACGGATCGACCCGCCGCCGATCTCGTTGCCGTTGCAGACGATGTCGTAGGCGTCGGCCAGCGCGCTCTCCGGTGCACCGGCGAACTTGTCCGCCCACTCCGGCAGCGGGGCGGTGAACGGGTGGTGCACCGCGGTCCAGCCGCCGCTGCCGTCCTCCTCGAACATGGGCGCGTCCACCACCCAGGTGAACGCCCACGCGGACTCGTCGATGAGCCCGCACCGCTGGCCGATCTCCAGCCGGGCCGCGCCGAGCAGGGACCGTGCCGCCGCGGGCGCGCCCGCGGCGAAGAACACGCAGTCGCCCGGCTTGGCGGACACCGCCGCGGGCAGCCCGGCCCGTTCGGTGTCCGTCAAGTGCCGGGACACCGGGCCGGACGCCGACACGTTTCCCTCGGCGTCGATGAGCAGGTAGGCCAGCCCGCGGGCGCCGCGGGACCTGGCCCACTCCTGCCAGCCGTCCAGCTCGCGCCGCGACTGCCCGGCGCCGCCCGGCATGACCACCGCGCCGACGTACTGGGCCTGGAACACGCCGAAGCCGGTCCCGGCGAAGTAGCTGGTCAGGTCGGTGAGCTCGTGGCCGAACCGCAGGTCCGGCTTGTCCGAGCCGTACCGGCTCATCGCGTCGGCGTAGCTCATCCGCGGGATCGGCCGCGGCACCTGGTAGCCGACGATCTCCGACCAGAGGCGGCCGACCAGGTCCTCGGCCAGGTCGAGGACGTCCTGCCGGGTAATGAAGCTCATCTCGATGTCGATCTGGGTGAACTCCGGCTGCCGGTCGGCCCGGAAGTCCTCGTCCCGGAAGCACCGCGCGAGCTGGTAATAGCGCTCGAGCCCGCCCACCATGAGCAGCTGCTTGAACAGCTGCGGCGACTGCGGCAGCGCGTACCAGTGGCCGGGGCGCAGCCGGACCGGGACCAGGAAGTCCCGCGCCCCTTCGGGTGTGGACCTGGTCAGGTCGGGCGTCTCCACCTGGACGAACCCGTGCGACCGCATCAGGTCCGAGGTCAGGTAGGCGGCCCGCGAGCGGAGCCGGAGCGCGCTGGCCACCTCGGCCCGCCGGATGTCCAGGTAGCGGTAACGCAGCCGCACGTCCTCGCTGACGTCCACGCTCCCCTCGACGGGGAAGGGCAGCGGCGCGGACTCGCTGAGCACCTCAACCTCGCTGGCGCTGACCTCGATGCCGCCGGTGGGCAGCTCGGGGTTCTCGTTGCCTTCCGGCCGGCGCCTGACCTCGCCGGTCACCCGTACGCAGTATTCGGCGCGCAGGTCGTGCGCGAGATCCTCCTCGCGCATCACCACCTGCACCACGCCGCTGGCGTCACGCAGGTCGATGAAGACGACCCCGCCGTGGTCACGGCGCCGCGCCACCCAGCCGGCCAGCGTGACCTGGTCACCGGCATCCGGCGCGCGCAGCTCCCCGGCGCGGTGCGTCCGGTACCCACTGGTCATTCCGGCCATCGGAGAAACCCCAGCCTTCCTCAGCTGTCATGCCGCCCGGGCCCGGGCGGCCGTCCCGCGGCACGTTACGCGCGCTCGGCCAGCGGGACGAGGAACGGATTGGAAGCGCGCTCGGCGCCGATCGTAGTCGCTGGCCCGTGCCCGGAGAGCACGACCGTCTCGTCCGGCTGCGGCAGGCACACCCGCGCCAGGCTGCGCAGGATCGCCTGGTGGTCGCCGCCGGGCAGGTCGGTGCGGCCGATCGAGCCGGCGAACAGCAGGTCGCCAGAGAAGAACACGGGCTCGCCGTCCCCGGACGGCACGCCCCCCGGCGAGACCACCCTGGGCGGGGACACCCCGGGCGAGGCGGGCGCGGCGGCCGGCAGCCGGAACGTGACCGAGCCAGGCGTGTGCCCGGGTGCGTGGTCCACGGTGAACTCCAGGCCGGCCAGGGTCATCGTCATGCCGTCGGCCAGCTCGGCGACGTCGTCGGGCTCGGTGAACGTCAGCCCGCCCAGCAGCTGCCGGCCGACGCCGGGCGGGAACCCGCTCTCCGGGTCGCTGAGCAGGGCCCGGTCGGCCGGGTGGATGTAGGCGGTGACGTTCTTCGCGCCGCACACCGGCACCACCGACCAGATGTGGTCGATATGACCGTGGGTGAGCAGCACCGCGGCCGGGTGCAGCCGGTACCGCCGCAGGATCTCCTCGATGCCGCGCTCGGCGTCCTGGCCGGGATCGACGATGACGCATTGCTCACCGGCCTGCGCGGCGACGACATAACAGTTGGTCGCGAAGCTGCCCGCGGGGAACCCAGCGACGATCACGGCCGTCCTCTCCGGTGAAAGGCCTGGCCAGATCCGCCCGGCCGGCCCGGCGGGGGCGCCGCAGCCCGGGCACCGTCCCGGCCGTGCGCGCCGCTGCCAGGTTACCGAACCGATAACGAAACCACCGATTGCGCCCGGGCGCGGGTAGCATTCGCGAAGTTTCACTGCTCACGCACAACCACGCACAGCGACCAGGAGGGCATCCCCGGTGGCGGGCAAGCAGGAGCGCCAGCGCAAGCTGGCTCGCGAGCGGTACATACGCCAGCAGGAGCGGCGGATCGAGCGGGCACGGCGGATCCGGCAGCGGAGCGCCATCGGCGGGTCGGCCGCCGCCGTGGTCGCCATCGCGGTGGGTGTCTACTTCCTGGTCTCCTCCGGCCCGAGCAGCAAAGCGGCGTCCGCCAGCACGTCGCCCTCGGCTACCCCGTCGGCCTCGGCCACCACATCCATCCCGCCCGCGATCCCGGCGGCCACGGTGCCGACCACCAAGCCGTCGACGACCGCGGCGCACTGCACCTACACCAAGAGCGGCACGGCGGCGCGGAAGGTCAGCCTGCCGTCGGCCAATCCGGTCTCCGGGAAGAGCCGGGCGACGGTGCAGACCAACCGCGGCACGGTCGTGATCGACCTGCTGAACAAGTGGGCGCCGTGCACGGTGAGCTCGTTCGTCTCGCTGGCCCGCCAGGGGTTCTACAACAACACGCCATGTCCCCGGGTGACCAGTTCCGGGATCTACGTGCTGCAGTGCGGCGATCCGACTGGCACCGGATCCGGCGGGCCCGGGTACAAGTTCAGCAACGAGAACACCAAGGGGGCCACCTACCCCGCGGGCACGCTCGCCATGGCCAACTCCGGTGGCACGAACACCAATGGCAGTCAGTTCTTCATCGTCTACGCGGGCGGCGGGCTGTCGCCGAGCTATACGCCGTTCGGCGTAGTGGTTAAAGGGCTGGATATCGTCAGGAAAGTAGCCGAGGCTGGCAACAATGGCAGTAACGCGGCTGGTGGCGGGGCGCCGAACGAGAAGGTCACCATAGAGAAGGTCAAGATCAGCAGCTATTGAGCAAAGAGCCCGGCAAGCGCAGGGTTATACCAGGACAGAATCGAACGAGCACACGGTCAGGCCAGCAGAGGGTAACGGAGCACAGCGAGCACAACAGGCCGGGGAGCGGGCCGGCTAGCCGGCTGCCGGCACAGATGAGCGGGCAGGAGGTCGCGGGGTGAGCACCGCCAACGATCCGTGGGGCCGGGTTGACGACAGTGGCACGGTCTATGTGCGAACCGCTGAAGGCGAGCGTGAGGTGGGCTCGTGGCAGGCGGGCAGCCCGGACGAAGCCCTGGCCTTCTTCAAGCGCAAGTTCGCGTCGCTGGAGACCGAGATCGCCCTGCTCGAGCAGCGGATAACCACCACTGACCTGTCCCCTGCCCAGGCCCAGACCTCGATCGAACGGCTGATCGCCACGGTCAGGGAAGCCAGGGCCGTGGGCGACCTGGACGGCTTGGCGGTGCGGCTGCAAGCCCTCACCGGTGTGGTCGACCACCGGCGCGAGGAGGTCAAGGCCGCCCGCGAGCAGGCCAGGACCGAGGCCCGCGGCGTCAAGGAGCGGATCGTCGCCGAGGCCGAGCGGATCGTCGCCGAGGCGACGCACTGGAAGATCAGCGGCGAGCGGATGCGCCAGCTGCTGGAGGAGTGGAAGGCCGCCCCGCACGCCGACCGGGCCGTGGAGACCGCGCTGTGGAAGCGCTTCTCCGCCGCCCGCAACGCGTTCACCAAACGGCGCAAGGCGTACTTCGCCGGTCTGGAAGGTGAGCGGGAGACCGCCCGGATCCGCAAGGAGAAGCTGGTCGGCCAGGCCGAGGAGCTCTCCGATTCGACCGACTGGGGCCAGACCGCGAGCGCGTTCCGCGACCTGATGCGGCAGTGGAAGGAGGCCGGCCGGGCCGGCCGCGCCGACGAGGACGCGCTGTGGAGCCGGTTCAAGGCCGCGCAGGACCAGTTCTTCCAGGCACGGTCGGCGGTGTATTCGGCCAAGGAGGCCGAGCTGCGCGAGCACGCCAAGGTGAAGGAACAGCTGCTGGCCGAGGCCGAGGCGCTGCTCCCGCCCACCGACCTGCGCTCCGCCCGGGCCGCGATCCGGTCCATCCAGGAGCGCTGGGAGAAGGCCGGGTCGGTGCCGCGCGACTCCAGGGAACGGCTGGAGTCCGGGCTGCGCCGGGTGGAGGACGCGCTGCGCAAGGCCGAGGACACGCAATGGCGGCGGTCCAACCCCGAGGCGCTGGCCCGGGCCAAGGGCACGGTGGCGCAGATCAAGACGGCCATCGAGCAGCTCGAGAAGCAGATCGCCAAGGCTCACGAGAAGGGCGACTCGAAGGCGGAGGCAGACGCGGCCGAGGCACTGGCTGCCCGGCAGGCCTGGCTGGCCGAGGCCGAGCGGACGCTGGCCGAGTTCTCCAGCTGACCCCGGGCTAGCTGACCGGGGCTAGCTGGCCGGGCCAGGGAATCACCCCAGTCGGCCGGTCAGCGGGTGCGGGCTGGTCTTCACCACCGGCGGCTGGCCCGCCCAGTCCGCCTCCCGGATGGCCCGCATCGCCGCCTTCCTGGTGGCCGGATCCATCCGGTCGATGAACAGCACGCCGTCCAGGTGGTCGGTCTCGTGCTGCAGGCAGCGGGACAGCACGTCGGTGCCTACCACCTGCACCGGGTCGCCGAGTTCGGTGAACCCCTTGGCCACCACGTTGCGGCGCCGCTTGACGTCGAAGTAGAGCCCGGGGAAGGACAGGCAGCCCTCCAGGTCCTCCTGCTCCTCGTCGTCGGGAAACCCGAGACCGGGGTTGACCAGGTGGCCACGAACACCGTCCACGTCGAACACGAACACCCGCAGCCCGACGCCGATCTGCGGCGCGGCCAGGCCCGAGCCACCCGCGTCGTCCAGGGTCCTGGTCAGGTCCCTGACCAGGTTGCGCAGCGATTTGTCGAAATCGGTGACCGGCTCGGCCTCGGTGCGCAGCACTGGATCGCCGAACAGCCTGATCGGCACGACACTCATTCGCTGCTCCTCTCCCGCCGGGCATGCCCGGGTGGCTCCAGCCGGTACCGGCTAGCCAATCTAGTTTGCAAAGAGTAAACTTTGCAAAGTGAATGCGGGACCCCAGGACGAGGGCGGGCCGGCTCCCCCTAGCCGGCCAGTTATGGCGCTGACACATCCACTCCGCGCGGCGCTGCTGGATCTGGTGCGTGAGCACGGCACGCTGACCTCGACCGAGGCGGCGCGGCTGCTCGGGGAGAGTTCCGGCCTGTGCTCCTTCCATCTGCGCCAGCTGGCCAGGTACGGCTACCTGGTGGAGGCGGCCAGGCCGCGCGGCCGGATGCGGCCGTGGCGGCTGGCGGCGGCAGTCCTCCCAAACCAGCCCGCAAACCAGCCCGCGGGTCAGCCCGCAGACGACGGGTTCGGGGCGCTGGCCAGGGACCTGGAGGACGAGGGCTACCGGCGCTGGCTGGCGGGCCGGTCGCAGGCACCGCTGCCCTGGCAGCACGACGAGGTGTTCAGCGCCGTGCTCGACCTGTCCCCCGCCGAACTGGCCGAGGCGGCCGCTGAGATCCGCGCCGTGCTCGGCCGCTACCAGGGGCGCGCCGGGAGCGGCCGCCGCCCGGTGGCCGCGGTCATCCGGCTGTTCCCGCTGCTTCCGGCCGGCCCGGATAGCTGACCCAGCGTCAGTTGGTCACCCGGTAGACGTCGTACACGCCGTCGATGGCGCGCACCGCGCGCAGCACCGTGGCCAGGTGTTTGGGGTCGGCCATCTCGAAGGTGAACCGGCTCACCGCCACCCGGTCCCGGCTCGTGGTCACCGACGCGGACAGGATGTTCACGTGCTGGTCGGACAGCGCCCGGGTCACGTCGGACAGCAGCCGAGTGCGGTCCAGCGCCTCCACCTGGATGGCGACCAGGAACACCGACTCCTCGGTGGGCGACCAGTGCACCGGCACCAGCCGCTCCGGCTGGGACTGCGCCAGGTGCCGTACGTTGTCGCAGTCGGCGCGGTGCACCGACACCCCGTGCCCCCTGGTCACGAAGCCGTTGATCTCGTCGCCCGGGACCGGCGTGCAGCACCGGGAGAGCCGCGCCCACACGTCGGTCGCGCCCTCCACCACAACGCCGGAGCTGCCGGCCGGCGCGGGCGGCTTGGCGGCCCGGGTGGGCAGCGTGGCCTCGGCCAGGTCTTCCTGCGCGCCGGCCAGCCCGCCGGCCGACCTGACCAGCTTGGTCACCACGGACTGCGCGCTGACGTGCCTCTCCCCGACCGCCGCGTAGAGCGCGGACAGGTCGGTGTAGTGCAGATCGCGGGCGATCTGCAGTAGCGCGTCGCCGGTGGCCAGCCGCTGCAGCGGCAGCCCCTGCTTGCGCATGGCCTTGGCGATCGAGCTCTTGCCGGTCTCGGTGGCGGCCTCCCGGCGCTCCTTGGAGAACCAGTGCCGGATCTTGTTGCGGGCGCGGGGGCTCTTGACGAAGTTGAGCCAGTCCCGGCTCGGCCCGGCGTCGTGCGCCTTGGAGGTGAAGATCTCGACGGTGTCGCCGTTCTCCAGCGAGCTCTCCAGCGCGACCAGGCGGCCGTTCACCCGGGCGCCGATGGTCCGGTGCCCGACCTCGGTGTGGATGGCGTAGGCGAAGTCAACCGGCGTCGCACCCTTGGGCAGCGCGATCACCTCGCCGCGCGGGGTGAACACGTACACCTCGGCCGCGCCGAGCTCGAACCGCAGCGACTCGAGGAACTCCGCCGGGTCGGCGGTCTCCCGCTGCCAGTCCACCAGCTGCCGGAGCCAGGCCATGTCCTCGGCGTTGTCGCCCTTGCCCTGGCCGCGCGTGGCGCCGCCGAGCACGGTCTCTTCCTTGTACTTCCAGTGTGCGGCCACGCCGTACTCGGCCCGCCGGTGCATGCCCCAGGTGCGGATCTGCAGCTCCACCGGCTTGCCCTCGGGGCCGATCACCGTGGTGTGCAGCGACTGGTACATGTTGAACTTCGGCAGGGCGATGTAGTCCTTGAACCGGCCCGGCACCGGGTTCCACCGGGCGTGGATGGTGCCGAGCGCGGCGTAGCAGTCCCGCACCGTGTCCACCAGGACCCGGATGCCGACCAGGTCGTATATGTCGTCGAACCCGACGTTGCGGGCGATCATCTTCTGGTAGATCGAGTAGTAGTGCTTCGGCCGCCCTGTCACACTGGCTTTGATCTTGATCTGCCGCAGGTCGGTCGTGACGTCCTCGATGACTTCCTGCAGGAAGACGTCCCGCCGGGGGGCGCGCTGGGAGACCATCCGGGCGATCTCGTCGTACCGCTTCGGGTACAGCGTGCCGAAGGCGAGGTCCTCCAGCTCCCACTTGATGGTGTTCATGCCCAGCCGGTGCGCCAGCGGGGCGAAGATCTCCAGCACCTCGCGCGACTTGCGCTCCTGCTTCTCCCGCGGCAGGTAGCGCAGCGTCCGCATGTTGTGCAGCCGGTCGGCCAGCTTGATCACCAGCACCCGGATGTCCCGGGACATGGCGACGACCATCTTGCGCACGGTCTCGGCCTCGGCCGATTCGCCGTACTTGACCTTGTCCAGCTTGGTCACGCCGTCGACCAGGGCCGCGATGTCCTCGCCGAACTCACTGCGCAGCTCGTCCAGCGTGTAGGGGGTGTCCTCGACGGTGTCGTGCAGCAGCGCGGCGCAGATCGTCTCGTGGTTCATGCCCAGCTCGGCCAGGATCGTCGCCACGGCCAGCGGGTGGGTGATGAACGGGTCTCCGCTGCGCCGCTGCTGGTGGCGGTGCCAGTGCGCGGCGACCCCGTAGGCTCGCTCGACGAGCCGGACGTCGGCCTTGGGGTGGGTCGCCCGGAGGGTCTTGATCAGCGGCTCAAGCACCGGGTTGACGTTCCCGCCGCGCTGCGCGCCCAGCCGGGCCAGCCGCCGCCGGACCGCCGCGGCCGACGATCCGGTCTGTACCCCCTGCGGCGGCCTCGCCGCCGTGCCGCTCCGGGCCGCGGGCGCCTTGCCGGTCCGCGCAGGACTGGCCGGCTTGCTGCCCGCCGCCGCTTCGTCCTGCGGAGTCTTTCCATCCTGGACGGCTGCGCCTTCCTGGCCTGTCCGCTCACGCGCAGGCGGGCGCCTGGCCGCCCCCTTCCGGGCCGCAGGAGCCTGGGCGTCGCCGCTCCCGTTCTGCTCTGCTCCGGTTTGGGTGGCATCGGTGCCTGTTGTCGCCACCTCGCCAGCCACTGCCCTCCTCACACCCGCTCAGGAAGAGTTGGTCAAAACGGCCAAACTCCGCTCCGGTATCGGAAGTTGTGAATAGGACTTAGTCTATCCGCCCGCGTTTCCCCACGTGGCCGGATGTTCCCGGCCGGATACAACGAGTCAGCCACAACTGGCCCGCCGGGCCGCCCGCGAAGGGCGCCGGTTATACGGCCAGCAGGGCGCGAACCGGCAGCCCGGCCAGCTTGGCGCGGCCGTTCAGCGCGGCCAGTTCGAGGAGCACCGATACCCCGGCGACCTCGGCGCCGGCCTTGTGCACCAGCGCCGCGGCGGCCCGTGCGGTCCCCCCGGTGGCCAGCACGTCGTCGATGATCAGCACCCGCTCGCCGG
The DNA here is from genome assembly GCA_036501145.1 of Streptosporangiaceae bacterium. Classification (GTDB taxonomy): domain Bacteria; phylum Actinomycetota; class Actinomycetes; order Streptosporangiales; family Streptosporangiaceae; genus PALSA-505. Next base: position 218,533 of record DASYAV010000179.1, on the reverse strand, counting down.
GGGCGAACGCGTCGGTGTGCACCTCGACGGTGGCCGTGCCGTACTCGAGCTCGTAGCTCTCCGCGTATGTCGCGGCCGGCAGCTTGCCCTGCTTGCGCACCGGGACGAAGCCGGCCCGCAGGTGGCATGCCACCGGGGCGGCCAGGATGAAGCCGCGGGCCTCGATCCCGGTCACCTTGTCGATCCGGCCGAAGCCGCTCGCCATCGCGGTCACGACGGTCTGCAGCGCGCCGGGCTCAGCCAGCAGCGGGGTGATGTCCTTGAACAGGATGCCCGGCTTCGGGTAGTCCGGGATGTCCCTGATGCCGGTGCGGAGGACCCGCCGCAGCTCAGCGTCGTCTGGGGTCGGCTGACCGCCGGCCCGCTCCTGAGGCTCGCTCAAAAGGCTGAGCTCCTACCGCTTCTTCTTTTTGCCGCTCGGGCGGCGGCTGGCCGCGCTGGTCCGCCGGGGCTGCTGCCGGGGCCCGACGGGCCGCATCGGTGCGCGGGGGGCCGTGCCGCCCTGGCCCGCGGGCACCGCGCTGGGTGCGGATCCCTCGGCCGCCTGGTCGTCGGCGTCCTCGGCGTCGTCCGCCGCCTCTGGCGGTTCCCCAGTGCTGGGCGCCGCGGCCGCGCCGGGGCGGGTGATGGTGACGGTCGGCCCCCGGGTGGCCGGGGCGCTGTCGGGCTCGATGCTCGCCGCACTCTCGGTGGCGGCCGCGTTCCGGTCCCGGGACGTGCTCTTCTGCGCCTTGGCCGCGGCCCGCCTGGCGGAACGGCCGCCGGCGTCGCGCAGCGCCACCCGCTTGGCCAGCACCTGGTACTGGTGCTCGCGCTCCTTGAGCTGGGTCAGCACCGGGGTGGCGATGCAGATCGAGGAGTAGGTGCCGGACAGCATGCCGACGAACAGCACCAGCGCGAGGTCCTGCAGCTCACCGGGGCCGAGCACGGCAGACCCGATGAACAGGATCGAGGCCACCGGCAGCAGCGCGATCAGCGAGGTGTTGATCGATCTGACCAGGGTCTGGTTGAGCGCCAGGTTCGCGGCCTGGCTGTAGGTACTCTTCCCGGTGCTGAGCAGGCCGGCGGTATTCTCCCGGACCTTGTCGAAGACCACCACCGTGTCGTACAGCGAGTAACCCAGGATGGTGAGCAGCCCGATCACCGAGGCCGGGCTGACCGTGAAGCCGGCCAGCGAGTACACGCCCACGGTGATCACGATGTCGTGGATCAGCGCGACGAACGCCGCGGAGGCCATCTTCCACTCGAACGCGATCGACAGGTAGATCACGATCACGATCAGGAAGATGAGCAGTGCTTCGCCGGCCTTGCCGGAGATCTGGCTGCCCCAGGTGGGCCCGATGAACTGGTCGCTGAACCCACTGGCGTGCACGGCATGGACCAGCGCGTTCTGCACGGTCTCGATCTGACCGAAGGTGAGCTTGCTGCTCTGCACCTGCCAGTCGCCGTTGCTGCCGACCGACTGGGCCACCGCCTGGCTGCCCGCAGGGGTGCCGGTCAGCGCCTGGTGTACCGCGTTGAGCGTGGTGGACTTCGGCGCGGAGAACTGGATGATCGAGCCGCCCTTGAAGTCCACGCTGAAGTTCAGCCCCCTGGTGAGCAGGGAGACCAGGCTGATCAGCAGGATCAGGCCGGAGACGATGTACCAGAGGCGGCGCCTGCCGACGAAGTTGACCGAGACCTCTCCGCGGTACAGCCGCCCCGGGACCTCGCTGAGCCGCGACATCAGACCTCCCTCACGCGTGACCTGGCGGCGGTCCTCGGTATGCCGGAGCGCCACGGCGCGCGGGCGCCGAGCCGCTTCGGGTCGAGCCCGGACAGCGGATGGCCGTTGCCGAAGAACTTCGTCCTGGCTAGCAGGGTGACCATCGGCTTGGTGAACAGGAACACCACGATGACGTCGATCAGCGTGGTCAGGCCGAGGGTGAAAGCGAAGCCCTTGACGTCACTGACCGAGAAATACCACAGCAGCAGTGCGGCCAGGAACGACACCGTGTCGGAGACCAGGATCGTCCGTCTCGCCCGTCTCCAGCCGCTCTCCACCGCGGGGCGCAGCGATCTGCCCTCGCGCACCTCGTCACGGAGCCGTTCGAAGAACACCACGAACGAGTCGGCGGTGATGCCGATGGCCACGACCAGGCCGGCGATGCCGGCCAGCGACAGGTTGAACCCGGACGAGGCGTACTTGCTCAGCAGCACGACCGTGAGGTAGGCGAGCGCCGCGGCGATGATCAGGCTGGACACCGACACCAGGCCCAGCCCGCGGTAGTACAGGAACGAGTAGATGATCACCAGGCCGAGGCCGATGGCCGCGGCGATCAGGCCGGCGTCGAGCTGATTGAGGCCGAGCGACGCCGAGACCGACTGGACCGACTCGCTGTTCAGGTTGATCGGCAGCGAGCCGTACTGCAGCTGGTTGGCGAGTTGGGTGGCCTGCGCCTCGGTGAAGCTGCCGTAGATCTGGGCTTGGCCGCCGGTGATCGCGCCGTTGTTGATGTTCGGCGCCGAGACCACCACCCCGTCCAGCACGACCGCAAGCTGGTCCTCCACGGGCGCCTGGGCGTTGGGCCCGCCGGTGCCGTACTTGCTGTACATCGTCGAGGTGAGGTCGCCGAAGGCCTTCGCGCCCCTGCCGTTGAATGACAGGTTGACCTGCCACGCGCTGCTGTTCAGCGAGGTCTGCGTGCTGGGCAGGCCGGCCTGGGCGCCGGTCACGTCGGTGCCGGCCACCTTGGCCTTGTCCAGCACATACTTGATGCCCGGTGTCTGGCTGGAGGTGGAGCCGCAGGACACGATCTGGTTGTTCGGGTTGTCGTAGATCGCGGTGGAGTAGTGAAGTTTGGCTTTCCAGTTCTTGTCGTTGCAGTTCAGCTGGTTGAACACCTTGAGCACGGCCGGGCTGACCGCGCTGGCGTCGCCCGACACCTGGCTGGCCGGGGCAGGAGTGCTGCTGCTCGGCGACGGGCTCGGCGATGCGCTCGCTGAGCTGCTCGACTTGGGTTTGGCCGACGAGCTCGACTTGGGCTTGCCGGACTTGTGCTTGGAGGCGGCCAGCAGCCGGGACCCGTCGGACAGCCGCTTTCCACCCGGCTTACCCGCGGACCCAGGCGCACCCGCCGCTCCCGGCGTCGGCGAATTGGACGCCTTGGTCGTGGGCGTGCTGGATGGCGAGCTGCTGGACGAAGGGGTGCTGCCAGACGTAGGCGAACTCGCCGACGTGCTGGACGACGAGGCCTTGGCACTGCCCGCGCCCTCGAGCAGCACCTGCCGGAAGAACAGTTTCGCGGTGGTGCCGACCAGGCTGACCACCTGCTGGGCGTTCTTCCCGGGCACGGTCACCGTGATGAGGTTCGAGCCCTGCTGCTGCACCTGGGCGTTGTTGAACCCCTGCGCGTCCACCCGCTGGTTCATGATGGAGATCGCGGTGGTCATATCGCCCGAGGTCGGGGTCTTGCCCTTGATGGTCGTCGCCCGCAGCGTCACCTGGGTGCCGCCGGCCAGGTCAAGGCCGAGCTCGACCCGGAAGTCGTGGTGCCACTTCCCGGGGCTGAAGGTGTCCTTACCGGTGATCGAGACGACCAAGATGATGAACAGCACCAGCAGTGCCGCCAGGGCGCGTCCGGGGTAGGACGTCGCCCTGCTGCTCTTCTGCCCTCTGGGGGAAGCCACTTTCCCTGTTGTCCTTGCTTCGTGGGCCGGATCGGTACAGTCAGCAGTCTGCCGGGCGCCGTCGCGCCGTGGCTAGAGGGTGCCGGAGGTGCGGGTCTCGTCAGTGGCGGCCGGGCTGCTGCCGTTCGTGCCCGCGTCGGCCGCGTGCGCCGTGGCGTCGTCACCGGAGTGTGCGGCGTCCTCGTCGTCGGCCGGCGTCTCGTCATCGGTGGCGGGCGCGTCGCCGAGGTCGGTCACGACCAGGTCGTCGGCCGGGGCCTCGTCCTCGGCGTCGGGCTCGGCGTAGCCGGTGCCGTCGGCGGCCGGCTCGGCGCTGTCGTCGGGCAGCACCTCCATGATGGAACGCTTGAGGAAGCGGGACTGAACACCCGGGGCGACCTCAAGGATCACGTCGTCGCCGTCCACCGCGACCACGGTGGCGTACATGCCGGCGGTGGTGCGCACCCGCTGGCCCGGCTCGGCGTTCCGCTGCTGCTCCTGTACCGCGCGCCGCCGCTTTGACTGGGGCCTGATCATCACGAAGTAGAACAGCACGACGAGCACGACAATGATGAGCAGGAACGTCGACGAAGACGAGGACGAACCGCTCGACGCGGCGAGAATCATGTTCCCCGACACTGGGGTGTCCTTCCGTTGGTTTACTGCGGCTGGCCTGGGACCTGCCAGCCAGGCCAGTTCCCGCACCTTCGTACGGTGACCGGCCAACTGCCGAAGTTTAGCGGGGTAAGTGCCTCGCACCAACAGGCTACGGTGTCTGCCGGCCGATCGTGACCTGGGCGCAACCGAGCGCGTGCCTGCGAGGCCGCCGGGCGGTCAGTCAAACAAGGTGGCGGGGCCGCCGGGCTCGGGCGGGGTGAGTCCCAGGTGCAGCCAGGCGGCGGGGGTGGCGACCCGGCCGCGCGGCGTCCTGGCCAGCAGGCCGGCCCGGACCAGGAACGGCTCGGCCACGACCTCGACCGTCTCGGTCTCCTCACCGACCGCCACGGCCAGCGTGGACAGCCCGACCGGGCCGCCGCCGAACCGGCGGATCAGCGCCTCCAGCACGCCCCGGTCCAGCCGGTCCAGGCCCTCCTCGTCCACTTCGTACAGCTCCAGCGCGGCCTGCGCCACCTTCAGGGTCACCACGCCGTCGGCCCGGATCTCGGCGTAGTCGCGGACCCGGCGGAGCAGCCGGTTGGCGATCCGCGGGGTGCCGCGGGACCGGCCGGCGATCTCCGACGCCCCGTCGTCGCGGAGGCTCGCGCCGAGCAGGCCGGCCGACCGGCGCACGATGATTTCCAGCTCGTTGGCCTCGTAGAAGTCGAGGTGTGCGGTGAAGCCGAACCTGTCGCGCAGCGGGGCGGGCAGCAGCCCGGCCCGGGTGGTCGCGCCGACGAGCGTGAACGGGGCGATGTCCAGCGGGATCGCGGTCGCGCCCGGGCCTTTGCCCACCACCACGTCGACCCGGAAGTCCTCCATGGCCAGGTACAGCATCTCTTCCGCCGGGCGGGCCAGCCGGTGGATCTCGTCGATGAACACGACCTCGCCGTCGCCGAGCGTGGACAGCACGGCGGCCAGGTCGCCGGCCCGCTCGATGGCCGGGCCGCTGGTGATGCGCAGCGGCGCGCCCAGCTCGGCGGCGATGATCATCGCGATCGTGGTCTTGCCCAGCCCGGGCGGCCCGCACAGCAGCACGTGATCGGGCGCCCGGCCGCGGCGCAGCGCGCTCTCCAGCACCAGGGACAGCTGCTCGCGCACCCGCGCCTGACCGATGAACTCGGCCAGCCGTTTCGGCCGCAGCGCGCCCTCGATGGCCCGCTCGTCCACCTCGGCCAGCGGGGAGACGACCCGCTCGTCCGGCTCGGTGCCGGCCGCCGGGACGGACGGATCAGGTCCGCTCACGCGCTACTCAGCTTCCGCAGGGCGGCGCGCAGGGCCAGGGCCACGTTCACCTCGGCGCCATCGACGGCGACTTCGGGCTCCACCGCCGCGATCGCCTGCTCGGCGTCGCGGCCGGTCCAGCCCAGGTTCATCAGGCCGGCCCGCACCTGCTCGCGCCACGGCGCGGCGGCCGCCTGCCGGGCGCCGGGGGTCGCCACGGGCAGGTCGCCGGCCGCGCCCAGCCGGTCCCGCAGCTCCAGCACGATCCGCTGCGCGCCCTTCTTGCCGATGCCCGGCACCTGGGTGAGCGCGGTGAGGTCCTCGGTGGCCACCGCCCGGCGCAGCGCGTCCGGGCTGTGCACGGCCAGCATGGCCAGCGCCAGCCGGGGGCCGACCCCGCTGGCCGTCTGCAGCAGCTCGAAAACGTTCCGCTCGTCCTCGGTGGTGAAGCCGTACAGGGTGAGGGCGTCCTCGCGGACCAGCAGCGAGGTGGACACCCTGGCCCGCTCGCCGAGGCGCAGCGTGGCCAGCGTGCCCGGCGTGCACTGCACCAGCAGCCCCACGCCGCCCACGTCGATCACGGCGCCGTCCGGCGCGAGCGCGCCGACCGTGCCATCCAGATGCGCGATCACCGTTTCACCCCATTCGCATAGGCCGCCGCCGCGGCGGCCAGCCGCAGCCGGGCACCGCCGCGCCATACGTGGCAGATGGCCAGGGCCAGCGCGTCCGCGGCATCCGCGGGCCGGGGCGCGGCCGTCATCCGCAGCAGCCGGGTCACCATCTCCGTCACCTGGGCCTTGTCGGCCCGGCCGCTGCCGGTGACCGCCGCCTTGACCTCGCTCGGCGTGTAGGTGGTGACCGGCAGGCCGCGCCGCGCCCCGCACACGATGGCCACCGCGCCCGCCTGGGCGGTGCCCATCACCGTGCGCACGTTGTGCTGGCTGAACACCCGCTCCACCGCGACCGCGTCGGGCCGGTGCTCGTCCAGCCAGCGCTCGACCTCGCGCTCGATGCCGAGCAGCCGGGTCCCGATGTCGGCTCCCCTATCGGTGCGGGCCACGCCCCCCTCGACCAGGGTCAGCGGCTTGCCCGGCATGCCATCCACCACGCCGAGCCCGCACCTGGTGAGCCCGGGATCCACCCCGAGCACCCGCATCGCACCACCCTTATCCACGTCCTGGCCACTCACGAACACCTGTTCGCCTGCGACATTACCGGGGGAACCCGCCGCTCGCAGCGAAGCCGCCCGGCGTGTCCGGCATCCGCGCCGTATTCCCCGAGGAGCCCCTCCTCGCCACGGGCTCATGATCCATGGAGGATTGGTGCTGCCACAGCAACACCAAAGCGCCATCGATCATGGCGGCCGCGGGCCGCCCGGGGAGCATCGCTGATGATTGCCGAGCGCACGCCGCGCCCGCGGGCGGCGACCTACCGGGTGCAGCTGCACGCCGGGTTCACCTTCGACGGCGCGGCCGCGGTGGCCGGGTACCTGGCCGATCTGGGCGTCTCCCACCTGTACTGCTCGCCGTACCTGCAGGCGGCCAGGGGCAGCACGCACGGCTACGACGTGGTGGACCACAGCCGGCTGAACTCCGAACTGGGCGGGGAGGCGGGGCACGACCGTCTGGTGCGGCGGCTGGCCGAGGCCGGGCTGCGCCAGGTGCTGGACATCGTGCCGAACCACATGGCAGTCGGTGGCCGGGCGAACCGCTGGTGGTGGGACGTGCTGGCCAACGGGCCAGACAGCCGGTACGCGGACTACTTCGACATCGACTGGGACCCGCCGCAGCCCGAACTGGCCGGCCTGGTGCTGGTGCCGGTGCTCGGCGACCACTATGGCCGGGTGCTGGAGGCAGGCGAACTGACCGTCGCGGAGCGCGACGGGGAGCTGTATGTCCGCTACTACGAGCACGAGCTGCCGCTGTCCCGGCACGCCGTGGCGGAGCTGGTACGCCGCTACGGCGAGATCAGCCAGCAGGACATTGACTCGCTGAACCGGGACCACGGCGCCCTCGACACGCTGCTGCGGCGGCAGAACTACCGGCTGGCCTGCTGGCGGACCGCGGCCGAGCAGCTCAACTACCGGCGGTTCTTCGACATCACCTCGCTGGCCGGGCTCCGGGTGGAAGACCCCCAGGTGTTCGCCGACAGCCACCTGCTGATCCTGCGGCTGGTGAAGAGCGGCGGGTCAGGAGGCGGGGGAACGCTGGACGGGCTGCGGATCGACCACGTCGACGGGCTCGCCGACCCGGAGGGCTACCTGCGGCGGCTGGCCGCGGAGACCGGCGGCGGCTATGTGGTGGTGGAGAAGATTCTCGAGGCCGGCGAGGAGCTGCCCGCGTCCTGGCCGGTGGCGGGCACGTCCGGCTACGACTTCCTGAACGCGGTGAACCAGCTGTACACCGACAGCGCGGGCGAGAGCGCCATGCGGGCCTGCTACACGGAGTTCACCGGGGAGCCCGGGGACTACGCCGGGGTCGTGTACGCGGCCAAGCTCGAGGTGATGCGGCACAGCCTGGCCGCGGAGCTGACCCGGCTGACCGGGCTGCTGGCCCGGGTGTGCGAGGGGCATCGCCGGGTGCGCGACGTCACCCGGCGCCAGCTGGAGGACCTGCTGACCGAGGTGCTCGCCGGGTTCGGCGTCTACCGGGTCTACTGCCGGCCAAGCGAGAGCGCCGGGCCCGGCCGGCCTGCCACCGACGCCGACCGGGAGCACGTGGCGGCCGCGGTGGCGGCCGCCCGGCGGCGCCGCCCCGGCGTGGACGCCGAGCTGGCCAGCTTCCTGGCCGAGCTGCTGTGCGGGCAGCATCCGGGCGGGCCGGAGACCGAGTTCACGGTGCACTTCGCCCAGGTCAGCGCGCCGGTGATAGCCAAGGGTGTGGAGGACACCGCGTTCTACCGCTACCACGTGCTGACCTCGCTGTGCGAGGTCGGCGGCGACCCGGGCACGTTCGGCCGCCCGGTGGGCGACTTCCACCGGGCGATGGCGGCGACGGCCGAGCGGTGGCCGGAGACGATGCTGACGCTGTCCACGCACGACACCAAGCGCAGCGCCGACGTGCGGGCCCGGCTGGCCCTGCTGGCTGAGCTGCCCGGCGCCTGGCAGGCGGCGGTGCGGCGGTGGGCGGCCCAGAACGAACGGCACAAGCGTGCTGGCTGGCCGGACCGTAACACCGAGTACCTGCTGTACCAGACACTGGTGGGCGCGTGGCCGCTGGACGGCGAGCGGGTGCGGCGGTTCATGGCCAAGGCGGTCAGGGAGGCCAAGGTGCACACCTCCTGGACCGACCCGGACCCCGGCTACGACGAGGCGGTGGACGCGTTCGTGACCGCGGTGCTCACCGACCAGGTGTTCGTGGCCGACCTGGAACGGTTCCTGGCCGAACACCAGCTCATCGAGCGGGGCCGGATCAGTTCGCTGGCCCAGATGACGTTGCTGCTGACCTGCCCCGGCGTGCCCGACATCTACCAGGGCACCGAGGTCTGGGACCTCTCCCTGGTGGACCCCGACAACCGCAGGCCGGTGGACTTCACCGCGCGCGAGCGGCTGCTGGCCGACCTGGCCGGCGCCGGGCCGGAGGAGGCACTGGCCGCCATGGCGCGGGGCGGCCCGAAGCTGTGGCTGATCCACCGGGTGCTGTGGCACCGGCTGCGCCACCCGGAGCCCTTCGGCCCGGGCTCCGGCTACGAGCCGCTGTCCGTGTCGGGGACCGCCGCGGACCACGTAGTGGCGTTCACCCGCACCGCACCCCCGGCCGGAGCGCCGGGCCAGGCGCGAGCGCCGGGGCTGACCGTGGTGGTGCCCCGGCTGCTGGCCGGGCTGGGTGGCGGCCCCTGGGGGCAGGGTGCCTGGGCGGACACCACGGTGACGCTGCCGGACGGCGCGTGGACCGACATGCTGACCGGCGGCCAGGTGACAGGCGGCCCCGTCGAGCTGGAAACGCTGCTGCGCAACTTCCCGGTAGCCGTGCTGGCTCCCCAGCAAGATGGTGGGTTCGGCCTGTGATCGCGAGCCTTTCTTGCCGGCTAAGTAGTTATCCACAACGTGCGGTGGCGGGTACGGGCGCGGGCGCGGCAGCCGGGACGGCCGCGGGGGAAGAAGGTAAGGGGGCTGATGCATGAGTTCCGGGTGTGGGCGCCGCGGCCGCGGCGCGTCGAGCTGGTGCTGGGCGAGCGGCGGGTGCCGATGAGCCCGGCCACGGGCGGCTGGTGGGAGGCCGCCGACGAGGCCGCGGGGCCGGGCACCGACTACGCGTTCAGCCTGGACGGCGGCCCGCCCCGGCCGGACCCGCGGTCGGCGTTCCAGCCGCACGGCGTGGACGGGCCGTCCCGGGTGGTGGACCACGGCGCGTTCACCTGGACGGACGCGGGCTGGCGTGGCGTGCCGCTGCCCGGCGCGGTGCTGTACGAGTGCCATGTCGGCACGTTCAGCGCCGAGGGCACCTTCGACGGGGCCATCGGCCACCTCGACCACCTGGCCGGCCTCGGCGTGGACGCGATGGAGCTGATGCCGGTTGCGGAGTTCTCCGGCGACCGCGGCTGGGGGTATGACGGCGTGGACCTGTTCGCGCCGCACCACGCCTACGGCGGCCCTGACGGGCTGAAACGGCTGATCGACGCGGCACACGCACGCGGCATCGGCGTGGTCATCGACGTCGTCTACAACCATCTCGGGCCGGCCGGGAACTACCTGCCGGAGTTCGGGCCGTACTTCTCCCCCGTGCACCGCACCAACTGGGGCGACGCGGTCAACTTCGACGGCCCCGGCAGCGACGAGGTGCGCCGCTTCGTGGTGGACAACGCGCTGGGCTGGCTGCGCGACTACCACGCCGACGGGCTGCGGCTGGACGCCGTGCACGCGATCGCGGACGACTCGGCCACGCACATCTGCGAGCAGCTGGCCGCCGAGGTGGCCGCGCTGGCCGCCCGGCTGAACCGGCCGCTGTTCGTGATCGCGGAGAGCGACCTGAACGCCCCGCGGTTCGTCCGGCCGCGCGAAGTCGGCGGGTACGGGCTCGGCTCGGCCTGGGCCGACGAGTGGCACCACGCCCTGCACGCCACGCTGACCGGCGAGCGGGACGGCTACTACAGCGACTTCGGCCCGCTGCCGCTGCTGGCCAAGGCGCTGCGGCAGGCCTGGGTCTACGACGGCACATACTCCCCGTACCGGCAGCGCACGCACGGCCGCTCCCCCGCCGGGCTGGCCGGCAGCCAGTTCGTGGTGTGCACGCAGAACCACGATCAGGTCGGCAACCGCGCGGCCGGCGAGCGCGGCGCCGCGCTGATGAGCGACGGCCGGCTCCGCGTGGCGGCCGCGCTGCTGCTCACCGCGCCGTTCGTGCCGATGCTGTTCCAGGGCGAGGAGTGGGGCGCCTCCACCCCGTTCCAGTACTTCACCGGCCACCCCGGCCCGGAACTCGGCCGGGCGGTGAGCGAGGGTCGGCGGCACGAGTTCGCGTCGTTCGGCTGGGACCCGGCCGCCGTGCCCGACCCGCAGGATCCGGCCACGTTCTCCCGGTCCCGGCTGGACTGGGGCGAGCTGTCGGTCGGCCGTCACGCCGCGCTGCTGGACTGGTACCGTGAGCTGATCGCGCTCCGCCGCCGCATCCCCGAACTCAGCGATCCACGGCTGGAACGAGTCCAGACCGCATACGATCAACAGGGTGGCTGGCTGACCGTCCAGCGCGGCGAACTGACGGTGGCCGCCAACGTCGGCACGGGCACCTGGGTGTTCCCTGCCGGCCCGGCAGCGGAACTGCTCGCCGCGTCCGATTCCCGGGTACGGACATCCGGGACAGGTATCGTGCTCCCCCCCGACACGGTCGCGATCGTGTCTGCCTGACCCCCCGCCCTGACCCCAGCGGGACCTTGCACCATGCCGGGCGGCTCAATGCGGAGCCGTTCAGGATAGGAAGGACTGCCCGCTATATGACGGCATCTGTTTCGCCGGAAAGACGCCCTGCGGCACCGACCGAGATCTGGCCCGGCCAGCCTTACCCGCTGGGCGCGACCTACGACGGCGCCGGGACCAACTTTTCGCTGTTCTCCGAGGTCGCGGAGGGTGTCGAGCTGTGCCTGTTCGACGACGAGGGCCGCGAGCAGCGGGTGCGGCTGCGCGAGGTTGACGCGTCCTGCTGGCACGGCTACCTGCCGGGGGTGAGCCCGGGCCAGCGGTACGGCTTCCGGGTGCACGGGCCGTGGGCGGCCGAGCGCGGGGCGCGGTGTAACCCGGCCAAGCTGCTGCTCGACCCGTACGCCAAGGCCATCGAGGGCCAGGTGGACTGGGACCGGTCCTGCTTCCCTTACAACTTCGGCGACGAGAACTCCCGCAACGACGACGACAGCGCCCCGCACGTGCCCAAGGCGGTCGTGCACAACCCGTACTTCGACTGGCGCACCGACCGGCCGCCGGGCATCCCGCTCAACGAGTCGGTCATCTACGAGATGCACGTCAAGGGGTTCACCAGGCGGCATCCCGACGTCCCGGAGGCACAGCGCGGCAGCTATGCCGGGCTGGCCCACCCGGCCGCCATCGAGCACCTGCGCGATCTCGGGGTGACCGCGGTGGAGCTGATGCCGGTGCACCAGTTCGTGCAGGACTCCCACCTTGTTGACCAGGGGCTGCGGAACTACTGGGGGTACAACTCGATCGGCTTCTTCGCCCCGCACAACGAGTACGCCGCCGGCGGTGACCGTGGCGAGCAGGTGGCCGAGTTCAAGACGATGGTGCGGGCACTGCACGAGGCCGGCATCGAGGTGATACTCGACGTCGTCTACAACCACACCGCCGAGGGCAACCACCTCGGGCCGGTGCTGTCGATGAAGGGCATCGACAACGCCGCCTACTACCGGCTGGTGGCCGAGGACCCGCGGTTCTACTACGACACCACCGGCACCGGGAACAGCCTGAACGTGGGGCACCCGCACACCCTCCAGCTGATCATGGACTCGCTGCGCTACTGGGTGACCGAGATGCACGTGGACGGCTTCCGGTTCGACCTGGCATCCGCGCTGGCCCGGCAGTTCCACGAGGTGGACCGGCTGTCGGTGTTCTTCGACCTGATCCAGCAGGATCCGGTGGTGTCCCAGGTCAAGCTCATCGCCGAGCCCTGGGACATCGGTGAGGGCGGCTACCAGGTGGGCAACTTTCCGGCACTGTGGTCGGAGTGGAACGGCAAGTACCGGGACACGGTGCGGGACTTCTGGCGGGGCGAACCCGGCACGGTCGGCGAGTTCGCCTCCCGGCTCACCGGCAGCTCAGACCTGTACCAGGACGACAGCCGCTACCCCACGGCCAGCGTCAACTTCGTCACGGCGCACGACGGCTTCACGCTGCGCGACCTGGTCTCCTACAACGACAAGCACAACGAGGCGAACGGCGAGGGCAACCGGGACGGGGAGAGCTTCAACCGGTCCTGGAACTGCGGCGTCGAAGGCGACACCGACGACCCCGAGGTGCTGGCCCTGCGGGCCCGGCAGCAGCGGAACTTCCTGGCGACGCTGTTCCTGTCGCAGGGCGTCACGATGCTGCTCGGCGGGGACGAGATCGGCCGCACCCAGCGCGGCAACAACAACGCGTACTGCCAGGACAACGAGATCTCCTGGTTCGACTGGGAGCAGGTGAACGAGAGCCTGCTGGCGTTCACCCGGCGGCTCATCGCGCTGCGCCGCGAGCACCCGGTGCTGTGCCGCCGGCACTGGTTCCAGGGCCGGCCCATCCGCGGCACCATCGACCTGGGCTGGTTCAAGCCGGACGGCACCGAGATGAACGACGAGGACTGGGAGAGCCCGCGGGTCAGCGCGGTCGGCATCTTCCTCAACGGCGAGGCCATCACCGACCGGGACCGGCATGGCCAGCGGATCACCGACGACTCGTTCCTGGTGCTGTTCAACGCGCAGGGCGGCGGCCTGGACTGGGCGCTGCCCAAGCAGTGGGGCAAGCGCTGGGAGACGGTGCTGGATACCACCGACCCCGAACTGGGCGGCGACACGGTGGACAGCGGCGCCGCAGTGCCGGTGACCGGCCGCTCGGTGATCGTGCTCCGCCGCCTGGACGAGCCAGAATCCTGAACTGTCAGAGCCGCGGGCCACATTGGCGGGTATGACCGGCGGGAGGCAAGATGAGTGTTGTGAGCATCGCGGAGGCGTGGCCGGCCGCCGGCCAGCCGTTCACCACGGACGAACTCGACCGGATGCCCGATGACGGCCACCGGTACGAGCTCATCGACGGGGTCCTCGTCGTGAGCCCCCGGCCTGGGACGATCCACCAGGTCGTGGCCACCCGGCTGGGTGCCGTGCTGCTCGCCGCCTGCCCGGAGGACATGTTCGTGATCGCCGAGCCTGCCGTCCAGCTCAGCCGGCGCACGGAGTTCGATCCGGACCTCACCGTGGCCCGCGGCGGCGACGTGGGCGGGGCGAAACTCACCGCACCGCCGCTGCTGGCCGTCGAGGTTCGCTCGCCGAGCACGGCGCTGATCGACCTGACCAGGAAGAAGGCCGCCTATGCGGCATTCGGGGTCGCATCGTACTGGATCGTCGTCCCCGACCTCCAGCGGCCCGAGGTGTCGGTGTTCGAGCTGCACGACGGCCGGTACGAGCAGACCGGGCAGGCTGCCGCGGGCGAGACGCTGCGTACGGCGCGGCCGTTCCCGGTTGAGGTCGTCCCCGCACGCCTGGTAGCCGGGGTGACCGCGCGCTGAGCGGTCAGCCGCCGACCGGCTCAGCCCGGCTGGCCCTCCGGGGCCGAGCTTTCCGGGATCTCGCTGTCCGGGGCCCCACCGCCGTCCGGGAGGTAAGGCTGCATCGGGGGCAGCTGGTACAGGCCGTCCAGGCTGAGTTCCCGTGCGTCCGCGAGCACCGCGTCCTGCTGAGTCTTCACTTTCTCCGCGGTCTGCTTGGCCAGTTCCGAGGCCAGCCCGCCGAGCTGCCGCACGCCGATGTCGTTCACCAGGACGTGGCTGGCGGACAGCACGGCGATGCCCTCGATCCGGCGCTTGGCCGAGCCGGGCGGTGACAGCGCCGCGCCGACCTTGGCCACGTCGAACGGGTTCGCCTGGTGCACGGCCAGCTTGCCGCGCTCTTTGAGGACCCACCGGTGGTACTTCATCACCGCGCCCTGCAGCGGCAGGCCGTACACGTCCTCGGTGGTCAGCCCGGACCGCTTGTTCCGGCCGAAGCAGCGGGCGTAGGCCACCAGCGCGGCCGACCACAGCGCGTGCGGCACGACCGAGTCACGCTGGCCTTCCGGCTTGTCCAGCTCGTCCAGCAGCCGCTTGCAGCAGTCCATGACGAACTGCAGATCACTGATGATCGCTGCCTGGTCGGCGAGGACGCGCGCCGATTCCATCTCCAGCGGCACGGTCAGCATCGCGTCCTGCGGTGCCCCGTTGCCCGTCTCCGCCATGACACCTCGCTCTCGTCGGCCTGCGGACGCAGTTCCGATGGTCACACGGTCACCGGTCATCGGCCGTCTCACATTCGGGCATCCGCCCGGCCCGGTCACCAGTTGATGAGCCGGGCCTGATAGCTCCGCTGGCCGGTGGACGGGCCGGGGCAGACCACGATCAGCTGGCGTGCGCTGGCCGCCCATTGGCGGCCCGGCCCGCAGCCGTTGCCGCCGACGGTGTCCGTGCTGACCACCGCGCCGGTCGCGGCGGCGGTCACGGTCGCGGTGCCTGTCGCGGTGCCAGCCGCAGTCCCGGTCGCGGCGCCGGACTGGCCGGGGCACGAGCCGAGCAGCACCTCGGGCGACGGCGTGACCCGGGCGGCCAGCGCGCATTGCGACGGCTTGTACCACAGCAGCTTTCCATTGCCGTGCGCCAGCGCGAAGACCTGATCCGCGTCGCTGAACAGCACCGTCCCACCCGATCCCAGGACCTGCACGGAAGAGCCCGGGGAACTGGTGCAGTCGTTAGGGCAGCCCGGATCGGCGGCCGTCCACAGGTCCCGCCCGGTGAGCGGGTCGACCAGGCTGATCTTGTGGGCCGCGGGGTTGAGCATGAGGACCGATCCGCGTCCGTCGCAGACCACCGGGTGGCTGGTCCGCCGCTGCCACAGCTTGTGCCCGTTCTTCCACGCCATCTGGCTTGACCGGCTGGTGCCGATAACCACCGAGCCGGTCAGGCACTCGGCGGTGCGGAACGTTCCGCGGGGTGCCGCCCGGCTGAGCACGGCCGCGGTGCACGGGTTGCGGATGGTGCCGTCCGGCAGCGCCACCCGGTTGCTGGTCAGCGCCATCGACCCGGGCCCCCGCGCCTGGGTTTCGGTGACGACGGCCTGCCGCCCTGAGCCCAGTGAGATGAAGTCGTACCGGCGGCCCGAGCTGTTGCCGTCCACCAGGCAGCTGTGCAGGACATGCGGCCCGGCGCTGCTGGCCGGGTTAGCGTCGAGCGAACTCAGCCGGGCGGTCTCATGCCAGAGCACACGCCCCCCGGCGGACAGCAGGGTGATGCCCTGGCCGACCGACAGCACCCGGCTGTGGTTCACCGGCAGGACCGCCTGGCCCGGGGTGTACTGCGGCAACGGGAACGTCTGCGTGCCTGAGCCGGTGCCGCCCGCGGCGCCGGCGGTGGCTGGCCCGCTGGCCTGCCGCACCGGCGTCGTCGCCGAGGCCGGCGCCGGGGAGACCGGATGCCCCTGGCCGGCCAGCAGGGCCGCGACGATGCCCGCCACCGCTGCCAGGCTCGCGAGCCCCGCCGACAGCCTGCCCTTCCGGGAGGCCGGCCACCACCGCGACCTCCTTCTGGGCCGGGCGTGGGCCCGCCCCGTGCCGGGCGGTGCCGTGCCGGGCCATGCCGTGCCGGAAGACGCCGCGCCAGACGAAGCCGCACCCGAGGATGCGGTGCTGAACGAACCAGTGCGGAACGATCCAGCGCTGGACGAACCAGGGCCGGAGGAACCAGGGCCGGAGGAAGCGGTGTAGGCAGGCGCGGGCGGCGGCTGCGCAGGACGGCGATCGCGAACGTCGAGGGGAAGGCTCATCGCGGCGCGCAGCGCGAATTCCCGATCGTAGGCGGCCCGCGCGATGGGGTCACGCAGGACCTCCGCCGCTTTCTGCACCTCGTCGAAGTGCCCCGCGGCGTCCGGGTCCTGGTTCCGGTCCGGATGCCAGACCAGGGCCAGCCGCTTACGGGCGCGCTCGATGTCGATGGTGGGGGCATCCCGGGGCACGCCGAGGACTTCGTAGTGATCAGGTACGTCGCTCACCCGATCACTCCAGCTGCCCGACAAATCACAACCGCGGGACAACCCCCCTTGCGTCCGGCGGGCGCCGCGCGGTGCGGCCGCCTGACTGGGGATCGTACCGGGCCGCCTTGGTAAAAACGCAGCAAACGAGCCGATAGCGAACGGTGCGGGATGATGCTGCGGTGAATGAAACCCACGTTCAGGTCAGGCCGGCCCGCCGTCAGGACGCCGGCGCGGTGGCGACGCTCGCCGGGGAACTCGCCATGTCGTTCACCTTCTCCAGGCCGGCCTTCGAGGACAGCTTCCCCGCGTTGCTGGCCGACCCGCAGGCCTGCCTGCTCGTCGCCGCCGGCGAGGACGACGGCCCGGTGGGATACCTGCTCGGCTTCTGCCACCACACGTTCTACGCCAACGGCCCGGTGGGCTGGGCAGAGGAGATCCTGGTCCGCGGCGAACACCGGCGGGGCGGCGCGGGCCGGGACCTGATGACCGCGTTCGAGGACTGGGCGCGCGCCCGCGGCTGCGCGCTGGTCGCGCTGGCCACCCGCCGGGCCGCTCCGTTCTACCGGGCGCTGGGGTATGAGGAGTCGGCCGTCTACCACCGCAAGATGCTCTGACCGAGCGCGGAAAAGGGGCGCGGCCGGGACGGATCCCGGCCGCGCCCCGCTGGACTGGCGTCAGGGCGCCGCTGGCGGCGGTGCGCTGTAGATGTAGGTGCCCCAGTTGGTCAGCACGTCGCGGGAGCTCGGCGGGACGTACTCGGCGGCCATGTAGACCCGGTTGCCCATGACCACGCCCTGGGAGTAGTCACCCCAGCGGCACCCGCCGTAGTTCGGGCCGACGTAGGCCGCGTAGCAGGTGAAGCTGTCCTCGGGGCCGGCGCCCTGGGTGGCCCGGATGACCGGCCCGGCGGCCCCCTTGGCGCCGTAGGCGATGTAGGCCGGGCTTGGGTAGCTGTGCGGCCCGCTCAGCGAGAACAGCAGGTAGCCCATGCCTTTGGCGTTCACCGCGGTGTACGGGTACAGCAGGCTGGTGTCTTTCACCGCGACCCGGCCCTGGTGCACGATGCTGGCTGACAGCGTGCTCCCGGACAGCGCCGGCTTGAGGATGAACCAGTCCACGGCGTCGCTGCCGCTGGCTGTGCCGGTGTCCAGCTGGCCGTAGATGTGCCCGGCGGTGTAGGTGGGCTCCATCTCCGCGTTGAAGTCGGCCTCGATGCCGCCCGACGGGTCCTGCACGGACTTGCCGAGCGGGCGCGGCCCGGGCCGTTGCGTGGCATCGGGCGGGAACGCGTAGCGCTCGCTCGTCACCTCGGTGCGGTACAGGCTGGGTGGCGCGGGCTGCGCCAGCAGCGAGGTGTTGTGCATCGCGTACACGACCAGATGATCGTCGCTGTTCTTGTTGGAGTTCGACTCGACGAAGTACTCCGTGTCCGGCGCGAACCTGGCCCCGGGCGGGGTGCTGGTGGGCGCCACGATGTAGGGCTGCCCGAACGGGTCCTTGGTCAGCCGGTAGCCGAAGACCGTCGCCGGGATGCCGGTGGTGGCCGCCATCTCCAGCGTCTCCTTGGAGATCGCGTAGACGACCGACCCGTTGTAGCCGGAGGTGATGCCGAACTCGTCGGTGGCCACGTAGATGCCGTTGTTGTCGGCGCCGAACTGGTCATAGTCGCCGAAGCACGGGCAGTTGGGCGCGCTGGCGTCGGTGGTGTTCCACGAGTACACGGTGTAGCTGCCGGTGGGGTCGGCGGTGTTGCTCACCGCTTCGAACTGGGTGGACGTCTTGGCCCCGACGACGAACTCCTGGTAGAACCAGCGCTTGGTCGGCGCGTCGTAGTAGCAGCGCGGGTCGGACATGAAGTCCGTGAGCGGCTGCTTGAGCGCCTGGTCTGAGCCGACCGGAGCCACCAGCTGGTCGCCGTGCTGGTCGTAGACGGCCAGCGCGTTGTTGATGAACTCCATGACGTAGCCGCCGCCCGCGCACAGGCCCTGGTCCGGTGGCTCGAGGTCCAGGCCGCCCGTGGTGCCGGCCTGCGCGAGTCCGGTCAGGCCGGTGAAGCCGGTCTCGCCGGGCACGTTCTTGGTGGACAGCGCGGTCGTCGCGGCGGTAGGGCCGCTGGCACTGCCCTTGGGCGCGTGCTTGAGGATGGTGTTGTCCACCGTCCGGTAGCGGCCGGTGGCGGCGGCCGCCCGGGAGATGGCCGCGCCCTGCCGGCGCTCGGTGATCTTGGTGCGGTGCTCGGACTTGGCCAGCGAGCTGAGGTTGACCGTGCCCACCGTCTTCAGCGGCACGGTGAATACCGGGGCTTTGACCACGCTGGACGCGGTGGCGGCCGCGGCCGGCACCGTCTGCCCGGCCAGCGGGGCGTACATCAGCCCGGCTCCGAGGGTTGCTGCGGCCGTTAACGTGAAGAATCTGGCCCTCACGGGGAATTGCAAGGCGACCTCCCCAAACCGTGTGATTGGCGGCAGTGAGCGGCATCCGCCACTCCCGCCCCTGCAGAACTTCTACAGACCTTAGGAGCCCGCTCCGGCCCGGGGCAATACACCGGGCCCACCGGTTCGGGTGCGCAGCGCCACCAGGGTGGCCAGCCCGGCGGCCAGCGCCCCGGCCAGCATCGCGGCCCGGTCCCCGCCGGCCATCGTGCCGTGGCCGGCCCGGCCCACCGCATCGGCCACGGCCGGCAGCAGCGCGGCGCCGATCGCGGCGCCGAGCTGACGGCTGGTGTTGACCACTCCCCCGACCAGGCCCTGGTCGTCATGGGCGACGCCGGTGCTGGCGATCACCATGCTGCCGAACGCCATCCCGGCGGTGCCGAAGCCGACCAGCATGACCGCGGCGAGCAGCGGGCTGTAGCCACCGGCCACCGGAAGCCGGGTCAGCACCAGGAATCCCGCGGTGGCCACGGCACCGGTCACGACCAGCACCCGGCCGATGCCCAGCCGCCCCACCAGCCGGGAGCCGGCCATCCCCGCCACGAAGCCGACGATGCCCTGCGGGGCGATCACCAGGCCACCGGCCAGCGGCGAGAGGTGCAGCACCTGCTGCAGGTAGAGGGACAGCACGAGCATCTCGCCGCCGTTCCACACGCCGAGCAGCAGCATCAGCGCGCTGGCGCTGCGCAGCCCGCGCACCCGCAACAGGCCCGGGCGCACAAGCGGGTCGGCGTGCCGCTGCTCGGCCGCGAAGAACGCCACCGCGGCCACGGCGGCCAGCCCGAGCGAGGCCAGCACGCTCGGTGCGGCCACCCCGCCGGCCCCGGCCTGGGACACCGCGAAGACCAGCGCGGCCATCGCCAGCGTGATGAGCACCGCCCCTTTGATGTCCAGCTGCCGCCCGGTCCGCGGCAGCTTCGACTCGCGCAGGATGCGCGGCGCCAGCGCCAGCGCGGCCACCCCGACCGGGACGTTCACCAGGAACACCGAGCGCCAGCTGAGGAACTGCACCAGCACGCCGCCCAGCACCTGCCCGGCGACGAACCCGATCGACGCGGTGGCCCCGTACAGCCCCAGCGCCCTGGTCCGCCGCGGGCCCTCGGGAAACCCGGTGGTGATCAGCGACAGCGCGGCCGGGGCGACCATGGCCGCGCCGGCGCCCTGCACCACCCGCGAGGCGATCAGCAGCACCGGGTCCCTGGCCAGCCCGCCGGCCAGCGATGCGGCCGTGAACACGGCCATCCCGGCCAGGAACATCCGGCGCCGCCCGTACAGGTCGCCGGCCCGGCCGCCGAGGATCAGCAGCCCGCCGAACGCGATCGCGTACGCGGTGACCACCCACTGCACGGCGCCGGCGGAGATGGCCAGCTCGCGCTGGATCGACGGCAGCGCGATGTTCACGATGCTGAAATCCAGCACGACCATGAAGGACGCCACGAGGATGAGCGCGAGCCCGGCCCGGCCATACCCGCCCGGGCCGGCCGCGGGGCCGCCACCCGGGGAGCGGCCGGGCCGCCCCGGATGCTCCCCTGCCCGGTTCGGTGCCGCCCGGTTCGGTGCCGTCGTTGCCGTGCCCGCCGAGATCGCCCTGCCCTGCCACATGGCTGGTGTAACCCGCTCCTCTGCCCGCCCATAATCCGAAACCGTTAGTTTCGGTAACTATCATGCCAAGGCTGGGCGGGGCCGGGGTATTCCGCCGCGGGCCCGGTGTGCCAGGGATCACGCCGGCGGCGGCCGGGCCGCCCGGCGGGCTACTCCTGCTCTGGCCTGGCGCGGGTTCCGGACAGCAGCCGCTCGCGCTGACCGGCGCTGGTGGCCAGGTCGATGACGGTCCAGGCCATGGCCAGCGCGCCGTCCAGCACCGCCTTGTCGCCGGTGGGCTCGGCGCACCAGGCGGCGAACTCGGGCTGGTGGTTCCCCGCGGTGCCGCAGTCCAGGCCGATGCTGGGGTGGATGGTCGGGATGGCCAGCGACACGTTCGCCATGTCGGTGGAGCCGCCGTGCCGCTCCCGGTCCGGGCCGAACGTGCGGCCGAGCGCCTCGGCGTTGGCCCGGTAGGCCGCCTCCATCGCGGTGTCGCTGTCGAACTCCGAGTACGGCGGCGACTCCGGGGTGATGGTCAGCTGGCAGCCGGTGGCCAGCGCGCCGGCCTCGAAGCACTTCTCCACCCGGGCGCGCAGCTCGGCCAGGTCCGCCAGCGTGGCGGCACGGACGTAGAACCGCCCCTCGGCCTGCCCGGGCACGATGTTCGGTGCCTCGCCGCCGCGGGTGATGATGCCGTGGATGCGGGCGTCCCGGCTGATGTGCTGGCGGAGCAGGCCGATCGCCACCTGGGCCACGGTGAACGCGTCGGCGGCGTTGACGCCCTTCTCCGGCGCGGCCCCGGCGTGCGCGGTCCTGCCGGTGTAGGAGATGGCCAGGTGCGCCACGGCCAGGGTGCTCGCCCGGACCCGGTCTTCCGGGCTGGGGTGCACCATCATCGCCGCGTGCACGCCGCCGAACACGCCGCGGTCCAGCATCAGGATCTTGCCGCCGCCGGCCTCCTCTGCGGGGGTGCCGAAGACCTTGACGGTCAGGCCGAGGTCGCCGGCCAGCGGGGCCAGCAGCCGGGCCGCGGTCACCGCCGCGGACGCGATGATGTTGTGCCCGCAGGCGTGGCCGATCTCCGGCAGCGCGTCGTACTCGGCGAACAGCCCGACGGTCAGGTCGCCGTCGCCGGCCGTCGCGGCCAGCGCGGTGGGCAGGCCGGCCACCCCGGCCTCGACGGCGAACCCGGATCCGGTCAGCGCGCCGGCCACCCACCGGGACGCCTCGTGCTCGGCGAAACCCAGCTCGGGACGGCCGTGGATGCGGTGGCTGAGCGCGATCGCGTCGGCGGAGATCTCCGCCAGGTGCTGCGACGCGGCTTCCTTCAGATCCATGCCCTCCCCCTTCACCGGGACTGGCCGCGGACCAGGCGGCCGTCCTTGTAGACCAGGCGGATCGCCGGCTTCAGGCTGGCCAGGTCGAACGGGTCACCGTCCACCGCCACCACGTCGGCGCGCTTACCGGGGCTGAGCGTGCCGGTCTGCCCGGCCACGCCGAGCAGTTCGGCGGCCGAACTGGTCGCCGCCACCAGGACGGCCGCCGGGTCCATCCCGCAGGCCGCCATCAGCGCCAGCTCCTCCAGGTTGCGGCCGTGCGGGCAGACCCCGCTGTCGGTGCCCATCGCGATCTTGACCCCGGCCGCGGCGGCCCGGGCGAACGAGGCCTGGTGCACCTCGACGACCTCGGCCGCCTTGGCCAGCACGCCGTCCGGAAGCTGCGCGCCGTTCTTGGCCGCCTCCAGCACGCCTAGCGGCGCGACCAGGGTCGGCACCAGCCAGGTGCCGGCCTCCAGCATCATCGCGATGGCCTCGTCGTCGAGGTAGATGCCGTGCTCGATGGACCGGATGCCGGCCCGGACCGCGTTCTTGATGCCCTCGGTGGCCTGGGCGTGCGCCATCACCGGCAGCCCGAACGCCGACGCCTCGGCCATCAGCGCGGCCAGTTCGTCCTCCCGGAAGTGCGCGTGCTGCGGGCTGTCCCCCGGCGACAGCACGCCACCGGACGTGCATACCTTGATCACGTTCGCGCCGGCCCGGGCGATCTCCCTGACCCGCTTGCGCATCTCCTGCGGGCCGTCCACGATCCCGGCCGGGCGGCCGGGGTGGCTGACCTGGATGGAGGCCGCGAGGCCGGACGGCATCCAACCGTCGCCGTGGCCGGCCGTCTGGCTCAGCACGGTGATCGCGATGCGCAGCCGCGGCCCGTCGATCAGGCCGTCCTCGACGGCCTGCTGGATGCCCAGGTCGGCGCCGCCGGCGTCGCGCACCGTGGTGATGCCGCAGTCCAGGGTGGCGGCCAGGTTCTGCGCGGCCTCGTAGAACTGGTAGGAGAACGGCCGCTGCAGCCGCCGCAGCAGGTCGATGCCGGACATCGTGACGTGCACGTGACAGTCGAACAGGCCGGGCAGCAGCGTCATCCCGGACACGTCGACCTGCTCGTCGCCGTCCAGGCCGGGACCGACCTCCAGGATTCGCCCGTCCTCGATCGCCACGTCGCCGTCGGCCACCGGGCTCCCGGTGCCATCGAAGATCCGCCCGCCTTGCAGCACCACTCTGCTCAACGACCTCGTCCTTTCATCAGATGAACGGCTGGCGCGTGCCGTGCGCCGCAAGGGTGCGGCGCAGCCGTCAAGGAAAGTAAACCGGGCCAGGGTAAACCGCGGGCGGCCCAGGTGCCCCCGGCGGCGGCCCGCCGCGTCACCGGCCGGCGGGCACGGCCACGGCTTCCTGGCGGCTGGCCCGGCGGCGCCGGCTGGCGGCCAGCGGCCGGGTGTGCGTTTCGTCGCCGCGCACCACGAGCAGCCCGGCGTACCCGGCCAGCGTGCCGATCGCGGGCAGCCACAGCGCCCAGGTGGGGCCGTTGGTGTACCGCACCAGGACGCCGACCAGCGCGTTGCCCGCCAGCACGCCGAAGATCAGGATCGAGCTCAGGTAGCTCACCGCGCGCCGGGTGTCGGCCTGCGGGTAGTGGCCGCGCACCATGCCGAACATCAGCGGCAGGTAGGCGGCGAACATGCCCTGCAGCACCCGGCCGATGACCAGCAGCGGGAAGTTGGGGGCGACCGCGATGAGCACCGAGCCGAGCGAGACCACGCCGACCTGGATGCGCAGAATCCGGCGGTGCCCGTAGACGTCGCCGAGCTTGCAGAACACCGGGGTGGAGACCGCGGTGGCCAGGGTGAACCCGGTCAGCGCCCAGGACAGCGTGCCGATGCTGACGCCGAACTTGGCGGCCAGGGTGCCGTAGACGGGGATGAAGTAGATCTGCAGGACGCCGCTGAACAGTTCGATCAGCACCAGGGCGGACAGGAACACGAGCAGCGGCCTGCGGCCGCCGGCCGGACCCGGGCGGGCGGCAGTCTCAGTCATCGGGGCCTCCCGCGGGGGTGGCGGGATCGCCATCCTGGCCGGGGCGGCGTGCCGGTTTCAGCGGCACTGTTTTCAGCGGCACAGTCCCGGCCAGCACCAGGTCGACGAGCGCGGTGATCGCGGCCAGCGTCACCCGCTTCTCGCGCAGCCCGAACCGGTACAGGGCGAAGCCCGCCCACATGTCCAGCAGCAGGTCGATGTCGGTGGCGGCGGGCAGCGCCCCGCCGTCGATCAGCCGGGCCAGCAGCGCCCGGCCCATGTTCCGGCGCCGGTCCAGCACCTGGTCGCGCAGTTCGCGGCGGTGCGCCGCGTCACCGAGCGTGTCCCAGAACGCGGGCAGCAGCACCGCGGGGTCCTGCGCCGCGTAGTTGCGCAGGTTGACCGACAGGAAGCTGATCAGGTCGGCCCGTGCGTCGCCGCTGTCCGGCATCACGCCGATGTCGGTCCGCCGCCGCAGCACCTCGGCGGTCAGTGCGGCCTTGGTCGGCCAGTACCGGTAGATGGTCGTCTTGGCAACGCCGGAGCGCAGCGCTGCACCCTCGATCGTCAGGCTCCCGTATCCGCCCTCGCTGAGCATGGCCTCGGCTGCCTCCAGGATCTGCTCCCTGATCCGCACGCTGCGCGGCCGGAGCCGGCCTTGCTGCGACGAACCGTTTCGCTGAGTTGGCATAGCCTCGCCGCGCCCCCCGGGTTCGGTGGCCCGGTGCGGGTCCTCAGCCGGATCCGCACACCCTCCGGGCCGTCCGCCGGCCACGGCAAAGATGGTCGGCACAGTCGGAAATGTGCTATTCACCTGGGACTCTTTGCCTGGCTGGCAAAGCCGCCTTGTGGCTGAGCATGCGCGTCTCGTGGCTGTTATGTCAATATGTCACCAACTGAAAGATTCGATACGGCCCGTAGCGTTTAAGCGTTTCCCGGGTTAGCGTCGGAGATCCGGGGCGATGGCCCGGGAGACGGCGAACCAGGAGGGCGCGCGGTGAGGATGGGCGGCTCGAGCCTGCTGCTGGACAACGGGAACCTGATCGACGGGACCGGGGCGGACCCGGTGCGGCCGGGCGCGGTGCTGATCAGCGCGGAGGGCACGGTGGCCTGGGCGGGCAGTTCGGCCGCGCTGCCGCCGCTGCCCGCGGGCACCAGCCGGGTCGACGTCGGCGGGGCCGCGCTGCTGCCCGGGTTCACCGACACCCACGTGCACGTGCTCAGCCCGGGCGGCGGCGGGATCAACCCGCTGGCCGGCGCGGTGCAGCCCGCCAGCTTCCGGCTGCTGGGCGCGGTGCGCAACCTGCGCGCCACGCTGGACGCGGGCGTCACCACGATCCGGGATCTGGGCGGCGCCGACCTCGGCGTCAAGCAGGCGGTGGACGCCGGCCTGGTGGACGGCCCGCGGATGCTGGTGGCGATCGCGCTGATCAGCTGCACCGGAGGGCACGGGGACAGCACGTTCACCAGCGGGCTGAGCCTGAACAACGTGAGCCGGATCTCGGCGGTCGCGGACGGGCCTGACGAGTGCCGCCAGGTCACCAGGGCACTGATCCGCGGCGGGGCGGACTGGATCAAGGTCGCCTCCACCGGCGGGGTGTGGAGCCCGACCGACCAGCCGGACGACGACGGGCTCGGCGAGGACGAGATCCGGGTGATCGTGGAGGTGGCGCGCAGCCACGGCGGGCGGCGGGTGGCCTCACACGCCCAGGGCCGCGACGGCATCCTGAACGCCGTGCGGGCGGGGGTGGCCAGCATCGAGCACGGCTACCAGATCGACCAGGCCGCCATCGACGGCATGCTGGAGCGCGGCACGTTCCTGGTGCCCACGCTGACCACCGCCACCCGCGAGCCGGATCCGGCGAAGACGCTGCAGGTCAACTACGAGAAGAAGATGCGCTGGATCCGGATCGCCCGCGAGCACATCCCGGCGGCGCTGCAGGCGGGCGTCAGGGTGGCGCTCGGCACCGACTGCGGCGTCGCCGACCACGGCGCCAACCTGACCGAGCTGGCCCGGCTGGCGGAGTTCGGGCTGCCCCCCATGCAGGCGATCCTGGCCGGCACCCGGAACGGGGCCGAACTGCTCGGCATGGGCGGCGAGATCGGCAGCCTGGAGCCGGGCAAGCGGGCCGACGTCGTGGTCGCCGACGCCGACCCGCTCGCCGACATCGCCGCGCTGGCCGACCCGGGCCGGATCATCATGGTCATCAAGGACGGCCGGGTGGTCAAGGACACCCGCCAGCTGGCGGCGGCGCGGCCCTCGCCACAGGCGGTCCCCGCGTAGCCCCCGGCCAGTGCTAGGCGGCCGGGACGGGCGCACCGTCAGCGCTGGCACCGTCGGCACGGACGGTGCCGCTGGCGCGGGTGGGAGTCCGGATCTCCAGGCGGCCGTTGCGCATCAGGCCGATCTGCCGGGCCCGGCGGGCCACCGAGGTGTCGTGGGTCACGATCACCATGGTGAGCGTGTGCTCACGCCACAGCCGCTCGAGCAGCGTCATGATCTCGTCCCTGGTGCTCTCGTCGAGGTTGCCGGTCGGCTCATCGGCCAGCAGCACGCTAGGCCGCTTGACCAGCGCCCTGGCCACCGCCACCCGCTGCTGCTGCCCGCCGGACAGCTCGGACGGCAGATGGCGGGCCCGGTCTGCCAGCCCCACCTCGGCCAGCGCGCGGGCGGCCCGCTCCCGGCGTTCGCCCGGCGCGGTGGCCAGCGGCACCAGTGCG
Source organism: Streptosporangiaceae bacterium (assembly GCA_036501145.1). Classification (GTDB taxonomy): domain Bacteria; phylum Actinomycetota; class Actinomycetes; order Streptosporangiales; family Streptosporangiaceae; genus PALSA-505. The sequence goes on along the minus strand of DASYAV010000179.1, from coordinate 191,730 downwards.
GTCTCCACGTTCTCGGCCGCGGACAGCGTGGGGATGAGGTTGAAGGTCTGGAAGATGAACCCGATGGAGTGTGCGCGCACCCTGGTGAGCCGGCTCTCGGTCAGCCCGGCCAGGTTGCGGCCGTCCAGGTCGACCGTGCCCGTGGTGGGCCGGTCGAGGCCGCCGAGGATCTGCAGCAGCGTGCTCTTGCCGTGACCGGTCGGCCCCTGGATGGCGAGCCAGTCGCCGTCCGGGATGGTCAGGTCCACGCCGCGCAGGGCGTGCACCCTGCGGCGGCCCTTGAGGTATTCCTTGGTGACGCCGGCGAGTGAGTACATGGGTGTCCCTTCCGTAGTTGCTGGTTTGCGTGCGGGCGGCCGGCGTCATTCGACCCGGGACAGTGCGGCGGCGGGGCGCAGCCGGACCGCGCGCCAGCCGCCGAACGAGCCGGCGATGAGACCGCCGGCGATCGCGAGCAGCACGGCCAGCGCCACGATGCCGAGGGTTACCGGGGCGGTCAGGTGGACCGACACGGTGTGCGCGGCCGCGGCCGCTCCTGGCCCGAACCGGCCGGCGGCCGGCCCCTGGCCACCCGCGGCGGATGCCCCGGCGGTCGCGGCGCTCCCGGCGGTCCCGGCAGTCGCGGTCAGCGGCGGGGCGGCCGCCTGCACGATGGCCGCGGCGCCGTAGCCGATGGCCACACCGGCCGCGCCGCCGATGATCCCGGTGACCAGGGCCTCGCCCAGGACCTGGCGGATGATCCGCCGGCTGCTCCAGCCGATCGCCTTGAGCGTGCCGAACTCGCGCACCCGGCGGGTGACCGCGGACACGGTGAGGATGCTGGCCAGGCCGAACGCGGCGGCCAGCACGGCCACGGCGAGCCAGGTGCCCAGGCTGCTGGCCAGCGTGGACGCGCTGGAAAGGCTTCCGGTCACCTCGCTGGCCAGGTCGCTTGACGTGGTGACGGTGGCCTTGGGCAGGGCGCGGGAGATTTCGCTGGAGACGGCGGCGATGTCGGACGCGCTGGCCGCTGACACGTAGATCGTGTTCACCTCGCCGGCCATCCCGGCCAGCGACTGGGCCCGGGCCAGCGGGATGTACACGTCGGCGTCGGTGACGCCCTGGCCGGCCTGGACGATGCCCACCACGGTGAACTTCCTGCCGGCCACGGCCACCGTCGACCCGGTCTTGAGGCCCTGCGCCTTGGCGTAGTTGGCGTCCACCACGGCCACGTTGGCGTGCGCCTGCGCGCCGGTGATGCTGTGCCCGGAGGTGATCGTGCCGGAACTGAGCGGTCCCAGCGAATCGCCCGACGGGTCCACTCCGGTCACGGTGAACGAGCTTGTATTGAGCGACCCGGACGTGCCGCTGGCCTGGCCGCCGGACGTCCCGCCGCGGCTGCCGGACGTGGCACCCCCTGCGGAGAACGTGCCGGACAGCTTGACGTCGTTGAGCACCAGGGCGCCGGCCGCGGCGCTGACGTTCTTCTGCCTGGCCACAGTGGCGGCCGACGAGGACTTGAGCGTGCCCAGCCCGCCGCTGGCCAGGATGTTGCGGTTGATCTTGGTGCTGCCACCCTGGCCGGGCCGGCCGCCGAAGCCGAAGTGCGGCCCGCCGCCGGAGCCGGCCGACGGTGACTGGGTGACGGTGACGTCGGTGCCCACGCCGTAGAGCGACTTGAGCACCGTGCCCTGGCCGGCCGACACCCCGTTGGACGCCGCGGTGACGGTGATGACCAGCCCGATGCCGAGGGCCAGGCCGACGGCGATGAAGGACGACTGGCGCTTGCGGCGGCGCAGTTCGCGCAGCAGGTACGTGATGAACATCTGGGATTACCTCTCCGTGAGATCTGCGGCCGGCTGGCCCGGGCTCCGCGCCGGCTCAGCCACCGCCGTTACCGCCGGACGGGCCGCCGCCGAAGCCGCCGCCCGGGCCGCCGCAGGCCTGGATGGCCTGGCGGAAGGCGGAGGCGGCCGAGCCGGTCGGCCGCGGATGCGGGGCCGATGTCCCGCCGCTGCCGCTCCCGGCACCGGGCGGGTGGCCGCCGGACGGCGGGGTGACGCCGTGTTTTTCCAGGCACTGCCGGAACGACGAGCTCTGTGACGTGCCGGAACCTGAGCCGGGCCCCGATCCGGAGCCGGACCCGGACGACCCGGCCGAGCCCGAGCCGCATCCGGCCAGCGTCACCACCGCGGTCAGTGCGACGGCGCCGATCGCGGCGGGCCTGGTGCTGTGCGACAGGCGGATCACCTGTCACCTCCCTCGCTGCTTGCGGGCCGCGTCGTGCTGCCCGGGCGGGCTGCTGCCCGCCGTAGTGCAGTCAAGGAGGCTGGTCTTGCGATCTCGTTGTGGTTGCCTAGAAGCTCTCTGCCGGACTTCCCGGCTGGCCGGCGGGCTCAGCGGGCACACTGCCGATGGCCAGCGGGAGCCGGAGGTGGAAGGACGCGCCGCGGCCGGGCGCGGTGTCCACGGTGATCTCGCCGCCGTGCGCGGCGGTCAGCGCGGCGGCTATCGCCAGGCCGAGCCCGGCGCCGCCGCTGGCCCGGCTGCGCGCCCCGTCGGTCCGGTAGAACCGCTCGAAGACCCGGGCCGCCTGCTCGGCGGTCATGCCCGGCCCGTGGTCGGTCACGGTGAGCTGCCCGGCGCCCGGCGTGCCGGCCACCGTCACCGATACCGGCGACCCGGCCGGGGTGTGCTGCATCGCGTTGCCGATCAGGTTGTCGATGACCTGCCGGATCCGCTCGTCGTCGGCGCACACGACGACCGGTTCGGCGGCGCTCAGCGTGACCGGCCGCCCGGGATCCACGATGCGGGCCCGCTGCACCGCCTCGGCGGCGATGCTGGCCAGGTCGATGGGCCGGAGATCCAGCGGGCGTCCGGAGTCGAATCTGGCCAGCAGCAGCAGGTCCTCGACGAGCCGGCTCATCCGGCCGGACTCCCGCTGGATCAGGGTGATCAGCCGGAGCAGTTCCTCCCGGCTGGCCGCCCCACCCTGCTGCAGGCCGTACTCGGCCACGCCGCGGACCGAGGTCAGCGGGGTGCGCAGCTCGTGGCTGGCGTCGGCGACGAAACGGCGCATCCGGTCCTGTGAGCGCAGCGCGCGGGCCTCACCGTCCGCCCGCGCGCGGTAGGCGGCCTCGATCGTGCCGAGCATGGTATCCAGCGCTCCGGCCAGCCGCCCGACCTCGGTGCTGACCGGCGGGTGGTCGATGCGCCGGGACAGATCCCCGTCGGCGATCGCGGCCGCGGTCGCCTCGATCCGCCGCAGCGGCGACAGGCTGGCCCGCACCAGCGGCAGGCCGATGCCGGCCAGCAGCGCGACGGCGACGGCGCCGGCCAGCGCGTCGGCCACCTCCAGCCGGGTGACCGTGCTGTTCAGGTCGTCGATGCTGTAGCCGATGACGATGTGCCGTCCGGCCGGCAGCCCCAGCACCATGACCTGCCAGGCGTGCGTCGGCCCGCTCGATCCGGCCACCGTGAACGGTTCGTTCAGCCTGGTGAGCTGGGCGGCGGTGAGCTGTGGGCGGCCCGTCGCGTGCGCCGGACCGCCCGCCAGCTTGACCTGGCCGGCGGCGCTGACCACCTCGACCAGGAACTGGGTGGGCAGCGACTGGCGTCGCCCGGGGGGCGGGCGCCGTGGCGCCGGCCGGGCCAGGATGTGGCTCGCCACATGGGCGAAGCCGCGAAGCTGGGCGTCGTCCCTGCTGAGCAGGTAACTGCGCAGCAGCGTGGTGCCGAGCACCCCGGTCACCACCGAGGTCAGCACGACCAGCAGGGCCGCGGCGGCCATCACCCGGGTGCGCAGCGACGCGCCGGCCAGCACCGCCCGCAGCGCGCGGGGCACCGCTGCGCGGGTGGCCCACGCGGCCCGCAGCGCGCGGGTCACGGCGGCGAGGGCGGCTCGCGGCCGGCGGGGCACGGCGGCCCGGACGGCCCCGGCGGCCCGCGGCGGGTTCATGGCGGCGGGATGCGCAGCACGTAGCCGAACCCGCGGATGGTGTGGATCAGCCGGGGCTCCCCCCGGTCCACCTTGCGCCGCAGGTAACTGATGCACGGCTCGACCACGTTGCCGTCGCGGGCCGGGTTGTACTCCCAGACGTGGTCGAGAATCTGGCCCCGGCTGACCACCCGCCCGGCGTTGATCATGAGGAACCGCAGCAGCCGGTACTCGGTGGGGGTTAGCAGGACCACGGCGCCACCCCGCCTGACCTCGTGCGCGTCCTCGTCCATTTCCAGGTCGGCGACGCGCAGCCGGGAGCCTGCCGCCTGCTGGGTGCGCTTGAGCACAGCCCGGATGCGGGCCAGCACCTCGTCGAGGCTGAACGGCTTGGTCACGTAGTCATCGGCCCCGGCGGCGAAGCCGGCCACCCGGTCCGGCACCTCGTCGCGAGCGGTGAGGAAGATCACCGGCACATCCGGGCCGGTGGAGCGGATCCAGCGCACCACCTCGAACCCGTCACCGCCCGGCATCATCACGTCGAGCAAGACCAGGTCCGGCCGCGTGGAACTGGCGGCACGCAATGCCTCGGCGCCGCTGGCCGCGGTCACCACCTCGAACCCGGCTAGCCGCAGCGACCCGGACAGCAGTTCGGTGATCGTGGCCTCGTCGTCCACGACGAGCAGCCGGGCCGGGGGCAGGTGTTGTGCCGACGCCGCCATCATGGTTGGCAACGATGCGGGCCGAACCTGATAACTCGCTGACCGGCTGCTGGAAACCGGCTCCGGCTTCCCGGCCGTGGCCCGCCATTGCGCTCGCGTGGACGTTTCCTGGTGCTACCACACCAACGGGCGTCCGCCTCGCCGGGCGGGTGGCCGTCAGCCGGCCTCGACGGTCCGCTTCAGGGCGGCGAGCATCATTTCCCAGGTCTGTGTGGCGCGCTCGGCTTCGGCCTCGTCGCCGTTGTTGTCCTGGCTCAGCGACAGGTGGGTGGTACCGCCGCGCTCGTCGATCTCGTAGCTGACCGTGTGGTAGTTCTCCGGCACGTCCGGCAGGCCGGTCATCGGGCTGAAGTGCGTCACCTTCAGCCGCCGGCCCGGCTCCACCTCGAGGACCTGGCCCTTGTCCTGGTAGGACCGGCCCTGGTATTCGCCCCGCCAGACGATCGGGCTGCCCGGCCGCCAGTCGGTGACCACTGTGGTGCCGAAGAAATACCGGGCGATGATCCCGGGATCGGTCAGCGCCTGCCACACCCGGGCCGCCGGTGCGGCGATGTCGATCTGTGCCGTCGCGATGACGTTGGCCACAGTGCCGTCCTTCCGGCTGTCGTCCTCCCGGCCCGGCCACGCGGGCAGATATATGACTGAATCATATGTTCTGGCGCCTGGTCAACCTCTACGCTGCACGGGTGGGATCCTCTGCCGAGGCCCGGCTGGCCAACCTGCTCGGCGCGGCGGCGGCCGGGCTGACTGACACGATCGACGACGCCGCGGCCGCTGACCCGCGGCTCGATACCCGGGCGGCCACCGCCCTGGTCGCGCTGCTCGACTTCGCGCCGTCCGGGCCGGTCCGGTTGCTCAGCCAGGTCGTCGGCCTGACCCATTCGGGCGCGGTGCGGCTGGTCAACCGGCTGGCCGCGGCCGGGTACGTGCAGCGGCGACCGGGCGCCGATTCCCGGTCGGTCACCGTCGCGCTTACCGCACAAGGGCGCAGCGCCGCGCAGCGGATCCGCGAGCACCGGCAGCGGGTGATCACCGGGGCGCTGGCCGGCCTCACCGGGGCGCAGCGCGGCCAGCTCACCGCCGCCTGCGAGGTGATCATCGCCAACCTGACGGACCAGCGGCTCGCCCGGCGGGCCACCGGTGCGCCGCCGGCCGGCGGCGCACTGTGCCGGATGTGCGACTTCACCGCCTGCGGCCGCCCCGAGGGACGGTGCCCGGCCGCCGCCACCGCGAGAGGAAGGTCACGATGAGCACACCCGAGGTGCTGATGACGGGCATCGTGTTCGGCGAGTCACCGCGCTGGCACGACGGACGGCTCTGGTTCTCCGACTGGGGCGCGCACCAGGTGATCGCGCTGAACGCGGACGGCAGCCACGAGGTGGTGGTGACCGTCCCGTCGTTCCCGATGTGCATCGACTTCCTGCCTGGCGGGCGGCTGCTGATCGTGGACTCGGCCCAGCGGCGGCTGCTGCGCCGCGAGCCGGACGGGTCGCTCGTCCAGCACGCCGGCCTGGCCGCGATCGCGGACAAGCCGTGGAACGACATCGTGGTCGACGACCGTGGCAACGCGTACGTCAACAGCATCGGCTTCGACTTCCCCGGCGGCGAGTTCGCGCCCGGCCTGGTCGCGCTGGTCACCCCGGACGGCAGCGTCCGCCGGGTGGCGGAGGACCTGGCCTTCCCCAACGGCATGGCGATCACCGCGGACGGCACGACGCTGATCGTGGCCGAGTCGTACGCGAACCGGCTCACCGCCTTCGGCATCGCCCCCGACGGGAGCCTGAGCGGCCGCCGGGTGTGGGCGGAAACTCCCGGCGACCACCCAGACGGGATCTGCGTGGATGCCGAAGGCGCCGTCTGGTACGCCGACGTGGGCAACCGGCACTGCGTCCGGGTGCGCGAGGGCGGCGAGGTGCTGGCCACCGCGGTCATGGACCGCGGCGCCTTCGCCTGCGTGCTCAGCCGGGGCAGCGACCCGCGGTTGTTCGCCGTCGGCCAGAACTACGGCGGGCCCGCGTTGGCGGAGCCCACCGGGCAGGTCGTGGCGTTCCCGGCGCCGGCGCCAGGCGCCGGGAGACCCTAGCTCTCGGCTGCGCCCCGGGGGACCGCGGCTGCACCCCTGGGGCGGCCCCGGTTCAGGAGAGCGCGCGGCAGATGTTCTCCAGGGTGGCGTGGAAGCGCACGACGTTGATCTGGCCGCTGTTCCTGGACCCGGTGAGCACCAGCCTGGCCGAAAGGCTGGAGTCTGTGCAGCGGACGTCGGCCGACGTCGTGCGCCAGGAACTGCGGCGGGTGTTCCCGGCTGGGCCGCGGCCGCTGTGGGTGCCTCTGCTGGCGGCACGTGACCGCGAGACCTGGCACGACCTGGGCCATGCGCTGCGCCTGGCACGACCTGGGCCATGCGCTGCGCCTGGCCCACCAGCACCCGATTGCCCCGCGACTGGGCCCGGATCTGCGGCAGTTTCCAGTCGGAACTGGCCTGGCGCAGCCGTCTCATCGCCGAATTGGGCGTCCAGACCGCACTGTCCACGGTGCACCCCGCATTTCCTGGGATGGCACGATCCTGCAGATCAGGATGTCCAAGGAGCTGGATGTGCAACCCCGCGGGGCGGGTGTGACCCTGCTGCCGTCGACGCTGTGGACCGGCCGCCCCATGATCACCGACCACCCCGATGGGTCAACGGCGATCGTGTACCCGGCGCTGACCCCGCTGCCGCTGACCGACGAGGCCGGCCCGGATCCGCTCGCCGGGCTGCTCGGCCAGACCCGTGCCGCCGTGCTGCGCCTGGCGTTCCGGGAGCGCACCACCACCGAGCTCGCCCGTGAGCTCGGGACCAGCGCGGCCACCGTGTCCGGCCATACCAAGACGCTGCGGGCCGCCGGGCTGATCGTCACCGCCAGGGCCGGCAAGGCGGTGCTGCACTCGGTGACCCCGCTCGGCGGCAGGCTGCTGGAAAGCGCAACCGGTGACCTGCACCCCCCGCGTTCCCCCGCCCTGAAGGAACGGGCCCCGCTGACCGCGCTCACACTGGCTCACATGCGACGCGGTGCTGAGGTACCCGGTGATCCAGATTCTCCGGTGGTGGTCAGGGCCGTGCGGCGGGCAGCAAGCCGGCCCGTTCGGCCAGGGCGGCCGCCTGCACCCGGCCGGACACCCCGAGTTTGCGCAAGATGCTGGACACGTGAACGCCCGCGGTCTTCGGGCTGATGTACAGCTCCGCGCCGATCTGCGCGTTGGTCCGCCCGGCGGCCAGCAGCCGCAGCACGGCCAGCTCGCGGCTGGTCAGCCCGTAGGGCGCTGGTGCAGCCGCCGGCCGGGTCTGGGATTCGGCCGCGGCGGGCTGCAGCGGGATCCGGGCGCGCTCGGCCAGGGCGCGGATCTGGGCCAGCAGCGGTGCGTGGCCGTCGGCAGCGGCCGCGGCCGAGCGCAGCGGGCCGGCCGCCGCGGCCGGCGGCCCGGCGTCTAGCTGTGCCTGGGCCTGGCGCCACCAGGCGTACCCGGCGCGGTGCGGGCAGCCCAGGTCCTGCCAGGCTTTCGCGGCGGTGTGCCAGGCTTCGGGGTCGCTGGTTCCTGCCAGCCGGGTCTGCTCGGCGTCCCAGGTGGCCCGCTCGGCCGGGATCGTGGCCTGCAGCGGGTGGTCGGTGAACGGGGCAGCGGCCGTCTGGTCCACCCACGACGCCAAGTCGCCGGCGGCGGCCTGGGCGGCGCCGGCAGCCGGTGCGTCGCGGCGGGCGCGGGCCGCTTCGGCCAGGTCAGCGCAGGCCCGCATGGCCGCTACCAGCAGCCGCCCGCAGAAGGCGGTCAGGTCTGTGGCCTCGAAACGAGCCAGCACGCTCGCGGCCTCCTCGAGGGCGTCGCCGGGGCGCCCTGCCCACAGCGCCAGCCCCACGGACCGTTCCGCGGATTCGCGAGCTTCCTCGATGTGGCCGAGGTGACCTACCCGAGCCTTGAGCTGCTGCCACCGTTCGGTGGCGGCGGCGATGTCGCCGCGCAGCAGGTCAATCTCGGCGCGGGCCTCGTGCGCCGGCCGATGATCGTGGTCGGGCGCCCCGCTGGTCAGCGGATCGATCAGCCCGGCGGCATCGGCCGTGCGCCCACGGGCCAGCAGGGCGTCGCAGGCGACGACGGCCAGCAGGGTGGCTGGAAACGAGGCCCCCAGCCCGGCCCGGCGGGCGATGTCAAGACCACTGACCGCGGCATCGGCAGCGGCCGGGAACCTGGCCAGCCCGAGCAGCGCGTAGCTTTCGTTCATGGCGAGCCGCACCAGGGCCATGCGGTCATCCGTGACACGGGCCAGCGCCCGCCCCCGTTCCAGGAACGCGAACCCGTCCGCGGCCTGGCCGCGCCGGAACGCATCCAGCGCGAGGCTGGCCAGAACCCAGTGGATCAAGGGTGCGGACCCGGCCGCCTCGGCGATCTCCAGCGCCCGGCTCAGCGCGTGGGAAGCATCCTCCAGCCGTCCCTCGCCGGACACCAGGACGTTGGCGTACTCGAGCCACGCCTGGGCCTGGTCCGCGGACGGCGGACACTGTTCGTACAGCCGCAGCGCCTCCTCGATCAGCGGGCGCGCGGAACCGGGCGAGCCCAGCGCCCGGAAGAACCCGGCGCGGTAGCAGGCGGCCGCGGCGGCTGGCGGGTCGGGGTGGCCGGCGAACCGCTGGTAGGCCTCCTCGGCGACCTCTCCGGCGCGCATGCTGGCGCCAGACCACCGCAGCGCGTCGATGGCCCGCACATACATGCGCGGCACGTCCGTTCCGGCCGTGCTGGCGGTACCGGGCTGTGCCTGGCACAGCTCGATGGCCCGCTGCCAGTGCGCCGCGGCTTCGGCGTAGCCGGACAGCCGCTCGGCGGCCTCGGCGGCCGCCAGCCGGGCCGGCAGTTCTTCGGCAGCGTTCCCGGCGGCCTGCCAGTGCCCGGCCACCTCGGCCGCCAGCGTCTGGTCCCCGGCCACGGCCAGCGCTCGCGCGACGCCCTCGTGCAGCGCGGCCCGCTCGCCCGGCAGCAGGTCGCCCACGATCGCCTCGGCGAGCAGCGCATGCCGCAGCCGGCACGCATCCCCGGCGGCATCGTCGGCCAGCAGCCGGACCGCAGCCAGCTCCCGCAGCCCGCGACGCACCGCCTGGGCATCCAGCCCGGTCACCGCGCCCACCAGATCCTCGGCCAGCGGCCGGCCCGCCACCGCCAGCCCGGCCAGCACCGCCCGCGCCTCCCCCGCACACCGCCCCGCCCGGGCCGCCAGCAACTCCGCGAGGCGGCCCGGCAACCCAGCCGGGACACTCAGCCCGCCATCGGCCCCGTCGGCGAGGCCCGCGGCGACCAGCTGCTCAGTGAAAAACGGATTCCCCTCCGTCCGCGCATACAACTCATCCACCAGCCGCAGCGGCACCGGGCTACCCGCCAGCACGGCGGCCTGCTCGGCCACCTCGGGCCGGGACAGCGGGCCGAGCCGGAGCTCTTCCACGCCCGCCGCACCCCGCATCTGCGCCAGCCAGCCCGCCACCTGGGCATCCAGGGGTGCTTCATCGCTGCGGCACGTCGCGACAACAGTCACCGCGTCCCACGCCCCGGCGCGCGTCAGGAAGGTCAGGAAGTCCAGCGTCGCGCCGTCCGCCCAGTGCACGTCCTCGACAACCAGCCCGGCCCGGCCCTGAGCGGCGCTGGCGACCGCGGCCAGCAACTCCGCCACCGCCGAAAACAGCCGTTCCCGCTGCCAGCCCGCGTTCGGGCCACCCGCTGTGCCCGGCCCGTCACGGCCGCACAGCCCAGGCATCAGCCGCTCTACCTCCCCCCTCACATACCCGGGGGCGGCCGCCAGGCCCGTCTCCATCAGTCCGCCGCCGTCCCGTCTGGTCAGCTCACCCAGCGCCGCGGCGACCGGCAGCAGCGGCAGCGTCTCGGCCAGCGGCAGGCACTCCCCCCGCACCAGCACCGCTCCCGCAGCCGCGGCCCGGGTCATGCCCTCGGCCACGAACCGGGTTTTCCCCACCCCGGCGTCGCCGGTCACCAGCACCAGGCGGGCATCCCCCTCCAGCGCGTCCAGCAGCCGGGACAACTCGCCCTCACGCCCGACAAACACCACCGGTGCGGCCATATGCCCACTCCATCAGGCCCTCACCGACCAGGTCAAACCACCAGGACAATCAAAATCTAAGCAGCACCACCGGGGGATCTAAACACCCGCCGATCCCAGATCCTGGGCGATCACCCGATTCGCGCCACCCGGGCCGAGCGCCATCCTCGGGACCAAGGCCAATTCCGTACCTGAGGAGACCACGAGATGTTCCCCAGCACCATGCCGGCCCTCGTACAGGACCGGCTCGCCGAACTGCACCACCAAACTCACCGCGCCGCGCTGGCCCACGCCGCCCGCGGCACCCGGCGGCAGCCCCCGCCAGGGCTCCGGGCGGCCCTCACCGGCTGGGCTCGCCGCCTCAGGCCCGCGCCGGAAGGCCTGTGATGACGCCCGCCGGCCACCGCCCGCGCGACACGAACCAGACATGTGACCGCTGCGGACCGCCGGCCCGGGCCGCCTACCGCCTGACCAGGAAAGGCGAGCTCTACCTCTGCCGGCACTGCACCATCCAGCTATGGGCGGCCTTGTCGGCGGAGGGCTGGGCCATCTCGCCCGCTGCCCGGCACCCGCTCGTTCCGCAGGCCGGCTAGCCGGCCGCACTACCGCGATGTGGATTTCGGGTCTCAGCGTCATAAACCCACGCAGCAAACAAACCGCACCAAGGAGAACGTCGTGTTCGCACTGCTGAAGGATGTCCCAGTCGTCAACCACCCAGTGTTCCGGATCGTGCTCGGCGCCGCGCTCGTCGCAGTCGGCCTGGCGGTCCTGCACGACAGCGTGATCCTCATCGCGATCGGCGCCCTGATCCTGATCATGGGCCTGGTCCGCGGCGCCCGCGGCCTGACCGCGCACACCCAGAAAGAACAGCTGCGATGACTGCCCCCACCGCTACCGTGCCCGGCTCCCCGCCGGCCGCCCAGCCCGGGAAGGGCGCCGGGTCCGGGCCACCGAAGCCTTCGGGCCGGGCCGTTCTGGCCGGCCTGGCCAGCGTGGCCGTGAACTTCGCCGTCCCGCTGCTGGCCTACCATCTGATCCGGCCGCACACCGGCAGCTCCGCCCTGGCGCTGGCCCTGGCCGGCGCCATCCCGGTCGGCTGGACCCTGGCCATCCTGGCCGTCCGCCGGAAGCTGAGCGCCCTGGGCGTGGTCAGCGTGGCCACCTTCGGCATCGGCGTGCTGGCCTCCTGGGCCTCCGGCGGCAACGCGCTGGCCATGGAGCTGCAGGCCCCGGCGGTGACCGGCCTGTTCGGCATCGCCTGTGTTGTCTCGGTCGCCATCGGCCACCCGCTGCACCAGCTCATCTTGCGCGCGATGGGCCGGCGTAACCCCCGCTACGCCCAGATCGCCGGCCGTGCCGCCGCCAGCCGGGCCTCGATGGTGTCCACCACCATCATCGGACTGGCCTTCCTCGGCCACGCCGTCGCGGTCGCCGTCCTGGCACTTACCCAGGCCACCAGCACTTTCCTCGCCCTTCAGCAGCCCGTCGGCCTGCCGTTCTTCGGGCTCGGGGTAGCCGGCCTGTTCATCTACGGCAACTGGCAGCAGGCCCGTCAGCGCGCCACCAGCACCGCCCCCGCCAGCGACGGCCAGCCCGGCGACGGCAAGGCAGCAGGCATGTCATGACCGCGGGCGGCGCCAGCACGCTGTTCCGGGGCGCCCGGGCCTTCGACGGGCAGCGGCTGCGGCCTGCCAGCAACGTCCTGCTGGCCGACCGCACCATCGCCGGCATCGGCGATGACCTCGGCGTCCCGGCGGGCGCTGAGGTCATCGAGGGCCACGGCGGGACCCTGATGCCTGGCCTGATCGACTGCCACGTGCACGCCGCCCGGCTTTCGTGATCGCCACCTTGCGGGCCACCGCGGTCCTGTCCGCCGCACATGCTGGCCTGATCGAGGCAGACCAGCGCGAGCTGGCCCGCCACCCGCGGCTGGGCCGCTACCTCGACGAGCTCACCCGGACCGTCTTCACCCGGCCGGACCTGCTGGCAGACGCACGTGCCCGCGGCGCGGCCGCGGCATGCGCGGGCGGGCGGCTCGACTTCGACGGCGCGCTGCGCAGCGTAGCCGCGCTGCACCAGGCCGGCATACAGGTGCTCGCCGGGACCGACACCAACTACTCCGATTCAGCAGACGGCAACGCCATCCTGAACGCCTACGCCGGGCACGGCATCGCGCTGCACCACGAACTCGAACTGCTGGTCAGGGCCGGCCTGCCCCCCGCCGCGGCGCTGGCCGCAGCCACGTCAGTCCCGGCCCGGCTCTTCGGGCTGGCCGACCGGGGCCGCATCGCCCGCGGGCTGCGCGCCGACCTGCTGCTCGTCGACGGCGACCCGTGCGCCGACATCACTGCGACCCGCAACATCGCCGCGGTCTGGCGCAACGGCACCCGCCTGCACCGTGAGCCCACGGGACCACATACCGCCATCACCACGGCACCCGCGGTTGGCTGAGCACCGCGGATTCAGCGCCGCCGCTAATAGGGACCAGGACGTAAAGACACGCCACTCAGCTTGTGAGCGAGTAAATGCCACACTGCACTGACCGGCCAACCTCATTAAGGCATGCTTAGCTAATCATTAGCTGGGTAAAATATCACATAGTGCGCCGTGTCCGGGCCAGCGACGTCCCAGACCCCGCCGCCTGCCCCTGCGGCGTTGCGGCGCTCCGGCCTTTCCCGCTGTGCGCCGGCCCCCGGAGAGCCCATGTTCCCAGCAGATCTGCAGGCACTGACCGATGATGTGGCGGAGCGGCTCGACGCGCCGGCGGTTCTCGAGGACGACGAGCAGCGAGTGATCGCCTACTCCTCGCACACCACGCCCATCGACGAGATCCGGCGGGATTCCATCCTCCGGCGGGAGACCCAGCCGACGATCCGGGACTGGTTCCGCAGCTTCGGGATCGTCGAGTCGGCGGGCCCGTTGCGGATCCCCCGGGCCGAGCGGATGGGCATCCTGGGCCGGCTGTGCGTGCCGGTGCGCTGCCACGAGCGGCTGACCGGATTCCTCTGGCTGATCGACGACGATGCCTCCCTGTCCGCCGAGCAGGTCGGCATCGCGGGGCGGGCGGCCCGGCAGGCGGGCCTGCTGATGTATGAGGATCTGCTCGCCGAAAAGCGCGCGGCCACCGCGCTCGGGCGGCTGCTGTCCGCGTCTGACGAACTGCGGGCCGCCGCGGCGGCCGAAGTTCACGAGGAAGGGCTGCTGCCGGGCAACGGGCCGGCGGTGGTGGTCGTCGTCCAGGTGGTCGACGCCGGCGATGACGACTCCCGCCTGGATATCTGTGAGGGCCTGCGGGACGTAACGCGCCGGTATCCGCACGGCGTGCTGCTCGGGTTTCCGTTCCCCGATTACGTGGTGATCCTGCTGCGCACCCGGAGCGAGGCCGACCAGCGCTCGGACCGCGCCCGCGAGATCGGCGGCGAGACGCGGGAGGCGCTGGCCCGCCGCCTGGCCCGGCACGGGCGCCAGGCGCGGGCCGTGGTGGGCCTGGGGGATCCCTATGAGCGGCTGGAAGACATCTACCTCTCTTACCGCCAGGCCCGGCTGGCCGCCCGCACCGCCGCGGCGATCCCGAGTTTCGGCGCCACGGCGTCCTGGCGGACCCTCGGCGTCTACCGGGCCATCTCGCTGCTGCGTGGTCCGGCGCCGTCGAGGCGGCACTCGACCCGCGGTTCGAGCAGCTGCTCGCCGCGGGTGACATCGGTGTTCTCGAGGCGCTGGAGACCTATCTCGACCTGGGCGGCGACGGCCAGGCGGCGGCCGAGCGGCTCTACGTGCACCGTGGCACGCTGTACTACCGGCTGAAGAAGGCGCAGAAGGTCTGTGGCATCGACGTGCACGACGGGCGGGACCGGCTCGCGATCCACCTGGCGTTCAAGATCGCCCGGCTGGCCGGGCGCTATCCCTGCTCTCGCTGAGCCGGCCCGCCGGCGGCACCGGCCGCGGGCAGCGGGCGCAACGGAAAATGACAGGCCGCGCCGTGCCGCCCGCCGGCGGTGTGCCGCAGCGGCGGCTCGGCCTCGGCGCAGATCTGCTGGGCGAGCGGGCAGCGGGTGCGGAACCTGCACCCGGACGGCGGGCTGGCCGCAGACGGCAGGTCGCCGCCGCGGAGCCCCGGCCTCTCGCCCTTACCTTGCGCCCGGGCGGTGTTCGGCGCCGAGTCGATCAGCGCCCGGGTATAGGGGTGCAGCGGGCGCTGGTACACCTCGTCCCGCGGGCCGACCTCCACCAGCTTGCCGAGATACATCACGCCGATGCGGTCGGTCAGGTAGCGCATCACGGAAAGATCGTGTGAGACCAGCACGTAGGTCAGCCGGTGCTCGTGCTGCAGATCGACCAGAAGATTCAGGATCTGTGCCTACACGGACACGTCCAGCGCGGAGACCGGCTCGTCGGCCACGATCACCTTGGGGCGCAGCGCCAGGGCGCGGGCGAGCGCGATCCGCTGCCGCTGTCCGCCGGAGAACTCGTGTGGATACCGCTCTGCCGACCTGGCCGGCATGCCCACGTCGTCCAGCAGCCGGCGCACCAGCACGCCCCGGTCATGGCCGCGGGCCAGGTGCTGCAGCCGCATCGGCTCTGTGAGGATCGAGCCGACCCGCATCCGCGGGTCCAGCGCGGCCGCCGAGTCCTGGAAGACCAGCTGCAGGCCACGGCGCTCGGCCCGGAGCTGGCGCCGGGACAGCCGGCCGAGATCCTTGCCGTACAGCAGCAGCGAGCCACTGGTCGGGCGCTCCAGGGCGACCATCAGCTGGGCCAGCGTGGATTTGCCGCACCCGGACTCACCGACCAGCCCGAAGATCTCCCCGTCGGCGATGTCGAGTGATACCCCGGCCACCGCGCTGATCCGGCTGGGATGCCTGCCGGGCAGCAGGCCACGGCCGGTGCTGAACTCCTTGACCAGGTCCCGGCAGGACAGGGCCGTCTGTGCGGCGGCCGGGTCGGCGGTCAGTGGCGGCGGGAGGCGGTCAGCGGCCTGCACCGGCGCCCCGGCCCGCGCCGGGTGCACGCAGGCGACCGCGTGGCTGCCCGCGCCGGCCAGCAGGGCCGGCGCTTCGGCACGGCATTCCGCTGTCGCGTGCTCGCAGCGCGCGGCGAACCTGCAGCCGCCGGGCGGCCGAGCGAGATCCGGTGGCAGCCCGGGAATGTTCTTCAGCCGGCCGTGCAGCCGGTGCGCCCCGCTGGGCATCGCCCGGAACAGCGCCTCGGTGTACCGGTGCCGCGGCTGGCCGAACAGTTCCGCCGAGGGCGCGCTCTCCACGATCTGGCCTGCGTACATCACGGTGACCCGGTCGGCGCGGCCCGCGACAACCCCCAGGTCGTGCGTGACGAGGATCATCGCCATGCCGAAGCGTGACTGCAGGTCGTCGAACAGGTCGAGTATCTGCTGCTGGGTCGTCACGTCGAGTGCGGTCGTCGGCTCGTCCGCAATGAGCAGGTCCGGCTCGCAGGCGAGAGCCATGGCGATCACCACGCGCTGGCGCATCCCCCCGGAGAACTGGTGCGGGTAGTCCCGCGAGCGCTGCCGGGCCGCGGGGATCCGGACGAGGTCGAGCACCTCCGCCGCGCGCTCCCTGGCCTCGGCTTTGCTGACGTCCCGGTGCAGCAGGACGGTCTCCGCGATCTGGTCTCCCACGGTCATGGTGGGATTGAGCGACGTCAGCGGGTCCTGGAAGACCATGGCGATGCGGTCCGCACGCAGCGCGGCCATCTCCCGGGCCGGCAGGGTGGTCAGGTCGCGGCCGTCGAACGTGACCCGCCCGCCGGTGATCTGCCCGCCCGGCGGAAGCAGCCGCATGACCGACAGCACGGTCATCGACTTGCCGCAGCCAGACTCGCCCACCAGCCCGAGGGTCTCGCCCGGCTCGACGGACAGACTGATCCCGTCGACGGCGTGCACGCGTTCTTTGCGGCGGCGGATCTGAGTGCGAAGATTCTCGACTTCCAGCAGCGGAGCCACGTCAGCACCACCTCCGGGTGACGGACGCCAGATCACTGGAGTCTAGGCTCGGCGCGGCGCGACAAGTGTCGAAAATTGGGCCGGCCGTCTTGTGCGCGATGTTCCTTATCGGCTGCCTCACCGGCGATTAGCGTTGGCCTCCACCCACGGCCCTATGCAGGGTGGCGGAAAGAGGCGGTCGAGGTGCCGACATTCAGCAAGGTAAAGAGCCGGAAAAGCCGGGTCATTGCATCCATCGTCATCACCGTCGCGGCGCTCGTGCTGACGGCGTGCGGCGGCAGCTCGGGCGGGACGTCGGGTGGGAAAAAGGAAACCGTGCGGTTCGCGGAATTTCCAGGCTCGGTGCCGAACTGGATCCTGCCGATCACGGATCCCGAGCACGCGGGGTCGCCGAACACCGAGGAATTCTCCTACCTCATGTGGCGGCCTCTCTACTGGCGTGGCACGGGGACCAGTCCGACCATCGACCCGGCGATCAGCGTAGCCAACCCCCCGGTCTACTCCGACGGCAACCGCGCCGTCACCGTCACGTTGCGCAATTACACCTGGTCGAATGGCGATCCAGTGACGGCCCGGGATGTCGAGTTCTGGTTCAACCTGGTCAAAGACAATCCCGGCGACTGGTCCAGTTACGTCAAGGGTTACATGCCAGATAACGTGAGCAGCTTCCAGGTCGTCAACACCAAGACTTTCCGGCTGAAGCTCACCGCGCCGGTATCCCCGGAATGGTTCACCAGCGATCAGCTGGCGCTGATCACACCGATGCCGCAGCAAGCGTGGGATAAGACGTCGGCCAGCGGCAAGGTCGGCAACTACGACCAGGGTAAAAATGGCTCGCAGGCTGTTCTCAAGTACCTGATGGGCCAGGCGAAACAGCTCGGCAGCTACGCGAGCAACCCGCTGTGGCAGACCGTGGACGGGCCCTGGAAGCTCACCGGTTTCACCAGTGACGGGAACATCTCCTTCGCGCCGAACCGCAAGTACACCGGCCCGGGCAAGCCGACCTACCAGCACTTCCTGGAGGTGCCTTTCGCGACCGATGCGGCGGAGTTCAACAGCTTGCTCGCCGGGGACGTCGACTACGGCTATCTCCCGTTCAGCGACCTCCAGCAGCGCTCCAGGGTCGCCGCGCAGGGCTATCACTTCTCCGCGTGGAACCTGTGGACGGTCAACTTCATCGCGATCAACTACTACAGCGCGGCAACCGGCCCGCTGGTCCGGCAGCTGTACATCCGGCAGGCGCTGGAATCCCTGGTCGACCAGCCGTTGCTGATCAAGCAGATCCTCCAGAGCATGGGCGTGCAGAACTGGAGCCCGATCCCGACGCAGCCCGCGAACCCGTACAGCAACGTGCGGCAGAACCCCAACGCCTACAACCCCGCCAAGGCGGTCTCGCTGCTCAAGCAGCACGGCTGGCAGGTGGCCCCGGGCGGCACGACAACGTGCCAGAGCCCCGGGACCGGCGCCACCCAGTGCGGGCCAGGCATCGCCGCCGGCACCAAGCTGGCGTTCAGCCTGATCGTCAACAGCGGCAACCAGCCGGTGAACCTGGAGATGCAGGCCCTGCAGTCGGCGTTCTCGCAGAAGGCGGGGATCGGGCTGAATGTCCGCCCGGTGCCGTTCACACAGGTCATCTCCACCGCCTTCGCGTCCTGCACGGCCAGGCAGCCGGGTTCCTGCCCGTGGCAGATGGCCGACTGGGGCGGCGGGGAGAACCTGCTGCCCTACCCCACGGGCGAGCAGATCTTCGGCTCGACGGGCGCCTCCAACGCCAGTCATTACGCCAGCGGCACTGCCGACCACCTGGTGCAGGCCACGCACGTCGGCGGCAGGCAGGCGCTGGCCGCCTACAACAGCTACCTGGCCAGTCAGGTGCCGGTCATCTGGGTGCCGAACCTCACCTACCAGCTGTCGATGATCAGCAACGGCCTCAAGGGCGCGGATGCGCAGAATCCCTATACCGCGATCACGCCGGAGTCGTGGCACTGGTGACCTCCGGCAGCGCAGACCCCAGCCACCAGGAAGGCGGCCCCGCAGACATGCCCCGAGCATCCACCGGCACCGGCGAACGACGGCGGCTCGCTGAACTCGCCGACACGATGTTCACTGAAAGGCTGGCCAGCGATGTGTTCTACGCGGCCGGCCTGGGCTACAGCGAATACCTGAACCAGCTGCCCGACCTCACCCCCGAGGGGAAGGACCGCAGGCGGGCGCAGCTCGCCCAGCGCAGGGCCGAGGCCAGCGAGATCGACGAGACGCTGCTCGGTGACGAGGATCGCATCACCCGGCACATGCTGATCAGGTACCCCGGCGACCAGCTGCTCGCGCTGGAGGCCGCACCCGCGGAGTACACCGTCACGCCGCTGCCGCAGACCGGGCTGGCCGCTTCGGTCATCGTCGGCTTCCCCAAGGCGCTCATCCAGACCCCGGCTGACGCCGAGGCCTACCTGGAGAGGTGCACCAAGGTGCCCGGCTGGATGGCTGAGGCCGGCCGCCAGCTGACCAGGGGCGCCGCGGCCGGCAAACAGCCGGTGCGGCGGCTGGTGGACAACGCGATCGCCCAGATCGACGGCTACCTGGCCAGCCCGCTGGCCGATGACCCGCTGGCCGGCGTGGCCGTCCCGGACGGGGGTACCGCTCCCGGCTGGCGGGACCGGCTGGCCGCCGTGCTCCGTGACCAGGTGCGCCCGGCGATCGCCGGCTACCGGGACTTCCTCGCCACCGATGTGCGGCCGGCCGCACGGCCGGACGGGCAGCCCGGTCTCGCCCACCTGCCGGACGGCGTCGAGCTGTACGGGAAGCTGGCGGCGCAGCACACCACGACCGACATCGCGGTCGAGGACATCCACCAGATCGGGCTGGACCTTGTCGCGGACCTGACCGAAGAGATGCGCCAGCTCGGTGACCGGGTGTTCGGCATGACGAACTTCACCGAGATCAAACGGCGGCTGCGCACCGACAATGAACTGTATTTCCACAACCCGGACGAGATCGTGGCCGCGGCTCGGGACGCGCTCTCGCACGCCGAGCGTGAGCTGCCCAGCTGGCTCGGCCTGCTGCCCGCCGCCGGATGCGCGGTCCGCCCGATGACCCCGTTCGAGGTGGAGAACGGCGACCTCGGCCACTACCAGCAGCCGGGGCGCGGCGGCAGCCGGCCGGGGACCTACTGGATCAACACCTTCAAACCGCACACCCGGCCGCGCTTCGAGTCGCGCGTCCTCGCCTTCCACGAGTCAGTCCCCGGTCACCACACACAGATCGCGGTGGCCCACGAACTCGCCGGTCAGGGCGACTTCCGGCGGCACGCCCAGGTCACTGCGTTCGTCGAAGGCTGGGCGCTGTACACCGAGCGGCTGGCTGACGAGATGGGCCTGTACACCGGCGACCTCGACCGCCTGGGTACGGTGTCGTTCGACTTCTGGCGGGCCTGCCGCCTGGTCGTGGACACCGGGATGCACGCCATGGGCTGGGGCTGGGACCGGGCCGTCGGCTACATGGTCGAGCACAGCGCTCTCACCCGCAAGAACATCGAGAACGAAATCGACAGGTACATCGGCTGGCCGGGCCAGGCGCTCGGCTACATGCTCGGCCGGCTCGAGATACGCAAGGTCCGCGCCGAAGTGGAGGCGAAGCTGGGACCGCGGTTCGACCCGCGCAGCTTCCACGCCGAGCTGATCGGTCACGGGTCGCTGCCGCTGTCGGTCCTCGGCGACGTCTTCGGCCGGTGGGCCGATGGCAGGCAGACATGACGGCGCGAGCCGGGCCGCGGCCCGGGCCGAACGCGCGCTGACATGCCCGCCTACGTGCTCCGCCGGCTGCTGCAGGCGGTCGTGGTCGTCATCCTGGTCACCGTCATCGTCTTCATCCTGCTGCGGCTGCTCCCCGGCGGCCCGGCACGGGCGATCCTCGGCCAGCAGGCCACCCCGGCACAGGTGGCGGCGTTCAACCGCGCACAGGGCTACGACCAGCCGGTGATCGTGCAGTACTTCCACTATCTCGGCCAGCTGCTGCGCGGTAACCTCGGCTACTCCTACCAGCTGAACGAGAACGTGGGAACGCTGCTCGCCCAGCGGCTGCCGAAGACCCTGCTGCTCACCGTGCTGGCGACCATCGTGGCGCTGCTGGTCGCCATCCCGCTCGGCATCCTGCAGGCGGTCCGGCGGAACCATCTCTCTGACTACGTGCTGACCGCCATCACGTTCGTGCTCTACGCCATGCCGGTGTTCTTCCTCGGGCTGCTGCTGATCATCGCGTTCAGCCAGAAGCTGCGCTGGTTCCCGCCGCAGGCGCCGCAGAGCGACTCGCTGCTCGCGGTCATCTCCCAGCCCGGCGGGATGGTGCTGCCGGTCGGCTCGCTGGCCCTGGTCACCATCGCCGCGTTCAGCCGGTACGCGCGCTCGGCCATCCTGGACAACCTGGCCGAGGACTACGTGCGCACCGCCCGGGCCAAGGGCGCGCTTGAGGCCCGCGTGCTCTTCCGGCACGTGACCCGCAACGCCCTCGTGCCGGTCATTACGCTGCTGGGCGTCTACGTCCCCTATCTGTTCAGCGGATCGCTGGTCACCGAGGCCATGTTCAACTACCCGGGCATGGGCCTGCTGTTCTGGAACTCGGCGCTGTCGCAGGACTACCCGGTGATGCTCGGCGTGACGATCGTGGTGGCGGTGGCCACGGTGGCCGGCTCGCTGCTGGCCGACCTGCTGTACGCGGTGGCCGACCCGCGCGTCCGGTACGGGAGGGCGTGACGTGAGCCAGGTGACAGGCAGCCTGCCGCAGGATCTGACGCCGGGCGAGGAGATCTCGTCGGCGGCCGGCAGCCCGTGGCGGCTGGCCGCACAGACGTTCATGGAGAACAAGGCCGCGATCATCGGGCTCGGCTTCATCGTGGTGATGGCGCTGTTCTCGTTCGTCGGGCCGCTGTTCTACCACACCAACCAGATCACCACGAACCTGCCGGGCTCGCTGAAGGCGCCCGGCGGCGCACACCCGCTGGGCACCGACGACGAGGGCTACGACGAACTGGGCCGGCTCATGCTGGGCGGCCAGACCTCGCTCGAGGTGGGGCTGGCCGCGGCCATCGTGGCCACCGGCATCGGGGTGATCTTCGGAGCGGTGGCCGGGTTCGTCGGCGGGCTCATCGACGGCCTGATGATGCGGATCGTGGACGCGCTGCTGGCCATCCCCACGCTGTTCCTGCTGATCTACCTGTTCGCCGTGTTCCGGGCCAGCGTGCTGCTGATGATCCTGGTCATCGGGCTGGTCGCCTGGCTGGTGCCGGCCCGGCTGGTGCGCGCGGAGACGCTGAGCCTGCGGACCAGGGAGTTCGTGGAAGCGGTGCGGCTGGCCGGCGGCAGCAGGCGGCGGATGGTGCTGCGGCACATCGTGCCGAACACCATCGGGACGATCATGGTCAACGCCACCTTCCAGGTGGCGGACGCGGTCCTCGCGCTGGCCAGCCTCAGCTTTCTCGGCCTGGGCATACCGCCGCCCGCCGCGAACTGGGGGCAGATGCTGTCGTCCGGGCTGACCTATATCTACTCCGGCGCCTGGTGGCTGATCTACCCGCCGGGCATCGCGATCGTGCTCACCGTGATGGCGTTCAACTCCGTGGGCGACAGCCTGCGGGACTCTTTCGACACGAGGCTGCGGAGGCGCTGATGCTCGACGTGCTCATCACCGGCGGGGATGTCTACGACGGCAGCGGGGCCGGCCCGCAGCGGGCCGACGTGGCCATCGAGGGTGACCGGGTGGCCGCTGTCACCCCGCGTGCGCCCGGCGCGGACGGCGGCGCGGGTGCGGGCGGCGCGGGTGCGGGCGGCGCGGGCGGCGAGGCCGCGGTGGTGATCGACGCGACGGGCAAGGCGGTGTGCCCGGGCTTCATCAACATCCTCAGCCACTCGAACACGAGCATCCTGCGCGACCCGCGCTCGCTCGGTGAGCTGACCCAGGGCGTGACGACGGAGATCTTCGGCGAGGGCAGCTCGATGGGGCCGCTCACTCCGGCCATGCGGGACGAGATGGCCGCGGACATCGGGCCGCCGGGCGTCGAGGTCGGCTGGACCCGGCTGTCGGAGTACCTGCGGCATGCCGAGCGGCGCGGCGCCGCGCAGAACGTCGCGTCGTTCCTCGGCGGCGGCACGATCCGGGCCAACGTCGTCGGCTACGGCGACCGCCCGGCCACCGAGGCCGAGGTGGACCGGATGCGCGGCCTGGTCGCCGAGGAGATGGCCGACGGGGCGCTGGGCATCGCGTCCGCGCTGATCTACCCGCCGGGCAGCTACGCCGGCACCGAGGAGCTCATCGCGATCTGCAAGGCCGCCGCCGACTACGACGGCTGCTACGCCTCGCACCTGCGGAACGAGGGAGCCCGCCTGGTCGAGGCGATCGGTGAGTTCCTCACCATCATCCGCGGCGCCGGGCTGCGCGGCGAGGTGTTCCACCTGAAGGCGGCGGGCCGCGCCAACTGGGACCAGATGGCGCCGGCCATCGCGGCGCTGGAGCAGGCCAGGGCGGCCGGTGACCCGGTCACCGCGGACGTCTACCCGTACACGGCCAGCGCCACCGGGCTGTCCACGATCATCCCGGACCGGTTCCACGACGGCGGCCGGTCGGCGCTGTTCGACCGGCTGGCCGACCCGGCGGCCCGCGCCGAGATCCGGCAGGAGCTGGCGGCGGCCGGCCGGTGGGGCGACGTGAACGCGGCCGAGGATGTCCTGCTGCTGGCCTTCGCCCGGGAGGAGCACCGGTCCTACCAGGCCCGCACGCTGGCGGACGTGGCCCGCGAGCGCGGCGGGCACCCGCTCGACGTGGCCATGGACCTGATGGCGGCCGACCGCACCCGGGTCGAGTGCGCGTTCTTCTCCATGGACGAGGAGAACCTGCGCAGCGCGCTGCGCCGGCCGTGGGTCGGGGTGAGCTCGGACGGTGCCTCGATGGCCCCGGAGGGTGCGTTCCTGCGGGCGCCCACCCACCCGCGCGCCTACGGCAGCTTCGCCCGGGTACTCGGCCACTACGTCCGCGACACCGGCGTGCTGAGCATGGCCGACGCCATCCACAAGATGAGCGGGCAGCCCGCCGCGACGCTGGGCCTGGACGGCCGCGGCGTGCTGGCGCCGGGCGCGTTCGCCGACGTGGTGGTGTTCGACCCGGCCGTGGTGGCCGACCTGGCCACCTTCGCCGAGCCGCACCAGCTGTCGGTCGGCGTCACCGAGGTGCTGGTCAACGGGCAGGTCGCGGTGGCCGGCGGTGAGTCCACCGGCCGGCTGGCGGGCCGGGCGCTGCGCGGCCGCGGCGCGCGCTGAGCGGCGCGGAGGTGAAGATCCGCAAAGCGTGAGCGGGAAGATCCGAGCGCAGGCGGGAAGATCCGCAGGCGATGACTAGTGAGGCGTCAGTGATATCTGACGCTCGTGCGCCACACCGGCCCGGTTGGCCGTATCGTTGTGCTTTGCCCCTGGCGGGGCCTGCCCGGGAGGCACATCTTGGCCCAGGTAGGTGCGGGTGCCCAGGGCGAGGCGGGTGAGATTCCACGGCAACGACGAACGGCTCGAGGTAAACGGTGACGCACAGCCGGGTGCAGCCTGAGGACCCAACCTGGACGGCGGCTACGCAGGTGACCTGGCCGGTCCGGTCGGGCGCGCTGCCACCGCTGGCGGATAGCTTCAGCGCGCGGCCGGAGACCGTGCCCAACCTCACCGGGACGCTGCAGCCGGGGAGCACCGTCGTGCTCGCGCCCAGCCCGGCCGACGGCGCCGCCAGGCCCACCGGGCGCCGCCCGGCGCCGACCGGAAAGACCCAGCTCGCGGTGGCCGCGGCGGACGGGCTGCTGCGGTCAGGCGGCATTGAGCTGCTGGTCTGGATCACCGCCACGTCCCGGGCGTCGGTACTGGCCGGCTACGTGGAAGCGTCCGTGGCGGCGCTCGGCATCCCGCCGGCCGGCGACAGCGAGTCGGTGGCCATCGGGTTCGTGCAGTGGCTGGCGGAAACCGGCCGGCGGTGGCTGATCGTGTTCGACGACCTCACCGACGCTGCCCACCTGGATGGGCTGTGGCCGGAAGGCCCGGCCGGCACGATCCTGGTCACCACCGCCGACCCGGCGACCGTGCCCGGCGCGCGGCGCACGCTGATCCCGGTGGGGTTGTTCAGCACCAGGGAGGCGCTCAACTACCTGATGGGCCGGCTCACCGCGGACCCGGACCAGCGGCTGGGCGGCATCGACCTGATCGAGAAGCTCGGCTGCGAGCCGCTGGCCCTCGCGCAGGCCACCGCGGTGGTCAGCAGCTCGGCCCAGTCATGCCGGGACTACCAGGAGCAGTTCCTCCAGCGGCGGCAGCAGCTCACCGGGCAGGGCCGCGGCCAGCCGTCGCCGGCCGCGGTCACCTGGACGCTGTGCGTGGACCGCGCCGACGAGCTTGCCGCCGGGCACACCGCCCAGTTCCTGCTGCTGCTGGCCGCGCTGCTGGACGGGCACGAGATTCCCGGCAACTTCTTCGTGGCCCAGACCACCCGCGACTACCTGGCCCAGGACGGCGGCGCCCGGGAGGTGGATCCGCAGCGCGCCTGGGACGATGTGGTCAACCTGGAGCGGGTCGGCCTGTTCGGCGTCGATCCGGGCAGCTCACGGGCGGTACGGATCAGCCCGCAGGTGCAAGAGGCCGTCCGCACGGTGATCCCGGAGCAGGTGCTCGACCGGGCGGTCCGGGTGGCCGCCAACGCGCTACTGGAGATCTGGCCCGAGGCCGAACCGCTGGCCTGGCTGGCCGGTGACCTGCGGTCGTGCGCGGCGACCTTGCAGCGCATTGCCGGGGAGGCGCTGTGGTCTGGCGGCTGCCATCCGCTGCTGGTGCGCGCCGGGCAGAGCCTGGACAACGCCCGGCTGACCGGGCCGGCCGCGGCCTACTGGTCGGAGCTGGCCGTCACCAGTGAGCGGCTGCTCGGCACCGGCCACCCGGACACCCTGCAACTGATGCAGCGGGTGGCCGCGGCCTACCTGGCGGCGGGGCGGCCGGACCAAGCGGTCCCGGCGTTCCAGCGGGCGCTGGCCGGCAGCGCGCGGGCCCTCGGCCCGCAGCATCCGGCGATCGCCGAGCTGCGGATCGATCTCGGCCGCGCGCTGGTGGCGGCGGGCGAGCCGCGGGACGCGGTCACCGTGCTCGGCGAGGTCGCGGCCGGGCGGGAGCGCAGCCACGGCCCTGACGACCCGGGCACGCTGCGCGCACGGGAGGATTACGCGACCGCGTGCATGGCCGCCGAGCAGTTCGGTGACGCGGTCGAGGCGTACCGCCGCACGCTGGCCGACCGCGAGCGCATCCAGGGCGCCCGGCATCCCGACACGATCACCACCCGGCAGGAGCTGGCCGACGCCTATCTGGCCGGCGGCCAGGTCAAGCAGGGGCTGAACCAGCACAAGAAGGCCGTGGCCGACCGGGAAGGGCTGGCCGGCCGTGAGCACCCGGACAGCCTGGCCGCCCGCGCCAGGCTGGCCTCCGCGCACTTCCGGGCGGGCCGGACGACCGCTGCCCTGCAGATATCCGAGCAGGTCCGCGCCGATTCCGAGCGGCTGCTCGGCGCCGATCATCCGGACACGCTGGCCCGGCGCGCCACGCTGGCCGATATCTACGACTCGGTCGGCATGCTGACCGACGCGAAGAGGGTGCTGGAAGACACCGCCGAGCGTTGTGAGCGGGTGCTGCCGCCCGGCGACCCGCTGACCCAGGCGGTGCAGGCCAGCCTGTCCCGCATCGCGGAGCGGCAGGGCCCCGATGACCGGCGGCGCTGAACCGTACGGGTTGCCCGGCGAGTACGCCTCGCTGCCGGTCGGTGAGTTCGCCTTCCCCGGTGAGCTACGGGACCGGCTGGTCGCGGCGATCCTGGCCGGGGAGAAGACCACGACGAGCTGCCTGTACCTCGAGCTCGAGGTCGATGGTGAGGAACTGCCGGAGGCGGGACGGCGTGAGGTGGTGATCGACTCGGCCGGCCGGCCGGTCGCGGTGATCGAGACGACCGAGGTCCGGGTGCTGCCGCTCGGCGAGGTGGACCGGCAGCACGCGCTGGACGAGGGCGAGGGCTTCGGCGGTGTCGAGGACTGGCGCCGCGGTCATGAGGAGTACTGGCACAGCACCCAGTACCGGGAGGCGATCGGGCGGCCCGGGTTCACCGTGGACGACACGACGCTCATGGTCGCGGTGCGTTTCCGTCTCGTCGAGGACCTGCGCGGCAGCCAGCGCCGTTAGCCGCCGCCAGCGGGGGCGTCAGCGATGCCAGCCGGGGGACGGAGTCACGGTGCGGGTGCCGTCGCTCGGCGGCTGGACGGGCCGGCCGTCGAACTGGGTGGACAAGACGATGTGGGAGTTCATCTCTCCGTGTTTGCCGAGGCGTTCGATCAGTCCCTCCAGATGCGGGATTCCAGCCACCCGGACTTTGACCATGGTGCACCAGTTACCGCTCAGCCGGTGGATCTCGGTGACCTCGGGCAGCTCGTCGGCGCTGGTGGTCTTGAGCAGGCAGCTGTCGGGCCGGCAGCGGAGCTGGAAGAAGGCGGTGAGCGGGGACCCGGCCTGAGCGGGGTCGATGCGGGCGTGATAGCCGGTGATCACTCCGGCGTCTTCGAGCCGCCGGACCCGCTCGGCGACGGCCGGGGATGACAGGTGGACCAGGCGGCCGAGCTGGTTGTAGGAGAGCCGGCCGTCGCGCTGCAGTTCGGCGATGATCTGCCAGTCCGTCTGATCTAGGGGCCTTTCCATGCAGAAACTATCTCAAGGAATTGCCTTGGCCACAACAAGCGCAAAGGCCTATAGCTCTTCCGTTTGAGATTCCAATTGGCCGACATGGTTTCGTATCGTCGATGCATGGCTATGTTGCTGTCCCGGCTCGCACGAACCGCACAGACCCGCTGGCGGACCATATTCCTGCTGATCGGCGGGCTGCTCACGGTGATCGGCATCGCGCTGCCCAGCGGCGCGGTACTCGCTCCCGGAATCCTCATTCTTCTCATCGCTCTGCTCACGCAGACCGAAACTCCGGGCTGCCGGGCCGCGGCCCAGCTGACCCAGTGGCACTGGCGCGGCTGACCACACCCTTAGGCCGCTCGTCCGCCGCCGCGGACGGGTGAGCACCGGCCGCTAGGAACGCCAGCGGCTGAGCGGGGAGCGCCATCCGGTTTTCTCGCGTTCGGCCGGAGCTGCGGCGTCCGGAGGGGACTCCGGTGGCCCGGCGGGCTCGGGCTGGCCCGGGTCCGCGGATGTCTCGGCATATGGCGCCGGTGTCCCGGCCACGCCGGGTCCGGGAGCGGCTGCTCCCCCCGGGGGCGGCAAGGGCCAGGCTGGCGGCAGTGTGCCCACCGGAGCGGGGCCACCCGGAGTGGGACCTACCGGAGTGGGACCTACCGGAGTGGGACCTACCGGAGCTGGGCCTACCGGAGCGTCCGCCGATGGGGCGCCTACCGACGGATGGCCCGCCGACGGATGCCCTGCCAACGGGTGCCCTGCCGACGGATGCGGTCCGGACGGCAGGCTCGCCGGTGGCGGCGGTGCGGGCGGCGGTGGCCCGGCCGGCTGCGGTACCGGAGGCTGGCCGAGCGGCTGCGGTACTGGGGACTGGCCGAGCGGCTGGGCGGCCGGCCCGGAGAAGCCGACCGGCTCCGGCTGGCCCACAAGGGGCCCGCTGGCCGGGGGTGGCGCGTCGAAGAAGGGGCCGCTACCCGGCGCCGGCGGGGCACTGGCGGCCAACGGACCGGCGGCAGGCAGAGGGCCCGCGGGCGGCGGAGGGGCGGTCACGGACGGAGCGACTGCGGCCGGTGGAGGGGCGGCCGCGGGGGCGGGAGCGGCCGCGGGCTCGGGATTGGCGGGCGGGGCGCCGGCCGCGGCGGGACTGGTGGCCAGGACGTGCTCGACCAGGGTGATCAGCGCGTCCTTGACCGACGCGGGCTGGCGCGCGTCGCACAGCATGACCGGGGTCTGCGGGCCGAGATCGAGGGCGACGCGCACGTCCTCCGGGTCGTACTGGGGCGAGTCGGTGAAACAGTTGATCGCGATGACGAACGGCAGCCCGCACTTCTCGAAGTAGTCCACTGACGGGAAGCAGTCATCGAGCCGGCGGGTGTCGGCCAGCACGACCGCGCCGAGCGCGCCGTAAGAGAGCTCGTCCCACATGAACCAGAACCGCTCCTGGCCCGGCGTGCCGAACAAGTACAGCACCAGGCGGTCGCTGATGGTGATCCGGCCGAAGTCCATCGCAACCGTCGTAGTGGTCTTGCCCTCGACGCCTGACACGTCGTCCAGGCTGGTGCTCGCGGTGGTCAGCGCCTCCTCGGTGTGCAGCGGCTGAACCTCGCTCACCGCGCCGACGAGCGTGGTCTTGCCTGCCCCGAACCCGCCCGCTATCACGATCTTGAACGCGGCGAGCATGCCATCGGCCGGGCGGTCAGAGCGCTCGGAGGCCATGCAGCACCTCCTTCAGCAACTCCGTACTGGGCTGGTCCTCGCTGCGGTTCGCCGGCAGCACGCTGATCCGGCCACGCATGATCAGATCCGCCAGCAGGACGCGGATCACACCTAGCGGCAAACGCGTGCGCGAGGCCACGTCGGTCACGGTGACCGGACGCTGGCACAGCCCCACGATCATGCGGTCCTCCGGGGTGAGGTCCATCGAATTGGGTTCCCGCGCGGACTGCTGGGCGACGATGATGGCGATCAGATCCAGCACCTCGCCATCAGTCTGCACCGTCCGGCCGCCGGTGAGGGCGTACGGACGGACGACCGGGCCAGCGCTCCGGTCCATCCACTTGTCCGCGGCGGGCATGGCAGGGTTACTCCGATGGGACGCGCGCGGCGGGGAATCTCGCGTGCGCCGCGAGGTGCGGGCCCGCCCGCTTGGCCAGCATCGCCATCTCGTAGGCGATGAGCGCGGGGTCCGCGTCCGACGAGCAGAGCACGGCCAGGCAGCTGCCGTGACCGGCCGCGGTGACGAACAGGAACGCCCGCTCCAGCTCGATGATGATCTGCTGCACGCCGCCCGCGCCGAAGTGCGCGCCGGCCCCACGGGACAGGCTCTGCACGCCGGCCGCGAGCGCGGACAGGTGCTCAGCGTCCTCCCGGCCCAGGGTCTTGGAGGCGGCGACGACAAGCCCGTCACGGGAGAGGATCACGGCTTGCCTGAGATGCTCCACCCGATCGGCGAGATCGTCGAGCAGCCAGCCTAGGTCTGCTCCTGATCCGGCCGGGCGATCGTCCATGGTGTTTCCTCTCTCTGCTGCGCTGGTGATGGCGGCCCCCCGGATGCTTGCTGGTCGCCGGTCCCCGGTGTGGCCGGGGCGGGCGGGGCGGTGCCGTCCCGCTGTCCCGGCACCACCTCCCCGGGACGGGCCTGGGTATCCGGTTCGGCCGGCAGCTCACGCTGCCATCCACTGCGGAACGACGCCACGAAGTCGCGCGCCAGTTCCGGGGTGCGGTTCCCGGCGTCCGCGGGCCCGGGCGTGATCGGCAGCGGGCCGGTGTCTGAGGAGCTGGCGCGCAGGTGCGGCGACAGGCTCGCCTGGCGGACGCGCCGCGGAAGGCCGCGGTAGGTCCCGGTGGGTGGCGTGCGAACCGGCCTCTCGCCGCTGCCAAATGTGCGGCCCGGCGCCGCCGGGCCACCCGGGCCGGCCGGACCGCCGCCGGGCCCCGTGTGGCCACTGGGGCCAGCGGAGCCCCAGGGGCCTGCCTCGCCGCCGAAGCTGAGGGGACCGCCTGCGGCACCTGGGCTGACTGGCCCGGCAGGGCCGACGGGGCCCGCCGCGCTCAGGGGACCGCCCGGGCCGGCCGGTCCAGCGGAGAGAGGGGCGCCGCCGAGGGGTCCGGCGCCGCTGGCGGCCTGGTCACTGCCCGCCACCGGGGTGCCCGATGGCCCGCTCACGGCCGGAGGGCTGCCGGGAGACGGGGTAGCCGGCGGACGGCCCGCGGCCGGGGGGCTGCCGGAGAGCGGGGGCGCCGGTGGGCGATTCGTGCTGGTGGGCCGGCCGCTCAGGAAGGCGCTGATCCGCCCGGCGGCAGGGGTCTCGGCGGCCGAGGTCTCGGCGGCAGGAGTCCCGCCAGCAGGAGTCCCCGTGGTAGGAGTCCCCGTGGTAGGAGTCCCGGCGGCATCGGCGCCTGGGCCTTTGCCGCCACCGGCGGGGGCTGTCCCGGTGTCAGCCGCACCGTCGCGCCGGCCGGCCTGCCTGCGGGAGAGGAAGGAACTGACCCGTCCGGGCGGCACTGCGCTGTCGCTGGCAGAAGCCGGCGGGTCACCGGCGCCGCGACGCGGCAGCGGTTCAAACGTGCCGCGGCCACCGAACGGGTCAGTGGAGTCACGGCCGGACGGCGGACCGCTGGGGCGGCGGCCAGGCTGGGGGTCATCTGCACCACGGTGCGGCAACGCGAAACCCGAAGCACCGCCGCTGGGCGCGGCATCGGGAAGGGGAGCTGACGGCGATCCGGCGGCGCCGCGCCCGGGCTTCTCGTCGCCCGCGCCACGTCGGGGCAGCAGGTCATCGCCGGTACGGCCGCTCGCCGGGGTATCCGGGCTGTCACCTGGCGGCGGTTCGGCGGCACCGCGCCCGGGCTTCTCGTCGCCCGCGCCACGGCGGGGCAGCAGGTCATCGGCGGTGCGGCGAGCGAGCGGGGTGTCGGTGCCGCGGCCAGCGAGCGTGTCACGCAGGCTGTCGGCCGACAGCGGCCCTGCGGTGTCCCGGCTGAACGGCCTGTCACCAGAGGCGCCGGAGAGCGGGTCGGCACCGCCTGGGCCAGACAGCGGGCCACCGGAGCCGCGGCCGGGCTGCCGGTCATCCGCGCCACGGCGGGGCAGCAGGTTCTCCGGGCCGCGACCGGAGAGGGGGACGTCCGGGCCACCGTCAGGAATCTGGCCGGCAGGGTCAGGGCTGGCGAGCGGGTCGCCAGAGCCCGGGGCCTGTACGGGAACGTCGGCGCCAGCGCCGGACAACGGGTCGTCGAAGCTGGGCCCGGGCGGCGGGCCGTCGAGATTGGGCCCGGCCGGCGAGGCGCCGAAACTAGGCCGGGCAGGCGGAGTGCCGGGGCCGGCGGGCGGGGCGTCGGCGTTGCGGCGAGGCAGCAGGTCGTCGGCAGGGGGTGCGTCGGCGTTGCGGTGGGGCAACCGGTTCTCGCCGGTACGGTCGGCGAGCGGACCGCCAAAGTCAGGAACGGACGGCGGGCCACCGAAGCCGGAACCAGACGGCGGGCCGTCAGCATCGGAGCCGGGAAGCGGAGCGCCAAAGTCGGCCCCGGACAGCGGGCCACCGAAACCGGAACCAGACAGCGGGCCGTCAGCACCGGCGCCGGACAGCGGGCCGTTGGCGCCGGAGCCTGCGGGCGGGGCGTCGGCGTTGCGGCGAGGCAGCAAGTCGTCGGGGGTGGTGAAGGGGGGCAGCAGGTCTTCGGGGGCGAGACCGGCGAGCGGGTCGTCGGCGCCACGAACGGACAGTGGGCCGGGGACCGGGCCGGCGGTGCCGGGGATGCCCGGGCCGGCCGGGCTTCCTGGCCCGGTGTCCGCCGGGCTGCCCGGCGTGCCACCGGCGGCGCCTGCCTTGGTGGTGGGCGCGGACCACATCTGGCCGGGGGGTGGTTCCGCCGAGGC
The DNA here is from genome assembly GCA_036501145.1 of Streptosporangiaceae bacterium. GTDB lineage: Bacteria > Actinomycetota > Actinomycetes > Streptosporangiales > Streptosporangiaceae > PALSA-505. Next base: position 159,462 of record DASYAV010000179.1, on the reverse strand, counting down.
CGGCAGCACGGGCTTGGGGCCGGGGCCGGACAGCGCGAGGGCTTCCTGTGATCCAGCACCCAGCGCGGGCACGCGGCGAGGCGCGGCATCCGAATCCGGCTCCCCCGCCGCGGTTATCCCGGTGCGGGTCGAGGCCACCGGGACGACGACGTTGTGCGGTATGAGCATGACGGCGGTCGTGCCGCCGTAGGGCGAGTGGTTCAGCGATACCCGGATGCTGTGCCGGCCGGCCAGCTTGGCCACCACGAACAGGCCGAGCCGGTCCGGGTCGGCCAGGTCGAAGTCGGCCGACTTGATCAGCTTCTGGTTGAGCTCGGCGAGCAGGTCCGGCTGGATGCCCAGCCCGCGGTCCTCGACCTCGATGACGAACCCGTTGGCCACCCGTTCGGCCCTGACCTCGACCCGCGTGCCGGACGGCGAGAACAGCGTCGCGTTCTCGATCAGCTCGGCCAGCAGGTGGATCATGTCCGCGACGGCCGAGCCGGTGACCGCGTCCTCGCTCCTGGTCAGCACGCGGACCCGCTGGTAGTCCTCGACCTCCGCCATGGCCCCGCGGACCACGTCGATGACCGGCACCGGGTCGCTCCAGGACCGCCCGGGTGACGCGCCGGAGAGGATGATCAGGTTCTCCGCGTGGCGGCGCATCCGGGTGGTCAGATGGTCGAGGGAGAACAGGTCAGCCAGCTCGGCCGGGTCGGCGGCCTTCTGCTCCAGTGTGTCGATCAGGTGCAGCTGCCGCTGCAGCAGCGACTGGTTGCGCCGGGCCAGGCTGACGAAGACCTGGGCGATGCCGTTGCGCAGCCTGGCCTCGTCGGCGGCCGAGGCCACGGCGGTGTGCCGCAGGCTGGTGATGGCCGCCGCGACCTGGGCGATTTCCTGGATCGTGGTGTCCGGGGGCTCGAAGTCCTGCCCGGCATCGGCCTGCCCGGCGCCACGCAGGCTGCTGATCAGCTGCGGCAGCTGGGCATCGGCCAGGTGCCGGGCGGTGGCCTCCAGGCCGGCGACCTCACGGCGCAGCCGCCGGGCGAACAAGCCCATGAGCATGGCGGAGACGAGTACGACGATCACTCCGGCACCGGTCTGCACCGCGATCTCGGCCAGCTGCGGGTGCCCGTGCGACAGCAGGCCACGCCGGATCAGCGCGCCGCTGGAGGTGAAGCCGACGGCCAGTCCCCAGAAGACCACCAGGCACAGCACCGGCGCGATGACCATCGCGATAAACGTAAGCCGGATCGAACGGCGCGCCGGTTGCGGCCGCTGCGGACCTGGCGCACTGGCTACGCCCATGTGGTCACTCCTGCATCGTCCGTCGGTGTAGTCACACTATTGCCCGGGCACCTGCACGGCCGCCAAATACTCATCCTCCGACATCAGTGCGGCTAATGTCCGCGAACCCAGCAAATTACTGACGATGGTGACTTACCGCCCACGTGCAGCTACGGTGCGCCGGCTGTTGCTGGCCACCGTCCCGGAAAATTAAGAATCTTCCGGGGCGAGAGAGAAGTCCATGTCGACGACATAACCCACGTCTTCGGGATCTTCGGGGCCGGCCGGGCGGAACGGGCGGATCAGGGAGTCACGCACCCCGAACACGGCGTCGCTGGCCAGGTAGGGGTTGTCGGCGTCGAAGACGTGCGTGGTGACGGCGCGGTGGCCGGGCGCGGAGACGATGGCGTGGATGTGCGCGGCGCGCCAGTTGTGCCGGCCGGCGTTCCGCAGCAGGTCCCCCACCGGGCCGTCCACCGGGATCGGGTAGCTGACCGGCCGCACGGTGCGGAACTCATAGCGGCCGTCCGGGCCGGTGACGAACACACCGCGCAGGTTGAACTCTGGCTGATCCGGATCCTGGGTGTCGTACAGCCCGTTGCCGGCGGTCTGCCAGACGTCCAGGGTGGCGCCGTCGAGCGGGTGGCCGCCAGTGTCGGTGACCCGGCCGCGGACCAGCGTGGGGCTGCCGTCCTCGGGGCGGCCGATCTGCTCGCCCATCTGGCGGCGCGGCGCGCCGGGCACGTAGAACGGGCCGAGCACGGTGGACTCGGTCGCGCCGGGCGCCGCGTTGACCACGTCCACCAGCGACGACAGCCCGAGCACGTCGGAGAGCAGGATGAACTCCTGGCGCTGCGGGTCGCACTTGCGCCCGGTCGCGGTGAGGAACTCGATGGCCGCCTGCCACTCGGCCTCGGTCAGGCTGGTCTCGATCGCGAACGCGTGCAGGTGCCCGATCAGCATGGCGAACAACTCGCGCAGCCGGGGGTCGGGGGTACCCGCGTAGGCGGTGAGCACCTCCCCGGTGAGCTTGGCCGGGTTCGTCTCGGTCATGCCGCCGCCTCCTTCGCTGCCAGATTGCAGATTCCCTGCGGTTTCTCACACGTCGAGCTGGGAGCGAGGGTTCTATGCAACCATCAGCGCGGGCTGTAGCGGCCAGCGGCTAGCGTGGGCGTGATCGGATTCAGCTCATCCTGGGGGTAGTGGTGGCGTTCAGCGGGTGGCCGGCCGAGGCGCTGGAGTTCTACGAGGGCCTGGTGGCCGACAACTCGAAGTCGTACTGGACCGCGCACAAGACCGTCTACGACGAGGCGGTGCACGCGCCGATGGTCGCGCTGCTGGCCGAGATGGAGGACGAGTTCGGCCCGGGCCGGATCTTCCGCCCCTACCGGGACCTGCGGTTCAGCGCGGACAAGACCCCGTACAAGACGGCCATCGGCGCGACGCTCGCGGGCGGCGGCTACGTCCAGCTGTCGGCGCACGGGCTCGCCGCTGGCAGCGGGATGTACCACATGGCAACCGACCAGATCGAACGCTACCGGCGGGCCATCGCGGACGACCGCACCGGCGACGACCTGCGCACGATCATCGCCGAGGCGGCGCAGGGCAAGATCGAGATCAACGGGCACGGCAGCCTGAAGACCGTGCCGCGCGGCTACCCGCGGGACCATCCGCGGGCCGACCTGCTGCGGCACAAGGGCCTGATCGCCTGGCGGGAGTGGCCGGCCGCGGCCTGGCTGGGCACGGCGGGCGCGAAGGGCCGGGTGGTGACGTTCCTGCGCGGGGCACGGCCGCTGTGCGGCTGGCTGGACAAGCACGTCGGCGACAGCGAACTCCCGCCCAGCGAGCGCTGACCCTGGCGCTGACCTCGGCGCCCGCGGCGCCCGCGGCGCTGGCGCGACGGGAATCCTGCGCGTTAAGAGTTCGTGGGTGACCCGTGGCGGCTTGTAGGTTGTCGGGCGTGGATTACATCGAGCATCTGGTCAGGGAGTCGGCGCGGTTCGCGGACGCGATGACGCAGGCGGCGCCGCAGACGGCCGTGCCGTCCTGTCCCGAGTGGACCGCCGACGACCTGCTGTGGCACCTCGGTCAGGTGCAGTACTTCTGGGGCACCGTGGTGCTCGACAACACGGACGGCGGGTCGGCAGAGCAGCGCACGCCAGAGCGCCCGGACGGCCGGGCGGCGCTGCAGGACTTCTACCGGCAGGCAAGCGAGCGGCTGGCCGGGTGCCTGACCGGGGCCGACCCCGCCGCGCACGCCTGGACCTGGTCGGCCGACCAGACGATCGGATTCATCCAGCGGCGCCAGGCGCACGAGGCGCTCATCCACCGGGTGGACGCCGAGCTGACGGCGGGCCAGCGCACGCCGCTCGACCCGCGGCTGGCCGCGGACGGCATCGACGAGGGGCTGCGGGTGATGTACGGCGGCTGCCCGCCGTGGGGCACGATCACCGCCGAGCCGGGGCGGACGCTCCGGATCCGGGCCACCGACGCCGGTGACACCTGGCTGGTGACGCTGGCCCGGTTCACCGGCACCGACCCCGAGCACGGCAAGTCCTACGACGAGGCCGACATCCACATCGCGGCGTCCGACCCCGGCACGGACGCCGCCGCCGAGATCAGCGGCACCGCGGGTGATCTGGACTGCTGGCTGTGGAACCGGGCTCCGCTCGGCCCGGTCACCAGGTCCGGCGACCAGGCGGTGCTCGACGGCTTCGGCGCGGTCATCAACCAGCCCATCAACTGAGTCCCAGGTGGCCGCACGACCCGCCCGTGTCCGGTTCACGCAATTGCGTGAATGCGACACCACCGCTCTTGATCTTTCTTGTGGATATGGTTTACCTTGCGTTAGCTGTGGCTGATGGTTCTCGCGCGAAGGCGGTGGCAGCGGATGCGGGTCATCGACCTGACGCAGAGCATGACGAACGGCATGCCGGTGATGGAGGGCATCACCCCGCCGGAGTTTCGTGATCTGGCCAGCGTGGCCGCCGACGGGTACGCGATGTCGCAGTACACGTTCGTCAACCACACAGGCACGCACGTCGATGCTCCCGCCCACCAGATCCTGGGCGGCGGCACGCTGGACGACATCCCGCTCGACCATCTGGTCACCGAGGCGCTGACGATCGATGTGCGCGCTCACCAGCCGGGCCCGGTGGGCCTGGACGTGGTGCGCGGTCACCTGGCTGAGGTGCGGCGCAACGACATCGTCCTGTTCAGCTCGGGCAACGCGGGCAACTGGGGCACGGACGCCTACTGGCACGGCTGGTGCTACCCGGACGCGGACGCGGCGGCGGCGCTGATCGAGGCGGGCGTGGCTGGCGTCGGCTTCGACGGGCCGTCGGCGGATCCGGTGGACAGCACCGGGTACGAGCTGCACCGGGTGTGGCTGTCGGCCGGGGCGATCATCCTGGAGAACCTGGCCGCGCTGGACCAGCTTCCCGCACGCTGCCGGATCGTCGTCGCGCCGCTCAAGGTCAAGGCGGCCAACGGCGGGCCGGCCCGCGTCTTCGTGTTGCTCGAATAACCCTTCAGCTAGCCCGCGCCAGAACCATCAGGGACAAGGAGAGAACGGCCATGGCCAAAGGGAAGTGGACGGAAGCCGGCGAACTGCGGCACGGCGTGCTCGGCAGCGCCGATGCCATCGCCCAGTCGCTGGCCCTGCTGGCGCTGACGTTCGCGGTGTCCGCGGCGCCGGCCTCGGCCGCCGCGACCACCGGTGCCGCGGTGCCCCTCGCCTACGTGATAGCCGGGATCGGCAGCCTGTGCCTGGCCTCGGTGATCGTGCGGTTCACCCGGCGTATCGCGCACGCGGGCGGGCTGTACGCCTACACCGTGCGCGGGCTCGGCCCGCAGGCGGGGTTCATCGGCGGCTGGATGTACGCGATCGCGTTCGCGATCGGCATCTCCTTCGTGCTGATCATCTCGGCGGACTTCCTGTCCACCGTGCTCACCGCCAACACCAGCATCCACCTCGGCTGGTTCCCGTGGTACATCATCCTGCTCGCGCTGATCCTGCTGATCGCCCTGACCGACGTCAGGGTCTCGATGCGGGTGCAGCTGGTCTTCGCCGTGATCGGCGTGCTCACGATCCTGGCCCTGTCGCTGGCCATCGTGGCCAAGGGCGGCGCACACGGGCTCACCTGGAAGCCGTTCGACCCGAGCCTGGCGCCCAGCACGCACGGGCTGTTCCTGGCGGTGATCCTGGCCTTCACCGGGTTCATCGGCTTCGAGGCGGCGGCGGTGCTCGGCGAGGAGGCGGCCGAGCCGCGGCGGGTCATCCCGCGCGCCATCCTCGGCACGGTGATCGTGGCCACCGTGTACTTCGTGTTCACCACCTGGGCCCAGGCGGTCGGCTACGGCGTGTCCGGAGCCGGCCACTGGGCCGCCGACCCGACCGCGCTGTCCACCCTGTCCGACCGCTACGTCGGGCACTGGTTCGGCACGCTGGTGGACATCGTCGTGGCGGTGGACGCCTTCGTGGCCGCGCTGGCCGGGGTGAACCTGACCGCGCGCACGCTGTTCGCCATGGGCCGCGACCGCGGCATCCCGCGGGTGTTCGCCGCGACCACGCCGCGGTTCCGCAGCCCGTACGTCGGGATCGCGGTGTCGGTGGCGCTGACCCTGGTGCTCGGTGCGACGTTGGGCCGCCACTACGGCGTCCTCACTTATTTCGCGCTGATGGCCACGACCGGCTCGATCGGCATCCTGTTCACCTACGTCCTGGTCACGCTGGCCGGCATGGTGTTCTTCTGGCGGGCCCGCGCCGCCGAGTCCTACAACTGGCTGCTGGACATCGTGCTGCCGCTGATCGCGGTGGCGGTCTGCGGCTACGCGATCTACTCGTCGGTCTGGCCACGGCCGCCCGCGCCGATCAGCTACTCGCTGTGGATCGCGCTGGGCTGCCTGGTGGCCGGCCTGCTGGTGGTGGGCGGCCTGGTGGTCGCCCGGCCGGCACGGGTCCGCGCGTTCGGCCAGGCCTTCGACGCCGGCGGCCACTGACCCCCGCCGCTGCGGGGCGCGGCGCGTCAGATCCCGGCGCTGCGAGAGTGATCCCCGAGCGGCGGCGGGTAAAGTGCCCACGTCACTACCGCTGCGGACATCCGGGACTGGGCCATAGCACTGCCCGGCGGATGGACGCACGGCGCAGCTTCCTCGGCTTGCAGGTCGACCTGAACGGGATTCCCGCGGAACAGCTGAAGGCCCTCGTCCTGGATGCCTGGCGGCAGCAGGCACCCAAGAAGCTGGCTGACGAGTTCGGCTCTGGCCAGTAGCCCAGGCCATGCCGTAGTGCCGCCTGCCCAGCCGGGCAGGCGGATGTCGTGGGCGAGAGCAAGCGTGTGGGTGAGGCCCGGCCGATGGCCGGGCCTTCATTCTGTGTCCGGCGGCCAGCAGACGCGCTGCGGGCCCGCTGCCGTGCTGTTCCCCCGGCTCCGGATAAACGCCCTGGTCAGCAGTGGATACGCGCTAGTAGTGACGCAACCACGGTAGGTAATGCCGGTTGGCCCGCAGGGTGCTTCCGGCTTATCCAGCAAGGCCGGAGATGGAGCCCTCCGGGGGCACCTCACACCCTAGGCGTATGGCCGCCAGGGAAGTGAAACCGCCCTACCAGAAGGGTGAACCCGCTGGTCTGGGGCGTGCAGAGGTGCTCGGGGAGGCCGCGGGCCGGCTGCCGGGCCGTGAGGACAACGAGCAAGGGGCCGTTCTGTGAAGCTACCTCGTCCAGTGTCGCGCTCGACGATACGCAAGCTCGTGCCGATGGTTGCGGCCATCGCGGTGGTCATCGCGACCTACTTCGTCGCGCAGCAGCCGTCCGCCTCGGCCGGGGAGATCGCTAAGGTCGCCGGGCAGTACCGGTTCCGGCAGATGCCGATCGCGATGCCGCCCGGCTACAACCCCACGATGACCGTCCGCCGGGTGAACCCGGCCTATCAGCAGATCCGGTCGTGGATCTCGTCTGTGGGGGCCGGCATCGCGCTCACCGACGTCACCGGGCACGGCCGCGACGACGGCATGTGCATCGTCGATCCGCGGACCAACGACGTAGTGGTGACCTACACGCCGACCGCACCGGCCGCCGACAGGTTCACGCCGTTCGTGCTGAACCCGGCGCCGCTGCCGATGAACTCCACCATGGCCCCGATGGGATGCGTCCCCGGCGACTTCACCGGCAACGGGGAAATGGGCTTCCTGGTCTACTACTGGGGCCGCACGCCTGTCCTCTTCCTGCCCCGGACCACCGCGACGCATCCCTCACTGGCGGCGTACCGGCCGGTGGAACTGGTGCCCGGGGCGTCCGCCAACGGCCACTATGACGGTCCGGACTGGAACACCAACGACGTGACCGTCGCCGACTTCGACGGCACCGGTCACCCGGACATCTTCATCGGCAACTACTTCCCCGACTCGGCGGTCCTTGACCCGCACGGGATCGACAACGTGCAGATGCCCTCGTCGCTGTCCGACGCCAAAAACGGCGGGGGCGATTACGTGTACCGCTGGACCGGCGCCACCTCGGGTTCTGACCCAACGGTGAGGTACGTGGCCCAGCAGAACGCGATCCCCTATGCCGACTCGACCGGGTGGACGCTCGGCGCCGCGACCGCCGACCTCACCGGCAACGGGCTGCCCGACCTCTACATCGCCAACGACTTCGGCCCGGACCATCTGCTGTACAACGAATCCACTCCCGGCCACATCAGGTTCATGAATACGATCGGCCAGCGCGGGCCGGCCACGCCCAAGTCGTTCGTCATTGGCAAGGACTCGTTCAAAGGCATGGGCGCCGATTTCGGTGACCTGGCTGACAACGGCCGGTTCGACCTGGTGGTGAGCAACATCACCACCGCCTGGGGCCTGGAGGAAAGCAACTTCGTCTTCATGAACAAGGCGGCCAGCGACGCGCAGATGAAAAAGGACCTGGCCAGCGGAATGGCGCCGTTTGCCCAGCAGGCCGCGCAAATGGGACTGGCCTGGACCGGCTGGACCTGGGACGTCAAGATGGGCGACTTCCTCAACGCCGGGCACCAGGACATCGTCCAGACCGACGGGTTCGTCAAGGGCACGATCAACAGGTGGCCCTGGCTGCAGGAAATGGCCATGACCAACGACGAGTTGCTCAGCAACCCAGCCATGTGGCCACTCGTCGAGCCTGGCGACGACCTGGCCGGGCACCAGTGCCTGGCCTTCTACGCCCCCGGCCCGGCCGGCCGGTACGTCAACATAAGCAAGCGGCTTGGCCTGTGCGACCCGATTCCCACCAGGGGCGTCGCCACCGCGGACACCCGCGGCGACGGGCGGCTTGACTTCGCCGTGGCCAGGCAGTACGGCCCGCCTGCCTTCTACGAGAACCAGTCCCCGCACGTGGGCCGGTATCTGGGGCTGAACCTCTACCGGCAGGCGGCCGGCGGCGGCCAGCCCGGTCACGGCCTGGAGGGCATCGGCGCCCCGGCCTACGGGGCAACCGTCCAGATACACACGCCAGGCCACACCCAGATCTCACAGCTCGACGCGGGGAGCGGCAGCGGCGGCAAGCGCAGCTTCGAGGTCACCTTCGGCCTCGGCGGATACAGCGGCCCGGTCACGGTGCACATCCAGTGGCCTGACGGCGGCCAGCTGCGCCAGCAGACCCTGTCGCTGACCCCGGGCACGCACAACCTTGTTCTCACCAGCACGGCCAGGGAGGTGCACGGGTCATGACCGCGACCCTCGACCCGGCGGCGAACGGCAAGGTCCCGGCCGCCAACGGACACGCAGCCGCGGCGAACGGGCAGTCCCAGGAGGGGGCGGCCAAGCGGCCACGCGATCCCCGCTACCTGGCACTGCGCAACTTCGCCCTGTCCATCTCGGTGTTCAACGTGTTCGGCTACACCCTGCTCGGGTTCGAGCAGCCCTGGCTGTGGCCCATCCTGGCGGTGGCCGCCGCATACACCACCGAGATCGTCTTCGAGCTGATCAGCGCCTGGGCCCATCAGCGCCGGCCGGGCTTCCTCGGCCACGGCCCGCGCGGGATGTATGAGTTCCTGCTGCCCGCGCACATCACCGGCCTGGCGGTCAACATGCTCCTCTACGCCAACAACACCTTCTGGCCGGTGCTCTTCGGCGTGATCGTCGCGCTCAGTGCCAAGCACGTCCTGCAGGCGCCGATCGCCGGGAGAATGCGCCACTTCATGAACCCGTCCAACCTCGGCATCAGCGCGACGCTGCTGGTCTTCGGGTCGTGGGTGAGCATCTCCCCGCCGTACATGTTCACCGAATGGGCGAACTCCTACTTCCGGCTCATGGTCCCGATCGTCATCCTGACGTCCGGGACGGTCATGAACGCCATGCTCACCCGCAAGGTCCCGCTCATTGTCGGCTGGCTGGGCGGCTTCGCCATCCAGGCCTTCGTCCGGCACTGGATCTTCGGTGTCCAGCTCAACACCGCGCTCGGCGTGATGACCGGTGTCGCGTTCGTGCTGTTCACCAACTACATGATCACCGACCCGGGCACCACACCCACGAAGGCGCGGGCTCAGTTCATGTTTGGCAGCTCCGTCGCTGTCGTCTACGCCGTGCTGATGGGATTCAACATCGTCTACACGCTGTTCTTCGCCACCTCCATCGTCTGCGCCCTCCGGGGGCTGGGCTGGTGGGTCGCGCACCTGCGCAGCAAGCGCCGCGAGCGGATGATGCCGGCCACCGGGCAGGCCGCGGACACCGCCCCTGAGGAGACTGTGCGGGCATGAGCAGCCGTATCGCCATCGTCGGGGTCGGCTGCCGGTATCCCGACGCCGGCTCTCCCTCCGAGCTCTGGGAGAACGTCCTCGCCGGGCGGCGCGCGTTCCGCCGGATACCGGACGAGCGAATGCGGCTGGCGGACTACTGGTCCGCCGACCCGGCCGCGCCAGACCGGTTCTACGCGCAGAAAGCCGCTGTGATCGAGGGGTACGAGTTCGACCGGGTCGGCTTCAAGGTCGCCGGGAGCACCTTCCGCACCACCGACATGACGCATTGGCTGGCGCTGGACACGGCGGCCAGGGCGCTTGCCGACGCCGGCTTCCCCCGCGCCGAGGGGCTGCCGAAGACCAGCACCGCCGTCATCGTCGGGAACAGCCTGACCGGCGAGTTCACCAGGGCGAACCTGATGCGGCTGCGCTGGCCCTACGTCCGCCGCACGGTCGGCGCGGCGCTGCGCGAGCACGGCTGGGGCGACGACGAGCTGTCCGGGTTCCTGGCCAGCCTCGAGGCCAGGTACAAGAGCCCGTTCCCGCCCGTCGACGAGGACACCCTGGCCGGCGGCCTGGCAAACACCATCGCCGGGCGGATCTGCAACCACTTCGACCTCAGCGGCGGCGGGTTCACCGTGGACGGTGCCTGCTCGTCGTCGCTGCTCGCGGTGGCGATGGCGTGCACCGCGCTCGGTGAGGGACAGGTCGACGCGGCCGTGGTCGGCGGTGTCGACCTGAGCATCGACCCGTTCGAGGTCATCGGGTTCGCCAAGACCGGCGCGCTGGCCACCACGGACATGCGTGTCTACGACAAGAACTCCAACGGGTTCTGGCCCGGCGAAGGCTGCGGCATGCTCGTCCTGCTCCGCGAGCAGGACGCGATCGACCGTGGGCTACGGAGCTACGCGGCGATCGCCGGCTGGGGCTATTCCTCCGACGGCAAGGGCGGGATGACCCGCCCAGAAGCGGCCGGCCACCGGCTCGCGATCGAACGGGCCTACACAAGGGCCGGGTTCGGCATCGGCTCCGTCGGCTATCTCGAGGGGCACGGCACCGGCACCGCGGTGGGCGACGCCACCGAACTGCGTGTCTTCAGCGAGGCGCGCCGCCCCGCGGGCCAGGCCACCTCGCCCGAGGAGATCAGCACGGCCGCGATCAGCACGGCCGCGATCAGCACGGTCAAGGGCAACATCGGCCACACCAAGGCGGCGGCCGGGGTGGCCGGCCTGATCAAGGCCACCCTGGCCGTGCACCATCAGGTGATCCCGCCGGGCACCGGCCACTTCGACCCGGCCGAGGAGCTGGCCGGTGCGCGGCCGGCGCTGCGGGTTCCGGTGACCGCCGAGCCGTGGCCGGACGGGCGCCCCGTCCGGGCCGGCGTGTCCGCCATGGGGTTCGGCGGAATCAACGCGCACATCGTGCTGACCGGCGAAGGGACCGGCAGCGGCGGCAACGGCCGGCCCAGCGGCGGCAACGGCCGGGCCGTCCGCGGCAGCGGTGCCGAAGACGGCCGGCGCCGGGCGGTGCTGGATGCCCGCACCGTGCAGCTGGTCAGCTCGCGGCAGGACTGCGATCTGCTGCTGCTGGACGCCGACAACACCGCCGAACTGCGCGGCCAGGCTACCCGGCTGGCCGGGCTGGCCAGCAAGCTGTCGTTCGCCGAACTCGGCGATCTGGCCGCCACCCTGCAGCGGGAACTCGGCGGCCGGCGGGTGCGGGCCGCCGTCGTGGCCGCCTCGCCGGAAGCGGCCGAGCGCGGGTTCGCCGGGCTGCTCGGCATGCTGGACAACGGCACCAGGTCCGCCATCAGCCACGCCAAGGGCGTGTTCCTCGGCGGCGAAGGCGCGCCGTCGGTCGGGTTCATGTTCCCGGGCCAGGGATCCGGCAAGAGCGCCGACGGCGGGGCACTGGCCCGGCGGTTCGAGACGGCCCGCGAGCTGTACCGGACGGGCCCGCCCGCAGCCGGCAGCGATCTCGTCGCCACGGCCGTGGCCCAGCCGCGCATCGTCACGGCGTCGGTGGCCGGCCTGCGCGTGCTGTCCCAGCTGGGCATCGAGGCGGCCGGGGCCACCGGGCACAGCCTCGGCGAGCTGACCACGCTGCACTGGGCCGGCGCCCTCGACGAGCGTGCGGTGCTCGCACTGGCCGCCGAGCGGGGCCGGGCGATGGCCGAGGCCAGCGACGGCGATGGCACCATGGCCAGCGTTGCCGCGCCCCCGGACCAGGTGGAGCCGCTGCTTGTCGGTGAACCGGTGGTCATCGCCGGCTACAACGGCCCGCGGCAGACGGTGATCTCGGGCCCGGTGCCCGCCGTCGATCGGGTGTGTGAGCTGGCTACCGGCAAGGGCCTGCTCTCCGCGCGGATCGCGGTCTCGCACGCCTTCCACTCGCCGTCCGTGGCGCCCGCCGCCAGCAGGCTGGGCGACTACCTGGCCGGCGTCGAGTTCCGGCCGCTGGACGGCCAGGTGCTGTCCACCGTCACCGGCGGCGAGCTGGCCCCCGATACCGACCTGCGCGAACTGCTGGTCCGGCAGGTGCTCGAGCCCGTCCGGTTCAGCGCCGCCCTGGCCCAGCTCGGCGCGCACGCCGACCTGCTCATCGAGGTCGGGCCCGGACGAGTGCTGTCTGGCCTGGCCGCAGACCTCGCCCCCGGCACCCCGGTCATCCCGCTGGAGACCGACGGCAACTCACTGGCCGGCCTGTTGTCCGCGGTTGCCGCTGCCTACGTGCTCGGCGCCCCGGTACGGCACGCCGCCCTGTTCGACGGCCGGTTCACCCGGCCACTGCCGCTGGACAAGGAGTTCCGGTTCTTCACCAGCCCGTGCGAGACGGTGCCCGCCGATCCCGGCGTGCCCGCCCCCGCAGGGCAGGCCGGCCCGGCAGCGGCTCCCGCCCCGGCGGACCCCTGGGCGGCCGGGGCGGCACCGACGGCCGGGCAGGCGGCCCGCCCGGATGGGGCAACCGGCCAGCCCGCACCGGACAGCCTGGATGTCCTGCGCCAGCTGGCGGCGACGCGGGCCGAACTGCCGCTGGAGACGGTCACCGCAGACAGCCTGCCGCTGGACGAACTGCACCTGAGCTCGATCACCGTCGGGCAGATCATGAACCAGGCCGCACGGCAGCTGGGCCTGGCGGCCCCGATGATGACCTCCGGCTACGCCACCGCCACCCTCGCCGAGCTGGCCTCGGCCCTCGATGACCTGGCCGGCACCCAGCTGGCCGGTGACGCCGGCGCGGACGCCCCGCCGGCCGGCGTCGCCCCCTGGGTCCGGGCCTTCTCCGTCGACCTGGTTGAGCAGCCCCCGCTCGGCCACCCGGCGGGCACGCCGGAGGCCGCGGGTGACTGGCAGGTGTTCGCCAGCGAAGGGCACCCGCTCGCGTCCGCGGCCGCGGACGCCCTGCGCGGCGCCGGGCTGGGCGACGGTGTGCTGGTCTGCCTGCCCGCAGAATGCGGCGCGCAGCACGTCCCGCTGATGCTCGCTGCGGCCCGGGAGGCGCTGGCCCACCCCGGCCCCTGCCGGTTCGCCGTCGTGCAGGACAGCCACGGCGGCTCCGGGCTGGCGAAGACGCTGCACCTGGAGTCGCCGGGCGTCGCCACCACGGTGATCACCCTGCCGGCCGGCTCCGCGCTCTGCGCCGCAGGCGCCGGGCAGGCGGCGGCCGCGATCGCCGCCGATGTCGCCGCGACCACCGGGTTCACCGAGGTCAGTTACGACCAGGCCGGGCGGCGCCGGGTTCCCGTGCTGCGGCCGGCCGACCTCGGCGGCGACGGCGAGATGCCGCTGGGCTCCGGCGATGTGCTGCTGGTCACCGGCGGCGGCAAAGGGGTCACCGCCGAATGCGCGCTGGCCCTCGGCATCAGCACCGGCGCGGCGGTGGGTGTGCTCGGCCGGTCCGACCCGCAGGCCGATGCCGAGCTCGCGGCCAACCTCAGCCGGATGGCAGCGGCCGGCCTCACCATCCGCTACGCCCGAGCCGACGTGACGTCGCCGGCCGAGGTCGGCGCGGCGGTCCGGGAGATCCGGGACGCGCTCGGCCCGGTGACCGCGGTGCTGCACGGCGCCGGCCGCAACGAGCCGGCGCCGCTGGCCAGCCTGACCGAGGAGCAGTTCCTCGACACGCTGGCCCCCAAGATCGACGGCCTGGCGGCGGTACTGGCCGCGGCCGATCCTGGCTCACTCAAGCTGCTGGTCACCTTCGGCAGCATCATCGGCCGGGCAGGCCTGCGCGGCGAGGCGCACTACGCCACCGCCAACGAATGGCTCACCCGACTGACCCAGCAGGTCGGCGAGCAGCATCCGGGCTGCCGGTGCCTGGCACTGGAGTGGTCGGTGTGGTCCGGCACCGGCATGGGCGAGCGGCTCGGCGTCCTGGAGTCGCTGACCAGAGAGGGAATCAGCCCGATCTCGGTCGACGACGGCGTCGCCCTGCTGCACCAGGTGCTGGCCAGCCCCGCCGCGCCGTCGGTGCTGGTCATCATGGGCCGGGCCAGCGGACTGCCGACCATCGCCCTGGAGCCGGGCGAGCTGCCGCTCACCCGGTTCATCGACCAGCCGCGCGTCTACTACCCGGGTATCGAACTGGTCGCGGACGCGGAGCTGTCCGCGGACAGCGACCTGTACCTGGCCGACCACCGGCTGGACGGCGAGCTCCTGTTCCCGGCGGTACTGGGCATGGAGGCCATGGCCCAGGCGGCCGCAGCACTCACCCTGGCCCAGGGCACCCCGGTGCTGGAGAAGGTCGAGTTCCACCGCCCGATCGTCATCCCCGCGGCCGGACCGGCCACGATCCGGATCGCCGCGCTCAACCACGGGCCAGCCATCGAGGTGGTGATCCGCAGCGCCGATACCGGCTTCCAGGCCGATCACTTCCGCGCGACATTCCGCTACCAGGAGGCAGCGGACGATGCCCCCGGCAACGGCGGGACGGCAGGGACCGGCGGTCAGGTCCCGGAAGCTGCCGGTGCCCGGACCCCGCAGGTCAGCCTGGACCCGGCCAGGGATCTGTACGGCGACGGCATACTGTTCCAGGGGCCGCGGTTCCAGCGGGTTCTCCGCTACCGGCGGCTGGCCTCGACCAGCTGTGTCGCGGAGATCTCCACCGTGCCCGGCGGGAACTGGTTCAGCATGTTCCTGCCCGGGGACCTGGTGCTTGGCGACCCGGGCTCCCGCGACGCATTCATGCACGCCATCCAGTGCTGTGTGCCCAACGCCACGCTGCTGCCAGCGGCGGTCGAGCGGCTGTACCCGGCCCGGCCGGGGAAGGCCGCCGGGCGGGTCGTGCTGCACGCCACCGAGCGGCACCGCGACGGCGACACCTACGTCTACGACCTGGATGTCCGCGGCGCCGACGGAGAGCTGCTCGAGGCCTGGGAGGGCCTGCGTCTGCAGGCGGTCCGCAAGACCGGCGGGGCCGGGCCCTGGGTGCCCGCGCTGCTCGGCCCGTACCTGGAAAGGCGGGCCGCCGAGCTGCTGCCTGGCCCGCTGCGCTGCGCGGTGGAGCCCGACCCGTCGGCCGGCGGCACCGGCCGGCAGCCCCGCCGCGGCCAGACGGCCCTCGCGGTCAGCCGGCTGACCGGCCACCCCGGGCAGCTGCGGCACCGCCCGGACGGGAAACCAGAGGTGACCGGGGAAGGCATCGCGGTGTCCTCCTCGCACGGCGCGGGCGTGACGCTCGCCGTCGCCGGTGACGGCCCGGTCGGCTGCGACGCCGAATCGGTCCGGAACCGGCCGTCCGGCGAGTGGCAGGGCCTGCTCGGCGACGAGCTCTTCGCCCTCGCCGAGCTGACCGCGCGGGAGACCGGCGAGGAGCTGTCGCTGGCCGCCACCCGCGTCTGGGGGGCGGTGGAGAGCCTCCGCAAGATCGGCCGCGCGGTCACCGGGCCGGTCATGCTCGCTGGGGCCCGGGCCGACGGCTGGGTGCTGTTCGGCGCCGGGCGTGCGCGGATCGCCACGTTCCGCACTCAGCTGCGCGATGCGGCAGACCCAGTCGTGTTCTCGATCCTGACGGAAGGCAGCGGTTAGCCATGGAGCAGTACTACGAGTACCACCACGTCGTCGGGTTCGAGGAGACCAACCTCGTGGGCAACGTCTACTACGTCAACTACATGCGCTGGCAGGGCCGCTGCCGGGAGATGTTCCTGCTCGAGCACGCGCCCGACGTGCTCGATGAGCTCCGCGCGGACCTCAAGCTGTTCACCCTGCGGGCGGAGTGTGAGTACCTGTCCGAGCTCGCCGCCTTCGACCAGCTGTCGATCAGGATGCGGCTGGAGGAGCTGACCCAGACCCAGATCGCGTTCGCGTTCGACTACGTGCTCCTCAAGGACGGGGTCGACATCCTCGTCGCCCGTGGCCGCCAGCGGGTGGCGTGCATGCGCGGCGAGAACGGCAACACCGCGCCGGCCCGGGTGCCCGACTCGCTGCGCCGCGCGCTGGCC
The DNA here is from genome assembly GCA_036501145.1 of Streptosporangiaceae bacterium. Taxonomy (GTDB): domain Bacteria; phylum Actinomycetota; class Actinomycetes; order Streptosporangiales; family Streptosporangiaceae; genus PALSA-505. Next base: position 143,052 of record DASYAV010000179.1, on the reverse strand, counting down.
GGATACACCATCCAGATGCCGGGCGGGAGCGCCGCGAACGGTTCATCGTCGCGAGTGGGAGGCAGGGCATGAGCCTGGCTAGGGCCATGTCGGCGGACCACGCCGACCGCACGGCACCGCAACCCGAGCAGACCGCGCTGCGGGACGTGCTCGGCCGGTTCGCCACCGGGGTCACCGTGGTTTCCACCGGCGGCGCGGTTCCCCAGGGCATGACCGCTAACTCCTTCACCTCGGTGTCGCTGGAGCCCCCGCTCGTGCTGGTCTGCGTCAACAGGCGCTCGGCCATCCACCGGACGGTCCTCGAGAACAAGACGTTCACGATCTCGGTGCTGTCAGCGGACCAGGAGCACCTGGCCCGGTATTTCGCCGACCACTCCAGGCCACGAGGGGAGAACGAGTTCAGCAACGTCGGCTGGTCGCCCGGGCCCAGCACCGGGGCGCCGATCCTACACGGGGCGCTGTGCTGGCTGGAATGCAGCCTCGCCGCGGCACACGACGGCGGCGACCACTCCATCTTCACCGGCACGGTGCTGGCCAGCGGCAGCCGGGCGGACTGCGAGGCGCTGATCTTCTACCGTGGCGGCTTTCACGGCCGGCAGCCCCGGCCGGGGCAGCGGCAGCCGCACCCCGGCCAGCCCAAGGCGGTGCCCCAGTGACCGTCACCAGGCGGGCGGGCACCCGGGCGCGACCGCTGCGACCCGGCCGGGAGCCGGCCGGCCGGGACGCCATCCCCGGCCCGCCGCTGCGCACGCTGCCTGTGCTGATCAGCAAGCTGTGGCGGGACCGGCTGGCCCTGCTGTCCGACGCCACCGCGGAGTTCGGCGACGCGGTCCGGCTGAGCATGGGCCCGAAGACCCTCTACTACTTCAATCATCCCGACCACGCCAAGCACGTGCTCGCCGACAACGCCGGCAACTACCACAAGGGCATGGGCCTGTCCCAGGCCAAGCGGATACTCGGCGACGGCCTGCTGACCAGCGAGGGCGAGCAGTGGCGGCGGCAGCGCCGGACGATCTCCCCCGCCTTCCGGCGGGACCGGCTGGCCCGATTCGCCGGCCTGATCACCGCCGAGATCGGCACGCTGGCCGGGCGGCTGGACGCCCAGGCGGGCGCCGGCCCTGTCGACGTCACCGCGGAGATGACCCGGTTCACCCTCCGCGTGCTCGGCACGGCCTTGCTCGATGCCGACCTCAGCCCCTTCGGCGACCTGGGCGGCGCCTTCGACGTCGCCCAGGACCAGGCCATGTTCGAGATGGTGACGCTGGGTGCCGTGCCGTTGTGGCTGCCGCTGCCGCGCAACCGCCGGTTCCGCACGGCCCGGCGTCACCTCGAGGACGCCGTGTATACCCTCGCCGCCGAGCGGGAACTCGGCGGCGGCCCGGGCGGGGACGACGTGCTCTCGCTGGTGCTCGCGGACGGCCACGGCGAGCCCAGCCCGGGCCGCCGCCGGCGCATGCTCCGCGATGAGATGATCACCATCCTGCTGGCCGGGCATGAGACCACGGCCAGCACGCTCTCCTGGACCTGGTACCTGCTCGGCCGGCATCCCGAGGTAGCCGAGCGGGTGGCGGCCGAGGCGGCCGACGTGCTCGGCGACCGGGAGCCCGGCGGCGGGGATCTGCCCCGGCTGCAGTACACCACGATGGTCATCCAGGAGGTGATGCGGCTGTACCCGCCGGTCTGGGGCCTGCCACGTAAGGCGCTCGGCACCGACAGCATCGGCGGCTACCAGGTCCCGGCCGGGGCGGACGTGATGATCTCCCCGTATACGCTGCACCGGCATCCGGGGTTCTGGCCCGCCCCCGGCCGGTTCGACCCGGAGCGGTTCGGCCCGGCCGCGGCAGGTCAGGCGCACCGCTACGCCTACATCCCGTTCGGTGCCGGTCCCCGGGTCTGCGTGGGCAGCCACCTCGGCATGATGGAGGCCGTCTTCGCCGTCGCCATGGTCGCCCGCAGGTTCCGGCTGAGCCTGCCGCCCGGCCACCAAGTGGTGCCCGAGGCCAATCTTTCGCTGCGGGTGCGCGGCGGGCTCCCCGTGCGGGTGACCCGCGTCTGACGGTCCGCTGCCCGTGCCCACGAGAAGGATGGTGCCCTAGTGACGACGGTTGAGGTACCGGACGCCCTGCAGACGCTGGATCCGGCTCCCGGGGATACGGCCGCGCCGGCCCAGCGCGATGCCCTCAGCCGGCTTCGCCACGCCCGTGACGAGGCGATCGGGGGCGACGAGAAGGCGACCGCGCGGCAGCACGCCAAGGGCAAGCTCACCGCCAGGGAACGCCTCGGGCTGCTGCTCGACGAGGGCTCCTTCGCCGAGCTTGACCTGTTCCGGCGCCAGCAGTCAGCCGGCGGCGCGGCGGGGCCACCGCCCTACACCGACGGCGTGGTGACCGGGTCGGGCACCATCGGTGGCCGCCGGGTGTTCGCCTACGCACAGGACTTCCGGGTATTCGGCGGATCACTCGGCGAGGCCCATGCCGCGAAGATTCACAAGGTCATGGACATGGCGGTGTCCGTACGCGCCCCGCTGATCGCGCTCAATGACAGCGGCGGGGCCCGGATCCAGGAGGGCGTGACCGCGCTGGCCGGCTACGGCGGCATCTTCCGCCGCAACGTGCGCGCGTCCGGGGTCATCCCGCAGATCAGCGTGATCCTCGGGCCGTGCGCAGGCGGTGCCGCCTACTCGCCGGCGCTGACCGACTTCGTGTTCATGGTCAACGACACCGCCCACATGTTCGTCACCGGCCCGGAGGTCGTCAACGCGGTGACCGGCGAATCGGTCACCCAGGCCGAGCTGGGCGGGGCGCAGGTGCACGCCGCATCCGGGGTGGCCACCTTCGTGCACGACGACGAGGTGACCTGCCTGAGCGAGATCCGACGGCTCGTGTCGTTCCTGCCGTCCAGCAACGAGCAGCCGGCGCCGCCCAGCGGCTCGGCCGACCCGGCCGGGCGGCTGTGCCCGCGGTTGCGTGAGATCGTGCCGGCCGACCCCAGGAAGCCATATGACATCCGCAAGGTGATCGCCGAGATCGCCGACGACGGTGAGTTCATCGAGCTGCATCAGCGGTGGGCCCGCAACATCGTCACCACCCTGGCCCGCATCGGCGGCCAGACCGTGGGCATCGTCGGCAACCAGCCGATCAGCCGGGCCGGTGTGCTGGACATCAACGCATCCGCCAAGGGGGCCAGGTTCGTCCAGTTGTGCGACGCGTTCGGCATCCCGCTGGTCACCCTGGTCGACGTGCCGGGATTCCTGCCCAGCACCGCTCAGGAGCGCCAGGGGATCATCCGGCACGGCGCCAGGCTGCTGTACGCCTACTGCGACGCCACGGTACCGCGGGTGCAGGTCATCCTGCGCAAGGCCTACGGCGGTGCCTACATCGTGATGGACTCCAGGTCCATCGGCGCCGACCTCTCGTTCGCCTGGCCGGCCAACGAGATCGCCGTCATGGGGGCGGAGGCAGCGGTGGGCGTGCTGCACCGCCGCGAGCTTGCCGCCGCCGCCCGCCCCGACGAGCTGCGGTCCCAGCTGGTGGCCGACTACCGGGAGCAGCTCATGCACCCCTTCTACGCCTGCGAGCGGGGCCTGGTCGACGACGTCATCGACCCGCAGGACACCCGGGTGGTGATCTGCCGCGCCCTGCAGATGCTGCGGGAGAAGCGGCCGGACGAGGTGGCACGCAAGCACGGGAACCCGCCGGCCTAGTCAGGGCAGCCAGCCGGCGTCGTAGGCGGCCCTGATCGCATCGATCCGGTTGCGGGCGTTGAGCTTGCCCACGATGGCCGTCAGATAGTTGCGCACCGTCCCGACCGACAGGCACAGGCCGTCCGCGATCTCATCGGCCTCGGCGCCGCTCGCCGCCATCCGCAGCACCTGGCGCTCCCGCCTGGACAGCGGGTCCTGGCCGCCTTCCCAGGTGGACATCGCGAGCTGGGAGTCGATGACCTTGCGCCCGGCGGCGACATTGCGGATCGCCATCGCGAGCTGCTCCGGCGGGCTGTCCTTGAGCATGTACCCGGAGACGTGTGCGGACAGCGCCCGCCGGAGGGTGCCAGCCCGGCCGAGGCTGGTCAGGATCAGCGACTTGCATGAGGGCACCTTCTGGTGCATCAGCGCTGCCGCGCTGAGCCCGTCGAGCCCGGGCAGCGCGATGTCGATGATTGCGACGTCGGGCTGGTGGATCAGTGCGGCAGGAACTATGTCGTCGCCACGCTCCACATCGGCAACGACGCTCAGGTCGGGTTCCAGCTCGATCAGGGCCACTAATGCCCCACGCACCATCGCGACGTCCTCTGCGAGCAGCACTTTCAGTGATAGCAACGCCTCTTCACGCCCCTCCTGGAGATCATCAGGTTCGCCAGCATTATGTCTCCGTCATGCGCCCGGCATTCGCCTCCGCCGAGCCAGCTCAGCGGTCGCGGTCAGCCGTGCCCGGTGCCTCCGCGAGCACGCTGAACCAGCCGTGGTTCGTTACCCCTGCCGTCAGCCGCCCACCGATCGCCTCGAGCCGCACGGCCAGGTTCTCCAGGCCGCTCCCGGCACAGCCGGCCGGGTCCACGCCCTGCACGCCATCGTTGGACACCCGCAGCTGGACCGTCTCGCCGTACTGGCATGCCTCGACCGAGCAGGTACGGGCCGAGCTGTGCCGCAGCGCGTTCGTCACGGCCTCGCGCAGCACGGTCGCGAGCACCGTGTCCACCGTTTCGTCCAGCGGCCCGCAGCGAAGCTCGACCCTGGCCTCGATGCCGCGGGCGGACAGCAGGGAGGCCACCGAGTTCGCCTCCTTCGTGAGAGAGAAGCTGCGGTAGCTGCTCGACAGCAGGCGGACATCGGCCAGGGACTGGCGGGCGGTGTCGACGATGTCGGCGATCTCTGCCCTGGCCTGCCCCGGCTGGTCGGCCATCACCCGCCTGGCCAGCTCGGCCTTCAAGGTGATAGAGCACAGGCTGTAGCCGAGCAGATCGTGCAGGTCCCTGGCGAAGCGCATCCGCTCTTTGACGATGGCCAGGTCCCCGGCGTCACAGCGTGCGCCAGGGACGCATCCATTGGTCAGCGCCAGCCGGGTCAGCGCGAAGACCACCAGGCCCGTGTTCAGGGTGAACATCACGAGGTAGGCGGCGTAGTAGCTGCCGAGCCCGAGAATGAGCGAGGCCACCAGCACGCTCGCGACGACCGCCGCGAACAGCGCCCATGCCCGCCAGCCGGACATCAGCAGCAGTACCGACCCGGCCAGGAACCCGGCCATGCCGCCGTTCCATTCCTTGCCCAGCATGAGCAGCGGAAGATAGGTCGCCAGAGCCTGCGCGAGCAGCATCACCCGCCGCCGCCCGGGCGGCCATTGCGCCGCCGCCGCGGAGCAGATATGCGCCTGCAAGGCGAGCAGCAGGGCACTGGAAATCAGGCATATCAGCAGGTCAAAACCGTAGGACGCGGCCGGTGAGGTCAGCACGCCGATGATGGTCACGGCTAGGAAGCCACACAGGACGATCATCAGAATGGCCCGGGCAAGACGCGGGCCGGCGCTAACGCCCTCGTTCGCAGCGGGAGCCTCTGTGGCCCGGTCGGTCGGCGTCTGGGCTCCGCAAGGAGCCGACCTGGGCCAGGTCGATAGCCAATCTGGGGTAACGACGCAGCGTTCGGGCATGCCGGGGGACCTCCACGATTTGCTGGGCTGTGTGTGCGCGCACAGTAACCGCATTTTGCTCTAAGAGTATACAAATCACCTTTAATAATAATTAAATGTACTTAAATAATGCGGGTGGATTTCTTAGGCTCATGAAGCCCGGACGGACCGCCCGTGCTGCGGCAGCGGCGGTCTTTGCCGGGCCACGCCGCCGCGTCTGTCGGCTCCCGCCCGCGTGTCCGCGGCCGGCGCCGGCAGCGGCCCGGTGTGCAGGTGCGGATCGCCGGACAAGACCGCCCGCTGCAGCCGCTGCAACCGCGGCCCTGGTTCGATGCCCAGGTCATTGCGGAGCAGGGTGCGCAGGCGCTGGAACGCTTCCAGGGACCGCCCGGCATGACCGGACCGGTACAGCGCGGTCATCAGCAGCCCGCAGAAGTTTTCATTCATCGGGTTCCTGGCGGTCAGCTTGGTCAGCTCGCCCAGCACGTCTGCGTGACGCCCGAGCGCGAGATCGGCTTCAAGCCGGCGCTCCAGCACGCCGAGCCGTGTTTCCTCCAGCGAGGTCGCCTCGAGTTCCAGAATCCTTCCGGTACGCACATCCACGAGCGCCGGCCCGCTCCACAGCGCCAGCGCGCGGCCGAGCAGATCCGAGGTGCCGCGGTGATCCCCGGCCTCCGCGACCTCCCGGCCGTCCCGGGCCAGGCGCTTGAACTCCCCGACGTCGCTGCGGCACACGGGCGCCTCCAGCAGGTAGCCGCCGTGCCGGGTGGCGATGATCCGCCGCGCGTCACGGGCAGGCGCCCCGGCGGCCGCGGCCAGCCTGTTCCGCAGCTGCAGGATGTACGTCTGCAAGGTCGTGGGCCAGCTGCGCGGCGGGTGGTCCCCCCAGAGCTCTTCGACCAGCGTCGACACGGTGGCGACCCGGCCCGCGTTCAGCGCGAGCAGGGCCAGGATCTGGCGCTGCTTCGCGGCGCTCGGCGTGACCGGCCGGTGGTTCAGGCTCACCGACAGGGAGCCGAGCAGCCGGATATCAAGCCCGCCAGGCTCGTGGCTCATCGCGTTCCCGGTCATCAAGCACCTCTCAGGTAGGACCCCGCTGATACCTGAGCATGCGCCGAGCCAGATAGCCGATGCTAGTGAGCCAGTCATGAGTCACATGGTGAAATACTCATAATTGTAAAATGCGACGCACGGTACATATGATCCAATTACCTGTATTGGCCGACGCAGCAATAGAGAAGATGCGCATAATCTGCCCCCGCGTTAATCATTGCGAGGAAGATTCTGGATTCCGGTATTAGCCGGTGCAATCCATCCGGACCGAGCAGAGGAGTTGCACAACGATGACGGCCCTCAGCAGCGTCGGCGAACCCGCGTTCCCCGCGCCGCCGGAGCAGGATCTGACCCCCGCCAGGGTGATCCTGCGGGCAGAGGAGATCGCGTCCTCGCTGATCGACCTGCAGGCCGAAACGGAGCGGCGGCACCAGTACGCGCCGGACACGCACGAGCAGTTCACCCGGGCCGGTTTCTACCGGATACTGGTCCCCCGCCGGTTCGGCGGCTACGAGTTCGGCGCGGAGACGTTCATCCAGGTAGGCATGGCGCTGGCCCGTGGCTGCCCGTCCACCGCATGGATGTATGTATTCGGGGCCGCGCACGCCCTGCCGGTGGCCACGCTGTTCGGCGAGCGGGCGCAGGACGAGCTGTTCAGGGCCGGGGACTTCGTCTGCCCGGCCGTGATCGGCCCGGCTGGCACCGCCGAACGCGCCGACGGCGGCTGGGTGCTCAGCGGAACCTGGCGGTACTGCTCGGGAGCGCCCTACGCCACGCATTTCCTCGGCCACACGCTGGTGTCCCAGGGGGGCGGGCCGCCGGCCCCGATGCTGTTCATCATGCCGCGCGGCCAGTGGCGGATAGAGGACGACTGGGGAGACCAGCTCGGGCTGCGCGGCAGCGGCTCGCAGAGCATCACGGTCACCGGCGAGTTCGTCCCCGACCACTTCACCCTCGGGACGCACATGAGCCTGGCCGCGGTCACCGACGAGACCCCGGGCCACCTGCTGCACGACAATCCCGAGTATGGCGGCGGCCAGCTCAGCTTCATGCAACTCGAGCTCGGCGCGCTGGCCGTGGGCATGGCGAAGGGGGCGCTGGACGCCTACGCGGAGCTGATGCGGAACCGGATCACGGTGTTCCTGCCCTTCGTGCCCCGGGTTGCCGATCCCGACTACCAGTTCTGCTACGGCGAGGCGCTGGGGATGATCTCCGCCGCGGAAGCCGCGCTGATGAACGCCGTCCAGCAGTGGCACGACGCCTGCGCCGCCGGGCCGGCCAGCTTCACCAAGAAACGGGAGCTGCAGCTCGCCATGATCAGCCGGGAGGCGGTGCGGCTTTGCTGGCGCGCGGTCGAGGGCCAGCTGTTCCCCACCGCAGGCTCCAGCTCGGCCCGGCACGGGCAGCGCATCGAGCGGGTCTGGCGTGACATGTCGATGCTGCACAGCCACGCCGGCCTCGCGGTGTTCCTCGGCTCGCTGGCCAACCGGGAACTCGCGAAGGCCGAATTCGGCGTCGAGTAACCGGCGGCCGGGCAGCTGGCTGGACCGGGCCGGCCCGACTCCGGCGGTCTGAAGTACTTGACGGTCTCGGCGCGCTGGCCGGATTTGGTCAGCGGCACCGCAGGACGACACCGCATGACAAGAGGTGCCAGGCGCGCTGCTCGGGGGTTCAGTGGGAGGAGGCCGGAGGCGAACCCTATGGAGAACCGATGAACATGGACCGCGGTGTCTACGCCGACCTGGTCACCGAGGGCCAGGCGCTGGACGATCTGGTGGCCGGGCTTGAGCCGGCTCAGTGGCGGCTGGCTACGCCGGCCCCGGGGTGGACCATCACCCACCAGATCGCGCACCTGGCCTCGACGGCACAGCTGGCGGCGGCCGCCGCCGCTGACCCGGCACTGTTCCGCGCGCAGACGGCCGGCGCGCCCAAGGATTTCGACAGCGCCCTGCGGGGCCTGCTCGCGCCCTTCCTGGACAGCCCGCCGCACGAGCTTCTCATCCGCTGGCGGGCGGCGCGCACCGCGGGCGCCGAGGCGCTGAGCGCGCTGCCGCCCGGTCTCCCGCTGCCCTGGCTCTCCCGGCCGCTGCCGGCCGGCATGCTGGCCAGCGCGGGAATCATGGAACTGTTCGCGCACGGCCAGGACATCGCCGACGCGCTCGGCGTGGAGCGGCAGCATACCGACCTGATCCGCCATGTGGTCAGGTTCGCCATCGGCAACTGGGACTTCGGTTACCTGGTGCGCCGCCTGGCCCCGCCGGACGGCGGGCTCCGGTTCGACCTGGTCGCGCCGTCCGGGGCGCGCTGGACGGCTGGCCGCCGCGAGGCGGCCGAGCGGGTATCCGGCCCCGCGGCCGACTTCTGCCTGCTGGCGACCAGACGGCGGCATCGCGATGACCTCGCGCTCACCGCCAGCGGCCCGGAAGCCGACCGCTGGCTGGATATCGCGCAGGCCTACCGCGGCTCACCGGGGCCCGGCCGGGCCCCGGGGCAGTTCGCCCGTCCGTCCGCCGCGTAAGCCCGGCCGATGGAGAGCATCCCGCGGTGGTCGCTGCATTGTGAACGCTCCTGGTCACGGGTTCAGCAGCACGGAGTCGCCGACTGTCTCGACGGCACGGTGCACCTCGCGGCGGCGGAACGGCCCGGCGGCGGAGTCGTGGTCAGCGCCGCGTTCGCGGCCGAGGACGCCAGGGCGCGGGCCGAGTTGCGGGCCACCGCCCTGGACGACCTGCAGCACGATGCCGGCGGATGGTTCGCCGCGCCCGGCGCCCCCTCGCCGGCCGACACCGGGCGCGGACACCGGCTCAGCCTGGCGGGGCCACCCGCCGGAGACGGGCGGCGCGCCACCGCGATGGGCCTGCTGAGCGGTGAGCACTGCCCCGTGCCGGCCGAGGCGGTGTGGCCGCGCCGGCGGCCCGGCCAGCCGGGCGCGGCCGTTGTCGGCGTGGTCGAGGATCCGTCAGACATGGTTTCGTCGGCGATCGCTGACGTGCTCGCGCACGACCTGGTGACCCGGTGGTGGGGACATCCGCATATCCCGCTGCTGCGGGTGACCAGGCAGCTCCCGCGGATCATCAAGCCAGCAGCGCTCTGCTCGGCGATGGCCATGGGGTTGCGGGTGGCGGCGTTCGTGCTGCCGGGGAGCGACTTCCAGATCGCGCTTGTGGCCTTCGGCGATGGGGGAACGACCGTCGGCATCGCGGCCGGCCGGCTGGCGGCGAGCGCCACGGCCGAGGCGTTCTTCCGCGCTCTGGCCGCGCTGATGCTGCGCTGGCGGGCCGCACCGCGGGCCGGCCTCGCCGCGCAGGCCCAGCCGGCCGCCCTGGCCGGTCCCGCCGCCCTGACCGGTCCCGCGGCCCTGGCCGGTCCCGCCGCCCTGGCCGGTCCCGCCGTCCTGGCCGGTCCCGCCGTCCTGGCCGATCGCGTGGCTCTGGCCGGGCACCGGCAGATGGCCTGGCACGGCGGACCCGGCGAACTCGGCTATCTCGAACGTTCGGCCATCGAGGCGGATCTGACCCAGGCCGACGAACTGGCCTTCTGGGAGGGCCTGGCCGACTGGGCCAGCATCGCCCACCGCCGGTACGGCCGCGAGCCGGTCGTGTACAGCGCGAGCCGGGCGAGGTACGCCACCAAGGTGATCTGCCCCGGCGCCGCCTGCTACCAGGCGGCCACGGCGCATGGCCGGCAAGCTCGCACCGGGCGGGCGCGCCGCCCGCACTGACCACGGTTTCGCAGCCAGATGCCAGCGAAGGGAGCGGCATGACCGACAGCAGGGCCAGCAGGCAGGAGGGCAGCTACCCGGGGGACGGCAGCCGGGATACCTCGGCCTACCAATTGCCCGCCGGGTCATGACGGGGGCAGGCCCGGCGGCCGCGCTCCGCGACGGCGTGGCGCTGCTCGAACGCGCCGTCGGTTACGCCCTCGGCCCGCTGCAGGCCGTCACCCCGGCTGCGCTGAGCCGTCCCACGCCCTGCGCGGAGTGGGACCTCGGTGCTCTGCTGATGCACATGAGCGACTCGCTGGCCGCGATGCACGAGGCGGTAGGACTGAGCAGTGTCAGCCTCGGCCCGCGGCCCCGGGTGGCCGGCCCCGGCGATTCAGCGGCCGCCGGCGACCCGGCGGCCGGCCTGGTCGCCGCCCTGCGCGGCCAGGCCAGGCAGCTGCTGGCGGGGCTGGCCGGGCAGCATGACCAGCTGGTCCGGGTGGGCGGTTACCCGCTCCCGGTGAGCATCGTGGCCAGCGCCGGTGCGGTGGATATCGCCGTGCACGGCTGGGACGTGGCGCAGGCGTGCGGGAGCCGCTGCGCGATCCCGGTGGAACTCGCCGGGGAGATACTCGCGGTGTCCCGGCTGCTGGTCACCGAGGCGGACCGGCCCACCCGGTTCGGCTCCCCGGTTCCGGTATCACCGCAGGCCAGCGTGGGCGATCAGCTGGTCGGCTACCTGGGCCGGACGCCGGCTGGCCCCGGGCCGGCGCCGGAGGCCCTGGCCGGGTAGCGGCAACCGGGTCAGCCGGGACCCGGCAGGACCCGGGCCGGCCGGGCAGCGTTTCGCGGGCGTGGCCCGTCGGCCCGCTAACGCGCGCAGGCACTGACGGGGCGGCCCGCCCAGGCTCACTGATGCACGGTGGGCGAGACCGGGCGGCGGGGGGCCGGCACCGAGCTGGACGCGAGGCTGGGCTGAGCCTGCAGGCCCGGCGTGGCCTCAAGGTCGGGCAGGGCCAGCAGGGTGGGCAGGTCGCCCGGGCGCCGGGGCCGCATGATGATCCTGGCCCGGGTCGCCTCGCCCGCCCGCACCCGCACCCGCCCGCCCGTGCCCACCAACACGGTCCGGCGGGTCCATGGCTCGGGGTCGGCGCTGTCGGCGACCGCCACCGCGTGAATGAACCAGGTCCCGTCCGGAACCCACGGCAGCCGGTAGGGGCACGGCTCGCCGGGGCTGGACTCGACGATGACGGCGGAGCCGGGCTGGCGCTGCACGATCGGAGTGTCGAAAGCACCCAGGTAGACGCGCACATCCAGATAACCATCGGGCATGATGACCAGGTCCCGCACCGTGCCGTGCGTGGACGGCGACCCGGGCCGGGGAGCAGGCAGAGCGAAGCCGCCGTTGGCCGATATGCTGCGGAACCGGCCGGGCGCGACACCGACGCTGTCGGTGAAGTGATTCGAGAAAGAGCCCAGGCTGTTGAAACCGACGAGGTATGCGATATCGGTGATGTTCATCGGCGTGGTGAGCAGGAGCCGTTTGGCTTCATGTATACGGACCGCGGAAAGGTAACGGCCAGGCGAGACACCGGTAGCGTCCCGGAACGTACGGGAGAAGTGAAAACGGCTGAGTATGGCGGCCCGCGCGATATCATTCAGCGACATTGGCTCGCTGTACCGCTGCCATATGTATTCGGTCGCCCGTTCCACGGCGCTGTTCATCGAGTTCCTCCTTAAAACAGCCCATCTGGACTTTGCATCAATGCACTCGAACACGGCTAAGCCGCGGGTCGGGCACCGCTCTTGAATGAGTTGACCGGGGGAAAGCGCATGCCAGGAGATGCCACCACGGAAAGGCCACGGCAGCGTTAGGGAAAGACGGCATGGTCTGCCCAGCGAGAGGATCGCCCGTGACCACTGTGACCAGTCAGAAAGACGTGCATGCCGCGCTGGCCGAGGAAGGCGCGGAACTCGACCGGATGGTGGCAGGCATGGACCCCGCGCAGTGGGCTCTGCCCACCCCTGCGCCCGGCTGGACGGTCAAGCACCAGATCGCCCACCTGGCCTCGGTCTTCGGGCTGGCCGCGATGGCGGCCGGGGACCCGGTTGCCTTCGGGAAGCTGGCCGCCGGACTGGGGGACGACTTCGACGCCAACGTGCGCGCCGCGATGGCCCCCTACCTGGCGCAGGAGCCACAGCAACTGCTTGCCTCGTGGCGAGCGCAGCGGGCGGCCGCCGAGCGGGCGGTGGCCGCGGTGCCGCCGGATCAGATGGTGCCCTGGCTGGTGCGGCCACTGCCACCGTCGGTGCTCGCCGCGGCCGGGATGATGGAGCTGTTCGGGCACGGCCAGGACATCGCCGACACGCTCGGGATCGGGCGGGCGCGCACCGACAGGATCCGGCACCTAGCCGGGTTCGTGACGCGGACCTGGGACTTCGCGTACCTGGCGCGCGGCCTGACGCCGCCGGATGTGGAGTTCAGGTTCGAGCTCACCGGCCCGTCGGGCGCACGGTGGGAGTTCGGTCCCGCCGATGCGGCACAGCGGGTCAGCGGGCCCGCCGTTGACCTCTGCCTGCTCGCGACGAGGCGGCGGCATCGGGACGACCTGGCGCTGTCCGCGGCCGGCACCGAGGCCGATCACTGGCTGGACATCGCCCAGGCCTACCGCGGCTCACCCGGCCAGGGCCGCACGGCCGGCCAGTTCACGGACTTACCGCCTGTTCTTCCGGCCCCGGCCCGGGCTCAGGTCTCCCGCCCCGGCCGGGGCTCAGATCTTCCCGCCCCGGCCGGGCTCAGGCCGTGGCACGCGCCGGCGGGTCGGTGACCAGCCAGCTGGCCGCGCGCCGGGCGGCGGCCAGGCTCGCCCAGGAGGTGACGGCGATCAGCGCCTCGTCGCCGGGCTGGTGCCGCTGGAAGCTGTCGATGTCGGCCGGGAGCACTTGGTAGGAGGCGAGCGCGGTGAGCAGTGCGAGCGTGGCGGCGGGCCGGTCGGCAGGCGGCACGCCGGACACCGCGTCCGCGACCCAGCCCCGACCCGGGCCGGGCGCGGTCGCGTCCCATCCGGCCAGCTGGGAGAGCACCAGCTCGCGCACGCTGGCGGGGACGGCGCGGGCGGCGGCGTCCTCGATGGCCGCGGCGGCCCGGGAGAGCGCACCCGCGACGTGCGGCAGGCCGGCCGCCCAGGCCAGGTCGGCGGGCAGCGGCGCGGCCGGAAGCAGGGAGACAGACGCACCGGGCGGCGCAGCGCCGCGCCCGGCCGACAGCATGATCCGGGCCAGGACCCGCATGAGGCCGCGGCCGACGACGCCGGGCGTGGCGGGCGGCAGCGGCGAGTCCTCCAGGAACACGTTGACCATGCGGTTCAGGTAATGAAAGGTCAGCGCGACACCTGCCAGCCTGGGCAGCTCTGCCGCCGGGAACGGCGGGCCGCCGGGGGCGGCGAGCTCGCCGGTGTTCAGCGCCCAGGCAGCTATCTCCCGAAGCTGTGTGGAGGTGATCGCTTCCACACGGCCGCTGGCGATCGCGGCGGCCTCCGGCCCGCCGGCCAGACCGCCCATGGCCGCACCGTGCACGGCTACGCAGTAGGGACAGGCGTTGCCAAGCGACACGGCGGCCGCGACCGTCTCCCGGGCCGCCCGGCCGCCGGCCGGCGGAGCCAGCAGCGTCTCGCGCAGCATGATCCAGCAGGCAGCCAGCGGGCCAGGCGCCGGCGAGTGCAGGGCTACCGGCGGGGCGATCATGCCGAAGTCGCGCTCTGATTGTGCGTAGACGCTGGCTATCAGGTCTCGAGCCGCGGCCGGCCGGACCGGCGTGACGTACCGGATCTGGTCCAGCGACCGGCGCAGCGGCCGGGCCGTGAGCCTGCTCACCGGGGCGCCTGCATGAGACCGGGGACCAGCGCGGCCACCCCACGGCGGGCGGTGGTCTCACCCTCTGGCGACGGCGCGCCGTAGGTCACCGCGATGTCCCGCTGCCGAGCCGCGGCCACGATGGCGGGAATGGCACGTTCGGCGAGGGCGGCGATGGTCAGCGCCGGGTTCACGGTGAGCGCGCCGGGCACGGCCGAGCCGTCGGTCACGAAGATGCCCGGGTGTCCGCGCAGCTCGTGCCGGTCATCCAGCGCCGAGGTTCCCGGGTCGTCGCCGATGCGGCAGGAGGCCAGCGGGTGCACCGTGTAGGCGCCCACGACGTCGCTGGTCCACGGGCGCACCCGGGCCAGGCCGTCGCGTTCCAGGATGTCCTTCACCGCGGCGTCCGATTCGGCCCAGCCGCGCAGGGTGTTCTGGCTCGGCTGGTAGCCGAGCGCGCCCTGGCCGAGCATCTGCTGGGAGATGCGGACCGCGTTGCCGGTCGGCGGCGGCGGGCCGAACACCCCCTCGTTGTCGTCCTCGCACATGGTGAAGATGGTCAGCCAGGAGCGCCAGCTCCGCAGCATCTCCTTCTTCTGCACGCCGTACCAGGCCGCGCCGTCGGCGCCGGGTGCCTGGGCCAGGATCGTGCCCAGGCCCGGGGGGAAGTAGAGCTGCTCCAGGCTGAACCGCGAGTACTCGGGCAGGCTGCCGTCCAGCCAGTCCCAGCAGGCCACGCTGGGCCCGCGGCCGATCTGGTTGGCCGCGTAGGCCAGGCCGCCCGGGCGCGACAGCCCCAGCAGGTCGCGGGCCTTGTCCTCGTCCACGACGGCGGTGTTGAGCCGCTCACCGTTGCCGGAGAAGTAGCGGCCGGCGGCGTGCGGCATGGTGCCCAGCGACGCCTCCGAGCGCTGCAGGATCACCGGCGTCGCCCCGGCCCCGGCGGCCAGTATGACGATCTTGGCGTCGACGGTCCCGTGGCCCGCCTGCACCCGGTAGTCCTCGTCGTCGATGACGTTGTAGTGCACCCGGTAGCCGCCGTCGCCGGTCCGTGACAGCCGCTGTACTTCGTGCAGCGGCCGGATCTCGGCGCCGTGCGACAGGGCGGCGGGCAGGTAGTTGAGCAGGAGCGAGCGCTTGGCGTCGAACCGGCAGCCGGCCATCATCCAGTTGCAGTTCGTGCACTTCGCGGTGTCGATGGCCACCGGCGCCGGGTTGGCCGTGTGGCCCGCGTGGTCGCATGCGGCGGCCCACAGCCCGCCCGGGTAGGTGACCTCGGCCCAGCTCTGCTTGCTGACCGGCAGCGCCTCGGCGACCCGGTCATACCACGGCTCGAGGGCGTCGCGGCTGATGGCGGACGGCCACATCCGCCGGCCGATGCTGCCCTGCCGCTCGAAGACGAACCGGGGCGCACGCGGCATCGTGGCGAAGTAGACGACGCTGCCGCCACCCACGCAGTTGCCGCCGAGCACGCTCATCCCGTTCCCGGCGACGAAATCGAAGATCCGGGTGGACGACGTGCCGAGCAGGAAGTCGTGCTCGAATTCGTCGGAGCCCAGCCACGGGCCGCGCTCGAGAATCACCACTCTGGCGCCGCCGGCGGCCAGGTGGTAGGCGGTGATCGCCCCGCCGAATCCGCTGCCGATCACGAGGACATCGGTGCGCTCGCTGCTGCTCATGCCGGGCTCCCCGAGGACGTGGTGTGCGGGTGGAAGCGGGCCAGTGGCCTGCCGTAGGAGTAGTCGGCGAACCGCCACAGGCCGTCGGCATCCGGTGCGGCGAATCCCATCGCGGCCAGACCGGGATGCCCGGAGCTGATCGCGTCGGTAGTGTGCATGTGGGCGGCGGTGTCGAAGGCCATGAAGCAGAACAGCCCGAGCAGGACCCAGATGTCCTTCTCCGGGTGCCCGGGCGCGGTGAGCTCGCCGACGACGGCGGTGCGGCCGGCGAACGGCAGCGCGACGAACGGCGGCACCGACGGGTCCAGCGTAAGATCGTGCCGGCCGGCGTAGGCCGCGGCGTGCCCGTTCAGTCCCCGGGCCGCGTCGGTCAGCCCGCCGGTCATGCCGGTGGCCGGCGTTTCCAGCAATTCGATGGCGCCCGCGGCGACCGCACCAGGGCCGTCGGCGGCGCCGGCGATCGCCTTGTCGTCCAGTGCCCGCTTCACGCCGGGCACAAAGGTGTCAGCGAAAGCCTCGAAGGTCATCGTGCGGTAGCTATCCGCTTCGGGGTTGCCCAAGTGAATCACCCATAAATGTCGAGCGCCTTTTACCGTTCTCACTGGCCAGAATGGGAAAAGCGGGCCGTGCGGGCCACTTCGCGGTTGCCGGGATTCAGGCGGCCGGGCGCAGCGGGTCGGCAATCACGCCGCGCTTGCGGAGCAGCGGCAGTACGCCCTCGCCAAACGAATAGGCCTCTTCCAGGTGAGGCTGGGCGGACAGGATCAGGTGGTCCACGCCGAGTGCGTGGTACTCCGCGATCCTGTCGGCCACCTCGGCGTGACTGCCGACGAGCGCGGTACCCACGCCGGGCCGGACCAGCCCGTAGCCGGCCCACAGGTTCGGGTAGATCTCCAGCGCGTCGGTGCGGCCCTCGTGCAGGGCCGTCATCCGGCGCTGCCCCTCCGACTCACTGCGGCTGAACCGCTGCTGCGCCTGGCGGATCCGCGCCGGGTCCATGCCGTCCAGCAACTGCCGGGCCACCTGCCAGGCCTGCTCCGCGGTGTCGCGGCTGATGACGTGAAAGCGGGTGCCGAAACTCAGCTCACGGCCGGCCGCCGCCGCCAGCCGCCGGGCGCGGGCGATCGACGCCATCGTGCCCTGCGGCGGCTCACCCCAGTTCAGCAGCACGTCCGCGTGCGCCACGGCCACGCCGGCCGCCGCCGCCGATGACCCGCCCACGAAGACCTGCGGCCGGACCGGATGCGGCCGGGTGAGCAGTCCCTTGGAGATCCGGTAGTAGGCGCCGTCGAAGTCGAACCGCTCGCCCGACCAGGCACGGCCGAACACGTCGAGGAACTCCGCGGTGCGCTCGTACCGCTGGTCGTGGGCCAGCCAGTCGCCGTAGCGCCGCTGCTCGTCGGCGTCCCCGCCGGTCACCACGTTGAGCTGCAGCCGGCCGCCGGACACCCGCTGGAAGGTGGCGGCCATCTGTGCGGCGGCCACCGGGGAGCCGAACCCGGCGCGCAGCGCGATCATGAATTTCACCCGGCTGGTCACCGCGGCGAGCGCGGACGCGACCACCCAGGGGTCCTCACAGAACAGCCCGAACGGGGTGAGCATGCCCGCGAACCCGTACCGGTCCGCCGCCATCGCGACCTGGGCCAGGTAGGGCAGATCCGGGTCGCGGCGGGCGCCGGGCAGGTCGGCCCCTGACGGGTCCTTGGCCACCTCCCGGCCGTCCCCGTGGGTCGGCAGGAACCAGTGCAGCTCGAGCGGCATGTCATGAACGGTAACCCGGCGCGTACCGGGCCCGGCAGGGGCCGGCGCAAGGTCGGCAACCACCGAGAAACGCCCTGCCCGCCCAGCGAGCCAGCGGCCAGGGAGCGGCCGGCGGGTGAGCAGCCAGGAAGATGCCCGGGCCGCGCGGGGCGGCTGATCATCCAGACAGGCGAACAGACGGCAGGCAGGGAGGGACGGCTCATGCACACGTCAGCACCACGCACCCCGGTGGTGGTGGCCGCGACCCGGACGCCGATCGGCAAGCGGGCCGGCTGGCTGGCCGGCCTCAAGGCCGTCGAACTGCTGCGGCACGCGCTGCTCGAGGTCATCGGGCAGAGCGGGATCGCGCCCGGCGACGTGGAGCAGATCATCGGCGGGTGCGTGACCCAGGCCGGCGAGCAGAGCCTCAACGTCACCCGCAACGCGTGGCTGGCCACCGGGCACGACCCGGCGGTCGGCTGCAGCACGGTGGACGTGTCCTGCGGATCCGCCCAGCAGGCCAACCATCTGATCGCCGCGCTGATCGAGGCCGGCGTCATCGATGTGGGCATCGCCTGCGGCGTCGAGTCGATGAGCCGGGTGGAGATCGGCTGGAACCTGCGGGCCGGCCCCGGCCACTACAAGACCGGGGACTACCCCTGGGACGACCCGCCCCGGGCGCAGTTCGGCGGGGCGGAGCGGATCGCCCGGCGGCAGGGGATCACCCGCGCCGACGCCGACGCCTACGGCGCCCGGTCGCAGCGGCTGGCCGCGCGGGCGTGGGCGGACGGGCGGTTCGGCCGCGAGGTGACCCCGGTCACCGCCCCGGTGCTGGACGGCGCGGGCACGCCCACCGGCCAGACCCGCCGGGTCACCCGCGACCAGGGCATCAGGGACAGCAGCGCGCTCGGCACGCTGAAGCCCAACGTCGAGGGCGGCGTGCACACGCCCGGCACGACCTCGCAGATATCGGACGGGGCGGCCGCGGTCATGTGGATGTCGCTGGACCGGGCCCGGGCGCTGGGACTGCGCCCACGCGCCAGGCTGGCGCACCAGGTCGTCACCGGCGCCGACCCCTACTACCTGCTGGACGGGCCGGTCGCCGCGACCGGGCGGATCCTCGGCCGGGCCGGCATGAAGCTGGGCGACATCGACCTGTACGAGGTCAACGAGGCATTCGCCGCGGTCGTGCTCAACTGGATACAGGCGCACGGTGCCGATCCGGAGCGGGTCAACGTCAACGGCGGGGCGATCGCGCTGGGCCATCCGCTCGGCGCCACCGGCACCCGGCTGATCGTCACCGCGCTGCACGAACTGGAGCGCACCGGCAGGCAGACCGCGCTGATCACCATGTGCTGCGGCGGCTCGCTGGGCACCGCCTCCATCCTGCAGCGGCTCTGACCGGGGACGGCAGATGCGGGAACAGGACTTCTACGCCGAAGCCAGGGACGGCTCAGCCGGGCCGCTGGACGGCGTGCGGGTGGTCGACGTGACCAAGGTGTGGTCCGGGCCGTTGGCCACCTGCGTGCTCGCCGACCTCGGCGCCGACGTGATCAGCGTGGAACTGGCCGGCCGGCCGGACGGCGAGGTGCCGCCGGAGATTCCCGGCACCGGGCTGTCCTGGTTCCGGCAGACCGTGCGGCGCAACAAGCGCAGCATCGCGCTGGACCTGCGCGGCGCCGAAGACCGTGCCACGTTCCTCCGTCTGGTCGCCACCGCTGATCTGGTCGTCGAGAACTACAAGCCGGGCACGCTGGACGGCTGGGGAGCCGGCTACGCGGCCTGCCGGGAGGTGGCGCCGGCGATCGTGTTCGTGTCCATCTCCGGCTGGGGCCAGTACGGCCCGAACGTGCACCTGCCCGCCTACGACCCGGTCATCCAGGCGGCCAGCGGCTGGATGGCACAGAACGGGCCGCCGGGCGGGCCGCCGGCCCGGGCGCCCACGTTCCTGGCCGACGAACTGGCCGGCCTGCACGCAGTGACCGGCGCGCTCGCGGCGCTGGCGCACCGCGACCGGACGGGCGAGGGCCAGCACGTCGACGTGTCCATGATGGACAGCATCCTGTTCAGCAGCAGCGGGCTGCCCACCCTCGCCGCCGCCAGTGCGCCGCCGCCACGGATGGGCAACGAGACCGACTTCGTCGTGCCCTCGAACGTGTACCCGTGCCGGGACGGCCACCTCTACCTCACCGTCGCGCTCAGCAAGCACTGGCGCGCGCTCGCGCAGGTCATCGGCAGGCCGGAGCTGGCTACCGCGCCGGGTTACCGCAGCAACTCCGAGAGGCTGGCGAACCGCGACGCGATCAACCAGATCGTGACGCGGTGGTGCCGCGGGCGCACGGCGGCCGCGGCGGCCGCCGAGCTGTCCGCGAGCGGCATCGTGGCCGCACAGGTGCGCACGTTCGCCCAGGCGGCCGCCGACCCGCACGTCACCGCGCGCGGCACGCTGCAGCAGACGGTGCTCAGCAACGGCCGCACCGCGCCGCTGGCCGGCCCGCCGGTGAAGTTCTCCCGGACCCCGACGCGGATCAGGCGGGGCGCGCCGCAGCCGGGCGCGGACACCGCGGAGATCCTCGCTGAGCTGGGAACTCAGCCAGCAACACCGAAGGTGGGGAGCCGCGCGGCAATGCCTAGCGTGACAAGCGGGCAGCACACCGGCGCGGCCGACGGCCGCATGCACACGGCCGGTCAGGCAGGGGCGCGGACGCAGATGGGAGCCGAGGTGGCAGAGCAGCACAGGGCCCTGGTCACCGGCGCCTCGCGCGGTATCGGCCACGCCATCGCGCTCCGGCTGGCCCGGGACGGCCACGCGGTGGCCGGCTGCTTCAGCACCGCCAGCGATGCCGCCAAACAGGCCGAAGCCGACGTCGCCGAACTCGGCGTGCCGTGTTTCTTCGCCGCGTGCGACGTGTCCGACCCGGCCGCCGTCGAGGCCTTCGTGCGGGCGGCCGAGGAGCGGCTCGGCCCGCTCGACCTGCTGGTCAACAACGCCGGCATCACCCGTGACAGCCCACTGGTGCTCGGCAAGTACGACGACTGGGCCGACGTGCTGGCGACCAACCTCACCGGCACCAGGAACTTCTGCAGCTCGCTGGCCTTCCGGTTCATGAAGAACCGTGGCGGTGCCATGGTCAACCTGTCGTCGGTGGCCGGCCTGCAGGGCAACGCGGGGCAGACCGCGTATGCGGCGAGCAAGGCCGGCATCATCGGCTTCAGCAAGTCGCTGGCCCGGGAGGTCGCCGGGTACGGCATACGGGTCAACGTGGTCGCGCCCGGCTTCATCGAGACCGACATGACCAGGGCGCTCAGCGACAAGCTGCGGGACATCGCACTGGGCCGGATCCCGCTGGGCCGGTTCGGGCGGCCAGCGGACGTCGCCGAACTCGTCGCGTTCCTGCTGTCGGAGCGCGCGGCCTACATCACCGGGCAGGTCTTCCAGGTCGACGGGGGGATCGCGCTGTGACCGTGGCGGCCCATCCCGGGTGGATCGCGGTGGCTGGGCCGCCGGCGGTGGCCGCCCCGCTGCGCGCGGTGGACGCCTGGCACGCCGAGCAGGCGGACGGCGTCCTGCTGGTAACCGCGCGGGTCGCGGTGCGCGGCGACGACCCGAACCTGCGCGGTCACTTCCCCGGGCTGGCGATATTTCCCGGCGTGTTCATCATCGAGGCGCTGGCCCAGGCGGTGACGCTGGCCATCGAGGCCGGCCCGGGCGGCCAGGCAGTGCTGTGCGGCGTGCGGTCGGCCCGGTTTCTCGCGCCCGCGCTGGACGGCGACGAGCTCACGCTGCGGATCGCCGTCTCACCCGACGGCACCGGCGGGTGGTCGGCCGCGGCACGGGTGCGGCTGCGCGACGGCACCGTATGCGCGCAGCTGCGCGCCAGCTTCGGGCGCGGTGGGAGCGGCGATGCGTAGCCACGCGCAGATCAGGGCGGCGCTGCCGCAGCGCTACCCGCTGCTGCTGGTGGACCAGGTGATCGAGCTGGAACCCGGCCGGTCCATCACCACCATCAAGGCGATCACCGCGACCGAGCCGTGCTACGCGTGGCTGCCCGACGGAGCCGGGAAGCGGTGCTGGGCGTACCCGCGCTCGCTGCTGATCGAGTCCTTCGGGCAGAGCGCCGCGCTGCTGTGGCTGGGCAGCAGCCCGGCGGAGCCGGACGGCGACGGGACGCTGATGTTCGCGGCGGCCCGTGACTTCGCCTTCGAGGGCGACGCCTACCCGGGCGACGTGCTGCGGCACGAGGTCCGGCTGGACAGCGTGCTGGCCGGCACCGCGTTCGCCGCGGGCGAGACGTGGGCCGGCCCCCGCCGGATCGCCACCGTCAGCACGCTGATCGCAACCCGGCGCCCGGTCCGGCGCCCAGGCCGCGCGTCTCATACGCCCGGTACGCCCAGCCCGCCCGCCGTGCCCGGCACCGCGGGCACCGATCCTGCCCATGCCGTTATCAACTCTGGAGAGGGATTGCGATGACCCACATCGTGGGGCAAGACCAGCTCGAGGAGCTCCGCGTGATGGTCGCGGAGGTGCTTGAGCTGGAGCCCGAGGAACTCACCGACACCGGCGACTTCATGGAGGAGTACGAGGCGGACTCGCTGCGGGCCATCGAGATCCTGGCCCGGATCGACAAGCGGTACAAGGTCGAGATCCCCCAGGCCGAACTGCCCGAGCTGCGCAACCTGAAGGCGGTGCATGAGGCGCTGGCCCGGCACTCGGGCGGCTGAACCGTGGTCCGCGTCGCGGTGACCGGGCTCGGCCCCATCTCCAGCATCGGTGTGGGGCTGCCGGACTTCGCCGGCTCACTGCGGGCCGGCCGGTCCGGCATATCGCGGATTACCAGCTTCGACCCGGCCGGGTTCCCGCGGCAGAACGCCGGTGAGGTGCACGGCTTCAGCGCGGCGGCGTACCTGCGCCGGCTCGATCCCAGCCGGTGGGGGCGGTCCAGCCAGTTCGCCGCCAGCGCGGCCAGGCTGGCCGCACAGCACGGCAGGCTGGATCCGGACCGGCTGTCCCCGGGCCGGGCGCACGCGGTGATCGGCACCACCAGCGGCGAGTCCACCGTGCTGGAGGCGCTCACCGCGCAGATCGTGGACGCCGGGTTCGCCGGGCAGGACCCGGAGCTGCTGCGGCAGCTGCCCGCGAACCGGCTGGCCAACGCGGTCAGCGAGGAGCTGCGGCTGCACGGCGAGTCGCTGACCATCGCCACGGCCTGCTCGGCGAGCAACTACGCCATCGGGTACGGCTACGACCTGCTGGTCACCGGCGAAGCCGACGTCGTCTTCGCCGGTGGCGCGGACTCGGTGTGCCGCTGGGCGCACGCCGGGTTCTACCGGCTCGGCGCGCTGGCCGGGGAAGCCTGCGCGCCGTTCGACCGGGACCGCTCCGGCATCCTCACCGGGGAAGGCGGCGCGGTCCTGCTGCTGGAGACCTTCGAGCACGCGCGGGCACGCGGTGCCCAGATCCTCGCCGAGCTGCTCGGTTACGGCCTGAACTGCGACGCCAACCACCCGGTGGCCCCGGATCCGGCCAGCGTCGCGGAGTGCATGCGGCTGGCGCACCGCAACAGCGGGGTCAAGCCGGATGAGGTCGGCTACATCTGCGCGCACGGCACCGGGACGCCGGCCAACGACCTGACCGAAGGCCGCGCGATCCTGGAGGTGTTCGGCAGCCAGCCGCCGCCGGTCAGTTCGATCAAGTCCATGATCGGGCACACGATGGGCGCGGCGAGCGGGTTCGGCGCCATCGCCGCGGTCGTCTCGATCAGCCAGGGGTTCCTGCCGCCGACGATCAACTGGCGCAACCCGGACCCGGAACTGGCCGGGATCGACCCAGTGCCGAACCGGGCCCGGCCGGCCAGCGTGCGGGTGGTGCAGAACGACGGTTTTGCCTTCGGCGGCAACAACGCCATCGTGATGCTCGGAGCGGTCCGGTGACCGGGGTGCTGGTCACCGGGTGGAGCGCGATCAGCGCGGCGGGCGTCGGCACCGCCGCACTGGCGCCGCAGGCCGCCGGGGCGCCGCTGCCCGTGACGGCGGCCGTACCCGGCACCCGGGCCGGGCAGCTGAACGGGGACCCGCAGGCGGAGCCGCTGCCGTCGCCGGCCGGTTACGCGCTGGCCGGCTTCGACGTGCGGGAGCACATCGGGCGGCGCGGCACGAGCAGCTACGACCGGGTCACCGCCCTGGCCGTGGTCTGCTGCCGGGACGCACTGGCCGCCGCGGCCGGCGGCACCGGTGATATTGCCGGCACCGGCGGCAGCGGCGAGGACAGCCGCCGGGTCGGCGTGGCACTCGGCACCAGCCTGGGCAGTTTCAAATCCACCAGCGACTACACCAGGGAGACCCTGGTTCAGGACCGGCCCTACCTGGTCAACCCGATGCTGTTCCCCAACACGGTGATGAACTGTGCGGCCGGGCAGGTGGCGATCCGGCTCGGCCTGCGCGGGGTGAACGCGACCATCGCCGGTGGGGCGCTGGCCTTCCTGAACGCGATCCGCTTCGCGGCCAACGTCATCGCCCGCGGCTACGCGGACGTGATGCTGGCCGGTGCGGCGGAGGAGTTCACCGCGCACCGGGCCTGGGCGTCGCGCCTGACGTCACCGGCCACGGCGGCGCCGGCCGGTGAGGCCGCGGGAGTGTTCGTGCTGACCGGGACCGAGCCGCCGGGCTGGGCGCCGGACCGCGGTGTGGCGCGGATTCTCGCGGTGGCTACCGGCTACGGCCCGGGTGGCGGCACCGAGGCAGACCGCGCGCTGCGTGGCTGTGTGCACCGAGTGCTGCGGCGATCGGGCGCCGACCCGGCCAGCGTCGGCACGGTATTCACCGGGGAGACCGTGCCCACCGGGCAGCCAGTGCCTACCGGGCAGCCCGTGTACGCCGGGGAGAACGTGGGCGCCGCGGAGAACGTGGGCGCCGCGGAGGCCGGCGAGACCGGCCGGCCGGAATACGGGCCGGCCACCGAAGCCCTGGGCCACAAGCCGCGGTGGGTGGCCGTGCCGCGGCTGCTCGGTGACTGCGGCGCCGCGACCGGGGCGATGGCGCTGGGGCTCGCGCTCACCGCGCAGAGCGAACCGGGCGGGCTGAGCCTGCTCACCGGGCGCAGCCCGGACGGGGCGGTGGGTGCGGCGATCGTGACAGGGATGGGCCGATGGCCACAGTGATCGTGACAGTGATCGGGACAAGGAGGACCGATGGCCGCAATGATCGCGGCTAGCGCGGTACGCAGCTGCCTCGGTGACGGGCCGGCCACCTTCGGCGCGCTGCTGCGGGGCGAGTGTGGCGCCGGGGCGCTGCGGCATGGCGACCCGGGCAAGCTGGGCGTGTCGTCCGGTTACCACATCGGCGGCGACGACCCGGGCCAGCCGTTCCGGGCCAGCAGGCTGCTGGCCAGCTGCCTGGCGGAGGCGGCCGGGCAGGCCGGGCTCGACCCGGCCAGGGAACGGGTGACCGCCCTGGTGGGCACCGGCCTGCGGGAGCTGTCCGCGGTGGAAAGCTGGGCGCTGACCGGCGCCGGCTTCTCGGTGCGGCGGCTGCACTTCGGCGATGTGGTCCGGGCCGCGGTGCCCGGCGTGACCGGTGTCATCACGCTGTCAAACGCGTGCAGCGCCAGCGGGCACGCGCTCGCGCTGGCCCAGGACATGGTCGAACTGGGCGAGGCCGACGCGGTCCTGGTCGGCGGAACCGACACGATGACCCAGTCGATGCTGGCGATGATCGGCCGGGCGGCCCCTGACCCGGCCGACCGGGTCCGCCCGTTCGACCAGCACCGGGGCGGCGTGCTGCTCGGGGAGGGCGCCGGGGCGGTGGTGGTCGCGGCCGCGTCACGGCCCGGCAGGCCGCTGGCCCGGCTGGCTGCCACCGGGCTGTCCTGCGACGCCGGGCACGAGACCGCGCCGGACATCGAAGGCATCTGCCGGGCGATGACGGACGCGCTCGCCAGGGCCGGCCGGCGACCGGCCGAGGTGGATCTGGTCATCGGGCACGGCACCGGCACCGCTCTGAACGATCCCGCCGAGTGCGAGGCGCTGCGCCGGGTGCTGCTGGACGAGGGCGGGGCACCGCTGGTGACCGGGATCAAGGGCGCGGTGGGCCATACGTCGGGCAGCGCCGCCCTGCTCAATCTGGACGTGGCGGTGCGCTGCCTGGCCGAAGGCGTGGTGCCGCCGCTGACCGGCCACGAGGTGCCGCTGGACGAGGGTGCCGGGCTGGCCTTCGTGACGGGCGGCGCGGCGCCGCTGCGGCCATCGCTGGTGCAGGTCAACGCGTTCGGTTTCGGCGGGGTCAACGCCGTGACGTTGCTGGAGCCGGCGTGAGCGCCGGACTGCCGGGCCTGCTGGCCACCGGATGGAGCCTGCACCTGCCGGGCACAGACCTGCGGGCGGCGCTGGCCGCCCGGCTGGGCGGGCCACCCGCGGGCGACTGGGCATCCGGCGACGTCCCGCCGCCGGAGCGGGCGGCCGCCCTGCTGGGGCGCAAGGGGCTGCTGGCCAAAGAGCCCGCCACCCGGATGGCGCTGTGCGCGGTGCACCGGGCGCTCCGCCTGCCGGCCGGGCAGCGCCCCCGGTCGCCGGTCGTGCCGGGCACGGCCGTGGTGGCGTGCAGCAACCTGGGCAACGTCGGCACGGTGGCCGCGGTGGCCAGGCAGCTGGCCGCCGAGGGCGGCCGCGGTGTCAGCATCCTCGACGCGCCGAACGTGTCCAGCAACGTCATCGCGAGCACCGTCGCGCTGTGGTTCGGCTTCGGCGGGCCGAACCTGATGGTCTGCTCGGGCCGGGCGGCCGGCCGGCACGGCCTGCGGCTGGCGGCGCTGCTGCTGGCGGCCCGGCGGGCCGGGCGGGTGGTACTGGTCGGCGCCGAGGCGGCGGACGACGTCGCCAGCGCGCTGCACCGCGACGGCGGCTCCCGCAGATCAGGCATCAAGGAAAGAACGGCTGCGCCCTGGCCCGCGCTGCGTACCGGCGCCGCGTGCCTGGTGCTTGAAGCCGCGGCATCCGGCCCGGACGGCACGCTGGGAGCCGCCGGCCGCACCCTGGGGCACAGCGTGCTGCTGCGGCCCGGCCCGGAGCCCTGGCCGGACGGGACGCGGCCGCGGCTGTCCATCGGGCCCGGGGGCTTCGACCCGGTCGCGCACTGGGGCGACTGGTACGGCGCGCAGGACATCGTGGCGCTCGCGCTGGCCGCGCACCTCATCGCCGACGAAGGCCACCGGCTCGTCGCGGTCAGCGGCGAGCCCGGCGGTGGGCCGCCCGTGCTGGTCAGCGCCGCGGGCAGCGTGCCGGGCAGCGCCGCGGACGGCGCACCGGCGCGGGCCGGGCAGGCGGCGCGGGCCGACGAAACAGCGCGGGCCGGGCAGGCGGCGGGGAGGCTGCGGTGACCGGTCCCGAGGTGCGGGTGTACACGCTGGCGCCGGGCGAGCCAGGCCAGCCCGTGGTGGCGTTCGCGCATGGGCTGGAAGACAGCTGGCCGAGCTGGCTGCCGATGGCGGCCCGGCTGGACCCGCGGTGGCGGCTGCTGGCCCTCGATCTGCCCTGGCGGGCCGGCAACGACTACGGCTGGCGGCACCGGCGGCCAGGCTCCTGGCTGGCCGAAGCCCTCGGGCTGCTGGACGGCCGACCGGACCTGCTGGTGACGCATTCGTACGGGGCGAACGCGGCACTGGAGCTGCTCACCGCGGGCGACCCGGCGGCTGGGCATGCGGTGGCGATGATCTGCCCGCTGTACCGGATGCAGGAATGGCCGGTGAGCTGGCGCATGCTCGAGCGGTCCCGGGCGACGTTCGTGCAGCACATCCGGGAGGGCGTGCTGCTGCGAGTGGGCGGCCGGGCCGGCTCGCTGGAGCCGGACGTGCTGGAGGCCATGCTCAAAGTGACAGTGGACCGGGTCGGCCCGAGAGGGTTCCTGGCGGTGTTCGACCAGTTCACCCAGAGCCCGGAGCTGCCTCTCCACCGGGTGGACCGGCCTGCGCTGGTGGTCGCAGGGGGCGCCGACCCCACCCTGGCACTGCCCGCGGCCCGCGAGCTCGGCGCCCGGATACCCGGGGCCAAGCTATGGGTCAACGAGGAGTACGACCACTTCTGCCACATCCGGCACGCGCGTGCCATCGCCACCCAGATCGCCGAATTTACCGTCGCCGGCCTGGCGGCGGCGACAGCGGGAGAGTCTCCATGACCGGTGCCATCGGGCCGCAACCGACCGTGCCGCAACCGACCGTGCTGCACAGCCGTCCGGGCTACGAAGGGGCGAACATCCGCACCTGGATCGGCTTCAAGCACTTCATGTACCTGGCCGAGCGGGCCGTGCTGCAATGGCTGAGCGACCGCGGCACGGGGCCCGGCGCACTGTACCTGGAGCACGGCCTCGGCGCGGAGATCACCGACTTCTCCGTGCAGCTGCCGGCTGTGCTGGAAATCGACGACGAGGTGCGGGCGGAGGTCACCGGGGCCGGGCCGCGGCTCAACGTGCGGCTGTCGGTCACCAGGCAGGGCACGCCGGTGACCGTGCTGTCCGGCAAGGTCAAGCTGGCGCTGGTGCGGGAGCGGACGGCCGGGCGGCACCGGCCGGCGCCGGAACCGCTGGCCGCGCTGGAAGCCGCCGACCTGGCGGCGGCCAGCACGGTCACCGGCCGGCCCGCCATCCCGGTGCCGCCCGGCGCGTCGCCGGAGTCGGTGCTGGCCGGATCGGTGCCGGCCGGATCGGCGCCGGCCACGGATCCGGCCGGGTTCGTGTGGTCGTGGCGGGCGCCGTACTTCTACTGCCACTTCTCCGACCGGGTGCAGCACTCGGGATTCGTCCGGGCGCTCGAGGAGGTCGTGGACCGGTTCCTGGCGGACCGGGGCATCTCGGTCGGCCGGATGCTCACCGAGCGGTCCTGGATCCCGGTGGTGTCCCGCGCCCGGGTGCAGCTGATCGGCCCGGCCTATATGGAGGAGACCATCCACACGGTGTTCGCCGTGACCGACATCCTGCGCGGCGTCATGTTCGACGGCCGGATGGACTGCTACGCCGAACGGGACGGCGAGCTCGTCCCGGTGGCCACGGCCACGATCCTGCACGGGTACGCGATCGCCGCGGGCGAGGGAGCGGGCGGGATGGCCAGCCTGGACCCGGGCGTGATCGCCGCGCTGACCGGCAGCAAGCCGGCCGCCAGTGAAATGACCGCCGGTGCAGTGGCCGGGAGCGGGCGATGAGCCGGGTGCCGGGGAAGCCGCCGCGGCTGTACTTCTCGTTCCGCAGCCCGTACAGCTGGCTGACCATCCGGCGGCTGCGCGCCGAGGTGCCCGGCGCGGCGGGGGCCATCGAGTTCTGGCCGTACTGGGATCCGGACGAGCAGACCAGCCGCGGCCTGGCCGGGCTCGGCGGCGAGTTCCACTACGTGCAGATGAGCCGGGCCAAGCACCTGTACATGCTGATGGACACCAAGCGGCTGGCCCAGCGGGAAGGGCTGGCGATGGCCTGGCCGGTGGACATCGACTCGTGGTGGGAGCTGCCCCATCTGGCCTGGCTGCGGGCCCGCCGGGAGGGGCTGGCCTGGGAGTTCTACGACGCGGTCACGCAGGCCCGGTGGGGCCGCGGCGACGACATCTGCCAGCCGGAGGTGATCGCGGCCGCGGCCGGGCAGGCCGGGCTCGACCCCACGCTCGCCGTCGGCGCGCCGCACGACCCGCAGATCCGTGAGGAGGCCACCGGCTGCCTGTACCAGGCCTACCTGGACGACATCTTCGGCATCCCGTACCTGAAGTGGGGCCGGCACCGGTTCTGGGGGCTCGACCGGCTGGACGCCTTCCTGGAGACATGGCGGCCCGTGCACGAGCGAACCCGCAGGGAAGGAGAGAACGCGGCATGACACCGGCTGACCCAGTGACCCTGGCTGACGGCCCCGGCGGTGACGACCCCTGGGGGGGCATACCCGCCGAGCTGCTGGACGGGAGCCGCGGCTACGACACTGACACCCCCGGCGGCTGCGGATGACCGCGGCGCGCACCGCCGAGCAGGAACGGCTGTACCGCAAGCAGCGGCTGGCCGCCACGTTCCGGCTGTTCGCCCGGCTGAACTTCGATCACGGCGCCGGCGGTCACGTCACCGCCAGGGACCCCGGGGACCCCGGGCAGTTCTGGATCAACCCGTTCGGCATGCCGTTCGGGCACGTCCGGGTCAGCGACCTGCTGCTGGTGGACGGGGCGGGCACGGTGCTGGCAGGCGAGGGCAGCGTCAACCCGGCCGGCTTCGTCATCCACTCGCAGATCCACGCGGCCCGGCCGGACGTGGTCGCGGCCGCACACACTCACTCCAGCTACGGGCGGGCCTGGTCGGCGCTGGCCCGGCCGCTCGACCCGGTCACCCAGGACGCCTGCGCGTTCTACGAGGACCACGAGGTCTTCGAGGAATTCGGCGGCGTGGTGCTCGACCCGGACGAGGGCAAGCGCATCGCGGCCCGGCTGGGCGGGCACAAGGCGGTGATCCTGCGCAACCACGGGCTGCTCACCGTGGGCGGGTCGGTGCAGGAGGCCGCCTGGTGGTTCATCGCGATGGACAACGCGTGCGGAGTGCAGCTGCTCGCCGAGGCGGCGGGCACCCCCAGCGTGATCGACCCGGAGACCGCCCGGGCCGCCCGGGACACCATCGGCACCGCCCCGATGGGCCGGCTCAACTTCCGCCCGCTGTACGCGGAGATCCTCCGCGACCAGCCCGACCTGCTCGGCTGACACGTGCGCTCCCGGAGGAGGATGCCATGCCCGCCCTGCTGACCGAGCACATCGCGCGGCACGGCAGCCGCACCGCCATCGCGGACGAGCGGGGCCGGGCCAGCTGGCGCGAACTGGGTGAGCGGGTCAGCAGGTGGGCCGGCCTGCTGACCGGGCGGGGGCTGCGCCGCGGCGACCGGGTCTGCTGCGTGCTCGGCAACCGCCGGGAGAGCTTCGAGGTGCTGCTGGCCTGCCTGCACTCCGGCATCACCGTGGTGCCGGTCAACTGGCACCTGACCGAGCCGGAGATCCGCTACATCCTGGCCGACTGCGGCGCCCGCGCGATCATCGCGGACGAGCCACGCGCGGTGGTGGCCGGCGCGGCGGCCAGCGGAAGCGCACTGGCCGCAGGCCTCGTCCTGGGCCACCGGGACGCGGGACCGCTGGCCGCCGCGGAGCCCGCGCTGGCGGCGGCCAGCCCGGCCGGTCCGGCCGGGGAGTGCTGCGGCTCGGTGATGCTGTACACCTCGGGCACCACCGGGCACCCCAAGGGCGTGGACAACGGCCTGTTCGTCACCGGCGCGCCGTTCTCCCGGGTCGGCCGGATGGCCGAGTATGCGCGCGCGGTGCTGGACGTCCCGGCCGGCGAGCGGGTGCTGCTGGACGGCCCGTGGTACCACTCCGCGCAGCTGTTCTTCTCGCTGCTGCCGTTGCTGCGCGGCTCGGCGCTGATCATCCGCGGCCGCTTCGACCCGGCCATGACGCTCGAGACCATCGACCGCGAGCAGATCACGTCCGCGCACCTGGTGCCCACGCAGTTCGTCCGGCTGCTGCGGCTGCCCGGCGCGGCCCGGCAGGCCTTCTCCGGGGCCAGCCTGCGCCGGGTCTGGCACGGCGGCGGGCCGTGCGCGCCGGGCGTGAAGCGCCAGATGATCGACTGGTGGGGCCCGGTCTTCACCGAGTACTACGGCGCGACCGAGGGCGGGGCGGTCACACTGATCAGCTCCGCCGACTGGCTGCGCCACCCGGGCAGCGTGGGCCGGGCCGTGCCGGGCTGCGAGATCCTGGTGGCGGGGGAGGACGGCAGCACGCTGCCGCCCGGCCAGGCTGGCCGGATCTTCATCCGGCGGCACACCGGCCGCACGTTCACGTACCACAACGCGCCGGGCAAGACCCGCGCCGCGCACCTGAGCCGGGACACGTTCACCTTCGGCGAGCTGGGCTACCTGGACGACGCGGGCTATCTCTACCTCACCGGCCGGGCGCAGGACCTGATCGTCTCCGGCGGGGTGAACGTCTACCCGGCCGAGGTGGAGGCGGTGCTGCTCACCCACCCCCTGGTGCGGGACGCGGCGGTGGTCGGCCTGCCGGACGACGAGTTCGGCGAGCGGGTCGCGGCGATCGTCGAGTGCGACCCCGGCACCGGGCGGCCCCCGGGGGAGCTGCGAGCGGACCTCGACCGGCACTGCCGGCGGTCACTGGCCGGGTTCAAGGTGCCCCGCGAATACCGCTTCGTACCGGCCCTGCCCCGTGAGGACACCGGCAAGCTGCGCAAGGCGGCGCTGTGGGAGACGGCGCTGTTGGAGACGGCCCCGCGGGAGCCAGCCCAGCCTGGGACGGCCCGGTGAGCACGCTCGCGGCCGGCCGCCGCCCCGACATCGCGCACCCCGCCACCTACGCGGCGGGGGTGCCGCACGCTGAGTTCGCGCGGCTGCGCGCGACCGCGCCGGTGACCTGGGTGCCCGAGCCGCTGCTGACCCGGCGCAGCGCCGGCGGGCAGACCGCCGAGCGCGGCCCGGGGTTCTGGGCGGTCACCGGCTACCAGGCGGTGGCCGAGGCATCCCGCCGGCCGGGAGAGTTCTCCTCCGCAGCCAAGGGCGCGTTTCTCCGCGACCCGCGCACCCCAGGCGACCTGGCCATGACCAGGCAGCTGCTGGTCAACATGGACGCCCCGCAGCACGTACGGATCCGCAAGCTGGTGGCCTCGGTGTTCACGCCGCGGGCCATCGCGGGCCTGGCCGGCAGCGTCCGGCAGCACGCCGCCGCCCTGGTGGCCAAGGTGGCACGGTCGGGAACCTTCGACATCGTCACCGACCTGGCCTGCGAGCTGCCGCTGCTGGTGCTGTCCGACCTGCTCGGCGTGCCCGCCGCCGACCGGCATCTGCTGTACCGGTGGAGCAACCACCTGGTCGGTTTCGACGACCCGGACTTCGGCGGCGGTGACATCGACGCCTACCGCTCGGCGATGGCGGAGGCTTTCCGCTACGCGCTCTGGCTGGCCGGACGGCGGCGGGAGAAGCCGGCCGGGGATCTGGTCACCCGGCTCGCGCACGCCGAACTGGACGGGCAGCCGCTGTCGGACCGGGAATTCTGCAGCTTCTGGCTGCTGCTGGTGGTCGCGGGCAACGAGACCACCCGGCACCTGATCTCCGGCTCGCTGCAGGCGCTGGCCGGGCACCCGGCGCAGCGGAACCGGCTGGCCGGCGGGGCGGTGCCGGTGCGGACGGCGGCCGAGGAGCTGATCCGGTGGGTCACCCCCATCATGCAGTTCCGCCGGACCGCCACCAGGGACGCCGAGCTGGGCGGGCAGCGCATCCCGGCGGGCGGCAAGGTCGTGCTGTATTACGTCTCGGCCAACCGGGACGCGGCGGTGTTCGGTGACCCGGACCGGCTCGATCTGGGCCGCGAGCTCAACCCGCACCTCGCGTTCGGCATCGGCCCGCACTTCTGCCTCGGCGCGCACCTGGCCCGGCTGGAGCTGACCACACTGCTGGACGCGTTCCGCCCGTACCTGGCGCGCTGCGAGCTGGCCGGCCCGGCGGCCCGGCTGGAATCCAACTTCGTCAACGGGATCAAGTCGCTGCCGGCCCGGATAACCACCAACCCCAGGGATTGAGCATGCGTATCGCGGTCATCGGCGGTGGCCCCGGCGGCCTGTACTTTGCCGCCCTGGCCAGACAGCTCGGCCAGGACCACGAGGTCACCGTGTGGGAGCAGAACGCGGCCGACACCACAACCGGCTTCGGCATCGTCTTCTCCGACTGGTCGCTTGGCGGCATCGAACGAGCCGACCCAGTTATCGACCGGGCCATATCAGCCGAAGTGTTCTCCTGGGACGCGATCGACGTGCAGGTCAGGGGTGAGACCGTGCGCTCGCGCGGGCACCGCCTGCGCGCGCTGAGCAGGATGCGGCTGCTGCGGATCCTGCACGACCGGTGCCGGTCGGTCGGGGTGGACCTGCGGTTCAGCACGCAGGCGCCGCCGGTGGACGAGCTAGCGGCCTGCCATGACCTTGTGGTCGCCGCCGACGGGATCAGCTCCCCGACCCGGGCCAGGTACGCCGACGTGTTCCGGCCGCAGATCGTGACCGGCCGGTGTAAATACATGTGGCTCGGCACGGACCGCGTCTTCGACGCGTTCAAGCTGTTCGTACAGGACACCCCCTACGGGGTCATGCAGGTGCATGCCTACCCTTACGCCCAGGCCGCTTCCACCTTCAGCGTGGAAATGCACGAGCGGGTATGGCGTGCCGCCGGCTTCGGTGACATGCCGCAGCGGCAAGGGACGAACGACGACGACAGCATGGCGCGGCTGGCAGAGATGTTCGCCGGGATACTCGGCGGTCACCGTCTCATCGGCAGCAACCCCCGGTGGCTTAGCTTCGCCACGGTGCGCACCGCGACCTGGCGGCACGGCAATGTGGTGCTGCTCGGCGACGCCGCGCACACCGCGCACTACTCCATCGGGCCGGGCACCAAGCTGGCCATGGAAGATGCCCTGACGCTCGCCGAGTGCCTGCGTGCCGCGCCCCGCCGGGCCACGGGCCCGGCGCTGGCCAGGGTGATTGAGGAGTATGAGGCGGAGCGCCGGCCGCCCGCAGCGTCGGTCCAGCGGGCAGCGCAGGGCAGCCTCGAGTGGCTGGAGAACCTGGGCGACTTCCACAGCCGCCGCCATCCTGTGCAACTGGCCTTCAGCTTCCTCACCCGCAGCCTCCGGGTCACCCGCGGCCAGCTACGGCAACGCGATACCGAATTCGTGGCCAGGGCGGACAGGTGGATGGCCGGGGCGTGCGGGCTGGAGGAGACCCGGCCGCCGATGTTCCTGCCGTTCCGGCTGCGCGGGCTCACCGTCAAGAACCGGGTGATCGTCTCCCCCATGGGAATGTTCAGCGCCGAAGACGGCGTCCCCGGTGACTTCCACCTGGTCCACCTGGGCGCCAAGGCGCTGGGCGGTGCCGGCCTGGTCATGACGGAAATGGTGAGCCCTTCGCCGGGCGGCCGGGTAACCCACCGATGCACCGGCATGTACACGCCAGGGCACGAAGCAAGCTGGCGGCGGATCGCCGAGTTCGTGCACCAGAACTCCACCGCCGCGATCGGGATGCAGCTCGGGCATTCGGGCCGCAAGGGCTCCTCGCGGATGGGCCGCAAGGGCATGGACCACGTGCCACTGCGCAGCGGCAACTGGGACCTGGTGGCCCCCTCACCGGTGCCCTACCGGCCCGGGGTCAGCCAGGTCCCGCGGGAGCTGGACGAGGCGGAGATGACCGAGATCCGCCAGCAGTTCACCCAGGCCGCGGGCATGGCCGCGCGGGCCGGTTTCGACCTGCTCGAACTGCACTGCGCGCATGGTTACCTGCTGTCCAGCTTCATCTCGCCGCTGACCAACCAGCGGCGCGACCGGTACGGCGGCTCGCTGGAGAACCGGCTCAGATTCCCGCTGGAGGTGTTCGACGCGGTCCGCGCGGCGTGGCCGGGCGGGCGGCCGCTCACCGTGCGGATATCGGCCACCGACTGGGTGGCCGGGGGCATCGACGTGGACCAGGCGGTCGAGGTGGCCCGGGCGTTCGCCGCGCACGGGGTGGACGCCATCCACGTCTCCACCGGGCAGGTCATCCCGGACGAGGTGCCCGGCTACGGGCGGCTGCACCAGGTCCCCTTCGCGGAGAAGATCCGCGGCCTGGCCGGCGTCCCGACGATCGCGGTCGGCGGCATCACCTCCGCGGACGACGTGAACACGATCATCCTGGCCGGCCGGGCAGACCTGTGCTCGCTGGGCCGCATCCACCTCAGCGACCCGCAGTGGACGCTGCGCGCCGCGGCCGAGGAGGACTACGCGGGACCGGGGGCCGACTGGCCGGCCCCGTTCATCGCCGGCGCCAAGGCCGCACGGCCGCGGCGCGGGCCAGGCAGCAGCGGCCCGCCGCGGACGGGGGCGCCGGTGATCGACGGGGCCGGGCCGCGCCCCGCCGTGCTGGCCCGGAACCGGTAGGGCCGCAGGTAGAGCGCGGCGCCCGGCCGACGCCATTGGTGATAACACCATGACTCAATACCGGTAATATTGTGAGATTTTCACTTGGCACCCGCCACACCATTATGAGGCAATAAGACAGGCCCACAGCCGGCCATTTCAAGATTGGCTGGCCGAGACCGCCGGATCTCCTATTTTTGAAAGGCGAGTGGACATGTCCGTTGCCGGGAAACGCAGTGCGGCATTTGCCGCGCGGGTATTGCGCAGGATGCTGCCGGCCAGCCGGCCGCGCCGGTTCGTCGTCGGCGGGGTTATCGCCGTGGTCTCGCTGTTCGGCTCGACGGCCGCCGCCGCCATGCCGTCGTCCGCACCACAGGCGCATGCGGCCAGGCCGGCCACATGGTGCCCGGTGCTTCCCGGGTTCACCCAGGGCATGGTCCCGGTGGACGGCGGCATGGTGCATTACGTGATGGGCGGCTCCGGCCCGGTGCTGGTGCTGCTGCACGGCTGGCCGGAGACCTGGTGGGAGTGGCGCAAGGAAATGCCGGCCTTCGCCAAGAATCACACCGTGATCGCGTTCGACCTGCCCGGCCTGGGCCGCTCGACCGTACCCAGCAGCGGCTTCGACGCGGTCACCACCGCGACCCGGATCCGGGAGGCCGTGCACGACCTCGGTTTCGGCCAGGTCGAGATCCTCGGTCACGACCTCGGCGTCCTCATCGCATTCGCCTACGCACGCGACTACCCGGGCGAAGTGACCCGGCTCGGCGTCCTGGACTCCGCGCTCAACGGATTCGGCCTGGAAAGCGCGTACACGCTGAGCTTCCACTTCCTGCTCAACATGGCCGCGTCGCCGACACCCGAAGACATGATCAACAACACCCGGGCGGAGCGCGCCTACCTCAACTACATGTACACGTTCGCGCACAAGCCGCGGGCCATCGCGCGGCAGGCCTACTATGCCGCCTACGCCAGCCCGGCCAACCGGGAAGCGGGATTCGACTACTACCGGGCGTTCCCGGAGAACGAGTCGTACAACCTCGCCCACCAGTCCGAGCAGCTGACCATCCCGGTGCTCGCGATGGGCGGCCAGTACTCATTCGGCACCGGCGTCGCCACGTCGTTCGACAACGTGGCCAAGGATGTCCACCAGGTCGTCGCGCCTGGCTCCGGGCATTTCATCCCCGAAGAAGACCCGCACTTCCTGATCGCCTGCGCGGGGGCGTTCTTCTCACCCTCGGCCAACCCGAAAGCACCGGCCGGTTATCCGGCCTGTGCGCCTTACTAAGCCAGCCGGCTGTGCCGGGCCGCGGGTGCTCGCGGCCCGGCACAGCCGGATCAGAGCAAGTGACAAGATGCGGGCACCGCGGCATCCCGGACACGATGCTCATTAACCGGGGTCACCGGACCCCTCGCTATTTCGCGCCGGGCAACGACTATCACAGTCAAGCGAAAGGGGCACCGATGCAGCCCTTCCAGATCGACATTCCAGACGGCGACATCACGGACCTGCGCCGCCGTATCGCTGGCACCCGCTGGCCAGACGAACTGCCTAATGTCGGCTGGGACCGCGGTGTCCCGCTGACCTATCTCCGGGAGCTGGCAGAATACTGGCAGACGCAGTACGACTGGCGGGCCGCGGAGGCACGGCTCAACCGTTACCCGCAATTTGTCACCGAGATCGACGGCGAGAATATTCACTTCCTGCACGTCACCTCGCCCGAGCCGGGCGCGCTGCCGTTGCTGATCACCCACGGATGGCCCGGGTCGGTCGCGGAATTCGGCGACATCATCGGCCCGCTCACCAACCCGCGGGCGCACGGCGGTGACCCAGCCGACGCCTTCCACCTGATCATTCCGTCGATCCCAGGGTACGGATTCTCCCGCCCGCTGCGCTCGGCCGGCTGGGACGTGCCGCGGATCGCGGGGGCCTGGGCCGAGCTCATGCGGCGGCTGGGGTACCGCCGCTACGGCGCGCAGGGCGGCGACGCGGGATCGCCGATCTCGCTCGCGCTGGGCACGATGTTCCCGGACCAGGTGGCCGGGGTGCACGTCAACATGCTGATGACGTTCCCGAGCGGCGACCCGGCCGAGTTCGAGGGGCTGACCGAAACCGACCAGGCCCGGCTGGGCGCGCTGCAGCGCTTCGACCAGGACCTATCGGGCTACATGAAGACCCAGGCCACCCGGCCGCAGACGCTGGCCTACGCGCTCACCGACTCGCCGGTCGGGCAGCTCGCCTGGATCGTGGAGAAGTTCCACGACTGGACCGACTCGGACAAGCTGCCCGAGGACGCCGTGGACCGCGACGCCATGCTGACCATCGCCTCGATCTACTGGCTGACCGGGACCGCGGGCTCGTCGGCCCAGTTCTACTACGAAGGCGCCGAAGCGGTGCGGCAGCTGGTGAACGGGAATCCCCCACCGCCGGTCAACGTGCCGGTCGGTGTCGCGGTCTTCCCGCGGGACATCTTCCTGCCCATCCGGCGGTTCGCCGACCGGGACATCCCAGCGATCACCCGGTGGACCGAGTTCGACCGCGGCGGGCACTTCGCGGCCCTGGAGCAGCCCGGGCTGCTCACCGGTGACGTGCGGGCCTTCTTCGGGCCGCTGCGCTGACCCACCGGCACACCACACACAGATTCGGGAGCAAGCACGATGGAGAACAGCTGCCCCTTCGCCCTGGACACCATGGGCCGGGACATTCACAAGGAGGCCGCGGTCCTGCGTGCGCAGGGCCCGGCGACCCAGGTGGCGCTGCCCGGCGGGGTCCTGGCGTGGTCGGTCAACAGCTACGAAGTGATCAGGAAGCTGCTGGCCGACCCGAACGTGACCAAGAGCGCCCGCAACCACTGGCCGGCGTTCATCAACGGGGAAATCCCGCCGGACTGGGAGATGATCAGCTGGATCGCCATGGACAACATGGTCACCGCCTACGGCAAGGACCATGTGCGGCTGCGCAGGCTGGTCGGCAAGGCGTTCACGCCGCGGCGCACCGAGGCGATCCGGCCGCGCGTGGTGGAACTCACCAACCAGCTGCTCGACGGCCTGGCCCAGGCCGCGCCCGGTGAGGTCGTGGACCTGCGGGAACGGTACGCCTACCCGCTGCCGGCCCGCCTGGTGGCCGACCTGATCGGGATGTCGGAGGAGGCACGCGCGGCGACCGCCAAGGTCATCGACATGATGGTGGACACCACCGTCTCGCCCGAGCAGGCGCAGGCCGTGCTGGCCGGCTGGCGGGGCGCGATGACCGAGCTGATCGCGGTCAAGCGGCGTGAGCCCGGCGAAGACATCACCAGCGACCTGATCGCGGCCCGGGACGAGGACGGCTCACGGCTGTCGGAGCAGGAACTGACCGACACCATCTTCGCCATCCTCGGCGCCGGCTCGGAGACCACGATCAACTTCCTGGACAACGCCATCACCGCGCTGCTCACCCACCCCGAGCAGCTCGAGATGGTCAGGTCGGGCGGCGCGTCGTGGGACGACGTGATCGACGAGACGCTGCGGGTGGAGTCGCCGCTGGCCCACCTGCCGCTGCGGTACGCGGTCAAGGACATCGAACTGGACGGCGTGACGATCCCGCAGGGCGATCCGATCCTGCTCAACTACAGCGCGGTGGGCCGGGATCCGGCGCTGCACGGCGACACCGCCGGCGACTTCGACATCACCCGGCCGGAGAAGGAGCACCTGTCCTTCGGCTACGGGCCGCACTTCTGCCTCGGCGCCGGGGTGGCCCGGCTGGTGGCCACGATCGGGCTGGGCACGCTGTTCGAGCGGTTCCCCGGCCTCAGCCTGGCCGTCCCCACCGGCGAACTGCTGCCGCTGCCGACGTTCATCATGAACGGCCACCGCAGCCTGCCCGTCCAGCTGACCGCCCGGGTGCCCAGCGCGGCCGCCTAGGCGGGCCGCGGCGCGCCGCGAATTCGAGAAACCGTACCGGAGAGCCTGAGGAGATGACCGCGATGGCCGAGTACGTCGGTGAGCGTGCGGTGGTACTGGGCGCCAGCATGGCCGGGCTGCTTGCGGCGCGCGTGCTGGCCGAGTCCTACCGCGAAGTGCAGGTGATTGACCGCGATCAGCTGACCGGCGTGAGCACCGCGCGCCGCGGCGTCCCGCAGGGACGGCACGTACACGGGCTGCTCGCCCGCGGCCAGCAGATCCTGGAGGAGCTGTTCCCCGGCTTCACCGAGGAGATGACCACGGCCGGGGTGCCCACCGGCGACCTGGGCGAACTGCGCTGGTATTTCAACGGCAAGCGGCTCAGCCCGGCGCACGCCGGATGCCTGTGCGTATCCGCCGACCGCCCGGTGCTCGAGGCGCACGTGCGCAGCCGGGTGGCCGGCCTGCCGAACGTCACGTTCCGGGAGCGGTGCGACATCACCGGGCTGACCGCGACGGCCGACTCCAGCCGGGTCACCGGGGTGACGATAAGGGAGGCCGGCGCGGCCGCGGACACCGCACTGACCGCGGACCTGGTGCTCGACGCGACAGGACGCGGCTCCCGGATGCCGGCCTGGCTGGAGCAACTCGGCTATCAGCGGCCGGATGAGGACCTGATCAAGATCAGGCTGACCTACACGACGCGGCACTACCGGCTGCCCGACGAGAGCATCCTGAACGGCGACCTGTCGATCAACCCGGTCTCCTCCCCGTCGCACCACAGGGGCGCGTTCTTCTCCCGGATCGAGGGCGGCCGGTGCATCCTGTCGCTCACCGGCGTGCTCGGCGACAGCGCGCCGACCGACGAGGCGGGCTTCATGGAGTTCGTCAGGTCACTGCCGGTGCCGGACATCTACGACGTGATCAAGGACGCCGAACCGCTCGACGACCCGGTGTCCTTCCACTACCCGGCCAGCATCCGGCGGCACTACGAGCGGCTGACCAGGTTCCCCGAAGGCCTGCTGGTCACCGGCGACGCCGCGTGCAGCTTCAACCCGGTCTACGGGCAGGGC
Organism: Streptosporangiaceae bacterium; assembly: GCA_036501145.1. Classification (GTDB taxonomy): domain Bacteria; phylum Actinomycetota; class Actinomycetes; order Streptosporangiales; family Streptosporangiaceae; genus PALSA-505. The sequence continues at coordinate 102,522 of DASYAV010000179.1, read as the reverse complement.
ATGACCGTCTCGGCGCAGGAGGCGCTGACGCTGCGCAGGCACCTGCGCCGGGGCGTGGCGCCGAGGGCGGCGGAGTTCTTCAAGGACATCTCGGCGGTGATCGAGGTGCCCTGGGGCATCTCGGCCGGCGGGGACACCGCGTTCCCCGAGGTGGCGGCGCCCCGGCCAATGATGGTCCGGGTGATGAACTCCTACATGGCCAGGCTGCAGGCGGCGGCCACCCTGGACGGCGTGGTGACCAGGACGTTCATGCGGGTGGCCGGGCTGGTCGAGCCGCCCACCGCGCTGATGCGGCCGGGCATGATGTTCCGAGTTTTCCGCGGCCGCAAGGGCGCCCCGGCCGCGGCCGCCCAGGTGGCCAGGCCCAGCACCGGCCCGGACCGCGCCCCGGTGGGCGAGGCCCGCTGACGGCACCGCCCGCCCGGCGGCCACCCCCGGAGGAGGATGCATGCCCACCTTTCGCGGCTCGGTGAGAAGGCTGGTGTTCACGCCGCAGCTGGCCGAGGTGAGCTTCGCCCGGCGCGGTTTCCCGGTCACCCCGACGGCGGCCACCCGGCGGCTGGAGGCGATACCCCAGTCGGTGATCTGCGGATTCGACTGGGCCATCGACACCCGCGACCAGTGGGAGATCGAGCGCCGTCTGGCCATCGTCGACCCGGACCTGCGTGGTTTCGCCTACGAGGGCGCCACGATGGCCTTCACCATTCTGGATGTGATGGGCCGTGGCCACCGCACCAGGGATCTGCTGCTCGGGCCCGGCCAGCCGCACGTGCTGCTGGCCTACATCGGCATGGGTTTCGCCATGGCGCGGCTGCCCAGGCCGCTGTGGAAAAAGGTCGTCCCGGATCTGACCGGGGATCTCACGTACCCGGTGATGAGCTGGCTCGCGGTAGACGGGTACGGCTTCGACCGCGCCTACTTCCAGACCCGCCGGTGGGTCGATGAGCAGAGGCCGCCCGCGCCGTACCCGTGGCAAGGCTCGGCGGCGTACTTCGGCCGGGCGGCCGACCAGGGCATCGGCCGGGCGCTGTGGTTCATCCACGGCGGGCAGGTCGCCGACGTGGCCGCCAGGGTGCGCCGGTTCGCCAGCCACCGCCATGCCGACCTGTGGAGCGGCGTCGGGCTGGCCGCGACGTTCGCCGGCGGCTGCGACAGCGAAGGCCTGGCCGAGCTGCGCCGTACGTCCGGCGAGCACGCCGCCGACCTGGGCGTGGGCGTGGTCTTCGCGGCCGAGGCGCGCAGCTACGCGGGTTTCGTACCGCCGTACACGCACACCGCCACGGCCGCGCTGACCGGCCTGACCATCGAGGCGGTGGACGCGCTGGCCGCCAGCACGATGGTGCAGGCCGAGGTGGGCACCGCCGAACTGCCCGCGTACGAGATGTGGCGGCAGAACATCCGCTCGAAGCTGCCGGACGCCACCGGCGGCTGAGGCCCTGTTATCCCGTATCCAGCTAGGAGGTCAAGGTGCCCACCGCCAAGGTCCGAACGGCCAAGCCACCGACGCGAGACGAGCTCATCCATCGCGCGGCCGGGCTGGCGCCGGTATTGCGGAAGAATTCCGCCTGGTCTGAGGAGAACCGGCGGATCCACGAGGAATCCATCGAGGCGCTGGCCGAGGCCGGCATGTTCCGGCTGCGCACGCCGACCCGTTACGGCGGGTACGAGGTGGACACCCGCACGCTGGTCGACGTGGCCACCGAGCTGGGCCGGGCCGACGGCTCCGCCTCCTGGGTGGCCTCGGTGTACTGGATCCCGACCTGGATGGCCTGCATGTTCCCCGACCCGGTGCAGGACGAGGTGTTCGCCACCCAGGACGCCCGGGTGTGCGGGACGCTCAGCCCGTCGGGCATGGCCACGCCGGCCAAGGGTGGCGTGGTCGTCAACGGCAAGTGGGGGTTCATCAGCGGCGCGCTGCACAGCCAGTGGCAGGAGATCATCGCGGTGCTCATCCCCGAGGACGGCGAGCCCTACCCGATCATCGCGCTGGTCCCCATGTCCGACCTGCTGATCGTGGACGACTGGCGCACATCCGGGCTGCGCGGCACCGGCAGCGTCAGCACGGTGGCGCAGGAGGTGTTCATCCCGGCCGAACGGGTGCTGCCGCTGCCCACGGTGCTGGCGGGCCAGACCGTGTCCGAGCGGAACGCGGAGTCGGCCATCTACCGCGCGCCGCTGCTGCCGGTCGCCTCGGCATCGTCGGTGGGCACGGTGGTCGGCCTGGCCAACGCGGCCAGGGACGCCTTCTTCAAGCGGCTGCCGGACCGGAAGATCACCTACACCAGCTACGACAGCCAGCGAGAGGCGCCGGTCACCCACCTGCAGGTCGCCGAGGCCGCGATGAAGACCGACGAGGCGCGGTTCCACGCGCACCGGCTCAGCGGGCTCGTCGACACCAAGAGCACCGAGGGCACGCCGTGGAAGCTGGAGGAACGCGCGCTTGCCCGGGGCGACCTGGGGGCCGCGTGCCGGCTCGCCGACGAGGCCGCGGGCATCCTCGCGGCGGCCAGCGGCGGCTCGTCTATCTACACCAGCATCCCCATCCAGCGGATCGCCACCGACATCAGCTCGATCAGCCTGCACGCGCTGATGTACCCCAGCACGAACGCCGAACTCTACGGGCGCGTGCTGTGCGGCCTGGAGCCCAACACCCTCTACATCTAGCCGACCGGCTGCCACCGGCCAGCCAGGCTGCCAGCAGACCCGAGAAGGAAGGAAACACCGATGTCCACCGCCACACAAGGAGCCAAGGCCGCCAAGCCGGCCAAGACGGCGCCGGCCGGGCCGTCCGCAGCCGACCAGGCCGCGGTGGCCGCGCTGACCCAGCGGGTCATCGCCGCCTGGGCCTACGGGGACGGCAACGCGTTCGCCGACGTGTTCGTCGAAGAAGGAACGATGATCCTGCCCGGCCTGTTCAGGAAGGGCCGGGAGGAGATCCGCGAGTACCTCCTGGAGGCCTACCAGGGCCCGTACAAGAACACCCAGGTGACCGGGCGGCCACTGGATCTGCGGTTCCTCGGGCCCGACTGCGGGATCCTGATCACGGCGGGCGGTGTGCTCGCGGCCGGCGAGACCGAGGTCTCCGACGAGCAGTCCATCCGGGCGACCTGGACGGTCGTCAGGCGGGACGGCCAGTGGAAGCTCGCCGCCTACCAGAACACCCCGGCCAAAACGGCGCTGCCCGACCCCGTCCCGCTCGCCCGCTGACAAGGCCGCAATAGCATCAGGCCGCCCATCACCGGGGATGGGCGGCCTGATCTGGCTTGCGTCAGCTATTACTTCTTGAAACTGATCGGCACGCTGGTGCCGGTCTTGCCTCCTGCGCCGACACCGATGAAACAGGACTTGGTCGCGCAGTTGATGGTGCCCGCGGAACCGCCGCCGGTGAACGTGCCGGTGAAACTGAGTTTCACCACCATCGTCGTGGAACCGCTCCCGCTGGCCGTGGACTTGAACTTCTTCTCGTTACCAGGATTGCACGCGATCTTGGCCTTGACCATCGCGCACTGCCCGGCGGTGAGCGCCTTGCTGGCCGGGAACCCGGTCACGGCGACGTGCACGGTACTGCCGTTGACCAGGCCCGTTGACGGCTTGACCGTCTCCTTCGGGGTGGCGGCGAGCGCGGACTGCGACCCCATGAGAGCGCTCAGCAGCAGTGCCGCCGACGCCCCACCGGCCAGGACCCGGCCCCGGACTTTCATTTCCACCACTCTTCTCCTTTTCCCTCGCTGGGAGATCTCCCCCGCCTGCATTTCCCCCCGCTAAATCTAGCTGTCCATCCACGGCGTGCTTCTCGGAAATTGCCTGGCCCAAGGCGCAGCCGTCAAGGCAAATTTGGATACGGAATTAACGGCGCATTCCGGGAGATGCGCCGGGGCGGCCCGCCGGGTGAGGATGACAGCGACGGGAAGGATGACCGATGACCGTTCCGACTTCGCTGCGCGAGCTGACGAAGCTGGCCGACTACATCGTGCCTTTCGCCCTGCGGGCGGTGTGTGATCTGCGCGTCGCCGACCATCTCGCCGACGGGCCGCGCTCGGTCGAGGACCTGGCGCTGGCGACCGGCAGCCACGCGCGGACGCTCTACCGGGCCATGCGGGTGCTGGCGTGCAACGGGGTGTTCACCGAGACCGAGCCCCGGGTGTTCGCGATGACCCCGCTGGCCGAGCCGCTGCGCACGGACAGCCCGTGGTCGGTGCGCGAGGCGTACCCGCTGCTGACCGCCGACATCATGGCGTGGGCGCACCTCGGCCACACACTGCGCACCGGGGAACCCGCCTTCGCCAGGGCGAACGGGATGGACGCCTGGGAGTGGTTCGCCGCCCATCCGGCGGAGAGTGCCCGGTTCGACGCCTCCCAGCAGGCGGTCACCCGACGTGAGGTGCGGTCGCTGATCCCGGCCTACCCGTGGGGCTCGTTCGAGACGATCGTGGACGTCGGCGGGGGCACCGGGGCGTTCATCTGCGCGCTGCTGGCCGCCTTCCCGGCGCTGCGCGGCACGCTGTTCGACCAGCCGCACGTGGTGGCCGCGGCCGGCCCGGTGCTCGCCGCGGCCGGGGTGGCCGGGCGGTGCGAGGTGGTGGGCGGCAGCTTTCTGGAGGCGGTGCCGGCCGGCGCCCAGGCGTACGTGCTCAAACGGATCGTGTACGGCCTGGGTGACGAGGACGCGGTGGGCGTGCTGCGGCTGATCCGCGCGGCCATGCGCCCCGGCGGCCGGGTGCTGATCATCGAGCCGGTGGTCGTGCCCGGCAACGAGTTCGACCGGGGCAAGCTGTACGACCTGCTGCTGGTCACGATGAGCGGGGGCGGCGGGCGCACCCGCGAAGAGCTCGAGGAGATCCTGGCCAAGGCGGACCTGGAGCTGGTTCGCGTCATCGCCACCAGCAGCCTGCCCATCATCGAGGCCCGGCCGAGCTAGCCAGGCCCCGGCCCGCGGAGGGAACCATGGAAAGCGTCACCTCGAAAGACGGTACGATTCTGGCCTTCGACCGGCTCGGCGACGGCCCGCCCCTCATCATGGTGGGCGGCGCGCTGAACGACCGGGAGATGATCGCACCGCTGGCATCCCTGCTGGCGCCGCACGTCACCGTGTTCAACTACGACCGCCGGGGTCGCGGCGACAGCGGGGACACCTTGCCGTACTCGGTGGACCGGGAGATCGACGACCTCAACACGATGATCGGGGAGGCTGGCGGGGCGGCGATGCTGTTCGCCAACTGCACCGGCGGCATGCTCGCGGTCGAGGCGGTGGCCCGCGGCCTGGCGATCACCAAGCTGGCGCTGTACGAGCCGCCGTACGTCATTGGGGACAACCCGCTGCGGCTGAACGACGCCTTCCGGGCGCAGCTCGAGGAGTACCTGCAGGCGGGCAAGCTGTCCAAAGCGGTCGGGCACTTCATGGTCAAGACGGTCGGGATGCCCCGGCAGGTCACCGTGGGGATGCGGCTGCATCCGATGTGGCCGGCGATCAAGCGGCTGGCGCCTTCGCTGCGCTACGACGTCGCCGTCGCCGGGGACAACTGGCTGCCGCCCAGGGAACGGCTGGCCGGGGCCACCATGCCCGCGCTGGTGATGTACGGCACGCGCAGCCCGGACTACCAGATCGAGTCGGTCAAGGCGCTCGCCGACCTGCTTCCGGACGGCCGCTGCCGGGCAGTCGAAGGCCAGACGCACAAGGTGGACCCGGACACAATCGCCCCGCTGCTGCGCGAGTTCCTCATCGGGTGAGCACGGCCGGTGGGCCGGCCCGGGCTACCCCGCCAGCGCGGGCGCAGGGACAGGCGCACCGCCCGCGCGAAGCTGGGGCCGCAGGTCGGTCAGGTACCCGGCGACGACGCTGGGGACGATCTTGCAGTCGAGCACCAGCGTGCCCGGGCAGCCGCGGTCCCGCCAGTCACGCACCGCGGCCAGGTCGCCGACAGTGCGCACGGTGACGGCGGCCGCGCCCAGCGCCCTGGCCACCGCGGCGAAGTCGGTGTCCGGGAACGTCATCGGGCGTCGGTCGCTGGCGACATCGCCGTAGGTGTGCACCTCCCAGCCGTAGGCCGCGTCGTTGTAGATGACCACAAGGGCCGACTTCACCTCGCGGACCAGCGTCTCCAGCTCGGGCAGCCCCATCAGCGCACCGCCGTCGCCGAGCGCGACTACGGTGGTGCGGTCGGGGCGGCCGACGGCGGCGCCGACCGCGCCGGCGAAGCCGAGCCCGATGCCCATGAACGCCGCACCGGTGAACACCAGCGCCGCCGGGTCGGGCACCGGCCAGTACATGATGGGCCAGCCGACGAAGTGCCCGCCGTCGGTGACCAGGGTCCGGTCCGGCGGCAGCAGCCCGGCCAGCTCCCTGGACAGCGTGCGCGGGTCGATCAGGCCGTCCGTGCTCGCGTCCTCGTAGGGCTGCAGGGCCCACCCGGTGCGGCCGATGTCCAGCCCGACCTCGGCGCGCCAGCCCGAGGCGGGCAGGCCGCGCCGCCGCACGCCGTCCAGCAGCTTGACCGCGGCCGCCGCCGCGTCCCCGGTCACCTCCAGGTCAACCCGGCCGGCCGGACGGACGCCGGGCAGGTCGACCCGGACCACCGTGGCATCCGGGTCGATGAGCCTGCCGCCGTGCAGCGTGAAGTTGTTCAGGCTGGTGCCGAAGGCGAGGACGGCGTCGGCGCGGCCGATGATTCCGGCGGCCCGCGGCGAGGCGAACCCGCCGCAGATGCCGAGCGACCAGTCGTGCCCGGCGAACAGCCCGTCCGCCATCACCGTCGTCGCGACCAGGGCGCCGATCCGGTCGGCCAGCGCGGCCAGCGGCTGCGCGGCCCCGGCCCGCCAGGCACCCAGGCCGGCCAGCAGCAGCGGCCGGCGCGCGCCGGCCAGCACGTCCAGCGCCGCCTCGATGCCGACCGCGGACGGCCAGACCCGGGCCGGCAGCCCGGCGGCCGGGCCGGCCGGGCCATCCGGGACCTCGGCGTTGAGCAGGTCGTCGGGGAGGCTGAGCACGACGGGCCGCCGCCCCTGGCGGGCACGGCGCAGCGCCGCGGCGGCGCCGGCCCGCACCGTGGCCGGATCGGTCAGCCGGACCTCCTCGGCGCCGAGCGCGCCGACGAACGCCGACTGGTCGATGTCGGTGGGGCGGCCGGGCCGGAACGCGGGCCGGTCGCCGGACAGCAGCAGCACCCCGCTGCCGTGCTTGACCGCGTCGGCCAGCCCGGTGGCGACGTTCGTCAGCCCCGGGCCCCAGGTGGTGGTGCACACCGCCACCTCGCCGGTCGTGCGGTAGTAGGCGTCGGCCATCACGATCGCACCGCCCTCGTGCCGCGCGGGCGTGTAGCTGACCCCGGAGGCGACCAGCGCGTCCACCGCGTACACGTTGCCGTTGCCCACGACCCCGAACGCCTGCCGTACACCACCGGCGGCGAGCGCCAGGCCGGCCGCGGCCGCGAAAGTCGTCATCAGGTGCCCTCCGGCTTCGCCTGTGTGCGGGGCCGGCCGGCATCCGCAGGCCAGCCGCCGGACAGGCCGGGCACACGGAGGCCGTCGAAGGACGACATGTCCGCGGCGATCCAGCCGTCGAGGTCGTACTCGGCCAGGCAGCTGTCGGCGAACGCCCGGTACCCGTCGAGCTGGCCGGTGGAAAGCTGGCTGACCAGCAGCTCGATCCGGGTGTTCTCGTGGTTGCCGGCGTAGTTGCGCTCGTAGAGTTCGTGGCGGCCGCCGAACTCGGTGCCGACGGCATCCCAGAGCAGCTTCATCACCTTCGCCCGCTGCACCGACCCGATCCCGGCGGACCCGCGCACGTACTTGTCCAGGTAGCCGCGGATCACCGGGTTGCGGAAGTCCTCGGCGCTGGAGTTGGTGTAGATGAGCCCGCTGGCCACGTCCTGCAGGATGATCTCCCGGATCCGCGGGTAGCCAAGCTGCATGAACCACCGGTAAGCCATCCCGTACTGCGGGTTCGGCAGCAGGGCGCCGTTCTGCCATGCCACCGGGTTGCGGGCGGCGGCGTCCGATAGCGCCCAGAACAGGTTGCGCCAGGCCAGCACCTCGCCGAGCCTGCTCCGCACGCCGCGGAAGTCGCTGGTGCCGGTGATCTCCAGCGCCTTGGAGAGCAGCCCGGCGATGAACTCCAGCTTGACCGCCAGCCGGGTACAGCCGTGGAAGGTGAACCGCTCGGCGAACCCGGACTGGCCGCCGAACACCTGGGCCTTCGCCACGTCGGCGTAGACGAAGACGTTCTCCCACGGGATGAGGACCCGGTCGAGCACCAGAATCGTGTCGTTCTCATCCAGCCGCGAGGACAGCGGGTAGTCAAACGGGCTGCCCATCACGGTCGCCGTCGCCGCGTAGGACGGGCGGCAGATCAGCTTGGTGCCCGGCGCGCTGGTCGGCACCGCCGCGATCAGGGCGAATTTCTTCTTCTTGATCGGCAGCCCATAGTGCGCGATGAAATTGAAGTGGCTGAGCGCCGACCCGGTGGCCACGACCTTGGCCCCGCTGACCACCAGGCCGGCGTCGGTCTCCCGTTCCACGTGGACGAAGACGTCCTCAACCTCGTCGGGCGGGCGGTCGCGGTCCACCGGCGGGTGCACGATGGCGTGGCTCCAGTACAGGACCTTCTCCTGGGCTTCGGCGTACCAGCGCCGCGCGTTCTCCTCGAACGGCCGGTAGTAGTCGGCGTTGGCGCCGAGCGTGCCGAGGAACGCGGCCTTGTAGTCCGGGCTGCGGCCCATCCAGCCCCAGCTCAGCCGCGACCAGGCGGCGATCGCGCGCTGGTCGGCGACCAGGTCGTCCACCGTGCGCGAGGTGGTGAAGAACTTGTGGGTGAACCCGTCGCTGCCGGTGTCGGTGGGCGCCACGAGTTCGCCGCGGCTGGCCGGGTCGTGCAGGGCGTCGTAGAGCCGGGCCGTCATCCGCACCGGGTTATGAAACGCCGGGTGCGCGGTGACGTCCTTGACCCGGTCGCCGTAGAGGAAGACCTCCCGGTCATCGCGCAGGCTCTCGATGTACTCCGCACCGGTCAGCGGACGCGTCGTGCGCCGCGGCGGGATCGCGTGCGCTGCCTGATCAGTCATCTCGGTCAGTCATCTCGGTCACCACACCCCTCACGTCAGGGGCTCAGCCTGGCATCCGGCGCGCGGGCCGGCATCTCGGAATATGCGGCACCGCAGCGGCGGCCGGAAAGCGGGGATCGCCAGCGCATCCTGGAAGGTGCGGTGGCCGGCCCCCGGGCCTGACGCTGGGCTGACGGACCTAGCCGGAGGAAACACCATGCGCAACGCACATGAAGATTTCGATGTCGTCGTGGTCGGCGGCGGCCCCGGCGGCTCAGCCACGGCCGGGCTGCTGGCCAAGCGGGGGCACCGGGTGCTGGTGATCGAGCGCGAGAAGTTCCCCCGCTACCACATCGGGGAATCGCTGATCACCGGCTCGATCCCGACCCTGGACGAGCTCGAGCTCCGCCCGCGGGTCGAGGCATTGGGGGTGACCAGGAAGTACGGCGGCACCCTGCTGTGGGGCGCCAACCAGGGCACCTGGGACTTCCGGTTCAGCGAGTCCTCCGACTACGACTACTCCTACCAGGTGCGCCGGGCCGACTTCGACGCGCTGATGCTCACCCGCGCCCGCGAGCTGGGCGCGCACGTCGTCGAGGAGGCGACGGCCAAGGAGCCGCTGCTCGACGGCGACCGGGTGACCGGGGTGACCTGGACCCGCAAGGGTGAGTCGGCCGAGCGCACCGCGACCGCCCGGCTGGTGGTCGACGCCTCCGGTCAGTCGCGCCTGCTGGGACGGCGGTTCAACCTGGTCGAATGGCACGAGGACCTGCGCAACATCGCCGTCTGGAGCTACTTCGAGGGCTGCGACAGGTACGGCGGCACCCGTGCGGGCGACACGGTGACCGAGAACCGCCCGGGTGGCTGGTTCTGGTTCATCCCGCTGGGGGACGGCACGGTCAGCGTCGGGTACGTCACCCCGATAGCGGAGTACCAGAAGTCCGGGAAGAGCCTCGAGGAGATGTACCTGACCGAGCTCGACGCGGCGGTGGAGGTCAAGGCGCTCACCCGCAACGCGACCCGGGTCAGCGGATTCCGCAGCATCCGTGACTGGTCCTACACCTGCGGGCGGTTCCACGGCCCGGGCTGGGCGCTGGCCGGCGACGCCGCGGCGTTCATCGACCCGCTGCTGTCCACCGGCGTCACGCTGGCGCTGCGCGGCGCGCTGGGGCTGGCAGAGGCGGCCGACGCGGTGCTGCGCGACCCGGCGTCCGAGGAGTCACGCATGGCCAGTTTCGAGACGGAATACCGTGTCTTCCTGGATTCCCTGCTGGAGTTCGTGCGGTTCTTCTACGACCGGACCAGGCACAAGGAAGAGTACTGGGACAAGGCACAGCAGACGATCGACCCGGACCGGCTGCGCCCGCAGCGCATCGACTTCGCCACGATGCTGTCCGGGCTGACCGGAATCCACGACATATTCCACGAGCCGGTGCCTGTCCCGGCCCGCTGACCGGCGGCAGACTCACGCGATGAACATCCACGAGAGCTTCCGCGCCCAGGTGGAGCGCACGCCGGACGCGGTGGCGCTGGCCGCCGGGCCGCAGCGGCTGTCCTACACCGAACTCGACCAGCGGGCCAGCAGGCTGGCGCGGCACCTCATCGGCCTGGGCGTGACGGCCGAGTCGCCGGTGGCCATCGCGATGGAACGCGGCCCGGATCTGGTGGTGGCGACCCTGGCGGTACTGAAGGCCGGGGGGTGTTACCTGCCGCTGCACGGCTCCCACCCGCTGGCCCGCAAGCAGTGGATCGTGCAGCAGGCGGGGGTGCGGCTGCTGCTGGCCGACGAGGCGTCACACGGCCGCGGCGTGCCCGGAACCGAGCAGACCGTGCTGACCGGGGCCTGGCCCGGTGCGGAGCCCACCGGGCCAGCGGCCGTCACGGACCCGGGCGTGGTGGCCGACCCGGACCAGCTCGCCTACGTGATGTACACCTCGGGCTCGACGGGTGAGCCGAAGAGCGTGGGCGTCACCCACCGCAACGTGCTGGGCCTGGTGGGCGACGGCATGTGGTCCACCGGGCGGCACGAGCGGGTGCTGATGGTCGCCCCGCACGCGTTCAGCGTGTCCACCTACGAGCTGTGGGTGCCGCTGCTGCGCGGCGGCACGATCGTGCTCGCGCCGGAAGGCAACCTGGACGTGGCCACCATCGGCCGGCTGATCGCCGCGGAGGAGATCAGCTGTGTGCACCTGACCGCCGGGCTGTTCCGGGTGATGGCCGAGGCCGCCCCGGAGGCGTTCGCGGGTGTCCGCGAAGTGCTCACCGGCGGGGACGTGGTCGCGCCCGGGGCGGTCCAGCGCGTGCTCGACGCCTGCCCCGGGACGGCCGTGCAGGCGATGTACGGGGCCTCGGAGGTGTCGCTGTTCGCCTTCCGGGCGCCGATGACCGCGCCCGGCGGGCAGCAGGACCGGGTGCCGGTCGGCCGCCCGCTCGACGGGATACGCCACTACATCCTGGACGAACGGCTCGCCCACGTCCCTGACGAGGTGACCGGCGAACTGTACATCGCCGGGGACCGGCTGGCCCGCGGGTACCTGGGGCGGCCCGACCTGACGGCGGAGAGTTTCGTCATGGACCCGTTCGGCGGGCCCGGCGAGCGGATGTACCGCACCGGCGACCTGGTCCGCCGCCGGGCTGACGGGCGGCTCGACTTCGCCGGGCGGGCGGGCGACCAGGTGAAGATCCTGGGGTTCCGGGTTGAGCCGGCCGAGGTGGAGGCGGCGCTCAGCCGGTACCCGGGGCTCGCGCACGTCGCCGTGGTGACCCGCGAGATGAGCCCGGGCGACAAACGGCTCGTCGGGTACGTCGTTCCCGGGCCCGGCGACTTCGACATGGCCGCGCTGCGCGAGTACGCCCAGCGGACGCTGCCGGACTACATGGTGCCGAACGCGTTCGTGGCGCTGGACACGCTGCCGCTGACCCCGAACGGCAAGCTGGACCGCCGGTCGCTGCCGGAACCGGACTTCCAGCACGCGGACCAGTACCGGGCCCCGGTCACCCCCACCGAGAAGGCCGCCTGCGAGCTGTTCGCGGACGTGCTCGGGGTCGACCGGGTGGGCATGAACGACAACTTCTTCGACCTCGGCGGCCAGTCGCTGCTGGCGTTGCGCCTGGTCAGCCGGATCCGGTCGGAGCTGGGCGTGGAGCTGCCGGTGCGCGTGCTGTTCGACGAGGCCACCGTGGCGGGCCTGGTGAAGCAGATCGACCAGGCAGAGAGGTGATGACATGTCCAGCCCCTTCGAGGAACCCGCGGGCAGCTACCTGGTGCTGGTCAACGAGGAGGGCCAGCATTCGCTGTGGCCGGCCTTCGGCCCGCTGGCGGACGGGTGGACCGTGGTGCACGGGCCGGCCCGCCGGGACGAGTGCGTGGACTACATCACCGGGCACTGGACGGACCTGCGGCCGCGCAGCCTGGTGTCCCGGCTGGCGGGTGAGCTCCCGCTCTCCCTGCAGCAGGCCTTCCTCGGCTCGATGGACCGCGGGGACGACGAGGGCTCGTTCGGCGCCAAGCACATCATCGGGCACGCCTGGCGGCTGACCGGGCGGCTGGACGAGGACGCGCTGCGGGCGGCGCTGCGCGACGTGGTCGCCCGGCACGAGATGCTCCGGACGGCGATCTCCCGCGGCGAGGGCGCCCAGGGCCAGCGGGTCCATCCGCCGGGCCCGGTGCGGCTGATGGTGCGCGACCTGCCGGCCGGCGGCCCGGCGGACCGCGACCGCGAGGCGGAGCGCTTCTTCAACGAGATCGAGGCCGGCGTCTACCCGGTCCGTGAGCTGCCGCATCTGCGGGCGGTACTCGGCCGGTTCGACGACCAGGACGGCGTGCTGGTGCTCGTGGTACACCACGTGGCGTGCGACGCGTGGTCGATGCAGGTCATCGTCCGCGACCTGGCCACCCGGTACGCGGTGCACCGGGGGCACGCCATGGCGGCACTGCCCGCGGTGCGCCAGTACGGTGAGTTCGCCGCCTGGCAGCTGGCCCGGGCGGCGGCACCGGAGATGGCCGCGGAGTGTGCCTACTGGCGGCAGAAGCTGGCAGGTGCGCGGCTCACCAACGTCCCCACCGACCGGCCGCGCCGCCCGGACGTGCCGCCGGCCTACGCGACGCACCGGTTCGACATCGATGCTGAGCTGACCGCGGCCACGCTGCGCTGCGCGCGTGCCCTGCGCAGCTCGCCGTTCATGGTCGTGACCGCCGCGTACATGGTGCTGCTCAGCCAGCTCACCGGGGTCACCGACGTCGTCGTGCCGACGTTCAGCGCGGGACGTGGCGAGGAGCAGTTCCACGACACCGTCGGGGCGTTCCTGAACTTCCTGCCGCTGCGCGCCGACTTCACCGGGTGCCGGACGTTCCGCGAGGTGGCCGAGCGGGTCAGGCAGACCTGCGTCGAGGCGTATACGCACGACATCCCGTTCCCCGTGCTGGTGGAGGAGGCGCCCGAGCTGATGAGCCCGATGGCGGACCAGAGCCGGGACATCGTCGCGTTCGAGGTGTTCCAGACCCCGTCCTCGATGACCGGCGAGGTGATCGGGGAGGTCGGCTACGCCGAGATCCGCAAACGGCTGCTCTCCCAGCCGGTCAGCTCGGACATCCCGGACGGCGCGCTGTGGGCGCTGGATGTGCTGCCCGACGGCGTGATCATCGGGAGTCTGAAGTTCAACACCGTGGTGTTCGACCCAGGCACGGCCTGGTACATGATCGACGAATTCCGTTCGGTCCTGCGGCGGTGCGTCACGTCGCCGGAAGCTTCCATGCTGCTGGCCGCCGGGTCGCCGACCGCTAGCTCCGCACCCGCCGGCTCCGCATCCGCCGGCTCGCTGGCCAACCGGTAGGGGAACCCGATGCGTGTCCTGCTGGCCAGCTACGCCGATAAGAGCCACTTCTACCCGATGGTGCCGATCGCCTGGGCGCTGCGCGCCGCCGGCCACGAGGTGCGCGTAGCCACCCAGCGGCCGCTGGTCGAGACGGTCCTGCAGAGCGGCCTGCCCGCGGTGCCGATAGCCGAAGGCCATAACTGGCAGGAGCAGGTGGTGGCGGCCAGCCTCGCGGATGGCGACTGGGAGGCCTGGGTACAGCGGGTCACGGACCTGTCCAACCACGGCCACCAGATGGGCTGGGACGACCTTCACCGCAACTTCGATGAGGTTGTCGAACGCACCTGGAAGCACTTCAACAACGGGATGATCAGCGGGCTGGTGGAGTACGCGCGGGAATGGGCGCCCGGCCTGATCCTGTGGGAGCCGTTCACGTTCGGCGGCGCGATCGCGGGCCGCGTGACCGGCATCCCACACGTCCGGGTGACGTGGGGCGCAGACGTATGGGTACGGGCCCGGCAGCGGTTTACGGCGCTGGCCGCACGCGCTCCCCAGCCGCGCCCCGACCCCCTGCGCGACTGGCTCGGCGCCGAGATGGCACGGTACGGCGGCACCTTCGATGAGGAACTCTTCACCGGCCAGTGGACGCTTGACCAGTCACCGGCCAGCTTGCGGCTCCCGCTGGGACTGCCGACCCTGACCGCCCGCTGGGTTCCCTACAACGGCCCGGCCGAGATCCCCGGCTGGCTACGCGAGCCGGTCTCCCGGCCCCGGATCTGCCTGACAGGCGGCCTCACCGCACGCGGGCTGTACGGCACCGACCTGCTGCAGGTCCCGGCGCTGCGGGCGCTCGCCGAACTGAACGCCGATGTGGTCGCGACGATCATGGTGGATCCCGGGGAGCGGGACAGCGTGCCGGAGAACGTGCGGCTGGCCGACTTCGTGCCGCTGGACATGCTGCTGCCGACCTGCTCAGCCGTGGTGCACCTGGGCGGCTTCGGGGTGATGTCCACGGCCATCCGGCACGGCGTCCCGCAGCTCACGCTGCCCAAACTCGGGGACTCCACGGTGCGCGCCGAACTGCTCAGGGACGCTGGAGCCGGACTGGTCATCCCGCACGGCGAGGCGACCCCGGAAGCCGTGCGTGACAGCGTGCGCAGGCTGCTGGCCGAGCCGGCGTTCGCCGGGGCAGCGGCACGTCTACGTGCGGAGATGCTCGCCCAGCCCGCCCCCAGCGAGGTGGTCGTCGCCCTTGAACGGCTGGCTCAGGGGAAAGCTGGATGACCCGATGGATGATCACCGGGGCCGGGGGGATGCTGGGTAGCGAGCTCGCGGGCCTGCTCCGGCTGAACGGCACCCCGGTAGCCGCACTCAGCCGCCGTGACCTGGACGTCACCGACACACGCGCGGTCCGTGCCGCGGTCGCGCGGCACCGCCCGGATGTGATCGTCAACTGCGCGGCGTGGACCGACTTCCACGGAGCCGAGGGCAGGGAGCCCGAGGTGCTGCGGATCAACGGCACCGCGGTCGCCGGGCTCGCCGCTGTCTGCGCGGACGCTGCGGTCCGGCTGATCCAGATCTCCACCAGCTACGTATTCGACGGCACGGCGCGATGCCCTTACGCGGAGGACGCACAGGCCGTCCCCATCAGCGTCTATGGCCGGACCAAGCTCACCGGAGAGCAGGCGGCCGCCGCCCTGGCCGAGGCGGGTCAGGCGGCGATCGTCCGTACCGCGTGGCTGTACGGGCGCCACGGGACTAACTTCGTTGCCATGATGGCTGAGCTGGAGCGTACCCGGCAGACCGTGGAGGCTGTCGCCGACGGCTGGGGCCAGCCCACCTGGACGGCCGACGTGGCCCGGCAGATCGTCGCCATAGCCGACTCCGGTGCGGCCGGCGTCTTTCACGCAACCAGCGGCGGCGGGACCAGCCGGTACGGCCAGACCCGGGAGCTGTTCCGGCTGCTCGGCGCCGACCCGGCGCGGGTGAAACCGGTGGGCCGTGACCGGTTCCCAGGTCCCGCGCGACGGCCCACGTACAGCGTGCTCGGGCACGAGGGCTGGAAGCGGGCCGGGCTGGCGCCAATCCCCGACTGGCGGGAAGCACTGGCGGTGGCCTTCCCCCGGCTGGGCCTGGCGTAAGCCGGGGCCGCGACGCCTAGAGGAACGGGCGCGGCCTACGGACGGGATGCCTCCCGAGCGAGACGATCGAGAGTTCGGGCGTCGCTGAGCAGGGCACCATCGAACTCTCTCGACCCCGTATTCACCGCTTCGAGGACCCTGGAGAGAAAGATCCGCATGCTATCGGCGGGCTCAACGCTGTGCCTGTAATGCTGCCCATCAGACTGTACCGAGATCTCTACTTTCATATCAGGCGGTGCCGAGAAGGGACGGTTGATCTCAAGTGCGCAGGCCTTTCCCAGCAGTCGAAGATTGTTCTGGTAGACGGTCGTGAATCCAAAGTGCCCAACCACCGCCCGCCCTCCTGGGTAACCGGCCAGCACACTGTATGAGGTCTCCAGGGAATCGGAGGTGCGATCTCCTACGATGACCTCGAGGCGCTCCGGCTCAACCTCCCATAGCACTCTTCCCAGGGATGCCATATACGGTCCGGTATCGAGCAGCGCTCCGCCACCCAGCTGCCGGTTATACCGGAAATCCGTTACCGGCACAGGCGGCGTAAACAATGCTACCGCCTTCGTTACCTCCGCATCAAGGCTCTGGAGAACCGATCGGACCGCTGAAAACATCGGATGAAAACCGTAGCAATTCGCCTCCGCGACAATCAGACCCGACGACAGAGCCAGCGATACTGTTTCTTTAGCCGTCTTCAGGTCCAGCAGCCCCGGTTTGTCGACCACCACATGGTGACCTTGTTCAAGCGCACGCTGGACCGCCGCGGCGTGTTGGCTATTGACGAGCGATACATATACCAGGCCGGGCTCGATGTCGTCCAGAGCTTCGCGCCAGTCACGGTATATACGGCCCAGCTTCGGGAGCGGCCCGCCGGTTTCTACGTCGGCGCGTGAACTTGCGACGTGCACGATCTCGATCTCGTCCAGCAACGCCAGCGCCGGCAACACCCGCCGGCGAGCGAATCTCGACATCCCGATGAGCAGCAGTTCCATGGCCTCTTATGGCAATTGTTGAAACGGAATATTCAGCTAACAGACACGCTACTCTTCACCACGTCACTGAGCAACGGCAGCGCCTTGCGGGCCGGCCCGGCGGACATGGCCACCGAACTGGGCACCCCGCCGCGAGCCGGCCGCCTGCTGCGCGGTGCCCGCAGCAGCGCAACAGCACTTTGCGACGAAGTGTGCGGGCTCTGTTCAGGTATCATCGGGGCGTGGCAACTACAAAGGACATCCGGCGCTGGGCCATGGCGTTGCCCGAGGTCGAGGAGACCAGCCATTTCCTGTTCCACGTTCCGGTATTCAAGGTCCGCGGCCGGACCTTCATGGGCATGGGGAAGGGCGAGACCACGGTCGTGTTCTGCATCAGCGAGCCGGACGCGAACGCTGCGGCGGCGGCCGATCCCGCCACCTGCCAGGCCGTCCGGCGGTCGGACGCGCGGCGGAGCTTCCTCGGGCTGCAGGTCGAGCTCAGCGGTACATCCGCCCGCCGCCTCCGATCTCTCGTCGAGCAGTCATGGCGTCAGCAGGCGCCCAAGCGGCTGGCCGCCCAGCACGGCCGGGACGGATGAACTCTGACAAGAGCCTCGCGCGTGGCCTCCTGGCCTCGGCGGCGACCTCGGCCACGAGTCACTCCGCAGAGCCTGAGTCCTTCCTCGCGAGGCGGACAGCCGCTGAATCATACGAAGTCGCCCCGGTCCCACTGGATGAACTACCCGGCTGGGAACTCAGCGATCGCCTCGTTCACGCGTCGGGCCGTTTTTTCACTGTCGAAGGGCTCTCGATCCAGACAAACTTCGGGTCGGCTACGAAATGGCACCAGCCCATAATTGTTCAACCTGAGATCGGCATCCTCGGCATCCTCGCGAAGCAAATCGACGGCATCTATCACTTTCTCATGCAGTCGAAGATGGAGCCGGGCAACAGTAACTTTGTTCAGCTCGCTGCCACTGTGCAGGCAACGCCTAGCAATTATCAGCGCGTCCACGGGGGCAGGCCGACCCCCTACCTGGAATACTTTCTTAACCACGCCAAGCGGCAGGTGCTCGTGGACCGGCTCCTCTCAGAGCACGCCTCGTGGTACTTGCGTAAACGCAACCGAAACATGATCGTGGAGGTCCCGCCGGAAGAGGAGATCCCACTGCGTGAAGACTATGCCTGGTTCACGCTATGGCAAATCCGGCAGCAGCTCACTCGCGGGCACCGGGTCAACATGAATGCACGCACCGTGCTGTCGTGCATATCGTATACAGAACCTGTAAGACGCGCTGGCGAGACCGGATTCGAATTTGCTGCCATCCAGTCGCACGGGTTGCGGCGATCCGAGCGCGAGGTTGCGGAGGTGATGACCTGGCTAATTGACCAGAAGGCAGCATACTATCTGGACGCCAGGCGAACTAGCCTGCGGAATCTAGACGAGTGGGTGTGCGACAGTGCAGGAATCCGGCACCGGGACGCTCGCTACTTTCAGATCAAAGGTTTCTCTATCAGCGCGACGAGCAGAGAAGTCGGTACGTGGTCACAACCTATGCTTGAGCCAGTGCCCGGCAATGTCGTAGCTTTTATCTGTCAGCGCCGGTCTGGTGTGCTGGAGTTTTTGGTTCAGGCCATCGTCCAGCCCGGCGCGATCGACACAATTGAGCTCGCCGCGACTATCCAGCTTGCCCCGGGCAGTCTTCGCGATTCCGAGTGCATCCCGCTTGTCGAGTACCTCGACTCACCCGAGGCTTGGATCCGCCTGGATGCCATGCAATCGGAAGACGGCGGGCGGTTCTATAAGGCCGATACCAGGCATGTGGTTATCGAGGTTCCCGAGGGCGACCCGGTTGAGGCGCCGGCGAACTACCGCTGGGTCTCTCTTGGCCTGCTGAACCGATTGATGAGTGCCGGTTATTACCTGAACGTGGAAGCCCGGAGCCTGCTGTCCTGTCTGCTCTGAGCCAGGGCGTCCTGCCCGGTGATCGGGGGGGCCGAACTCTTCAGTGGCTCCCACCAAGCCCGGTTGGCGCGGTACCAGTCCACGGTCGCCAGCAGGCCATCATCGAAGGAGACGCGTGGCTCATAGCCGAGTTCGCTGCGGATCTTGGTGATGTCGACCGAGTAGCGGAAGTCGTGGTTCCGCCGGTCGGGAACATGGCGGATCATTTCCTGCCCGGCACCGCAGGCAGCGAGCAGCCGATCCGTCAGCTCGCGGTTGCTGAGCTCGGTGCCGCCACCGATGTTGTACGTCTCGCCGGTACGCCCGCCCAGCAGGACGAGCTGGATGCCCTGGCAATGGTCGGCGACATGGAGCCAATCGCGCCTGTTCCGGCCGTCGCCGTAGAGCGGCACCGGCTTGCCTTCGAGCAGGTTGGTGACGAACAGCGGGATGACCTTCTCCGGGTACTGGTGGTGCCCGTAGTTGTTCGTGCACCGGGTGACGACGACATCGAGGTTGCGGGTGCGCCCCCAGGCGAGCGCGAGCAGATCCGAGCCGGCCTTGGCGGCGGCATAGGGGATATTCGGCGCGAGCGGCGACTCCTCGGTCCACGACCCGTGGGCGATCGAGCCGTACACCTCGTCGGTGGACACGTGCACGAACCGCCCGACGCGGTGCCGGTCGGCCGCCTCCAGCAGGGTCTGCGTGCCGAGCACGTTCGTCTGGACGAACCGGGCCGCGCTGACCAGCGACCGGTCCACGTGTGTCTCGGCGGCGAAGTGCACGATCGCGTCGTGCCCGGCCACCACCTCGTCCACCGCCAGCGGGTCGCTGACGTCGCCGCAAACGAACCGGTACCGCGGATGACCGGCGACCGGATCCAGGTTGCGCAGATTCCCCGAATAGCTGAGCCGGTCCAGGACGGTGACATGGGCGCCCGCGGAGCCAGGCAGCTCGCCGCGCAGCGTGGACCGGACGAACTCCGATCCGATGAACCCGGCCCCCCCGGTGACCAGCAGCCTCATGGCCGCGGGCCCGCTTGCAGCGTGGGCAGCGTGACATCGGCGTGGTCGCTGAGCAGCAGCCGGTGCCCGGCGTCCCAGCTCGTGCGGCCGACGGTGGCGCCGCGGCCGATGAGCGACCCGGTCAGCAGGTGCGGAGCGGTAATGACGGCCTCGTCGAGCACGATCGAGTCGCTGAGCCGGGCGCCGGCCAGCCGGCAGCACCGGCCGATGGAGACGTTCGGGCCGAGGTGGCTGTCCTCGACGACGCTGCCCGCACCGATCAGCACCGGGCCCTGCAGAGTGCTCCGCCGGACCGTGGCTCCCGTCTCCACGACCACCTGGCCCCGGATGTGGCCGCCGTCCACCTGCCCGCCGATGGCACCGGCCAGGCCGGCCAGCACGCGGCGGTTGCAGGCCAGCACGTCGGCGGGCCGCCCGGCGTCCTGCCAGAAGCCCTCGTACCGGCTGGCCGTCACCTGATGCCCATGGTCCAGCAGCCACTGGACGGCATCGGTCAGCTCCAGCTCGCCCCGGGCACTCGGCACGATCGCACCGACCGCCTGGTGGATGGCCGGGGTGAAGAAGTACACGCCGGTGAGGGCGAGGTCGCTGCGCGGCTCCCCCGGTTTCTCGGTGAGCCGCTGCACGCTCCCGTCCGGCCCCAGTTCGGCCACCCCGAACTGCCGGGGGTCGGTGACCTTGCTCACCACGACCTGGGCCGCGGGGCGGGCCTGAGTGAACTCGGCGGCGATCTCGCCGACGCCGTCGAGCAGCAGGCTGTCGCCGAGCCACACGGCGAAGTCGTCCTGGCCGAGGAAATCCCGGGCCACCTGCACACAGTGCGCCAGGCCGCGGGGACGGTCCTGAGGGATGTAGGTGATCTTCGCGCCGAACCGCTCGTGCCCCATCGCGGCGGCGATCTGCGGCCCCCAGTCGCCGGCGACGACGCCGATCTCGCTGACACCGAGCCGCCGGACGTTTTCCACCACGTAGTCCAGGACGGGCCGGTTGGCCACCGGGACGAGCTGTTTCGGCATCGCGTAGCTCAGCGGGCGGAGCCGCATCCCGAGTCCACCGGAGAGGATGAGGCCCTTCATCAGAGCTGGCCCGCGTTCTGGACCGGTGCTGGATAACGCTCGCTAGTCAATGTCAGCTCTTTCTCTCGTCGGTCATGAGTCCGGCGGGTTCGGCGGGATGGCCCGGCCCGGCGCCTGCCGGCTGCCGCTGCGGCGGGGAGCCGGCCCGGCCGATCGCGGGCACGTGCCGCAGGGTCAGCAGCGCGAACCCGCCCAGCAGCAGGAAGAGCACCGCGCCGACGGCGACGACGGTGTGCAGCCCCGTGGTGAACGCCGCCTGGGCGGCACCAGCCAGCTGATGAGCCCACGGGGCGGACGTGCGCTGGCCTGCCGACACGGCGGCGGCCACACCGGTGCGGGCGGCGGCGGCCGCACCGGGCGGCGTGCCGGCCGGGATCGTCAGGCTGCTGCGGTAGATCCGGTCGCCGATGCTGCCGAGAACCGCGATGCCAGCAGCCACCCCGAACTGGCCGCAGGCCTCCACGGTGGCCGATCCCACTCCCGCCTTCTCCGGCGGGACGGATCCGAGAATCATGTCGTAACCCAGCCCGATGCCGGGGCCGATCCCGCCCATGGCGACGGCGAATCCGACGATCACGATGACCGGCACCCCGCTGGCCGCGCCGGCCCGGGTGACCAGCAGGTACCCCAGCGTGGACAGCAGCAGCCCGGCCGCCATCACGTACGCGGGGCGCAGGACGCGGCCCGCGCCGGTCCCGGCCATGATGCCGGCCACCATGGCCAGCGTCGCGGGGATCATCCACAGGCCGGCCGACAGTGGTGACATGCCCGCCACCAGCTGGAGGTAGAGGTTGACCATCAGCAGCGCACCGCCCTGGATGGCACCCCCGGACATGGACAGCAGCAGCGCAGGCCGGTAGGTGCGGTTGCGGAAGAGGGCGGGGTCCAGGATCGGGTGGCTGAGGGTGAACTGCCGCCGCGCAAACACCACCGCGAGAGCGAGCCCGGCCAGCCCGGCGATGATCGGCACGGCGCCCCAGCCGTTCATCGCGCCGTCGGTGACCGCATAGATCGCCGGCAGCATCGCGGCCGGCGCCAGCACCACGCTGACCAGGTCGAGCCGCCCGCCGGCGGTGCCGCGGGACTCCGGCAGCAAGAACGGCCCGACCGCCAGCAGCAGGGCGACGACCGGAACCGCCAGCAGGAACACCGACCCCCACCAGAAGTCGGCGAGCAGCAGGCCGCCCACGATCGGGCCGGCGATCGAGCCGCACATGAAGCAGCTCATCCAGGCGGCAACGGCCGTCGACCGCTGCTTGGGGTCGACGAACATGCTGTTGATCAGCGCGAGCGCGGACGGCGCGAGCGTCGCGGCCGCGATCCCCATCACCGTGCGGGCTGCGATCAGCGAGGTCGGGCCGCTGGCGAACGCGGCCCACGCCGACCCGGCGCCGAAGACCGCCGCGCCAGACAGCAGCAGTTTCCGCCTGCCGATCCGGTCGCCGAAGAAACCCATCGGGATAAGGAACGAGGCGAGCATCAGTCCGTAGACGTACAGAATCCACAGCTGCTGGGGAGCACTGGGGTGCAGGTCCGCGCTCAGCCGCGGCGTGGCCAGGAACAGCACGCTCAGATCGATCGAGGTCAGCAGGGTCGGCAGCGAAAGAATCAGCACGCCCAGCCATTCCCGGCGGCCGGCCCGCGGATAATCAGCGGCGACTGTACCGGTATTCATGGCGAAGCCTCCATCAGTGGTGCGCTGCTTTTCTGCCGGACCGCAGCTGAATTGCCGGTAAGGGTGGCGGGACGCAAGTCACCATTTCTTCCCGCATTCGCAGGATCACAGCCCGCCCAAGAAGGCCGCATCTCCCGACTTGCCCCGGTGCGGTCAATCCCGCACGCCTGGAGATGCACCGCCGTCCAGGCTGGTGCGAAGTTTTGTTTACTGCCGGCCGAGTCGCTGAGGAGCCACATGTTGCTGAAGGACAAGAACGCCATCGTCTACGGCGGTGGCGGCTGGGTCGGGGGTTCGGTGGCCCAGGCATTCGCCCGCGAGGGTGCACGGGTCTTCCTGGCCGGCCGCACCCGCAGCCCGCTGGAGAAGGTGGCCGCCGCCATTACCGGGGCCGGTGGCACGGCCGACGTCAGCACGGTGGACGCGCTGGACGAGGAGGCGGTCGGCGAGCACGCCGCGAGCGTCATCAAGACGGCCGGCCGGATCGACGTGTCCTTCAACGCGATCGAGATCATGGGCAACTTCCACGCCGCCCCGATGACCACGCTCGGCCGCGAGGACTACCTGCGGCCCATCATGAGCGCGGCGACCGGGAACTTCCTGACCGCGCGGGCCGCCGCTACGCACATGGTGGAGCAGGGCTCGGGCACGATCCTCACGCTGAGCGCGACGGCCGCGTTCAGCAAGGTCGCGCTGCGCACGCCGATCCTGATGGGCGGATTCGGTGTGGCGTGCGCGGCCGTCGAGGGACTGACCCGGACCCTGGCCGGGGAGCTGGGGCCGGCCGGGGTGCGGGTGCTGTGCCTGCGGTCGGAGGGGATTGCCGAGCAGTTCGTGGACCCGGACCCGGCTTCACCCCGGGCGATGATCGCGAACCTGGTCGAGCAGGAGGCGCTGCTGCGGCGCCGCCCGTCGGTGGACGAGGTCGCGAACGTGGCGGCCTTCCTGGCCTCGGACCAGGCTGGCGCGATGACGGGAACAGTGGTGAACGTCTCCTGCGGCACCGTCGTCGATTGATGACACGCACTGCGGCGGAATGAGTTGCACGCACTCTGAAAGGAAGGCACATGGCTGACGGCAAGTACCAGGATCCTGACGGCCTGTACCGGGATCCCAACACCGTCCCGCATGAGGGCGATCTCGAGCGTGAGGTACGGCAGCGGCTGACCAAGCTGCTGGAGGAGACCCCGATCCCGCCCGAGTACCTGATTGACAACCTGGCGGTCTACCTGCGCCGGTTTGAACTCTGTGACCTGCTGTCGATGGACGCGCTCTACCGGATGCTGCTGGACCAGCCGGGCGTGATCATGGAATTCGGGGTGCTGCACGGGCGCCATCTCGCCGCCCTGACATCATTGCGGCACGTGTACGAGCCGTACAACTCGCTGCGCCGCATCATAGGCTTCGACACGTTCAAGGGCCTGACCGGCATCGCCGACATCGACCGGGCCATCCCCACCACGGTGGATGGCAGGTACGCCGTGCCGCCCGATGAGGTCGGTCATCTGCGCGAGGTCCTGGCGGCCCACGAGGCGGGTGAGCCGTTCGGTCACGTCCAGCGCAGTTTCGTCGTGCAGGGCGATGTTCGCGAGACCGTGCCGAAGTACCTGGAGGAGCATCCGGAGACGGTCGTGGCCATGGCCTATTTCGATGTGGATCTGTACGAGCCGACCCGGGACACACTGCAGGCGATTCGTCCCCATCTGACCAAGGGAAGCATCGTCGTCTTCGACGAGTTGACCCATCCCAAGTGGCCGGGCGAGACAGCGGCGCTGCGCGATGTCCTGGGCCTCGGCGAGGTGGCGCTGCGGCAGATTCCGGTGCCCGGCCGTGAGCCGCCGGTCATCTACTTCAGGTGGGGTGAATAAGGGCCTGCGGGTGTCCTCTGGCCAGCCCCCTGTTCGTCGGTAAGGGGAAGGACATGGACGCGACTGAAGGGACTACCCCATGAGCAAGGTGACCTCCGCAGACGGAACCTCGATCGCCTACGAGCGGTCCGGCGAGGGGCCCGCGGTCATCGTGGTGGGCGGGGCATTCAACGACAAGGCCACGGCGGCGCCGCTCGCCGAGCAGCTTGCGCCGCGCTTCACCGTGGTCCGGTACGACCGGAGGGGGCGTGGTGACAGTGGCGACACCCTGCCGCACGACGTGGCCCGCGAGGTCGAGGATCTTGGCAGCCTAGTCCGCGAGATCGGGGGAAAGCCGGCGCTGTTCGGCATGTCATCCGGCGCCGCGCTCGCCGTGCGCGCGGTCGCGGCGGGCGTGCCGGCGTCGCGGCTCGCGCTGTACGAGGCGCCGTTCGCGCCTGAC
The DNA here is from genome assembly GCA_036501145.1 of Streptosporangiaceae bacterium. Lineage (GTDB taxonomy): Bacteria > Actinomycetota > Actinomycetes > Streptosporangiales > Streptosporangiaceae > PALSA-505. The sequence goes on along the minus strand of DASYAV010000179.1, from coordinate 77,535 downwards.
GATGATGCCACACGCGAGCATGTACAGCAGAAGGCCGAGGCGCTCAGAGCGCTGCTGCGGGAGGGGCGTAACGGCGACGCGGTGATCCAGTTCATGCGAGAGATGGGGATGCCGCCGGAGATGGCCGATGGCATGCGCCATGCTCCGGCCTTTCCCGCGCTGGAGGCGATGGCACCCACGCTCGCCTACGACTCCGAGGTCATGGGTGACAGTACCGGCGGCGCGATTCCGGCCGACCTGGTCGCCTCGGTGAAGATCCCGACACTCGTGGCCCACGGAGGGGCGGGCAGCGAGCAGATGGCGGACATCTCGCGGCAACTGTCGGCGCTGCTGCCCAACGGCAGCCTCGTCACGCTCCCCGGGCAGACCCATGACGTCGCGGCGGACGCGATCGCTCCGGTCCTGGCGGAATTCTTCAACGCTGATACGTGAAAAGTCCCAGGTAGGCAAGCGGCAGCAGCCGGGGAGCATGAACGGAACCGGTTGTCTGCCGGTCAGGGCTCGTAGACGGGCCGCACCTCGATCTGCCCGATCCTGGCCCACGGATGCCCGGCCGCTGCCTGCAGGGCCTCGTCGAGATCCGGGCATTCCAGGATGGTGAATCCACCGATCTGGTCCCGGGTCTCGGCGAACGGACCGTCGGACAGCAGCACCTGCTCGCTGCGCACGCGCAGCGTCCTGGCCTCGGTGCCCGGCCGCAGGCCCGCCCCGCCGCGCAGGAAACCGCGCCGTTGCATCTCCGCCGTCCACCGGTCGCAGCCTTCCATCGTGGCCGCGGCGGCGGCCACCTCATCGGTGCTCATCCCGGTGGACATGTCGCTGCACAGCATCAGCACGTACTTCACTGGACCAGCGTAACAATCTGCCCGCTACCGGCCGGCGGTCTTCAGCGGCCTGTCCTGCGGCAGTTCCCGGCCCGCGCGGCCGCGGCGGCCGGGCAGCCACCACGCGGCCGGGCCGAACAGGCTGATCACCGCAGGCACGAGCAGGGCGCGGACCACCGTGGCGTCCAGCAGGATTCCCGCGCCGAGCGCGGTGCCCATCATCTTGATCTCGGTGAGCGGCCCGGTGGCCAGCGAGAGGAAGACCAGGAAGAGGATGAGCGCCGCGCCGGTGACCAGCCGCCCGGTGCGGGCGACACCGCTGACGATTGCGTCCCGGTTGGCCGCGCCGCGGTCATGCTCCTCCCGGATCCGGCTGAGGATGAAGACCTCGTAGTCCATGGACAGCCCGAACAGGAACGCGAAGACGATGAACGGCACCCAGACCGTGATGGCTCCCGTCGCCGGCACGGCGAACAGCGCCTGGCTGCCGTAGCCGCGCTGCCAGACCAGGGTGAGGATGCCGTAGGCCGCGCCGAGCGACGCCAGATTGAACAGCACGGCCTTCAGCGCCAGCAGTACGGAGCGGAACATGAACATCAGCAGCAGGAAGGTGACGATGGACAGCACCGTGAGGATGACAGGGAAGTTGCCGTAGACCGCGGTGGAGAAGTCACGGTCGGCCGCTCCGGTGCCGCCGACGCCGATGACGTCCTGATCTCCGCCGACCGCCTTGATGACGCCGGCCAGGGTCTGGGCGCCGGCTGCCGATCCGGAGTCGGCGGTGGGCAGCACGTCCACCAGGGCGGTGCCGCCCTGGTGGAAGCTGGCCGGGGCCAGTGCCGCCCGCACGCCGTCAACCATGGCCAGCCGGGCCTGGATCTGGCTGGCCGCGCCCGCCTTGACGATCACCTCGATGGGGCGCAGCGCACCGGCAGGCATGCCGCCGCCCTCCAGGTCGTTCAGAGCGGTCCGGTAGCTGCCACTGGTGGACAGCGACCTGGCGTCCGGCTCGCCCGCGTGCATGCTGAAGAACGGGATGATGAACGCGGCGAGGATGGCCACGCCGGCCACCGCCGCCGCCCACCGCACGCGGATGACACCGCGGGCCCACGCCGCCCAGGCCCGGCTGGGCTGGCCCTCCTTGCGGCGGCGGCGGTGTGGCCAGTCCAGCCGGTCGCCGAAGGTGTACAGGATGATCGGCAGCAGGGTCAGCGTCACCGCGACCGACACCAGCGGGATGAGCAGGCCGCTGTAGCCGAGGCTGCGCAGGAACTGGACGGGCACCGCGCTGAGGCTGGCCAGCCCTACCGCGACCGCGACACCGGAGAACAGCACAGAACGTCCCGCGGTGGCGACGGCGTTCTCCACCGCGGCCTGCCGGTCGGCACCCTTGGCACGTTCCTCCCGCCAGCGGGTGGCCAGCAGCAGCGAGTAATCGATCGCGATGCCCAGCCCAACCAGCGCGATCAGGAACTCCGCGATGTTGGTGACGCTGGTGATGGCGGTCAGGCCGAGCAGGAGCAGGAACGTGGTGAGGACCGACACGATCGCCACCAGCAGCGGCAGCACGGCCAGGAAGCTCGCGTACAGGAAGCCCAGGACGACCAGCGCGCCGAGGCCGCCGATGATCGTCTCCGCGAACAGGCTGACGCCGCCCTTCTTGCTGCCGGCGGCGGCGAGCTGATCGAACCCGGTAGCCCGCACGGTCGCCCCCGCGGGCGCGGCTGCCTTGACCGCGGCCAGGATGGCCGGCGCGTGGTCGGTCATCTTGGCGTCGTACGGCGGGAACATCAGGTCGTAGGTGGCCCGCCCGCCGTCGAGCAGGAACGTCCGGTTGCCGGTTCCGGCGTAGCCGAGGATCCGCAGCGGCCCGGTGGCGTGCGCCGCGCTGAAGGCGCGCGCGGTGGCGGCCTGCGCCGCGGGCTGCGACATCGACTGCGCGGACGGCAGGCTGATCATGACGGCGACCGGGTTCTTCATCCCGCCGGTGTGGTAGTGCTCGGCGATCGCCATGTTGGCCCGGTAGCCGGCCTGGCCGGGGAACGTGTAGGAAGCGTCGAGCCGGTCCCCGGTCCGCTTCGCGTTCGCGGCCCCGGCCACCGCGAGCGCGACCCACACCAGCGCCACCAGCAAGCGATGGCGTAGCACAAAACGCGTCAGACGTGACATCGATCCTCCCGCTGGCTTCGCGGCCGGGCTATCTCCCGTACGCCCTACCGACGAACGGGACCGGTGCAGAAGGACACCTCGGGCCGGCGAATTACCCGGTGGGACAGATCAGGACGGTGCCCCGGTCATCTCGGCCAGCCGGCGGGAGAGGTAGCGGCGCTCGGTGTCGGTGGGGGCCAGCGCGAGGGCCCGCCGGTAGGAGTCGGCGGCCGCGGCGTTGCGCCCGAGGCGGCGGAGCAGGTCACCGCGGGTGGCGGGGAGCAGGTGGTAGTCGCTGAGGTCGCCGGCGGCCTCGAGCTTCTCGACGGCGGCCAGGCCCGCCTGCGGGCCGTAGGCCATGCCGATGGCCACCGCCCTGTTGAGCTCCACGACCGGGGAGGGCATCATCGCGGCGAGCCCTTCGTAGAGCACGGCGATCTGCACCCAGTCCGTGTCGCCCGGCTGCCCGGCGGTGGCGTGGCAGGCCGCGATGGCCGCCTGGGTCTGGTACGGCCCTGGCTCGCCTCTGGCCAGCGCCGCGTTCAGCAGCCCGACTCCCTCGGCGATCTCCGCGGCGTCCCAGCGGCTGCGGTCCTGGTGTTCCAGGGTGACCAGGTCACCGGCTTCGTCCACCCGGGTGTGGCGCCGGGCGTCGTGCAGCAGCATCAGCGCCAGCAACCCGCCGGCCTCGGGGTCGCCGGGCATCAGCCGGGCCAGGGCACGGGCGAGCCGCATCGCCTCGGCGCACAGGTCCTGGCGCACCAGTTCCGCACCCGCGGTGGCCGAGTACCCCTCGGTGAACAGCAGGTACAGCACGCCCAGCACCGCGCTCAGCCGCTCCGGCAGCACCCCCGCGGCCGGCACCCGGTACGGGATGCCAGCGTGGCGGATCTTCTGCTTGGCCCGGACCAGGCGCTTGGCCATCGTCGCCTCGGACACCAGGAAGCAGCGGGCGATCTCGGCGGTGGTCAGGCCGGCCAGGGTGCGCAGGGTGAGCGCGACCCGGGCTTCCAGCGGCAGCGCGGGATGGCAGCAGGTGAACATCATGCGCAGCCGGTCGTCCGGTACGCCGCTGACGATGGCCCCGTCGTCGGCGGGGTCGCCGGGAATCGTCATCATGGCGATCTCCCGGAGCTTGGCCGCGCCCACGGCGTCGCTGCGCAGCCGGTCGATCGCGCGGTTGCGGGCGGTCGTGCACAGCCAGGCCCCCGGCCGCTGCGGGACGCCCCGGCCCGGCCAGTGCTGCAGCGCCTCAGCGAACGCGTCCTGGGTGCACTCCTCGGCCAGGTCCCAGTCACCGGTCAGCCCGACCAGGGTCGCGACGATCTGCCCCCATTCGTCGCGGAACGCCCGGCCGACCGCGGCCCTGATGCCGGGGTTCACCGCTCGCGGACCGGCCTGATCTCGACCAGCCCGGAGCCGGCGGCCGGATGCGCCTCCGCCACCTCGATCGCCTCGTCCAGGTCCGCGCACTCGATGAGGCTGATCCCGCCGATCTGGTCGGGTGTCTCGGCGAACGGCCCGTCGGTGATCTGCACGCTGCCGGCGCGCACCCGCACCGTCGTCGCGTCGGAGGTCGGCCAGAGCGCGGCGCCGTCCAGCAACACCCCGCGGCGCCTCATCTCCTCGCGCCACCCGTCGGAGGCGGCGGGAACGCTGCCGGAATCCGCCTCGGCAGTTTCCGCCCCGGCAGACTCCGCCGCGGCGCATATGAACAGCACGTACCGCACTGCTTCTCCTCCCCACCGGCCATAGGGGCGTCCCGGATCCGGGCGGCAGCCACCATGGTAGTCAGCGTCCCCGGCCGGTCACCGGGGCGAGCGTGCAGCGGTCACGCGGCCCGCTCGGCGGTGAGCCGTCGGATGAGGTCGGTGCGCAGCTTCTTCTTGTCGATCTTGCCGACGGCGGTGAGCGGCAACACGTCCACCACGACCAGCCGCTCGGGCAGCTTGTACCGGGCCACGTCAGCCCGCTGCATCGCCGAAACCACCTGCTGCAGGCCGACGCGGGCGCCCGGCCGGAGCACAACGTACATGCAGACCCGTTCCCCGAGGTCGGGGTCGGGCATCGGGATCACCGCCGCGAGCTGGACCCCGTCCACCCGGTAGGCGAAGTTCTCCACCTCCTCGGCGGAGATCTTCTCCCCGGCGCGGTTGATCACGTCCTTGTCGCGGCCCTCGACTACCAGGTAGCCATCCGGGCGCAGCCGCACCACGTCTCCGGTGTTGTACCAGCCGTCCGGGGTGAAGGCGCGGGCGGTGTGCTCAGCGGCCCGGTAGTAACCGCGGACGGTGTAAGGGCCGCGGGTGAGCAGGATCCCGGGCTGGCCGGCCGGCACTTCCCGCCCATCCCCGTCCACCACCCGCAGCTCGTCGTCCGGGCAGATCGGGCGACCCTGGGTGCGGCACAGGATTTCGTCCGGGTCATCCAGCCGGGTGATGCAGATCAGCCCCTCGGCCATCCCGTAGCCCTGCTGCAGGATGCAGCCCAGGGCCGGGGTGACCTGGCGGGCCACCTCGTCGGCCAGCTTCGCCCCGCCGACCTGCAGTACCCGCAGCGCCGAGATGTCGTGCGGATGCCCGTCCCGCTGGGCCTGCAGCCAGCGCTGGAGGACCGCAGGGACGACACCGGTGACGGTGACCGCTTCCCGCTCGATGAGCGGGAACGCGGTGGCCGGGGCCGGGGAATTACCCAGCACGGCCCGACCGCCTGAGAACAGCGTGCCGATGATCCCTGGCCCGGCGAGGGTGAAGTTGTGCGCGGCCGGCAGCACCGCCAGGTAGACGGTGTCCGGGCCGAGCCGGGAGGCCCGGGCGGCGTGGCTGATCGCACAGCCGAAGTCGTCGTGGCTGCGCGGGATCAGCTTGGGCAGCCCGGTGGTGCCGCCGGACAGCAGGAACAAGGCCGTGCCACGGGCGTCCGGCAGCGGGTGGTCCAGGGCGCCCGCTGACGGGGGGCCGGCCGGCTGGCAGATCTCCGTCAGGCTCACGCTGCCCGGTGCGACGTCGGCGCCCGCGACGAGGACGTGCCCGATGGTGCTGACCTCCGCGGCGAGGCCGTGCGCCATGGCCTGGTGGTCGAACCCGTTGACCATGCCGGGCACGGCGATCGCTGTGGCCGCGCAGTGCCCGGCCAGGTGGGCCAGTTCGTGCCGGCGGTGCGCGGGCAGCGCCATGACCGGGAGCACGCCCAGGCGCAGGCAGGCCAAGGTCAGCACGACGAACTCCCAGCGGTTGGGAAGCTGCACCACGACCCGGTCGCCGGCACACAGACCGAGCAGGGTCAGCCGCCGGGCCGCCGCCTGCACGCGAGCCCACAGCCCGGCGTAGCTGAGCCGCAGGTCGCCGTCGACGAGAGCGGTCGCGCCGGGCCTGGCGTCCACCACCGCGCGCAGCCGCTCGGTGAGCGGCACGCCGGTCCAGTGGCCCGCGGCGACGTAGCGCGCCGCCACATCGGAAGGCCAGGGCACGATCCCTTCCGCCGGTGTCCGGGGGCTGCTCACGGCCGGGCCTTCGCCGCCGGTGATACCGGCCCGGCGAGGGACGCCGGGCCGGGCCGGAGGCGGACCGGCAGCGTGGTGAGGCCGTGCATGATCACGCTTGGCCGCCAGCCCAGGCTCGCGGCGTCCCCGGCAAGCCGCAGGCCCGGGAAGCGGGAGAGAGTGGATCCGATCGCGACGACACCTTCGAGCCGGGCCAGCGGGGCGCCGATGCAGTGATGGACCCCGTAGCCGAAGGCCAGCTGCGGGTTGTCGGTGCGCGTCACGTCCAGCAGGTCGGGCCCGGGGAAGCGGCGCAGGTCACGGTTGGCGGCCAGCAGGGCGACGAGGACGGTGGCGCCGGGCGGGATGTGTACCCCGGCCAGTTCCAGCGGTTCCAGGCTGAACCGAAGCGCGACCTGCACCGGGCTCTCGAACCGCAGCCCTTCCTCGATGCTGGCCGGCAGCAGGCCCGGCTCGGCGCGGACCGCGGCGAGCTGGCTGGGGTGGGTCAGCAGCGACAGCATGGTGTTGCCGATCAGGTTCACGGTGGTCTCATGACCCGCGGTCAGCAGCAGGAAGACCATGGAGGTCAGCTCGTCCCCGCTCAGCCTGTCCGCGCCGTCGTGCACCGCGACCAGCGCGGACAGCAGATCGGGCTGAGGTTCCCTGCGCTTGCGCGTCAGCAGGCCCTGGATGTAGGCGAGCATTTCCGCGCCGGCCTCGCCTAGCTCGTCCCTGGTCAGCGTGCTGGAGGTAATGATCTCCGTCCAGCTGTGGAACTGGCCCGCGTCCTCCTCGGGGATGCCGAACATCTGGATCAGCACCCGGATCGGCAGCGGCAGCGCGAGCCCGCCGATGAAGTCGGCTTCATCGGCCTGGCCCATGGTGTCGAGCAGGCCGTCCGTGATGGCCTGGATGCGGGGGCGCATCGCCAGCATGCGGCGCCGGGTGAAGGCGGCCGAGACCAGGCGCCGCAACCGGGTGTGATCGGGTGGGCCCATGTTGAGCATGTGGCTGTTCATGCCCTTGTGCAGATGCCCGGGCATGTTGCGGCGGTTGCCGACGGTCGCCGTGCGGCCCTGCAGCCGCTGGTCAGTGAGGGCCAGCCGGGCAGCCTCGAATCCGGTGACCAGAAAACCGGTCTCGCCTGATCTCAGGGTAATGGGAACCACCGGGTTCAGCCCGCGCAGCCGCGCATAGCCGGCGTGCCGTCCGGCCGCGCTGGACAGCAGGAAGTCAGCGCTCTCCAAGACCTCGGTCATAACAAAGAATTGTCGGCGGCCGGCTCAGCAGGGCATCTCCGGTATTGCGCACCGGCGGCGGCTGGCTGGTGCCGTCGCAGTTCGACAATGGAGAATTGGCCGGCCGGGTGCACCGCGGCCACCGTGAGCCCCGCATGCACGGCGAGAGTGGCCAGCTCCGCCACCCCGCGCTCCTTGCCGCCGTAGAGCACCAGCATCCGCAGGTCCATACCGCTGTGCGGGGCCGCACCGTCGGCGCCGGTCTTCTCCACCACCAGCACCACGCCGTCCGGACCCGCGGCCTCGGCGCACCGGCGCAGGATCGCCTGGGCCGACCGGTTGCCCCAGTCGTGGATCACCAGGGACAGCAGGTAGCCGCCTGCTCCGGGCGGCAGCGGATCGAAGAAGCTGCCGTCAAGCACCTCGCACCGGTCGGCAAGGCCTGCCGCCGCCACCGCCTTGCGGGCGTCGGCGGCGGTCTCCGGCAGGTCCAGCACCGTGCCGCGCAACTCCCGGTACCTGTTCAGCAGTGCGATCATCAGGGAGCCATTGCCGCCGCCGACATCGACTAGATGCCGCAGCGCGGCCCAGTCGTAACCGTCCAGGATGCCCGGTGACCGGTGCGGCATGTCGGAACCCATCCAGCCGGTGAAGATCTCGCGCCGCTCTGGGTCAGCAGCCAGGTCCTCCCAGAAGGAGACACCGAACTGCCTGGCGAAGCCCGCCTCACCGGTTCGCACGCTGTGCAGCAGCTGGGTGAAGGCCAACTCGGCACGGCCGATGCCTTCGATATCCAGGCCGGTCCGCATCCCGGCTGGGTGGTCGTCCCGCAGCAGTTCGCTCAGCTCGGTCAGCGCATACCTGCCCCGCTCGTCACGGCCGAAGATCCCGCGGGCCGCCAGATAGCGCATCAGCCGCTGCAGGGCGTCCGGGTCCGCGCCGGTGGCCTTGGCCAGTTCCGGCATGGCGCACAGCCCCGCGTGGATGTGATCGGCGATCCGCAGCGTCGCCGCCACGCGGATCGCCATCGGCGTGCCGAGATGGGCCATCGACCACAAAGCCGTGGCCGGCCGGCTGTCAGCGCTCTCCAAGACCTCGGTCATAACAAGAATTGTCGGCGGCTGGCACGGCGGGGCATCTCCGGCATTGCGCACCGGCGGTTACGAGTTGCGCTCAAGCCTGGCGCGAGAACGGGACGTGATGGTGATGGCGTGAACGCAACGCTTATGGGCCGGCTGCGGCTCGGCCTTTTCCTGCCGGACGCGAGCGAAACAACATTCGCCAAGCGTGGCTTCTACCCGGCCGATAGGGCACGGCAGGAGAACCTCGAGAAAATAGGCGGCAAATTCCTCGAGGGCTTCGCCTGCGGTATGGCCGGACGGACCGTCGGCGGCATTGAGTCGGCGCTGGAGGAGATCGAGCTTCCGTTCCGCGGTTTCGCCTATGAGGGCTGCGGCATGGCGCTGGGCATCCGGGACGGGATCCGGCCGGCCGGGCGGCACTGGGTCAGCGACTTCGTGGCCGGCCGGGCCGCGAGCCACATCTACATGGCCTACATCGGTGTCGGCTGGGCCATGGCGCGGCTGCCTCGGATGTGCTGGCGCCCGATCACGCCGCCGGACCGGCTGCTGCGCTGGCTGGTGCTCGACGGCTACGGCTTCCACCAGGCGTACTTCCACACCAGCCGGTACGTCACGGGCCAGTATCAGGGCCGGGTCCCGCTGTCCTGGCTCGGCCCTTACGCCAACCGGGCCGCTGACCAGGGCATCGGCCGGGCGCTGTGGTTCGTCAACGGCGCGGACGTCGAGCGGACCGCCGCGGCGATAGCCGGGTTCGCCCCGGGCCGCCGCGGCGATCTGTGGAGCGGGGCCGGGCTGGCCAGCGTCTACGCCGGTGGCGTGGACGAGGCCGGGCTGGCCAGGCTGGCCGAGCTGGCAGGCGAGCACCGGGCCGACGCCGCGCAGGGGGCCGCGTTCGCCGCCCAGGCGCGGCTGCTGGCCGGCCTGGCCACCGGGCATACCGAGACCGGCGCCAGGGTGCTGTGCGGGATGCCGGTGGAGAAGGCCGCAGCGGTGACCGAGGAAGAGCGCGACGGGCTGCCGGACACCGACGGCCCGGTGCCCGGGTACGAGGTGTGGCGGCAGCGGATCAGGAACCGGTTCGCATGAGGACGCCCCGGCGCCGCGGGGGAATCTGGTTCCAGCACCCGGTCGCGTTCTGGCTTGGCTCGCTGGCCTGCGCGGCAGGCGTCCTGCTGCACCTTCCGATGTATCATAGCGCCCGCTCCATGGGATACCGGATGGCCGGCATGAAGCCGGATCCCGAGATGATAGTGGGGATGGCGCTGATCGGCCTGGGGCTGGCCGCCGCGCTGTACGGGCTGATGCCGCGGGGGGCCGGCGCCATCCGCCGGCGGGCCACCCGGCTGCAGGTCAGGACGCTCGACGACGCCCGGATACGGCCGCTGCACGTGACCCTGCTCGCGGTGATGGCCATCGCGATCACGATCGACGTGATGAAGCCGACCACCCTGTCGTTCGTGGCGCCCGGCATGGCCAAGGAATACGGGCTGAAGTCCGCGGTCAACCCGCACGGCGGCCTGCCCGTGTCGCTGCTGCCGCTGCTCGGCATCGGCGGAACCGTGCTGGGCTCGCTGATATGGGGATGGCTCGGGGACCGGATCGGGCGGCGGTCATCGGTGCTGTTCGCCTGCCTGCTGTTCGTGACCACCTCCATCTGCGGTGCGATGCCGGCGTTCAGCTGGAACCTGCTCATGTGCTTCCTCATGGGCATCGGCGCGGGCGGGATGCTGCCGATCGCCTTCGCACTCATGGCCGAGACCATCCCGGCCCGGCACCGCGGCTGGCTCATGGTGCTGATCGGTGGCGACGTCGCCGGGGCGTACGTGATCACGAGCTGGCTGGCCGGCGCGCTGATACCGCACTACAGCTGGCGGATCATGTGGCTGATCGGGCTGCCCACCGGCCTGCTGCTGATCGTGCTGAACCGGTGGATTCCGGAGTCCCCGCGCTACCTGATCGCGACGGGCGACCGGGCCGCCGCGCAGGACATTATGCGGCGTTTCGGCGCGGAGATAGCGCCGCCCGGACCGGAGCAGGCCGCGGTCGCCGGGGACTACGGCCTGGGCAGCTTCCGCGACCTGTTCCGCCGGGGTTACCGGGGGCAGAGCGCCGCGATCACGATCCTGGCCGTCGGGATCGGCCTGGTCACCTACGGGTTCCAGCTGTGGATCCCGACGAACCTGGAGCACCTCGGCTTCAGCGCGGTGAACTCGGACTACGTGGTGCGCAACGCGGCGCTCATCGGGCTGCCGCTGACCTTCGCGACGGCGTGGCTGTATGGATTCTGGAGCAGCAAGAAGACGATCATCCTGCTGGCCGGGATAACCGTCGTCACGCTGGCATGGTTCGCTGTCGCGGGTAACTCCGTGGCACACAATCACGCGCTGCTGACCGCCCTGCTCGTCGTCCCGATCGCCGGCATCAGCTCGGCCACGGCGGTCGTGTGCACGTACGCCTGCGAGACGTACCCGACGCACATCCGCTCGCGGGGCACCGGATTCGCCGCCGGGATGACCAAGGCGGGGGGCGTGCTGATCCTCCTGCTGGTCGTCGCGGCCACGACGACCCCGTCGATCGCGGCCACGGCGCTGGCCGGCGCCCTGCCGCTGCTGGCCGGAATGGCCATTCTCGGCTGGGCAGGGCGGGAAACGCACGGCCGCCCGCTGGAGGACATCGATCCGGCCGAACTGCTCGAGCCCGCTACCCCGTCATGAGGCGGTGACCGCCGCGCGCGGCGCGGCGGGCCAGCCACATTGCCAACCCCAGGAGCGAAGTCGCGATGGATGCGGTTATCGCGGGCGGCTCGCTACTGCTGCCCATGGGCATGGGCATGGGCGTGGGCGTGGGCGCAGCGCTGCTGTTCGGGCGGCAGTTCCAGGCGATCGGCGAGTCGCACCACGGCACCAGGTCGTTCATCCTCTTCATGGGGGTGGTGGTGTCGATCACCGCGCTGCCGGTGCTGGCCGCGATCGTCAGGGAGCGCGGCATAGCGGGCACCACGTCCGGCATGACAGCGACAGCCGCGGCCGCGATCATGGACGTGCTGGCCTGGCTGGTGCTGGCCGCGGTGCTGGTCGGCTCGGCCCACGCACCGGGCCGCCCGCTGGCGGTAACGGTGGCACTGGTGCTGGCCTTCACGGCCGCGATGCTGCTGGTGGTCAGGCCCGTCCTGGGCAGGCTGATCAGGCACCGGCGGGCGGTGCTGTCCCCGGGTATTTCTGCTCCCGGCTCGCCGGGATCCCGCCCCGGGACTCCGCCGCGATAGCCGCACTGATCAGCACCAGAGGGCTGACCGAGCTGATCACGCTCAATATCGGGCTCACCGACGGCATCATCGACAGGCAACTGTTCAGCATCCTGGTCATCGTCGCGCTGGCCACGACGGTAGCGACCGGTCCCTTGCTGTCGCTGATCAAACCGTCCAGGCTCAGCGTGCCCGTGCCACGCCAGGTGAGTGAACCGAGCAAGGCCGACTCCCTCGACTGAAAGGGCACCGTCTCCGGCAACCCGCCAGTTCGCCCGCCGGGACTGCGGTGGCCAGGCCGCGGCCACCCGTTCAGTCTTCCGGCAGCGGGCCCGGGTAGGCGGCCTCCGCCTGGGCGGCGAGCCTGCTGGCCTGGCGGCGGACAATCACGATGGCCGCGACGATGATGACCACGGCGGCGGCACCCAGCGCGATGTTGGCGGGAGTGGAGAAGGAGTTGATGGTGTTGCCGATGGCGTAGGGGACGAAGCTGTAGATCGCGGCCCAGACGATCCCGCCTGCCGCGTTCCAGGGCAGGAACCTGCGCCAGTGCATCTTCAGCGTGCCGGCCAGGAACGCGGCGTAGGTGCGGAGCACGGAGACGAACCGCCCGAAGAAGACGACCTTGGGGCCGTGCCGGTCGAAGATGAGCCGGCCGATCTTGATCTTGGTGCTGTCGACGCGGATGTAGTGGCCGTAGCGGCGCAGCAGCCGGTAGCCGCCCTTGTCGCCGATCCAGAAGCCGATGTTGTCCCCGGCGATGGCGGCGATCGCGGCCACGGCGAAGATGAGCCACACGGAGAGCCGGTGGGTAGAGCCTGCGTAGATCCCCGCGGCGATCAGGATCGTCTCCCCTGGCAGCGGGATGCCGAGGCTCTCGGCGGCCACCAGGATGAAGACGGCCGCGTACCCGTACTGGCTGAGCAGGTGATGGATGCTCACCGGACCGACCTCTTCGGATTCCGCGCGGGCGTGACTATCTCCCCCAGTCTGCAGAAGGTAGCGTCCTGGGCGATGCCAGCCGAAGGAGGTCACATGCCCAAATCCGCAGATCGTCCCGATGGAACCCCGGGCGGAACGGACGCGCGGATGGATGAGGGGGTGCGCGGATACATCGATGCCATCCCCGCCGGGCACCGGCCGCTTTTCGACCGGCTGCACCAGCTGATCCTGAGGGCACACCCTGACGCCACCGTGTCCTTGTCGTACAAGATGCCGATGTATAAGGCCGGTGACCGCCGCGTGTATCTCGCCGCATGGAAGCACGGCATCTCCATCTACGGCTGGCAGCAGGACGACGATGGCGGCTTCGCCGCCCGCCACCCCCGCCTCAAAACCAGCACGGGAACCATCCGGCTGCGCCCCGGCGATGCCGCCGCCATCTCCGATACCGAACTCCTCGGCCTGCTCCGTCCGGCGCTGAAATAGCCGGTGGCCGCAGACTCGTGAGCGGGAAACCACGGCGGCGGAGAAGCCAAGCAACGTTACCTGGCGTAATTGCGTCATTACTAATATGAAACCCCTACTGACCAGGGCATTTATACGAAATGTACTGACCACGTGTGCTATCGGCGCGGCAGGATGCGGTCTTAACGGGGTAACGGCCGGGCCCGCGCTGGCCAAGCCGGCGGCGGCGCACGCCGCTTCCGGAGTGATCACCGCGGCCGGCTCGACATCGGCACCGGCCGGGCCCGCCCACCATCCCCGGCGCAGGCGCCCGCGTGCCCAGCTGTGGATCTCCGTCCGGCAGGCCCCCCACGGGCCGGTGCTGCGATGGACGCTGCGGTGCGGGCCGGACGGCGGCAGGCTGCCGCACCCGTCCCGGGCGTGCGCACGGCTGGGGCTGGCACAGCGGCCGTTCGCCCCGGTGCCGCACGGCATCGTCTGCCCGATGATCGACTACGGTCCGCAGACCGCGAGGATCACCGGGCTCTGGCACGGCGCCTGGATCACCGCACGGTTCAGCCGGGCCAACGGCTGCGAGGAGACCCGCTGGAACAAGGTCATCGTGGCGCTCGGTCTCGGCGGGGTACCGGGGCGGGTGAACCCGGGCGGTCCCATGCAGCCCGCCCCGCCCGGACCGGCGCGGGTCAACCCGGGCGGTCCCATGCGGCCCGCCCCGCCCGGACCGGCGCAAGTGAACCCGGGCGGCCCGATGCGGTAGCGGATCAGGACTCGTCGTCGGGCGGCTCGCGCGAGTCGCGGATGGCGGCGCGCAGGGCGGTTTCCGCCGCGTCGGCGGCGGTCCGGGCGGTCAGCGCGTTCGTGTGGGCGCGGTCGATGTGACCGAGGCCGATGCAGTCGAATGCCACCTGGGCATCGTGAATGGCCTGCTCGAGCTGGCGCGAGGCCTCCTCAAGGCTCATCGTGTCCCCTCCCTGTCGTGCAGACCGGCGCCAGGCAGATCGCGTGTCATGCCAGACGTGGCGCGAAGCCGAGGGCGGTAGATTACCGCACGCCACCGGCCGGTAGCGCCGCTTCGCAGAGCCGGTCTACCCGCCGTCCGCGAAGCCAATCCGGCCGGCGGAAAGCCGAGCCGCTTCTGATACACCTGGGGCGACGCCGAGTCCGGGAAGGGCGGGACATGGATACAGGACGGCTGCGCCGGGTGCTGGTCGCGAACCGGGGCGAGATCGCGGTACGGGTGATCCGCGCCTGCCATCACACCGGCGCGGAAGCGGTGGCGGTGTACTCCGAGGCCGACGAGGGCGCGCCGCACGTGCGCAAGGCCGACGACGCCCGGCTGATCGGCCCGCCGCAGGCCGCCAAGAGCTACCTGGACGCCGACGCGCTGATCGCGGCGGCCAAGGACTCCGGCGCCGACGCCGTGCACCCGGGGTACGGATTCCTGAGCGAGAACGCGGCGTTCGCGCTCGCGGTCACCGAGGCCGGGCTGACCTGGGTGGGCCCCTCACCCCGGGCGATCGCGGAGATGGGTGACAAGGCCAGGGCGCGGCAGCTGGCCGAGCGGGCCGGGGTGCCGCTGGTACCGGGCAGCGGCCTGGTCAGCGACGCGGACGAGGCGGCCGCGGCGGCCGCCCGGGTCGGCTACCCGGTGCTGGTGAAGGCGGCCGCGGGCGGCGGCGGGCGGGGCATCAGGCCGGCCAGGGACGAGGCCGAACTGCGCGAGGTGCTGCCGGCCGCGCAGCGGGAGGCGGCCGCGTCGTTCGGCAGCGGCGAGGTGTACGTCGAGCGCTGCATCACCCGGGCGCGGCACATCGAGGTGCAGGTGCTGGCCGACGCGCACGGCCAGGCGGTGCACTGCTTCGAGCGGGAGTGCTCGCTGCAGCGGCGGCGGCAGAAGATCTTCGAGGAAGCGCCGGCCCCCGCACTGGCGCCGGAGCTGCGGGAGCAGGTGACGGCGGCGGCGCTGCGGCTGGCCCGCCAGGTGGACTACGCCGGGGCCGGCACGGTGGAGTTCCTGGTGGACGACAGCGGCTTCTACTTCATGGAGATGAACACCCGGATCCAGGTGGAGCACCCGGTCACTGAGCTGGTCACCGGGCTCGACCTGGTCGCCGGGCAGCTGCGGGTAGCGGCGGGCCAGCCACTGCGGGTGCGGCAGGCCGACATCGCGCTGCGCGGGCACGCGGTGGAGTGCCGGATCAACGCCGAAGACCCGGACCGGAAGTTCCTCCCCAAGCCGGGCACGGTGACCTCGCTCGAGCTGCCCGGCGGGCCGGGCGTGCGGATCGACCACGCGCTGGCCGCCGGCGTCACGGTCTCGCCGTTCTACGACTCGCTGGTGGCCAAGCTGTGCGCCTGGGGCACGACCAGGGCGGAGGCGCTGGCCCGGGCCGATCAGGCGCTGGCCGAGCTGGAGATCGGCGGGCTGACCAGCACGGCTCCGCTGCACCGGCGGCTGCTGGCCGAGCCGGACGTGGCCGCGGGGAACTACCACACCGGCTGGCTGGAAGAGTTCCTGGCCTGACCGGGGACGCCGTGCAGGTCAGCCACGCGACGCAGGCCGCATGGCCGGGCCGGGTCAACGAGGACCTGGCCGCGTCGGGGCTTGGATGGGCGCTGGTGCTCGACGGCGCCACCCCGGCACCCGGCGTCGCCACCGGGTGCCGGCACGACGTGCCGTGGCTGGTGCGCCAGCTGGCCGCGGCGCTGGCCGCCCGGCCGACCCGGGCCGCGGCCGGCCCGGGCACGGGCCCGCTGGCCGACCTGCTGGCCGCCGCCATCGGCGAGCTCCGGGACGCGCACGGCGGCCGGTGTGACCTGGGCAACCCGGACAGCCCGTCGGCCACCGTGGCGATGGCCAGGATCCGCGGCGGCGACCTGGAATACCTGGTGCTGTGCGACTCGCCGGTGCTGCTGGGCCACCCCGGCGGGGACTGCACGCTGGTCGCGGACGACCGGCTGGCCAGGCTGCCCGGCGGACAGCCGTACAGCGTGGAAACGGTGCGCGCGTACCGGAATCAGCCCGGCGGGTTCTGGGTGGCGAGCACCGACCCGGCCGCGGCTTACCAGGCGGTGACCGGAACGGCCGGGCTGACCGGGCTGACCGACGCGGCACTGTGCACCGACGGGGTGTCCCGGCTGGCCGAATGGTACGGGTACTCCTGGGCGCAGGTCATGGCGCGGCTGCGCGAGCTGGGCCCGGCCGGGCTGCTCGGCCTGCTGCGCACCGCCGAGCGGGTCTACCCGCACCCCAGGGAGAAGCGGCACGACGACGCCACCGTCGCACGGCTGTGCTGGTGACGCCGCCGCGCCGTCACCGGCGACCGCACAGGGACCTGGCTCCTGGCGGGTTGCCGGTCAGCGTTCGGGGTCGATGCCCTTCCAGGCCGGCACCTTCACGGTGCGGTGGCCGGGCGTACCGCCCAGGATCACCTTGCGCAGCGACACGTCGTTCCGGGTCGAGGTCTCATAGAGCACCCGCTCCGGGTTCGCGGTCACCTCCACGTAGTAGGTGCCGTTCGGCACGTGGGTGATGTCGAACGACTGGCCCGCGATCGACTGGATGTAGGTGTCCCCCCAGCCGACCGGCATCTCCTCGGCGACCCACAGCGCGGTGGGTGAGCCGCACTCTCCTTGCAGCCCTACCTGCGGGGGTGACCACACGGCGTGCGGCAGCAGCAGGTCGACCTCGTCGGAAGGGGCGATGCAGAAGCCGGCCTTGTGGCTGGTGACCGCCACCGACTTGGTCTTGTTGAGCAGGGTGTAGCGGGCGAACTGCTCGAAGTGCCAGTGGTCGTGGCCCTTCTTGCTGTCGAACCCCATGGTGCCGGCCCGGGCCCGGCCGATGACGTGCCCGTTCCGCCAGAAGTACTGGTAGGCGGGCATGACAGGCGAGCTGTGCGAGCGGAATCCTTCGACGTCCAGCGGGGAGTTGCCGCCAACCCACACGGTGGCCGCGAAGTTCAGGTAGTCGTGCGTCTGGTGGCTGGGATGGCTGACGGTGATTTTCCAGGCCGGCAGCGGAACCAGGTCCGGCAGCGCAGACCGCGGCGGGTGGGTGGTATACGGAACGGCTGACGCCGGGGGCTGCGGCGGTGTCTGGTGCGCCCGGGCCGCGGGACCCGGAGCGCAGCACCCGCCGACCGGGCAGCATCTGTGCCCCTTGACCACCTTGACCTGCACGGTGGCGGTGGCGTCGCGGGCGGAGATGTGGAACAGCTTCTGGTATTGCGGGGCGACGGTCTCAGTCATCCGGTAGCGGCCCAGCGTGAGCTTGATCTGGCCGAGACGGAAATCCGTGTCCATCGGGTCGATCGCCCAGTCCTTCAGAATGCCCCACACCATTCCCTTGACGAACGGGTTGGACAGGCACTGCGGCGGATAAGGCGAGGTCTGCGGGGCGCCCGGGCCCACCCGGGCCGGCTGATAGGCGTTGGGGCAGAGCGCGACCGGCTCAGACTTCACCACCTGGCCGGCCGAGTTCCGGATCGTGAGCGTGAGGAATCCCCGCAGGCCGTTCCAGCCGTCCAGCAGCCTGGACGGCAGCGGCCGGCGGATCGTCCCGCCAAACGGCGGGTGGATGATCTGGGAGATCGTGATCGGGCTGGTATAGGGCGCCCGCCGCAGATCGAACTGCAGCGGAGAACCCTGGGCCGCGAGCCAGATGCCAGCGTCGGGGTATACCTTGCCGCTGAAGCTGTCCAGCGTGATCTTGCTCTGGGCGGCTTCCAGCTTGAGCACTGGTCCGGGAGTCCTGGCGGTGCTGGCCGCGCCGGACGCGGGGGCGGCGGGCGCGAGGAGTGCCGCGCCGAGGCCGGCCACCACCAGGATGCTGGGCAGAAGATTGCGTTGCGTCGATCGCATGAGGCCTCCGATCTGCATGCCGCGGCGGGGGAGCCCGCGGACGGCTACATCCTCATGCGTACTCACGTCCGTACCCCAGGGTTCGTTCCGCTTTACCAGATTTCTGGAATCGATTCCTACATCTGTAAGTTCCGCGGCATCCGGCGCAGGGCACGACGGCGCCACCGTCGTCCGCCAGGCTGGTGACGCCGCCGTGCGATTGCCGGGCCACGATCGCCGGCCGGCCGCCGCGCGATCGCTAGCCGAGCGGCTGGATCGCCCACTTGGTGCCGTTCCAGCGCTCGGCGAGCGCCTGGTCGGCGGTGCCGAAGTCGTATCCGCTGGCCACCGCGGCCTGGCCGGAGACGGCGCTGACGCCGTAGAGGTAGTTCGAGGTGATGCCGGCCGGGTCCGGGCTGGCGACCACCGCCCAGGCGTGGCCGTTCCAGTGCTCGGTGAGCGTCTTGTAGCCGGCGTTGGACTTGTACCAGTAGCCGACGCTCCACGCGTCGCTGGCGCTGTCGGCGCTCACCCCGTACAGGTAGGTGTCGGTGCTGCCGGACGGGTTGGCGCTGGTGACGGTCTTCCAGGCGTGACCGTTCCAGTGCTCGACCAGGCTCAGGTAGGTGCTGCCGGCGAAGTAGAACCCGGTGGCCCAGGCGTCGGTGCCGGACACGGCGGTGATGCCGTGCAGTTCACTGTCCGGGCTGCCCGCGCCGTCCGGGCTGGTCATGACCGTCCACTTGGTGCCGTTCCAGTGCTCGATGAGGGTGAGCTCGGCGCCGCTCTCCAGGTAGTCGCCGGCGATCCAGACGTCGCTGGCTGACCGGGCGCTCACGCTCTCCAGCTGGATGGCATAGCCGTTCGTGGGCACCGCGGCGGTGACCCGCTGCCAGCTGCTGCCGTTCCAGTGCTCGATCAGGCCGACCGGGGTGCCGGTGCTGTCGTCGTAGTAGCCGGCCGCCCACACGTTGCCCGCGGACACCGCGCTGACCGACAGCAGGACGCTGTTGCTGCTCACCTTGGGACTCGGGCTGGGCACGACCGCCCAGGCCTTGCCGTTCCAGTGCTCGGTCAGCGTGTGCCCGGCCTGGCTGCTGGCGTTGACGGAGTACCCGACGGCCCACACGTTGCCGGCGCCGATCGCGGTCACGCCGTTCAGGTAGACGTCGCCGCTGCCGGTAGGGGCCGGAACGCTGCGGGCGGCCCACTTCGTCCCATTCCAGTGCTCGGCCAGCCCCGCCCACCCCGAGCCGGCCTGCACCCGGCCGACCGCCCAGGCGTTGCTGGCGGACAGTGCGCTGACCGCGGTCAGGTCGCCCGCCACCGGCACGGCGGGCGACGTCACATTGGCCTTGACGGTGGCCGCCTCGGCCTGGGCGGCAGGCAGCACCGCCGCGGCCAGCACCGCACTGGCGGCCGCGGCGGCCAGAGCGGGCCGGGCCACCAGGCGGCGCGCTGCCACACGGGACAGCCGGCGGGGACCGGGCTGGTCGACTGGGGGCATGAGGCAACTCCTTGGGGTGGCGAGATGTGGGTGTTTGCCCCAAGTGTGACGGAGGTAAGCCCGGGCGAGGTTACCTAGTTATCACCCGGCCGCTACCTATTCCCGGCACGTGAACCGGGCCGGGACGGCGGGCTGCGGTAACTAGTTTGGCTGAGTGAGCCGGGCCAGCTGGCGCTGCACCTCGTCCAGCCTGGCCTGCAGCAGCGCGACCTCGGCGGTCAGCACCGGGACCAGAGCCTCGCGGTCCACCTCGTCCAGGGCCGGCCCGGCCGGTGGCCCGGCGGGCTGACCGGGCATGGCCGCGCCGTCCGGCAGGACCGGCGGGCCGTCAAGCAGCCGGGCGAAGCCGTCCAGGGACAGCCCTGGCCGCCCGTCGGCGCACCCGGCGCAACTGCCGGCCAGCCGGCGCCAGCCAGACACCCCGGCCCCGGTCTCGGTGAACATGGTGGCCGGGCGGCCGCAGCCACAGCGGCCGGCCCACACCGCGGTGACCCGCTGCCTGGCGTACCGCAACCCGCGCTCGTAGCGCAGGAACCGGCCCGAGGCGGCGACCGCGAGCAGCATCGCGTACCGGTAGTCGGGGTCGCAGGCCAGCGCCCGCGCCTCGGCCACGCTGTGCACGCAGTAGAAGCCGCAGTCGCACCACCGCGACGGGCTGCTGTGCTGTGCGCCCTGCGCGCAGACGGCGGTGGCCACCGTGCGGTAGACGATGCCGCGGCCGATGGTGACGCCGCTGAACGCGCCCTCCGCGCCGTCCGCGGAGACCATCGGGTAGGCCAGCTTGTAACCACGCAGCGGCGCGGCCGGCCGCTCCTTGCGCAGGTGGGCCGGCAGCCAGGGCGGCACGGCGGGAGCTAGCGGCCGGACCGGATGGCGGGCGGCACCGCAGGCCGGCCGTCCGGCGTGTGCGCTTCGGCAGGAACCGGCGGCAGCGGCAGCACCGCCTCGGCGGCGGGCTCCTGCCCGGTGGCCTCGGCCATCTCGGCGGCCTCGGTAATCTCGCCGGCCGACAGCAGCTTCCCGAGCCTCATCACGGCCTCCCCAGAGCGTGGACGCGGGCGTGGCATGCCCGCTTCTCAGGCTGACCGACCGATCCCGGGATGTCTAGAGGCTGGTGAGCTAGCGGCGCCTGGAGTAGTCGCCGAGCCGGGCCTCGTGGAACTCCGACTCATGGGTGGCGGGCCGCGGCACGGGCTGGCCGGCCTCCCGCACGGCGGTGTCCTCGGCCTGGCCGCCGGACACGCCGACTGGGCGCAACTCCATCTCGAAGTGCGCATCGAGCGCGGACGACAGCGACGCGAGCGTCCGCAACGTCAGGTTCTCGCCCCCGGACAGCACCTGGCTGACCCGGCCCGGGGATACACCCATCCTGGCGGCGAGGTCGGCGCGGGTGATCTGGTTCTCCCGCATGAGCCAGTCGATCTCGTTCGTGACCTGCGTGATCAGGTCGGTTAGTTCCTCGTCTGCTCCGGTGTCCTGGGCCTGCCGGCCGGTTGTAACCCCAAGGCGAAGGCCCATGGTGAACTCCAGGTGGTGGCGGGTAGAGGCTTAGGTAAAGCTAAAGATATAGCCTTGCCTAAAGGAAGTGGCCCGGTGGTTAGTATAGCCTCACCTTCGAGACCGGACTGTTACCCGCCCGTAACTGGGTCGTTATGTTCCCCGGCCACGAAGCTGCCGTCGGCGGGACCACCAGGACCAGCGGCCACGGACGCCTCACTTCTCACAAAACCCCTGTTAGGGACGTTTGTCCTGGTTTAAGGGAAGCTCTCGTCACATCTGGATAGATCCACGATGACCTGACAACATTGTGCCCGGGGACAGGGCGGTTAATGCCACGGGGGGCACGCCCACATGGCGCGAACGCGAGCCAAGGCACAGGAGACCATGCCGAACCGGGTACCGGGCGGTGCTGGCGTAAGCGCGCAAGAAACGGGGTCATCATGTTGTTAGACGCCGCCGCCACCGTGCTTGTCTCGGTGATCTCGGCGTGCTGCTTTCTCCGGCTGCGCTGCCGGCGGGTGGGGAACCCGTTCGGCGCGCGGGCCCGGTGGTGCTCGCTGTCGATCATCGGGGCCATGGTCGTGCTGTCAACCGGGCTGGGCCTGGCCTATGTGACACTCAGCCACCACTACGGGGCCGCCTACGTCGGCCTGGCGCTGCCCAGCGTGCTGTGGCTAGGCCGGGCGTCGATCCCGCGCGACGGACCGCGGCACAGCCCGCTGACCGACACCCTGATGTACCCGCTGCGCCGTCTGGACGACCTGATGGGCGAGGACATGCAGGAGTGGTGCGACGTCCGGTCGCGGGCGGTGGCCGGCCATCCGGCCTGGGTGTCCGACGCGGCGCACTACTACTGGAGCCAGGTGGCCGGCCGGGTCAAGGACGAGAAGGCGCTGCGCGACCTGGCCAGGTGGCGGGAGTCCGTCGAGCACAAGATCAAGGCGGCGCGGCTGGCCGACCTGGACAGCCCGCAGCGGCTGCGGGACGCGCTGGCCTCGCACCCGTCCACCAGGAATTCGCGCAAATTCGATCCGGGCGACCCGCGGCTGGCCGACCGGCTGCGCAGCGACGCGGAGAACGAACTGCACCTGTTCCTGTTCACGCTGTATCGGCTCGGTTTCCACAACCTGCTGATCTACCCGTTCCGGCCGCCCGCTCAGCCGAAGCGCAAGCGCGGCGAGCCGGAGACCCAGGCGGACGCCGAGCCCACGATCCGCTGACGCCGGGCCGGCCACCGGCTGGCTAACCGTGATGGGCGGGCAGGCGGCCAATCATCTCGCCGACATGCACTGGGCGTGCGCCTCGGGCTGGCGCTCACGCAGCGCACGTGAGCTGAGTGTGCCAGCCGCGACGAACGCGGTGAGCAGCGGCAGCAAGGCCAGCGCGACGGGCAGCGATGCCCACGCGGACAGCCGCCCGATGACCGGCGGGCCGCAGACGAACCCGGCCCATCCGCAGGCTGGTGCGGTGGCCACCGCGGTGCCCGGGGGCAGGCCGGGTATCCGCCCGGCGGCACTGAACACCGCCGGGACCACGGAGGCCAGTCCAATGCCGAGGCAGCAAAAGCCGAGGAGCGCGGCGGGTGGCTGGCCGATGAGCAGGGCTGCGGTGAATCCGAGCGTCGCGACCACGGCCAGCGCGGGCAGCAGCCGGTCGGGCCGGAAGCGGGTCAGCAGCCGGTTGCCGGACAGCCGGACGGTGACCATGGCGAGTGAGAACGCGGTGTAGCCGAGGCCGGGGACCACGCCGCTGACGTGCAGCGGGCCGGACAGGTAGACAGCGGACCAGTCGGCGGTGGCGCCCTCGCACAGCATCGCGGCGAAGGCGATCGCACCGAGCAGGACCATCCCGCCGGACCAGCGCGAGACCCGCCCAGCCAAGCGCTGGGCGGCGGCTGCGTGCCCTGCGGGAGGGTTGGGGTTGCCGGGATGCTCCGCGGCAACGGGCAGCATCCGCGCGGTAAGCAGCCCGGCGGCGAGCAGCGCGATCGTGCCCAGGCCAAGCAGCTGGACGCTGAGGGTGACGCCGGCGGCGACGGCCAGCGCGCCGATGCCGGCGCCGGCGAGCGCGCCGATGCTCCAGCTGCCGTGCAGTCCGGGCATCAGCACCCGCCGCCGGGTTCGCTCGACGGCGATGGCCTGGGTATTCATGGCGACGTCGAGGGTGCCCTGGAACGCGCCCCAGACGAACAGCGCCGCGAACAGCGCCGGCAGGCTGCCGGTGAGCCCGGCCAGCGGCCCCACTGCGCAGTAGCCGACGAGCGCGACCTGCACGATCCGGCGGCTGCCTGCCCTGGGCAGCAGCCAGGACGAGGCGATCATCGCGGTTACCGACCCGGCCGGGGCGCCCAGCAGCGCGAACCCGAGCGTGCCGTCGGTCAGGCCGAGGTGTTCCTTGACGCCGGGGATGTGCGCGGTCCAGGACGCGAACAGCAGCCCGTGGACGACGAACACCGCGGTGACCGCGATCCGCGGCCAGCGCACCGGGCCGCTGACAGCCGGGGTGGACTGGCACTTGAGATCAGGCACGGTGCACCTCCACCCCCGCGGCCTGCAGCGCCGCCACTGCCGCCGCCGGGGCGCTGTCGTCGGTGACGAGCACATCGACCGCGGCCAGTTCACAGACCACCGCCAGCGCCCCGCGGCCGAACTTGGAGCCGTCCACGGCGAGCACACTGCGACCGCCTGAGGCCAGCAGCGCCTGCTTGACCGCGGCGTCGCCCAGGTCGTGGGCCATCACGTGACCTTCCGGCGACACCCCGCAGCAACCCAGCACGACGGTGTCGAAGCGCAGGGCCGCGACGCCGGCCAGGGCCAGCGGCCCCACCATGGCCAGCTCCCCGGGACGGGCCTCACCCCCCGGCAGCATCAGCCGGACCGACGCGGATCCGGCCAGCGCCATCGCTGCGTGCAGCGACAGCGGCATCACCGTCAGCCGCCGGCCGGCCAGCGCCCGTGCCGTCTCGGCCACCGTGGTGCCGCTGTCCAGGCCCACGGCCTCGCCGTCGGCGATCAGTTCCGCCACCGCCGCGGCGATCCGCCGCTTGCTGCCGGTGCCCTCGACCGCGCGCATCGCGAACGGCAGCTCTTCGCCGCGCATCAGCAGGTTCACCGCGCCACCCCGTACCCTCCGGGCCACCCCGCGCGCGACCAGCACATCCAGATCGCGGCGTATCGTCAGCTCCGCCGTGCCGAACTCGGCGGCCGCGGTGGCGACATCGACGCGGCCGTCCCGGCGCAAGACGCCGACCAGCTCACTCAGACGCTGCGATGCATCCACACGTCCTAGGGTACATGTTTGATGTGCGTACGAACAAAAACTATGTACGAATTGGGAAGCGGGCGATGTCAGATCTGCCCGATCGGCTGGCGCTTCTCGGACTGGAACACGTCCTCGGCCCGGCCGGATGCCCAGTAGCCCGACAGGGACAGCTGATCCCCGTCGCCGAGCCGGGCCTTGAGCGCCAAGCGGACCGCCTTCATCGACTCCCGCTCCCCGTGGGCGAACACGTCGGCCCGGCCCGGCAGCCAGGGCCCGGCCAGCAGCGCGTCGGCGAGCAGCCGGGGCCGGCTACCGGGCTGGGGCCGGTGCAGCCAGATGACCTCCATGCCGCGCGGCAGCGTGGCGTCGAGGTACTCGCCGGGGTCGCAGGTTTCGAGATAGGCGACGCCACGCGCATCGGCGGGCAGCGCCTCCAGGGCAGAGCAGATCGCGGGCAGAGCCGACTCGTCCCCGGCGAGCAGGTGCCAGTCGCAGCCAGGATCTGGACGGTAGGCACCGCCGGCACCGGACAGGGTGAGGATGTCGCCGGGCTCCGCGTGCGCCGCCCACGGCGCGGCGATCCCCTCGTCCCCGTGCACCACGAAGTCGATCGCGAGTTGCTGGCACTGCACGTCGGCCCGCCGCAGCGTGTAGGTGCGGGTCACCGGCCGCCGGTCAGGGGGGACCGACTCCCGCAGCCCCGCCAGGTCATAGGGTGGCGTGAGCCCCAGGGCGGGGTCAACGAAGATGATCTTCGCGTACTTGTCGGCGAACTCGTTCATGCGCAACGCATCGAACCCCGGCCCGCCGGCCGTGATCCGTACCGTGTGCGGGCTAAGCCACTCCCTGTGCAGCACGGTGAGGACCGCTTGCGGGCGCGCCGGACGGGCGCGGCCAGCCAGATTGGTTGTCGATTCGCTCATCATCACCTCTCCTGTTGAACGTGCCAGGCGGCATACCGGCAGGGGTACGTGGGCCACCGGCGCCGGTCCACCTAGCTTAGGTTAGCCTTACCTAACTTACCGCCCAGTACACTGGTCCCTGATGGACGAAATCAGTCACCGGCCGCCCGGGGCGACGGGGGCGACCGCGCATAAGGGCGGGAGCGTCATCGCGGCTCACGTCCACGACGACGATCAGATCGTTTATGTGAGTTCGGGCCTCCTTACGGTCACGACCAGCACCGGGGTGTGGTCAGCGACGCCGGATCGCGCCGTGCTGACCCCCGCTGGCGTGTGGCATGAGCATCGAGTGTTCGGGAATAGCCGAGTGCACGCTCTTGGGCTTATGGATACAGCTGCTTCCGCGCGCGATGCCGACAGGCCGACCGTATTCGCTGTGGATGGGCTCCTTCGCGCGCTACTGATCGAGCTCACAAACGCGCGGATTCCCGCTGCGCTAGTGGACGAGGCGAAAGCATTGCTTGTGGGGCTCGTGGCCATCGCCCCGCCAGCCGGTATCCGTCTGCCGAATCCGCACGACGAGCGTTTGTCGGAAGCCTGCGCGATGGTCGAGGCAGACCTCGGGCAGAATATTCCGCTTTCGGCGCTCGCTGCAGCGGTGAACGTGAGCGAGCGGTCGCTGAGCAGGTTGTTTCGTACCGAGTTCGGGGCGACGTATCCGCAGTGGCGCAGCTTGGTGCGGGTATTCCATGCATCTGTCGCACTCCTTGAGGATGGATCGGTCACTGAAATTGCCACTCGGTTCGGATGGGCTACCCCAAGCGCGTTTATCACGGCCTTCACCCGGCTAATTGGGCAAACTCCGGCTTCGTACCAGCGAGATCTCGTCGTCGACGAACCGCGGACGGGCGGCAAGCCAGCCGGTGATCGCAGTGATGACGAGGGCAACCCAGAGCAGTGAAAGCGGGGCGGACCATCCGTGGGTCGCGCTGTAAAGAACTCCGAAAAGGAGCGGTCCGGCACCGGCGATAAGATATCCGATTGCCTGCACGAACGCGGAGGCTGCCGCGGTGGTTTCGTGGGTCCGCGCCCGCATACCGATCATCGTCAGGCTGAGGGGGAACAGGCCGGTCCCCACCCCGAACAGCACCATCCAAACCCAGGCACCGCCGGCCGGGGCGACGCCAAGGCCTATGAACGATGCCGCAAGGCATGCGATGAGCGAGGCGATCACAGTTCGGTGCCTGGCCGGCGAGATGGTCGGGATGAGCATGGCCCCTGGGATGCTGACGCCGGTGAGAAGGGCGACCATCGCACCGGCGGTCGCCTCAGGGATGCCGTGAGCGTTCATGAAGTGCGCCATCCAGCCGAAACCGATGTAAGCAATCGCCGACAGCGCTCCGAAGAAGAGCGTCAGCACCCACACGGTCTGGCTGCGGACGAGATCCTGGCTACCGAGCTTACGGGGCTCGGCCGGCGTCTTGCGGACAGGCCGCGATTCCCGGCGGACCGTTGATAGCCAGGGCAGGATCGCCAGAGCCGGCAAGAAGGCCCATACTCCGAGACCGACACGCCAGCTTCCGGCTGCGTCCGCGATCGGGACAGTCAGGTCGGCCGAGATAGCGGTCCCGATACTGAGGGCGGTGGCATAGACGGCAGTCATTGGCCCGATGCGATCCGGGAAATGCAGCTTGACCAGCGAGGGGAGCAGTACATTGGCCACCGCCGCACCGGCCAGAGTCAGCACGGAGAGCGCGAGAAAAACGCCGATACCGGACGCGAAAGCCCGGCTCGCGAACCCGAGGAACGAGACGGCGAGTGCGAGCACCAGTGCCCGGTGCAGCCCCACCTTGGTCGCCAGCCACGCTGCGCGCGCTCCCACCAGCGCAAAGCACAGGACCGGCAGTGTGGTTAGCAGACCCACGACGGTGCTGTTGGTATTCAGGCCGTGCTCAATGTTGTCGAGGACGGAACCGACGCTTGTGACGCCGGCCCGCAGCCCGAAACCGGTAAGGGCCAGCGCGGCTACTATCAGCACCCGACGTGCCCCCCGCGCTTCGGTTGAGCGCTGGCTGGATGGGTTTTTCATTGGTGCCCTCTGTGTCATAGCCCCATCTTGATCGAATGCCTTTCCAGCCGCTTCCGAAAATCCGTCCGTAAGTATCAGAAAACTGCCATTGACGCTGTTCTGCGAGCGCAGCTCAGGCGGGAATAAGAGCCCGGATTAGCATTTAGCAGCGGATCATGCGTGCTTATCCGGCGCGGTCCGGAGTGGCCTCAATGCCGTTTAGAAGAGCGTGATCACCGGCGGGAGCTGCTCAGGCTTTCATGTCCCGGGCGAGCGGGCCGGTTACGATTTGTGATCGCGTTCGGCCGCTGGCCTGATGTGCCGCTGCGGGCGGGAGGCTCCCGGTAGAAGAGGAAGTGAACGTTTTCATCCTTGTTGCCGACGGGACTGCCGCCGGGCGGGCTCGCGAACGGTGTGCCGCGATGCTTACTGGCCGTGGCTCATTCCGGGGTCCCGGCAGTGGCCGGTGCGGCCTGCTGCAGTGCCGTGGGCAGCTCGCGGATGGACGTCAGCAGGTGCGTGTGCGGCGCGGTCTTCAGCCGGGCCCGGTCGTGCGCGCCGGTGAGCACTCCGACGGCGGCGCCCGCGCCGGCTCGGGACGCGGCGATGAGGTCGTTGGTGGTGTCGCCGCAGACGGCGATCCGGTGGACATCATCGACTTGCGCGCGCACCGCTGCGGACAGGATGAGGTCGGGATACGGCCGTCCGCGGCCGGCGGCGCCGGGGGTGAGGACGCCGTCGACGGCGTCCTGCCAGCCCAGATGAGTGAGCAGCGCGGCGGCCACCGGCTCGGCGAACCCGCTCATCAGGTACACGTCGGCGCCGGCCGCCTTGAGTTCGGCGATGACCTGAGCCGCGCCGGGGACCTCGGTCACGCGGCCGGTGGCGGCCAGCGTCAGCAGGTGGTCGTTGAATGTGGCCAGCGCGCGGCCCGCGTCGGCCGGGCGGCCGGCAAACAGCGCGCCGAACAGTTCGCTCTTGGGCAGGCCACGGCTGGCGGTGAACTCCTGTGCGGTCACGGTCCGGCCCGGCTCGACGGCGTCCACGGCCGCCGCAACGGCCTGCTCGACCAGTCCGCCGTCGCGGATGGTTGTGCCGGCCAGGTCAAGAACCGTGAGCTGCCAGTGCCAGTGTGTCATCGGGCTCCCTTCAGGGAGTAGTGGACCGGTCAGAAGCTGTGGATCGCGGTGACGGCGGCCGCGTCGTCCAGCGCGCTGGCTGCGACCTCGGGGTCGGCATAGGCGACCGCCACGTAGAGCGCGTCGGCTAGCGCCAGGTGCGCGAGCCGGCTGGTCATCGCCTCGAGCCGGAACCCGCCTTCGGGTGCGCCGGCGACCAGTGACAAGGTCGCCCGCTCGGTCAGCAGCGACTTGCGGTGGCTGGTCAGCGCGATCACCGTTGCGCCGCGCTCCAGCGCGAGATCGGCGGTCTCGACGGTTTCCCGGGTTCCGCCGGTGTAGCTGACCGCGAGCAGGACGTCACCGGGTCTCAGCCGCCGGGCGGCGTGGTGCAGGGCGAGCACGTCACCCGGCGCCGACACGTCCCGGCCGATCAGTGAGAGCCGGTAGGCGATGTCCTCAGCTGGCGCACGAGACGTGCCGAACCCGGCGACCAGGATCCGGCGCGCCGACCGGAGCGCCTTGACCGCGGCGGCGAACGCCGCATCGTCCACCGTGTTCAGGCCGGCCATCAGCGTCTGCGCCGACCTCGACAGCACGCTGCGCAGCACGTCGCCGGGGGCCGGGTTGTCCGGCAGCTCGGCGTGCCGGACGCCCTTGGCACCGCCGAGATCTTTGGCCAGCGCCAGCTTCAGGTCCTGGAAACCGCGATAGCCCAAAGCCTTGCAGGCGTGCACGACCGTTGAGGATGCCGTTCCCGCGAGCTCGGCCAGTTCGGTGATGGAGAGGCGGATTACCTGGCCCGGGTCCCCCAGGATCACTTGCGCCACCCGTGCGTCACTGGGGACCAGCCCGGCCAGCGCCACCGTGATCGCCGATACCACCTCGCCGGTATCGGGCACCGGAACCTCTGCAGACATGCCGGCCGGCCCTCCCTCCTTGTGACTGGAATTCGCTATCAATTAACATACAGCGAATGAGTGTCGCCAGCAATTAGACTGCCTATGAGAGGACGCCACATGCATGTCGCGGTGATCGGCGCCGGCCTGATGGGCGCCTCGGTCGCCTACCACCTCGCCCGTGCTGGGGTCGACGTGACGGTCATCGACCCTCAGCAGCCAGGCCAGGCGACCTCGGGTGCCAGCTTCGCCTGTGTTAACGCCAGTACGCCAGAGATCAACGACCGCCGCTACTTCGAGTTGTGTGCTCGCGCGGTCGAGGAGCACGACGTGCTCGCGGGTTCGCTGGGCGGCGGGTGGCTGCACCGGACTGGGCACCTGCGCTGGGCGGACCCCGCCTCGCCGCAGGACGGGGGCGCGCTGCTCGAACACGCCCGCCAGTTGCGGGAGCGGGGTTACCAGGCCGAGGAGTGGGACCCTGCCGAGGTGACGGCGCGGCTGGAACCAGGGCTTGTCATCCCGCGCCAGGTAAGCCGGGTCGTGTACTTCCCGCGGGAGGCGTGGATCGATGCGCCTGCGCTCGCGGCCCAACTCGTCGCGGTCGTGCCGCACCGGATCGCGGAGTACGTGACCGGCATATCCCTTTCCGGTGATCGCGTCCGCGCGCTGCGGCTCAGCAGCGGCGCGGAGCTGCGCGTCGACGCCGTAGTCAATGCCGCCGGGCCGTGGAGCGGGCACGTCGCGTCGCTCGCCGGCCGGGAACTGCCGCTGGCACCCAGCTCCGGGCTGGTCGCCCGGCTGGCGACACCAACAGTGCCGGTCCGGCGGGCGATGCACGCCGGACCGGTCGAGATCCGACCTGACGGCACCGGCCGGGTGCTGCTGCACAGCCGGCGCATCGACGCCCGGCTGGACACGACCAGGCACACCGGCGACCGGCTCATCCGCGACCTGATCGGCCTTGCCGTCGCCGTCGTGCCGCCACTCGCTGCTGCCGAACTGGCGGACGCCCGGGTAGGGTGTCGCCCGATGCCAGCCGACACCTACCCATCCGTCGGGGCAGTGGCGGCAACCGGCGCCTACTACGAACTCGTCGGCCACCACGGCGCCACCCTCGCCCCCCTGCTAGGCCGGCTGCTCGCCACCGAGATCCGCACAGGCGAGCTTGATGACCGGCTGGCACCATACCGCCCCGGCCGGCCCAGCCTCACGGCAACAGCCACCGGACCGGCCAGCTGACCACCCAGCCAGGCCCCGCGCCCCGGAGAGCGAGCGAACGCCCAGCTTAAAACCTGGCGCGCCCCTGTGCCGCTGCTCCCCCTAGCGCGCCGAGCAACTCACCAAGGCCATCCACGTCCTCCAGGCCCGCGAGATCAGAGGATGAAAAACGCTCAGTGTCTGCAACCCTTTCTGCCCGGGAGCCCTGATGTCCTTCTACTCTGCCACGTCGCCGGATGTCACCTTGTGCTGCGCGGAGGATGCCGCCGTGGGCCTGCTCGGGCAGGCGGGCATGGTCGCGGTCAGGGTGGCTGACCTGGTCTCTCCCGCGCGGGAGGGGCTGGGCAGGGACGGCAGGACGGCGCTGACAGCCGCCGCGGTGGGCCGGATCCGGTCCGGGGACCTGGTGGTCTGGCTGAAGCCGGTGGCGGTGGCACCCGCGGTGGTGCGCCGCGACGGGCGGGTCCAGGCGGCCGGGCACCCTGCTGAGCATACCCGGCTGGGCGTGGCCGAGTCCAGGCTGGATGAGCTGTGCGGGATGCCAGGCGTGATTGACCAGATCGCCCAGGCCGTCACGCTGGGCGGCAGGGTGAAGGGGGCGGCTCGGCGGGCGATGAGCCCGGCGCTGGCGATCCGGTTCACGCTGCTGATGACCCTGGCCCCGGACGCCGGTTACGCCGAGGTTCTTGTGGCCCTGTTCGGCGACCTGGTCCTGGTGCCGTGGCAGCGGCCCTTCCAGGTGCCGACCGCGGCGGTGGCCTGCACCTGGCGGGAGGCGCTCGGCCCGGCGCCGCTGGAGCGGCTGCGGGACATGGCCCTGGCCGGCGTCGACAGCGAGCACCGCAGCCACGACTACCGCGCCGTCACCGTGGAGGACCTGGAGGTGGGCTCGATCGACGGGTCGCTGATCCGCATGCCGGACAGCCCGGCCAACCGCAAGGCATTCGGGTCGGCGGGCACCGCCGATGACTCCTCCCCGTACCCGCAGCTGCGCGAGCTGCGGATCTCCGCCGCCTCCACCCGCGCCACCCTGGGCGTGGTGACCGGCCCGGCCGGCGCCGGCGGCCCCCGGGACAAGGGCGAGGCCGAGCAGGTGCTGCTGGACAAGGCGCTCAAGGACCACCGGCAGGTATTCACCCCCTGGCGGCTGTGGGCCATGGACCGCAACTATCCCGGCGTGCCCCGGATCAAGGCCATGCTGGCCACCGGCACCCACGTGCTGATCCGGGTCAAAGACGGCATCACGCTGTGCCGGGCCGGGGACTTCCTGCCCGGCGGGTCCTACCTGGCACAGATCTCCGGCAGCGGCATCACGCTGACCGTCCGGGTCATCGAGTACACCGTCACCGTGGCCGACCAGGCCGGCCGCGAGCTGTTCTGCCTGATCACCGACCTGCATGACCATGCCGCCTACCCCGCTGCCGTGCTCGCGCAGGCCTATCACTGGCGGTGGATCGGCTCGGAAACCTGCCTGAAAGAGGCCAAGTCCGCCATCAGCGGCGCCGGGCCGTCCACCGGGCCGATGCTCCGCTCCGGCTCACCAGCCCTGATCCGCCAGGAACACGCCGCCTGGGTGACCGCCGTCGAGCTGGCCAGAGCCACAGCCCGCGCCGCCGCAGCCATCGCCGCCCCCGCCCGCCGGGGACGCCGCGCAGGGCAGCCGGTGCACCCCCGCGAGATCTCCTTCACCGCCGCCCGCCGGGCCGTCATCACCTCCGTCCAGTCCGGCACGGCCACCGCCAGCCTGCCCACCGCCCTCACCGAGGCGAACCGGGACACCACCCTGGCCGGCCTGGCCCGCCGCCGCGTCCAGGTCGACCGGCACCGGCACCGCGACCGCAAGACCAAGGCCCGCCCCGGCTGCCCGCCCGGCGGCCCGCGCCTGGCCACCCGCACCGCGCCAGCCCAGATCAGCACCTGCCAGCCCCCGGACCCCGCAGCACTCGCCAGCCCGTGGAACCGGCCGCTATCCGGAGCGACAGCCCGGCACCCCGGCATGCCCCTTCACTCTGCGTGAAACACCACCGAGACCACAACGATCACAAGCTCACCTGCCGGCACTTGCCGACCATGCGGAACTAAACGGCATTGGGAGTGGCCTGCTCAGACTTGCAGCGGGGCGTGGCCGGCGGGATCGGCGGGATCGGCCAGAAGGGTGGCGATCCGGGTTGCCACGTCATCAGACATCACGTACTCCCACCGGCCTGCTTCTTCTCGTGCCAGCTCGTCAGGCATGCCCAGGACGTCCACCAGCAGCCGGCTGGCGAGGCGGTGCTTCCAGATGACCTCGGCCGCGACCTGCCGCCCCCAGTCGGTGAGCTGGATGAGCCGCCCGGAGCGCCGCACGTAGCCGTCGGCCGTGAGGCGGTCGACCATCTGCGACACCGACGGCGCCTTCTTGCCCAGCCGCTCAGCTATGCGAGCCTGGATGACCTCGACGCCGTCGTCGTCCAGGGCTTGGATCGTGCGGAGGTATTCCTCGACTGCGCGCGCGGGCATATCAGCCGCTGTCGCCGTGGCCGTGCTCCGGGTGGCGGGCCGGCTCGGCGGCGTCCTCGGCCGCGTCGGCGGCCAGCAGCTTGTACAGCGACCGGCGGGCGTGGGTGAGCACCTGCTTGGCCTCCTCGCGCTGCGCCTGGGTGCCGACCTCGTATACCTGCCGGGTCGCGGCGGCCAGCTGGCCCATCAGCTCGCGGTACTGCAGGAACTCGCCAGAGCGAGCGTCCTCGGCGCCGGCCTCCCAGAGCCGCGCGAGCTGCCCGGCGTTCTGCTCGGCGTGCTCGCGGCCCGCCTGGGTCAGCGCGAACAGCTTGCGGCCGCTGCCGTCAGTGGGCTCGATCAGCCCCTCGTCCTCCAGCTGGGAGAACGTGGGGTAGACAGAGCCGGAGCTCACCCGCCACAGGCCGCCGGTGCGCTCATTGATCTCCTGGATGATCTGGTAGCCGTTGCGCGGCTCCTCGCCCAGCAGCGAGATGATCGCCGCGCGCACGTCGCCGCGTCCGGCCCGGCCGCGTCCGCGGCGCCGGTCGCGGGGGCTGCCGGTGGGGTCGAAACCGAAGTCGCGAGCGAAGCCGCCGTGCACGTGGCGGTGCTCGCGCCTGTCTCCGCGGCCGCCGCCGAACCCGTCTCCGCGACGGCGCCCCTCGCCGCGACGGCGGCCGCGGCGATCGGGAGGCGATCCCTCGGGGCCCGGATCGAAGCTCCTCACGATGACGTCTCCTTCGAAGACGGAGAGCATAGCGGCGATCGGATTGATCCTGTCGGATCATATCGTCGATATGTTAACGCTATATCGCTAATACCCTCGATGCAAGGCTCTTCGCACGAGCGGCTAGGCGGGCCGCGCCGGGATGGGCAGCGGGCGGGAAGGAGGCGGCGCTCTGGGCCAGGCGGGACATGCGCGGGACCGTCCCGTGGCCGGGTTGACGCGCTCCGGGCCGGCCGCTACTGGGGGGTGAAGGCGGCCAGCTTGCGCAGCCGGGTGACGATCTCCTCGTGCACCACGTCCGGCGGCTGGGCGCCGTCCACGGCGAACATCCACTCCCGGCCCGCGTAGTACTCCAGCAGCGGGATCGTGTTCTCCCGGTACACCTGGAGCCGGTGTTCGATCACCTCTTCGGTGTCGTCGGAGCCGCGCTGCCTGGCGAGCAGCCGGCGCACCAGTTCGGCATCCGGGACGTCGAGGTGGATGGCGGCCTGCACCTCGGCGCCGAGCGGCTGGGCCACCTCGAACGCCGTCTCGGCCTGTTCCACGGTGCGCGGGAAGCCGTCGAGCACGTAGCCGCCGGCTTCCGCCGCGGCGACCACCGGCTTGCGCAGCATGTCCATGACCAGGCTGTCCGGCACCAGGTCGCCACGGTCCACGTAGGACTTGATCGCCTGGCCGAGTGGCGTCTGGTCGCGGACGTGCTGGCGCAGCAGGTCACCGCTGGAGATGTGGGTGATGCCGAACCGGGCGGCCAGCCGCCCGGCCTGGGTCCCCTTCCCGGCGCCTGGTGCGCCGATGAGCAGCAGGCGCATCGGTCAGTCAGCCCCCGGGAACAGTGTCTTATTCGAGGTCGCGGGCGATCGGGCGTTCGCGGCCCGTTCCCGGGCCGTTTGCCGGGACGGTGCGGAATCATGCTAATGCACCCGTCCTGGCCCGGCCGGTCCGGGACAGGCAAGAGCGCAGGCTGGCCGTGGCCGGCCGGGCCGTCAGCGGCTATCAGCCGGTCAACGGTGATGAGCGCCGCACGGTGGCCGGCTTGCCGAGGGCGCCGAGTTCAGCGGCTACGTCCGCCGCCTCGGCGGCGCCGATCCGCTGGAAGATCTGGTGTGCCTCGCGCAGGCCGGCCTCGGCGTCGGCGATGCGGCCAGCGGTCAGGGCGCACCGGCCCAGGCCGGCCAGCGCGTGTGCCTCATCGCCGGAACTGCTGATCTCCCGGGCGGTTTCCAGGGCCTGCCGGTGACACGCCTCGGCTTGATCGAGTTCCCGGCGGGCAAGGTGCAGGGTCCCCGTCTCGTTGAGTACTTCCGCCTCGCCGCCACGCTCACCCATATCGCGGCAGATGCTCAGGGCCTCCTGCAGGGCCTGGTGCGCGGCCGGGTACTCCCCCGTCAGCCGGCGCAAGGCACCTATGTTGCTCAGGGCATTGGCCTGGCCTTGCCGTTGACCGAGGTCGCGGTAGATGCCCAGCGCCGACTCCAGCGCCTGGGCCGCGGCCGGATACTCGCCGGTCGCCCGCCGCACAATCCCCAGGTCGGTGAGGGCGTTGGCCTGACCGAGCCGGTGACCGAGGTCGCGATAGGTACCCAGCGCCGACTCCAGCACCCGGGCCGCGGCCGGGTAGTCCCCGGTCAGCCGGCGCACGGCGCCGAGAAAGATCAGGGTGTTGGCCTGGCCGAGCCGGTCGCCGAGGTCGTGAGAGACGCTCAGCGCAGACTCCAGCGCCCGGGCCGCGGCCGGGTAGTCGCCGGTCAGATGCCGGACGGCGCCCAGGTTCTTCAGGGTGTTGGCCTGGCCGAGCCGATCGCCAAGGTCGCGGTAGATATCCAGTGCCGACTCCAGCGCCTGGGCCGCGGCCGCGTACTCTCCGGCCACATACCGCACGAACCCCAGGTTGGCGATGGTGTTGGCCTGGCCGAGCCGATCGCCAAGGTCGCGGTACATGCCCAGCGCCGGCTCCAGGGCCTGCGTCGCCTGAGCGTGCTCCCCGGTCAGGTACCGCACCATCGCCAGGTTGTTGAGGGCGTTGGCTTCGCCAGACTGGTCACCGCTCCGCCGGGCGGCTTGCGCCGCGGCGGCATGGCGGGTAATGGCCTCGGTCCAAGGGCCGTCCT
Source organism: Streptosporangiaceae bacterium (assembly GCA_036501145.1). Lineage (GTDB taxonomy): Bacteria > Actinomycetota > Actinomycetes > Streptosporangiales > Streptosporangiaceae > PALSA-505. The sequence continues at coordinate 41,474 of DASYAV010000179.1, read as the reverse complement.
GCTGCAGCAAGGCGGCGAGGGCGGCGGTGAGGGCGACCACCCGGGCCTGCTGGCCGGTTCCGGTGGTGTGGTCGAGGCAGGCGAGCAGGTTGGCGCGCTCGGCGCGGGCCCAAGCCAGCGCGCCGGCGTTGTCGGGCAGGCCGGGAGCCGCGGACGGCGGTGCCGCCAGTTCCGGGGCGGGCCCACACCTGGTCTGCCGGGCCAGGCGCGCCTCGGCGAGGGTGGCGACCTGGGTGTAGTAGTCCAGCAGGCGGCCGGTGGCCTGACCGCGATCGCTGGCCGTGTCTTCCCCCGCCAGCGTCCTGGCGTGCTCGTGCAGCAGGTCGTGCAGCCGGTACCGGCCGGCTACCGGCTCGGTCAGCAGGTGGTGGTCATACAGGTCCCGCAGCCCATGGCGGGCCGCAGCCAGCGAGCGGCCGTCAAGCGCGGCGGCGGCATAGGCGTCGATGCCATTGCCTGGGTGCAGGCCGAGCCGGCGGAACAGCCGCCGCTGGTCCGGGCCGAGGTCGGCGTAGGACAGGTCGAACGCGGCCGTCACGGACACGTTCTCGGCCGCCATCAGCTCCAGCCGGTCCCGCACCGCGGCCAGATCGGCGGCGAGTCCGGCCGGGGTCCAGGCCGGATGATGGCGCAGCCGCCTGGCCAGCATCCCGATCGCCAGCGGCAGGTGCCCGCACAGGGTGCAGATCTCCGCCACCGCCGGGTCGCCGGGCAGCAGGCCGGGGCGGGCGGCCAGCCGCACCAGCAGCGCCGCCGCCTCCGCCGGCGCCAGCACATCCAGGCCGATCACCTGGGCGTCCGGCAGTGCGGTCAGGTGCCGGCGGCCGGTCACCAGGACCAGGCTGCCGGCGGTGCCGGGCAGCAGCGGCTCCACCTGATCACTGCTCACCGCGTCGTCCAGCACCAGCAGCACCCGCTTGCCGGCCAGGTAGTCGCGCCACAGCCCGGCCCGCTCGGCTAGCCCGGGCGGGATCCGTGCGGCAGCGAACCCCACCGTCACCAGCAGCCCGGCCAGCGCCTCGGCCGGATCGGCCGGGCAACGCCCCGGCGTATGCCCGTACAGCGGCACAAAGAACTGCCCGTCGGGGAACCGCGGCGCCAGTTGGTGGGCCGCATGCACCGCGAAGGCTGTCTTGCCCACTCCCGCCATGCCGCCGATCGCCTGGATGCCCAGCACGCCATGTACCCCCGCCCCGGCCACCGCCACCCGGGCCAGCTCGGCCTGCCGGCCGGTGAAGCTGACGATGTCGCGGGGCAGCGTCCGGATGGCCGCCGCAGGCCCGGCCGCCGTGGCCAGACCGGGCTGCGCCTGGGTGAGGGACGGGTCGGTGACCAGGATCCGCTGGTGCAGCTCACGCAGTTCGGCGCCCGGCTCGGCGCCCAGCTCGCTGACCAGCTGCTGCCGGGCCCGCTGGTAGGCAGCCAGCGCCTCACCCTGGCGGCCGTCACGGTACAGCGCCAGCATCAGCAGGCCGTGCAGCCGCTCCCGCAGCGGGTGCTCGGCCACCAGGCGCTGCAGCTCGCCGATGACTTCGGTGGGCGGACCCAGCCGCAGGCCGGCGTCGATGGCAACCTCGAGGGCCTGCATCCGCATCTCGGCCAGCCGCGGCCCCTCCCGCAGAGCCAGCACCTCGGACCCGGTATCGGCCAGCGGCTCCCCCCGCCACAGCGCCAGCGCCGCCCGCGCCTGGCCGGCTGCATCCTGCCACGCGCTGTCCCGCGCCGCGGCGCGGGCATCATCCAGCAGCTTTTCGAACCGGGTGACATCGAGGCCGCCAGGTTCGACTCTGACCTGGTACCCCTGCGGCCGGGTGACGATCCGGTCGCGTGCGGCATCCCCCAGGGTGTTCCGCAGCCTCTTCACGTAATTGTGCAGGCTCGCCCGCGCCGACGCCGGCGGCCCGCCATCCCACAGCACGTCGATCAGCTCATCGGCCGTGGCCACCATGCCCGCGTGCAGCAGCAGCGCGGCCAGCAGGCCCCGCTGCCTGCCCGCCGCGACCGGCACCAGCGCGCCGCCACGGCGCACCTCGAGCGGGCCCAGCAGGCCGAACTCCAGCTCCGCGGCCACAGGCATTTCCCGATCGGCCACCGATGTGACTGTACCGGCCAGCCAGCCATTTGTTAGCGAGGCGTTGGCGCGGCCAGAAATGCTCGGCGGGTCACCAGGCAGAGTGCCGCGAGGCTGGGGCGGCCCCGGCGAGCGTATCGAGTTCGGCGGCCACATCTGCCGCCTCGGCGGCGCCGATCCGCTGGAAGACCTGGTGTGCCTGGCGCAGGCCGACCTCGGCATCGGCGGCTCGGCCGGCGGCCAGGGCGCACCGGCCCAGGCCAGCAAGCGCGTAGGCCTCATCCCATGAAGCGTCCACTGCCTGGGCCAGCTCAAGCGCCTCGCGATGGCACGCTTCGGCCAGGGCCAGATCGCCCCCGAGCCGGTGCAGTGTTCCGATCTCGTTGAGCGCTTCCGCTTCCGAACCCCGGTCACCGAGATCCTGGTACAGGCGCAGCGCCTCTGCCAGGGCCCGCCTGGCCGCCTGGCGGCCTCCGGTCTCTCGCCACAACTTCGCCAGCTCGAGCAGCACGTTGGCCTGACCGAGCCGCTCGCGGAACTCACGAAAGAGCCGCAGGGCTTCCTCCAGGGCTCGCAGCGAACCTGGATAGTCCCCGGTCGACCGCCGCAGCGCTCCGAGATTGGCGAGGGCGCTGGCCTGGTTGAGCCGCTCCCCGAGGTCGCGGGAGATGCCAAGTGCCTCTTCCAGGACTTCCGCCGAACCCGGGTAATCGCCGATCAGTTGCCGCGCCATCCCCAGATTGATGAGGGTGGTGGTCTGACCTAGGGGGTCATCCAACTCGCGATAGAACCGCAAGGCCTGCTCCAGCCCCCGGGCCGAATCCGCATAGTTACCGGTCAACCGGTGCACCACGCCCAGGCTGAGAAGAGCGTTGGCCTGGCCGAGCCGGTCGCCAAGGGCGCGATAGTGCTCCAGCGCTTCGGCCAGCACCGCGGTCGCGCGCGGATGGTCTATGCCCTGCCACACGACCCCCAGCTCACGAAGGGCATTTGCTTGGCCGAGCCGGTCACCGATGCCACGGGAGATACCCAGGGCATGCTCGATCACCTGCGCCGCCCGCGGGCAGTCCCCGGCCAGCCGGTGCGCGACTCCCAGCTCGCGGATCGCGTTGGCCTGGCCGAGCCGGTCGCCGCACCGCCGCGCGGCCCGCGCCGCGGTGAGATGGCGGGCGGCGACGTCAGCCCAGGAGCCGTCGAGCCGCAGCGGAGCGGCGAGTGCTGCCGTGAGGGCGACCACCCGGAGATCGTCGCCCCGGACGCTGGCCAGATCCAGACAGGCCAGCAGATTGGCGCGTTCGGTCCGTGCCCAGGCCAGCGCCTTGGCGCCGTCCGACAGGTCCGGAACTGCCGCCTCGGGTGCGGACCAGACCAGGCCGGCAGCCGGGCGGGTCTGCCGGGCCAGCCGCTTCTCAGCCAGGCTGGCAGCGGCGATGTAGTAGTCCAGCAGACGGCGGGCAGCAGCTTCCCGGCCGGGGGGCGTTTCCTCCCGGAGCGCGCAGGCGTGCGCGTGCTCACGGAGCAGGTCGTGCAGCCGGTAGCGGCGGGCCCCGGACTCGGTAAGCAAGTGGTGCTCATACAGCAGCTGCAGCCCATGACGGGCGGCCGCCAGCGAGCAGCCGTCAAGCACTGCGGCGGCGTAACCGTCGATGTCACTGCCCGGATGCAGGCCCAGGCGGCGGAACAGCCGCCGATGATCCGGGTCGAGGTCGGCGTAGGACAGATCGAACGCCGCCGCCACTGACAGGTTCTCTGCGGTCATCAGCTCCAGCCGGTCCCGGGTGCTGGCCAGCTCGGCGGCCAGCGCGGCCAGGGTCCACGCCGGATGATGACGCAACTGCCGGGCCAGCATCCCGATCGCCAGCGGCAGATGCCCGCACAACTCGCAGACCTCCGCCACCGCCGGATCGCCGGGCAGCAGGCCAGGCCGGGCGGCCAGCCGCACCAGCAGCGCCGCCGCCTCCCTGGCCGGCAGCACATCCAGGCCGATCACCTGGGCGTCGGCCAGCGCGGTCAGGTGCCGGCGGCTGGTCACCAGCACCAGGCTGCCCGCCGTGCCCGGCAGCAGCGGTTCCACCTGATCGCTGCCGACCGCGTCGTCGAGCACCAGCAGCACCCGCTTGCCGGCCAGGTAGTCGCGCCACAGCCCAGCCCGCTCGGCCAGCCCGGGCGGGATCCGGGCGGCCGGAAAGCCCACCGTCACCAGCAGGCCAGACAGTGCCTCGGCCGGATCGGCCGGATGATGACCTGGCGTGTGCCCGTGCAGCGGCACGAACAGCTGCCCGTCGGGGAATTGCTGGGTGAGCCGGTGTGCCGCATGCACCGCGAACGCCGTCTTGCCTACACCGGCCATGCCGCCGATCGCCTGAATCCGCACTACCGTGCCGGCCCCATTTGCGGCCGTCGTCACCCGAGCCAGTTCGGCTGACCGGCCGGTGAAGCTGGCACTGTCGCGGGGCAGCGTGCACGCCGCCGCGGCCCGGTCGGCGGGGCCAGCTGACTGTGGCGGCGCCTCGTTCAGCGCCGGATCACCGGTGAGGATCCGCTGGTGCAGTTCGCGCAACCCTGGCCCGGGTTCGCTGCCCAGCTCCTCGACCAGCACCCGGCGGGCATCCTGATAGGCGGCCAGCGCCTCGCCCTGGCGGCCGTCCCGGTACAGCGCCAGCACCAACAGGGCATGCAGCCGCTCCCGTAGCGGCTGCTCGGCCACCAGGCGGTGCAGCTCACCGACCAGCTCAGCCTGCCGGCCCAGGTGCAGGCTCGCGTCGATGGCCAGCTCGAGGGCCTGGAGCCGCATCTCAGCCAGCCGCGGCACCTCCCGCAGGGCCAGCACGTCCGACCCCGTGTCGGCCAGCGGTTCCCCCCGCCACAGCGCCAGCGCCGCGCGGGCCTGCCCCGCCGCTCGTTCCCACCCGCCGGCCCGGGCCGCCTCCCGCGCCACCACGAGTAGTTCCTCGAACCGGGCCACATCCAGCGCACCAGGCTCGACCTTGATCAGGTACCCCTGCGGCCGGGTGACGACCAGTTCGTGGCCGACATCCCTGAGGACGGCCCGCAGCCGCTTTACGTAGTTGTGCAGGCTCGCCCGTGCCGAGGCCGGCGGCCCGCTGCTCCACAACGCCTCGACCAGCTCGTCCACCGGCACGACGGTGCCCGCGTGCAGCAGCAGCACCGCCAGCAGGGCCCGCTGCCTACCCGCCGCGATCGGCACGGGAATATTGTCCCGGCGCACCTCGAGCAGGCCCAGCAGGCCGAACTTCAGCTCCGCGGCCATGGGCAACCCCCGTCGGTTGCCTCAAACGATACTGGCCGGCCGGGCACAATTCACCCGCAGCCCGGGCGGGATGGTTACCTAGTTCCGCTCCAGCCGAGCGCGGCGGCAGTGGGCCGGCGGCCGGTGACGGCCGGCCCAGCTGCCGCCCTTGCGATGTGCCTAGTCTAGCTGTTACTGGGAACGAACCTCAGGATTAACATGGATGAACCTTGAGGATCACGACGTCAGAGCCTACGTACGAATTCTCACACCATGCCTTGCACGTCTTGGCGTACCACTTCTTTTGGAGGCGCGTGTTATCTAGCTCCAGCCACGCGTAATAGCCGGTAGTCTGATCATTTTTCCATGACCCGCTGTACTTATTCGTGAACCAGGTGTGGCAGGCGTAGTAATCCTCCTGCTTGCCCTTGAAATTCGGGTCCTGGTAGGTGCAGAAGGCGCCGTTCGGGCAGTCTGCCGTTATGGCCGGGCGGGCCGTGGCGGCACTGGTCACGGGGCGTGAGTACTCCTGGCCAGGTACCGCGAACACGATTCGGCCGCGTGAGAAGGTCACCACGTTGATAGCGGTCTGCTTCCCGCCGTGCCGGGCGATAAAGCTTTTCACCTCGTGCTGGAGCGTGCTGACCTGGCTGCTGCTCAGCCCGTAGCCGCGGGCCCGGGCCGCGAAATTGGTGGTCGACGCCGCCGCGGTCCCGACACCCACGGCGAGCGCGAAGAAGACCGTCGCGGCAGTCAGCAGGAATCTGGGCAGCGTGAACCGAACTAGCGGTACTTTCCGCACTTTGCTGCTGAGGGTCTCTCGAATTGCGAACATACCTGACCTTTCTCTCTGTTGCTCTGGTATGCCAGGCATAGTCTTCTGCGCGGCTCTAGCACGGCCCTAACACAGCGCTAACACAGCGCCAGACCGCGCTTTTGCAATCAGGTAGAGGGCGAGCTGGTGGACGCCGAGCTCAACGCTCGCATCACAGCCGGCGACCTGCCGGAAACCCGGAGGCAGCGTGGCAGCGCCAGCGCCGTGTTAGAGCCGTGTTAGAGCCACTGGGAAGACTGGAGGCTCCCGCAAACGTCAACAGAGCCCGGGAGGTCATCATGCGAAGCTACTCACGCTGCAGACGAGTGGTCGCTGTCACGGTAGCGGTGGCACTAGCCCTGACATGCACCGCCGCAGCGCAGGCGCCGCCCGGCTCTTCGAGGAACCTGAAAACGGGGCTACTGGCGTACGAGCATACCGGGGTACAGGCCAAGCCAGTGCCTGGATTGCGGCCGGGCGTGGACGCGAACGAGATCATCATCCCGGAAGGCAACGCTCCGTCCGGCACGAAAGAGGGCGAGCTGGGATGGCTGATCTGCCTGTACCACAGCCAGAACTGGTGCATTGCCGATGCCGATGACCCCGGCGACGTTGCCAAAGCTGCCCCCAACGGCGTTAAAGCTCCTCCCAACGGCAGCGATCTGGTCATTCTCGAAAATGTCGTCGAGCTTACCGGCGCAGCACTATCCATCCTTCAGGCAGTTGTAGCAGCAGCGCCGGTAGTCGCTCACTTTATAAAGAGGCTGTGGTACGGGACCGAAGGTGGGAAAGGAAAGCATGTCGGGTTCGCCCCGGAAGACGGTCAGTGTGTGGGTGTCTGGGGCTACGACGAAGACTCAACGCTAGGCAGCTGCAGCAGCGCACACGGGATTTACTGGCAGATGCAGCAAATCGGTTCAAGCCCGGCGTTCAGGATGTGGGACACCTATTCGAAGGGTGACATGATTGCCGCCAACCTGGATGAGGGCACGCGGCTGTTCGCCCACTCGCCGGAGGACTGGTCGACGTGGACCGGGGTCCCGGTCTGTTACGTCAACTGCGACTGACCCTTCGGTAGCTGAGTGAAAACGTGCGTACGTGGCCTGCGATGGCGGCGCAGGCCACGTACGCTCCGGCGCGGCCAGGGGCGTTGGACGAGTGTTAGTGGGGTGCTAACGCGGCTGGAGAGACTGGAAAACAGTCAACTTCTCCGAAGGAAGGTGCAGCGACATGGCATCACGGAAGCTGCTGGCGGCCAGCGTTCCCTTGCTGGCCCTGCTGGGCTTGGCCGGTACCCTCTTCCCGGCCGCCGCCGCGTCGGCCGGCAGCGCGGCAGACTCGACGACCTACCTCGGGCATCTGCAGAACTGGAATCTGGGCGTGGGCGGCTCTCCCCGCTGCCTGGGCATCAGCGGCGGGAAGCGTGACGCCCCGGCGGTCCTGTGGAGCTGCGAAGATCACACCGACCAGGAATGGACGGTCGGGAAAATGCTCCCCAATGACTACTACCGGATCTACAACGGATACGGCCAATGCCTAGGGGTCAGCGCCGGATCGACTCATAACGGCGCGCGAGTGGTCGCCACGAGGTGCATCAACGGTGACAGGGATCAGGAATGGCAGTACGGCCGGGGCTTCGGCTGCGGCAAGACGGACCGGTACTCGCCGATCTACAACGGGAAGTCGGGCAAGGTCATAGGCGTGTCAGGCAACAGCACGGCGGAAGGCGCGGCCATCGTGATCTGGAGCTGGGTAGGCCCCGCCTCGTGCAACAACCAGTACTGGGAGGCCACCGGGCACTGACCGCCCCCGGGGCGGCAGGCTCGGCAAGCTAGCCGAGGACGGGGATGATCTCGCTGGCGTAGCGGGCCAGGGTGTCGTCCGCCTGGTCGTGCATCAGGTAGAGAGCGAACTGGTGCACGCCGAGCCCGGCCAGCTCGCGGAGCCGGTCGAGGTGCGCGCCGGGCGGGCCGGTCAGGCAGAACCGGTCCACGATGCCGTCCGGGACGAAGTCGGTGGACGGGTTCCCGGCCCGGCCGTGGTGGGAGTAGTCGTAGCCTTTCCGGCCGGCGATGTAGTCGGTCAGCGCGGCCGGCACCGGGCCACTGGTGCCGTACCTGGCCACCAGGTCGGCCACGTGGTTGCCGACCATGCCGCCGAACCAGCGCAGCTGGTCGCGCTGGTGGGCCAGGTCGGTGCCGACGTAGGCGGGCGCGGCCACGCAGATCGTGATGGCCGCCGGGTCCCGGCCGGCCTGCGCGGCCGCCTCGCGGACGGCGCCGATCGTCCACCGGGTGATGTCCGGGTCGGCGGTCTGCAGGATGAAGCCGTCGGCCTGCTCGCCGACCAGCTTGAGCGCCTTGGGGCCGTAGGCGGCCATCCAGATCTCCAGCCGCCCCTCGCGGACCCAGGGGAAGCGGATCGGGACGCCGTGGTGCACCGTCTCCCGGCCTTCGGCCAGGTCCTTGATCACCCGCATCGCCTCGGCCAGCGTGGCCAGCGAGGTCGGCGGCTGGCCGATGACCCGGCGGGCGGAGTCGCCGCGGCCGATGCCGCACACCGTCCGGTTGCCGAACATGTCGTTGAGCGTGGCGAACAGTGAGGCGGTGACCGACCAGTCCCTGGTGCCCGGGTTGGTCACCATCGGCCCCACGGTCATCGAGTCGGTGGCCTCCAGGATCCGCGGGTAGACGACGAACGGCTCCTGCCACAGCACGGGCGAGTCGAACGTCCAGCCGTAGCGGAACCCACCCGCCTCGGCCACGCGCATCCGCTCGATCAGCCGCTCCGCGGGCGGGTCGGTCTGCAGGACAAGCCCGAAGTCCATCGCTGGCTCCTTGGCACGGGGTTCTGGGTCGCCGGGGTTAACGGAGGTACTGGCTCAGCTCGCGGGCCAGGAACTGGCCGTGACCGGGCTGGCCGTGGTACTCGCCGCCCGCGATGACGATGCGGCCGCGGGACAGCGTGGTGTCCACCCGGCCGGTGATCTCCATGCCCTCGTAGGCCGAGTAGTCCACGTTCATGTGGTGGCTGTTCACCGACAGCGTCTGCCGGGCGGCCGGATCGTAGACCACGATGTCGGCGTCCGCGCCCGGCTGGATCACGCCCTTGCGCGGGTACAGGCCGAACATCCGGGCCGGGGTGGTCGAGGTCACCTCCACCCAGCGCGGCAGCGACAGCTGGCCGGCCACCACGCCCTGGTGCAGCAGGTCCATCCGGTGCTCGACGCCGGGGATGCCGTTCGGGATCTTGGAGAAATCGCCGCGGCCCAGTTCCTTCTGCTCGCTGAAGCAGAACGGGCAGTGGTCGGTGGACACCACGGACAGGTCGTTGGTGCGCAGCCCCTGCCACAGCGAGGCCTGGTGGTCGGCGGTCCGCAGCGGCGGCGAGGCCACGTACTTGGCCCCCTCGAACCCCGGCTTGGCCAGGTCGTCAAGGGACAGGTACAGGTACTGCGGGCAGGTCTCGGCGAACACATTCTGCCCGGTGTCGCGGGCGGCCGCCACCGCCTCCAGCGCGTGCCGCGCGGACAGGTGCACGATGTACAGCGGGCAGTGCGCCACCTGGGCCAGCGTGATCGCCCGGGAGGTGGCCTCGCCCTCCAGCTCGGGCGGCCGGGTCAGGCCGTGCTGCACCGGCTCGGTCTTGCCCGCGGCCAGCGCCTGCGCGACCAGCTGGTCGATGGCGATGCCGTTCTCCGCGTGCATCATGACCAGCCCGCCGGACCGGGCCGCCTGCTGCATGGCCAGCAGGATCTCCCCGTCGGTGGCGTAGAACACGCCCGGGTAGGCCATGAACATCTTGAAGCTGTTTACCCCGGCCGCGATGCACGCGTCCATCTCCTTCAGCGAGGTCTCGTTGACGTCGCTGACGATCATGTGGAAGCCGTAGTCGACCGCGCAGTTGCCGTCCGCCTTCTCGTGCCATTTGTCCAGCGTGGCCTGCAGCGACGTGCCCTTGGCCTGCACCGCGAAGTCGATGATCGTGGTCGTGCCGCCCCAGGCCGCGGCCCGGGTGCCGGTCTCGAACGTGTCCACCGAGAACGTGCCGCCGAACGGCATCTCCATGTGGGTGTGCGCGTCGATCCCGCCGGGCAGCACATATTTGCCGGCCGCGTCGATCACCCGGTCGGCGGTCTGCGCCCACGTGCTGGCCTGGTCCGCGCTCTGGCCTGGGCGCAGCCGTTCAGGCGAATCTGCCCGGACGGCGAGAGCGGCGACGGTTCCCCCGTCCACCAGGACGTCGGCGAGCATGGTTCCGGTCGCGGACAGCACCGTCCCGCCGGTGATCACAATGCGCATAGCGGGCTCCGGTTACGGGCGGGTGAGTGACTCGTAGCTGTCCGGCCGCCGGTCGCGGTAGAACTGCCAGAGGTTGCGCACCTCGGCCAGCAGCCCCATGTCCAGGTCGCGGACCAGCACCTCGTCCTGGCTGTCGGACGCCGCGTCGCCGATGAGCTGGCCGCGCGGATCGGCGAAGTAGGACTGGCCGTAGAAGTCGTTGTCGCCGAGCGGCTCGACGCCGACCCGGTTGATCGTGCCGACGAAGTACTCGTTCGCCACCGCGGCCGAGGTCTGCTCCAGCCGCCACAGGTACTCCGACAGGCCGCGGCTGGTGGCCGAGGGGTTGAACACGATGCGGGCGCCGCCCAGGCCGAGCGCGCGCCAGCCCTCCGGGAAGTGCCGCTCGTAGCAGATGTACACGCCGATCTTGCCCACCGCGGTGTCGAACACCGGGTAGCCGAGGTTGCCGGGGCGGAAGTAGAACTTCTCCCAGAAGCCCTTGACCTGCGGGATGTGGTTCTTGCGGTGCATCCCCAGGTAGCTGCCGTCGGCGTCGATGACCGCCGCGGTGTTGTAGTAGACGCCGGGCTGCTCCTCCTCATACATCGGCACCACGAGCACGATCCCGTGCTGGCGGGCCACCTCCTGCATGAGCCTGGTGGTCGGGCCGTCCGGGATCGCCTCGGTGTAGGAGTAGAAATCGGCGTCCTGCACCTGGCAGAAATACGGGCCGTAGAACAGTTCCTGCAGGCACACGACCTGCGCGCCTTGCGACGCCGCGGCCTCGATGTGCCTGGTCGCGGCCTGGATCATCGATTCCTTGTCGCCCGTCCAGCGCTGCTGGACCAGGGCGGCGCGGACCACCTCGGGCATCGTCGCCACCTCCCGCGTCTGGCTTCCTCTGGCAGGGTAGTGCCTGCGCGGCCAGGACGGCAGAGTGCGCGGAGCAGGAGGAGCGATGGAGCCGGTACCGGAGGACTGGGAACGGGCGCTGGCGGTGGCCGCGCACCCGGACGACCTGGAGTACGGCACGGCCGCGGCGGTGGCCCGGTGGACCGGCCAGGGGCGCTCGGTGTCCTACCTGATGGTTACCAGGGGTGAGGCCGGCATCTCAGGCATGCCGCCGGAGCAGACCGGGCCGCTGCGGATGGAGGAGGAGCGGCGCAGCGCCGCCGTGGTCGGCGTGGACCAGGTGATGTTCATGGACGGCTACGCCGACGGGCTGGTGGAGTACGGGCTGCCGCTGCGCCGGGACCTGGCCGGGGTGCTGCGCCGGGTGCGGCCGGACCTGGTACTGACCGGGGGTTTCGACCTGACCTGGGGAGAAACCAGCAACGTGAACCACGCCGACCACCGGGCCGTCGGGCTGGCCGTGCTGGACGCGTGCCGGGATGCCGCCAACCCGTGGCTGTTCCCCGAGGCCGGCGAGGCGTGGACCGGCATCAAGCACGTGCTCGTGGCCGGGGACAGCCAGCCGACGCACTACACCGACGTGACCGGGACGATGGACGCCGGGGTGGCCTCGCTGCGCGAGCACAAGGTGTACATCGAGGGGCTGGGCCGCGAGTTCGACCCGGACACGTTCCTGCGCGACATGGCCGGGTTCGTGGGGCTCGGCGCGGGCGTGGAGTACGCGGTGGCGTTCCGCAAGTACTCCTCCGGCTGACCGGCCCGGGCGCGGCGGGCGGGCCGGACGGCCGGGCTACTGGTCGCGGGCGGGCTCGCCGTGGGTGGCGTTGCCCCGGCCGCGGCCCCAGTAGGCCTTGGGCGAGATCGCGGCCGGGTCGAAGCCGCGCTCGGCCAGCGCCTCGCGCAGCGCCAGCACCACCCGGGCCTCGCCGATCAGGTAGGCGTGCGGGCGCACCCCCGCCGGGATGTGCACCGCCCGCGCCGCCGCGACCAGCGCGCCGGGCTCGCCGGGGCCTCGGCTCTCGCCGGGCGGCCCGCCGGACCGAGGCAGCCAGGTCAGGTCGGCCTTGGCCTGCGCGTGGAGTTCCTGCTCGTCGGCGGCATCCGGGATCTCGAGGATGACGGTCGCGGTGGCCTGCGGGGGCAGCGACGCCACCATGGAGAAGATCGCGGCCAGCGCCGACTCGTCGCCGACGAACAGGTGCCAGTCCGCATCGGCGTCGGGGAAGACCTTCCCGCGCGGGCCGATGCCCTCCACGGTCATGCCGGGCCGGGCCGCCGCCACCCACTGCTCCCCCGGGCCCCCGCCGGCGTGCCGCACGATGTCCAGGGTGAGCAGCCGTTCGTCCCGGTCAAGCCCGCGGATGCTGTACCGGCGGCGCACCGGGCGGCCGCCGTCCCGCGCCACCAGCAGCATGACGTCCTGGCCCGGCTGGTACTCCAGGCCGGCCAGCTCGGGGGCGGTCAGCCGCAGCCGCTGCATACCCGGTGTCACCCGCGCCGACTCCAGCACGGTCAGCTCCATCAGCGTGGTGCCGGGCATCGTGCGGAACCGGTCCTCGGCCGACGGCACCTCGGTCATAGAATCCCTGTCCTTTCTGATGAACGGCTGCGCCCTGGCCACGCTCGAAATTACCAGCCCGCAGCGGGTGTGGCGGCGGCGCGGCGGCGCGGAGCCGGGCCGCCGCGAGGCCGGACCCCGGGAAACCGGTCTACCTGCGCCTATCCTGAGGCTATGCGCGCGATATGGCGAGGCACGATCTCGTTCGGCCTGGTGTCGATCCCGGTGAAGCTGTACTCCGCGACCGAGGCGCACGACGTGTCGTTCCGGCAGGTCCACGTCACCGACGGCGGCCGCATCCGGTACCGGCGGGTGTGCGAGATAGACGGCGAGGAGGTGCCCTACAGCGACATCGCCAAGGGGTACGAGCTGCCCGACGGCGGCATGGTGGTGCTCACCGACGAGGACATGAGCAATCTGCCCCTCACGTCGTCCAAGGAGATCGACGTGATGGAGTTCGTGCCCGCCGACCAGATCGACCCGCTGCTGTACAACAAGGCCTACTACGCCGAGCCGGACAAGTCCGCGGTCAAGCCGTACGTGCTGATGCGGGACACGCTGGCCGACAGCGACAGGGTGGCGGTGGTCAAGGTCGCGCTGCGGTCCCGGGAGGCGCTCGGCGTGCTGCGGGCGATGGACGACGTGCTGGTGGTGCACACGCTGCTGTGGCCCGAGGAAATCCGCGCCGCGGAGTCGCTCGCCCCGCAGACCGACGTCACCGTGCGCAAGCAGGAGCTGGCCATGGCCAGCAGCTACATCGAGTCGCTGTCGGCGGACTTCGACCCGGGAGAGTTCACCGACGAGTACAAGGCCGCGGTGGAGGAAGTGGTCGAGGCCAAGACGGCCGGCCGCGAGGTGAAGATGCCCGAGCCCGAGGAGGGCGGCGAGGTCATCGACCTGGTCGAGGCGCTGCGCGCGAACGTGGAGGCGGCCAAGGCGAAGCGGACTGGGGACGGCAAGCAGTCCGGGGCGGCCAAGGACGGCGCCAAGGGCGGCGCGAAGAGCACCAGGAAGCCGCCCGCCAAGCGCCAGGCCAAGACCGGCTAGCTCCGGTCAGCGGGCGCTGGCGGCGGCCTTGACACCGGCCGCGTCGCACGCGACGCCGGGCTTGCCGTGGGTCAGCTTGCACAGCTCCGCGGTCATCCGGTTCGCCGCGCCGTTGACCTCCTTGGCGATCGTCGTGCTGGGGTTCCTGATCGCGGCGGCGACCTGGCTCCAGGTCAGCCCGGCGAACGCGGCCGGCTGGTACTGCGAGCCGATGAGCAGCGCCTGGTTGCCGAAGTTCACGAACGGGAACGACCCGGCGTCGGCGTTCGGCACGTAGGGCGGCCCGTCGTACTTCTTGAACAGCGCAAGCTGGGCGCTGGTCGGCGGCTGCAGTACGCCGTGCGTGGTGTTGTACCACTCCACCGGGGTGAACGTCAGGTACTGGCTGGCGTAGCCGGACTTGTAGAAGCTCAGCGTGGGCGTGTTCGGGTACACGTCGGTGCTGGAGGAGTGGATGTAGCGCAGCCCGGACAGCACGCCGAAGTGGCTCAGCGCCACCACCATCGCCCACCGCTGGGCCGCGCAGAACGGGCAGAACTCGCCGCCCACGTAGAGCACCTCCGGCTTGCCGCCCGAGGTGAGCAGCGGCTGGCCCTTGGTGGGGATGAGCGGGGTCGCGGCGCCCGCGCCGACCGCGTTGAGCGTGCTGGGCGGCACGGTGCTGATCGCCGTGGTCACCTTGTCGCTGGTGCTGTACTTCGGGCTAGGGCCGGCCACGCCGGAGTTCCCGCCAGCCAGCTTCACGCCGACGAACGTGCCCACGATGGCCAGCACGACCAGCGCGCTGCCGCCGGCCAGCAGCAGCCTGCGGCGCTGCTGCTGCCGGGCGGCGCGCTGCTGGGCGATCTTCTCCCGGGCGCTCTGCCGCTGCGTCTTCCCGTTGTCCATGGCTGTCCTGTCCTGGCCGGCGGCCGCGGCTTGCCTGCCGCGCGCGTGGCCCGTCCACCCTGGTCAGCAGTAAACCAGCCACGGCTGCGCACGGGCTGTGCGGTTGCTCTGGGTCAAGTATGGCGGCTGTTCGCTATAGAAGGTTAATGAGCGTTATGGAAGCCTAATGAGCATGACCACTCACTTGGACGTCGAGAGTTACCCGGACGCCGAGCGGCTACGCGGCCTGCCGCTGAGCGACTACCGGCCACAATCGCGGCTGGTCGTGCCGGAGCACCACGTGCCGAGCGCGGCCGTCCGCGCCATCGACTCGCACGCGCACCTGGGCCGCTGGCTCAGCCCGGACGGGTCCTGGATGGTGTCGGACGTGCCACGGCTGGTGGCCGAGATGGACGAGTGCAACATCGGCGGCGTCGTCAACCTTGACGGCCGCTGGGGCACGGAACTGCTCGACAACCTGGCTCGTTACGACCACGCGTATCCGGGGCGGTTCGCGACCTGCTGCCACCTGGACTGGCGGGAGCTGTCCACGCCTGGGTTCGGCGAGCGGCTCGCGGCCGGGCTGCGGGAGTCAGCGGACGCGGGAGCGGCCGGCATCAAGGTGTGGAAGGACCTGGGCCTGCACCGGCGCGACGGCCGTGACGAACTGGTGCTCCCCGACGACCAGCGGCTGGCCCCGGTCTGGGCCACGGCGGGCGAACTGGGCCTGCCGATCTTCATCCACACCGCCGACCCGGTGGCCTTCTTCGACCCCGTGGACGAGCGCAACGAGCGGCTGGAGCAGCTGCTCAGCCGTCCGGAGTGGTCGTTCGCCGGCCCGCAGTTCCCGTCCTTCGAGCGGCTGATGGACAGCCTCGAGGCGATCGTGGCGGCACATCCGCAGACGACTTTCGTCGGCGTGCACGTCGGCTGCTACTCCGAGAACCTGGGCTGGGTCGGGCGGATGCTGGACAGCTACCCGAACTTCCACGTCGACACCGCGGCCCGCGTCGCCGAACTGGGCAGGCAGCCGCGGGCCACCGGCGAGCTGGTGGCCCGCCATCCGGGCCGGGTCCTGTTCGGCATGGACGGGATCCCGCCCAAGCCCCGGGACTACGCGATCTACTTCCGCTTCCTGCAGACGTCCGATGAGCACTTCGACCATTGCCTGGAGGCGCCGTGTCAGAGCGGCCGGTGGAAGATCTCCGGGCTGGGCCTCGCCGGTGATGTGCTGCGCCAGGTGTACTACGGCAATGCCCGGCGCCTGGTGCCACGGCTGAACGGCTGAGTTCACGGCATAGCTGAGTTCACGGCATAGCTGAGCTAACCGCATACCGGGGTGGCTTGACCGCGCCGTCGCAGCCTGTATCTTTGTCTTATGGTTATAGATAAAGAAGACAGGGGTGCGGACGGGGGAAGCACGCCGGGCCGGCCGGCGTCGCCGATCGAGTTCCGGCTGGACCCGGTCTCGGGCGTGCCGACCTACCTGCAGCTCGTCCAGCAGGTCGAGCACGCGCTGCGGCTGGGCTACCTCAAGCCCGGTGACCGGCTGCCGAAGGTCAGGGACGTGGTCGCCGAGCTGCTGATCAACCCGAACACCGTGCTGAAGGCGTACAAGGAGCTGGAGACCAAGGGCCTGACGGCCGGCCGGCCCGGCCAGGGCACGTTCATCGTGGCCACACTGAGCCAGGTCGCGCTCCCGGAGATCACCGGGCTGCGGAAGGCGCTGCTCGGCTGGCTGGCCGACGCCGACACGGCCGGGCTGGACGAGGACGGCGTGGTCGCGCTGTTCACCAGCGGGCTGCGGGATTTCTACAAGGGCCGCGCTAGTCATCGCCACCGCGGGGACGTGGCGAACGACGGAACGGAGGGGGTCGCATGAACGTCATCGAGACCAGCCGGCTGGGCAAGCGGTACGGCGCCACCTGGGCGCTGCGCGAGTGCACGCTGGCCATCCCGGCCGGGCACGTGGCCGCGCTGGTCGGCCCGAACGGCGCCGGCAAGAGCACGCTGCTGAACCTGGTGGCCGGCCTGGCCGCGCCGAGTGCGGGTGCGGTGACCGTGCTCGGCGGGCGGCCCGCCGGTTCACCGGTCGCGCTGGACGGCATCGCGTTCGTCGCCCAGGACACGCCGATGTACAAGAACCTGTCGGCCGCGGACATGCTGCACCTGACCCGCAACCTGAACCGGAGCTTCGACCAGTCCTACGCGGAGGCCCGGCTGGGTGAGCTCGGCATCCCGCTGAAGCGGAAGGCCGGGAAGCTGTCCGGCGGCCAGCAGGTGCAGCTCGCGCTGACCCTGGCGCTGGCCCGCCGGCCGCGGCTGCTGGTACTGGACGAACCGGTGGCGACGCTCGACCCGGTTGCGCGGTACGACTTCATCGCGAGCGTGCTGCAGGCGGCGGTCGACGACGGCGTGTCGGTGGTGCTGTCCTCGCACGTGCTGACCGAGCTGGAGCGGGTGGCCGACTACCTCATCCTCGTGTCGCAGGGCCGGGTGCAGGTGGCCGGCGAGGTCGAAGACCTGCTGGCCAGTCACCGCATGCTGACCGGCCCGGCCGCCGAGGCCAGCAGATACGACCAGCAACCGGTGGTGCATGCCCGCCGGGGTACGGCTCAGGCTCACCTGCTGGTCCGCGGGACCGCGGACGACCCGGTCCCGCCGGGCTGGGAGGCGCACCGGGTCGGCTTGGAGGAACTCGCCCTGGCCTACCTGCGTGAACCCGCGGCCGCGGCGCTGCCCGGCCCGGCCCGCAACCGGGAACTGCCGCTGGAGACCGGACACCCGTCGGAGGTGACGAAATGACTGCGCTGACCGTAGCCGCCCGCCCGGATGAGCACGCGCGCCTGCGGCCGCTGCCGTGGCGGCGGATGGCCTGGGTCACCTGGCGGCAGCACCGGGCCGCGCTCATCGGCGTGGCGGCGCTGCTCGGTGCGATCGCGATGTACCTGTGGCTCGACGGCCTGCAGATACACCACGCCTACGCGGTCGGCTGTGACCAGGCGGGCTCAGCCGCCTGCAGCTTGAACTTCACCGGCAGATACGGCCCCACGGGGATTCTCGTCAGCATCTTTCTGCAGGCGGTGCCGGCCCTGATCGGGGCGTTCGCCGGTGCGCCAGTGCTGGCCAGGGAGCTGGAGACCGGCACCTACCGGTTCGCCTGGACCCAGGCCATCGGCCGGTGGCGCTGGACACTCGGCAAGCTGGTGCCGCTGGCGGTCGTGGTAGCAGCCGCGGCCGAGGCGTTCAGCGCTCTGGTTTCCTGGTACAACCAGCCGTTCTTCGCCGCGGGCTATGCGATCCCGCTCTCCACTCGCGTGTTCGACCTGGGCGAGGTCGCGTTCGCGGCCTGGACGCTGGCCGCCTTCACGATCGGCGCCCTGGCCGGGATGCTCATCCGCCGGGTCGTCCCCGCGATCGCCGCCACCCTGGCGGTCTACGCCGGGCTCGCCTTCGCGACCGCGGTGTACCTGCGCCAGCACTACATGACACCGCTGCTCACCAGCAAACCGAACCTGCCCGGCTCCGCGTGGGCCATCAACCAGTGGTACATCAAGGGCGGCAAGTTCGCGTTCGGCTCCCGGGGCGCCGGGATAGTCCGCGCCATGCAGCGCCTCTGCAATGGGGGCAGGATCCGCGGGTCCGTCGGGGCCCCGCCCGCGCAGTGCCTCGCCCAGCACGGGTATGCGCAATGGTCCAGCTACCAGCCCGGCAGCCGGTTCTGGCCGTTCCAGTGGATCGAGGGCGGCTGGCTGCTCGTGCTCTCGGCGCTGCTCATCGCGGTCACCGTCTGGCTGGTCCGCCGCCGGGCGGCCTGAACCGCGTACCAGTCCGGAGGGCGCACTAGCGCGGTGCGTACGACGAACACGAAGTGGTGAACCCGATGTGCGCACTCACCACTCTCATGACCCACTTCCTGGTGGCACCGGTCCGGCGGACTCGGACGAGGGTGCGGCTCTACACCGAGCGTCTGCACGACAGCGTCACCATGCCAGGCTCGGCCGGCTGAACAAAGTGCGTGGCCGGCCATGGGACTCCGGGTCGCTGGAGCTACCAGCCCGCACGTCACTACTGGCTGCTCCAGCGGCCCAAGACCGGGATGTACCTAGCCCTCGCCCTGTCCCTGGCCGGGCACTGTTTGCGGCGGCTCAACCGCCGCCGCATCTGGCCAATGGTCAACAGAAGGAGAACTCGATGATCACTTCCCTGAGGTTCCTGCGGTGGCCCGCCAGGGCGGGGCTGTGCTGCCTGGCAGCCGCGGCGGTGCCCGCCGCCACCGTCGGCGCCGCCGACGTGCCGGCCGGGGCGCAGGCGACCAGCACGCCGCCGGCCTGCTCCCCGGCCCAGCAGCCGTCGCCGGCGAGGCCGACCACGGTCACCACGATCGGGCAGGCCTACTACTGCATCTTCGCGCACTACTACGGCGGGCCGGTGCTTGATGACCGGCTGCTGCTGGCCGGGGCATTCGCCGGGCTCACCCAGGAACTGGACCGGCTGGGCGCCGACCAGCCGGACGCCACGATGCCCGCGCTGACCGGCAGCCGCGACAGTGACTGGGCCGCGTTCGCCGCTGTCTACTCCCGGGTGATCGCCAAGGTCCCCACGCGGGATGTCCAGCAGGTGGCCGCCGCCGCGATGACCGGCATGGCCGACGCCCTGGACGACAACCACGCCCGCTGGCGGTACCCCTCACCGCAACCACCGGGGGCCACCCCCAGCGACATCTACGGGCTGGGCATCAGCACCTCGCCGGTCGCCGGGGTGGCCAAGAACGCCCCCGGTGAGACGCTGCCGCCGGCAGTCGTCACGTCCGTGGACCCCGGGTCCCCGGCCGCCCGCGCCGGGGCACGAACCGGTGACATCATCACAGCGGTCAACGGCGCCCCGCCGTTCACCGACGAGATGCTCTCTCCCGGCGTGTTCTACCTGCTTAACCAGCAGTACCCGGAGCAGCAGGCGGTGCGGGTCACCATCCGCTGGCCCGTCACCGGCGCCACCCGCACCGCCACGATCACCCCGGCCCTCTATCGGGCCCCCGCCCCGGTGACCTCCAAGCTGCTGGATGGCGACATCGCCTACGTCCAGCTCTCCGCGTTCAACCCCGGTACGGCCAGCCAGGTCCTGGCTACGGTCAAGGGCCTGGAGAAGATGGCCACGCTGCGCGGCCTCATCTTGGACCTGCGCGGCAATGGCGGTGGCTCGCCCGCCGAGAACCCCATCCTGCTCGGCGCGTTCGAGCACGGCACCGCCTACGCCTATGACTGCACGGTCACCGGCACGTGCACCGCCGAGTACCCCGACGCCAGCACGCCGCTGCTGCACCTGCCCCTGGCGGTGCTCACCGACCGGAACTGCCTTTCGGCCTGCGAGGCGTTCAGCGGGGCGGTCAAGGACCTGCACCTGGGCACCTTGATCGGCACCCGGACCGCCGGCATCGTCGCCGGCCCCGGACTAGCGTGGGCGCTCGACGACGGCAGCACGCTCGGCCTCCCGACGACGCACGACCTCAGCGCTGACCACGAGCTCATCGACGGGATCGGAGTCGCCCCCGACTATTACATCCCCCGCACCGCGCAGGACATGGCCACCGGCCACGACCCCGACATCGCCAAGGCACTCGCCCTGCTCAAGGGCTGACCCCGGCATCCACGGCACTCGGCCCAGGCACGCCCGCCGAGCCACGCAGCGCCAGCAGCGACTGACACGCCCGCCGGGCGGCCAAGGCCAGAGATAAGCCGCGCTACTGGCCGTTCCAGCGGATCGAGAGCGGCTGGCTGCTCGTGCTCTCGGCGCTGTTCATCGCGGTTACCGTCTGGCTGGTCCGCCGCCGGGCGACCTGACCCGCATGCCGCCCGGCCTGCATCCGGCGGTCCTGTCCCGGCTGGCCGGCCCGGCAGGCCAGACTAGCCGGATGGACGACCTGCGCCGGGCGGCGATGAACGTTCTTGCGGGCAATGCCCGCCCGGGATACACGGCACCCGCCCGTGGGCTGTACACCCACCAGCACCTGTGGGACACCTGCTTCATCGCGATCGGCCAGCGGCACTACGACGTGCCGGGCGCGATGACCAGCCTGCGCCGCCTGCTGGCTGCCCAGTGGCGGACCGGGATGATCCCGCACATCGTCTTCGAGCCGGGCTGGAAGTACTGGTGGAACCGCAGGATCTGGCGCAGCTGGGTGAGCGGCTCGGCGCCGCGCGGGCTGGCCACCGGCGGGATCACCCAGCCGCCGATGATCGCCGAAGCGGTTGCCCGCGTCGGCGAGGTCCTGCCCCGCGGCAAGAAGCTGGCCTGGTACCAGAGCGTCTACGAGCCGGTCGTCGCCTACCACGAATGGCTCTACCGGGAACGCGGCTGGCACGGCCTGGTCCGGCAGATACATCCATGGGAAACCGGCCTCGACAACACCCCGCCCTGGCTCGCGTCGCGCAGCGAGCACATGCCGTGGTGGCTGGACCTCATGACCCGCACCCGAGCGGACAGGCTTGCCGATCACCTGCGCTGGGACGCCAGGTACGTCCCGGCCGACCAGCGCAGCTCAACCGTGGAGGCGCTCTACCTCTACGACGCGCTCCGGCGGATCCGGAAGGACAGGTACGACTCGGCGGCGGTGCTCAGACACCCGCCGTTCGCCATCGCGGACCTCACTTTCAACAGCATCCTGGTGCGCGCCAACACGCTGCTGAAACAGATCAGCCGCGATATCGGCGCGACGCTGCCGGCCAGCCTTGAATCGGCCATGCAGGAGAATGCGGCGGCCATGGAGAGGCTCTGGGATCAGGCCGGGGAGTCCTACTACCCGGTTGACACCAGAACCGGCGAGCTGATCGAAGAGCAGTCGATCGCGGCGCTGATGCCGTTGTACGCGGGCTGCATCGACGCGACGCGCGCCAAGCACCTCACCCGGATGCTGGCGGATCCGGCGCTTTTCGCCGCACCGTACCCGGTGCCCACGGTGCCGCTGACCTCGGCCTGGTTCAAGCCGGTCCGCTACTGGCAGGGCCCAGCGTGGGTGAACACTAACTGGCTCATCATCGACGGGCTGCGCCGCTACGGCTTTACCGCCGAGGCCGAGACGCTGCGGGCCAGAACGCTGCAACTGGTGAGCAGGAGCGGGTTCTATGAGTACTACAACCCGCTCACCGGTGATCCCGCCGGCGTCGGGGACTTCTCCTGGACGGCGGCCCTGTCCATCGACCTGCTGTCCGGCCCGCAGGGATATGCCGGAGGCTCCGGCACAGGGTAACGTACTGATATATGAGCAGCCATTCAGATGTTCAGCCGGCGGACGGTCTGGACGGGTGCGCGGTCCGGATCGTGGACCGCGACCGGGTGGCCACCGTGCTGGCCTCCATGCCCGCCGGGGCTCAGGTGACGGAGCTGGCGGACGTGTTCGGGCTGCTCGCCGACCCGGGACGGCTACGCGTGCTGGTCGCGCTGCTCGAGGGTGAGATGTGCGTGTGCGACCTGGCCGCGGCGGCCGGCGCGAGCGAGTCCGCGGCCTCGCACCACCTGCGGCTGCTGCGCGCGCACCGGGTGGTGCAGGTCCGCCGGGCCGGCCGGATGGCGTACTACCGGCTGGCCGACGCGCACGTCCGGATGCTGCTGGACATCGCGCTCACGCACATCGGGCACGCGCCCGCCGCCGCGCACCCCGAGCACCCCACATCACCCACCGAACACCGCCCCGTACCCCACGAACACCGCCCCGCACCCACCGAACACCGCCCGGAGGAACCGTGATCCGGGACGCATCGCCACTTTGCACTCGGACTGGCTGGACAAAAGGGACGAAGCGGGCAGATTTCCAACCACTTTGCGTGCAAAGTGGGAATGATCATGGGTAGCCGGCCCGGCGCGGAGGCAGCGGAGGGCGGCGGCGCCCGGATGCTGGCCGGGGCGCTCGCGCTGATCCTGGCGTTCATGACCGCCGAGGTGGTGGTCGGGCTGCTCGCGCATTCGCTGGCGCTGCTGTCCGACGCGGCGCACATGCTCACCGACGCCGCGGCCATCGGGCTCGCGCTGGCCGTGATGCGGCTGTCCGCCCGGCCGCCGGCCGGCGGGTACACCTACGGCCTGCGCCGCACCGAGATCCTGTCCGCGCAGGCCAACGGGATCACACTGCTGGTGCTGACGGCCTGGCTGGCCTACGAGGCGGTGCACCGGCTGATCAGCCCGGGCCGGGTGGCAGGCGGGGCGGTGCTCGGCACGGCGCTGGCGGGCATCGCGGTGAACGCGCTGGCCGCGTGGCTGACCGCCCGTGCCGACCGGCGCAGCCTGAACGTGGAGGGCGCCTTCCGGCACATCGTCACCGACGCGTACGCGTTCCTGGCCACCGCGGCCGCGGGCGCCGTCGTGATCATCACCGGGTTCAGCCGGGCGGACGCGATCGCCTCGCTGGTGGTGGTGGCGCTGATGGCCCGGGCCGGCGCGGGCCTGGTGCGCGAGTCCGGCCGGATCTTCCTCGAGGCGGCCCCTGACGACCTGTCACCGGACAAGGTCGGCGAGGCGATGGCGGCCCGGACTGGCGTGGTCGAGGTGCACGACCTGCACATCTGGCAGATCACCTCGGGCCTGCCCGCCGCGTCCGCGCACGTGCTGGTCGGGCAGGGCCTGGACTGTCACGCGGTGCGGGCCGACCTGGAGAAGCTGCTGGCCGGCACCTACCAGATCCGGCATACCACCCTCCAGGTCGACCACGCGCCCGACCAGGTGCTGTCGATCCGGCCCGGCATTGCCGCCCAAGCTGGCGACGCACCCGGGGCGGGCCGCGCACCCGGGGCCGGGCACTGCGCACAGGCGCACGGCCCGGCGCATCAGGCCGGCGTCCCGGCCGGGGACCGCCCGCCGGCCGGCCCGGTGGATCAGCGCGGCCGGGCCGGCGGGTAACCGGCTGGCGGCGATCGCCGGCGGGCTGAGATGCTGGCCGGATGACTACCGACGTTGACCGCGCGCGCAGCCTGCTCAGCCAGTCCCCCATCCTCGACGGCCACAACGACCTGCCCTGGGCCCTGCGGGAACTGGGCCGCAGCGACCTGGACGGGGTGGACCTCACCGGCGGGATCGCCGAGACGCATACCGACCTGCCACGGCTGCGGGCCGGCGGCGTGGGGGCGCAGTTCTGGTCGGTGTTCGTGCCGTCCAAGCTGCAGGGCGACGGTGCGGTCGCGGCGACGCTCGAGCAGATCGACCTGACCCGCCGGCTGATCGCCCGGTTCCCCGGGGCGCTGGAGCAGGCGGGCACCGCGGACGACGTGGAGCGGGCGATGGCCGCCGGGAAGGTGGCCTCGCTGATGGGCGCCGAGGGCGGGCACTCGATCGCCTCCTCGCTGGGCGTGCTGCGCACGCTGTACACGCTCGGCGTGCGGTACATGACGCTGACCCACAACGACAACGTGCCGTGGGCCGACTCGGCCACCGACGAGCCCGCCGTGGGCGGGCTGACCGACTTCGGCCGCGAGGTGGTGGCCGAGATGCAGCGCATCGGCATGCTCGTCGACCTCTCGCACACCGCGCCGGACACCATGCGGGCCGCGCTGGACGCGGCGCGCGGACCGGTGATCTTCTCGCACTCCAGCGCCCGCGCCGTCTGCGACCACCCGCGCAACGTGCCCGACGACGTGCTGGCCCGGCTGGCCGAAGGCGGCGGCGTGTGCATGGTCACGTTCGTGCCGTCGTTCGTCTCCCCAGAGTGCCGCGCGTGGGACGTCGAGGTCACGGCTCAGATGCGCGAGCGCGGCCTGGACCCCAAGGACTACAACGCCCGGATGCGCGTGTCGGCCGAGCGGGCCAGCGGCAACCCGCGGCCGAACGCCACCATCGCGCAGGTCGCGGAGCACGTCGAGCACATCCGCTCGGTGGCCGGGGTGGAGCACGTCGGGCTCGGCGGCGACTACGACGGCACCGACCAGCAGCCCGAAGGCCTGGCTGACGTGTCCGGGTACCCGGCGCTGATCGCCGAACTGCTCAGCCGTGGCTGGACGGAGTCCGACTGCGCACTGCTGGCCAGCGGCAACATCCTGCGCGTGCTGCGCGACGCGGAGAAGACCGCCAGGTCGCTGAGCTGACACCTACCTGGACACCACCTCGATACGGACCATTTGTCCGGTATCCAGGCATTTAGGCTCCGGATCTTTGTATGGTGGCCACTCATGCGAGCCCTGGATTTCGCATACCGCCAGGGCTGGCGACGGCGAAGGGGCCCGGTCAGGAGGCAGCCATGCGAACGTCCCGGAATCGCGCCTTACCGGCCGGGGCGCCGGCGCCAAAGCGGCTCGCCGCGGGCGCGGGCTGCCGTGTCACCCTGCTGTCCGCGATCGGCATGCTGCTGGTCGCGGTGGGTCTGCTGGCCCAGTCCGGGGCCGCGTCCGCGTCGGCCGGCCCGGCGCCGGGCGCAGGCCAGGTGAAACCAGCCTCACTCGGCCCCGGGCTGGGCAGGCCCGCCCCCGCCGACACGGTGAGCGAGGCGTACGTCTGTGCCAAGGTGGCCGCCAAGGCCGGCTTCTCCTACACCACCCGCGTGCACGCCAACAACGGCCGCTCCTACCCGCAGATCGTGATCGCGGTGGCGGTCGGGCTGGCCGAGTCCGGCTGCGACCCGAGCGCGACGTACACGAACCCGGACGGGTGTGTGGACCGCGGGCTGTGGCAGATCGACAGCTGCGCCTGGCCGAACGTCAGCAATTCCTGCGCCTACCAGATCCAGTGCAACGCGGCGGCGGCCTGGAACATCTCCGCCAAGGGGACGGACTGGTGCCCGTGGTCCACCTACTCACCCCACGGGCCCGGCGACTGTGGCACGCCCGGGCCCTACACCAGCTACCTCAGCCTGGCCGAGCGGTCGGTATACGGGTTCGGCTTCCAGCTGGAGGATCACGGCGCCGGCACCTGCCTGGCCGCGGACTCCTCGGCCAAGGCGCACGGCAGGAAGGTCTTCCAGTGGGCCTGCCACCAGAGCTATGCCTCTCAGCAGTGGTACGTCGAGGGATCGCCCGGCCGCAACCCGGTGCTGAAGAACAAGGGCACCGGCACCTGCCTCAAGCTGGACGGCGGGAAGATCGGCAACGCCGGCCCCGTCTTCTTGCGGGCCTGCAACTCCGGTGACGCTTTCCAGCGGTGGTGGTGGCGCGGCAGCGGCGGCCTGAACACCAACGGCAACGCCGACGCCGGCATGCACGTGGATGGCACCAGCAAGACCTGCCTGGATGCCGACGGGAGGGGGAACGGCGCCCGCATCTACCAGTGGACGTGCAACCAGGGCGCCACCTTCCAGCAGTGGAACTGAGCCTGCCGCTGCCGGAGCAGCCTCAGCTTGCCCGTGTTTATGGTGGCTGACCGGCCGCGGGATCTGAGTGCGGTCGGTCTGGTGCTGGGTGTGCTGTGGTGGCGGGATCGCGGCTGTTGATGCAGAGGGCCATCGCGGCGATCACGACGGCGGCGCGATCAGGGCGGTGCCGGGGATGTGCTCGCCCAGCAGCAGCCCGGACCAGGTGATGGCCAGGAACGGCTGTGCCAGGTTGAGCTGTCCGATGCGGGCGATCCCGCCCGCGGCCAGACCCCGGTACCAGGCGATCGCCCCGGCGAACATGCTGGCGGTGCCCGCGTACCACAGGCCCGCCCAGGCGGGGAGGGTGAGGGCGGGGTAGCTGCGGGTGATGGCCGAGACCGCCAGGGCCAGGGCGGCGAGCGGGGCGAGGAAGATCATGGCCCAGCACAGGGCCCGGGTCGCGCCGATCTGCCGGGAAACCCGGCCGCCCTCGACGTATCCGATGGCACAGCTGAGCACCGCAGCACCCAGCCAGGCGTCAGCGGGATGCAGCGCACCGCCGTCCTGGATGGCCGCGAACGCCACCACCGCGCCCAGCCCGGCCAGGCAGCCGAGCCAGAACCAGTTCCGGGGGCGCTCGCCGGTTCTGATCACCGAGACGACGGCGTTAGCGGCCGGCACGAGCCCGATCACTACGGCCGCGTGGTAGGCGGGCACCTGGCCGACGGCCAGCGCCAGGAAGCCCGGGTAACCCACGGCCAGGCCGGCACCCATGACGAGGATTCCGGCGATCTGGCTGCGGCCCGGCCAGCTGCGCTGGCCGGTCAGTGCCAGGGTGATGGTGCCCAGCACGGCGGCGATCACGATACGGGCGGCGGTCAGGGTCAGGGCGCCGAACACCGGGACGGCAACGCGTGTGGCCGGCGCTGTGCCACTGAAGCACAAGACTCCGGCGCAGCCCATGACCAGCCCCGCCGACCGCCGATGCGATGGGCCGCCCGGCGGGTGATGCGTGCTGACCGCGAGCCCGCGTGCCGCCGGCCGGCCGCCGGTCACGGGCCGGCCTGGCGGCCGTCTGGCCGGCGAGCGCGATGCGCGCGGACATGGTGGCGGTTGCCGCACCGGTTCATCGCGCACCATCGCCGTTGACCTGGCCGGGAGGTATCGGCGAACAAGAAGGCGCAGTCCGGCTCGGCGCACTCCCGGATCCGGCCGGCCAGCGGCCCGGTGAGCAGATCGATCCCGTCGCGGGCGACGGCCGACAGCGCGGCCTGCGCTGGCCTGCTGGCCCGCCACCGCAGCTGACCGCCGACGATCAGCTGCGGTACCGCCCCGGCCGGTGCAGCGGCCGCGTTCACGCACCGCACATCAGCCGGGGGGAGGTCCCGGCCATCGAGGTGTGCATGGAACAGCCGGTACAGCGCTTCCCGCAGCGACCGGGCCACTCGCAGGTCATCCTCGCTGGCCCGGCGCGGCACCGGCTGCAGCCCGGCGGCAGCGGCCCACCGCGCCAGATCCCCGGGTGAGCGCAACTGCTCAGCCGGGGTGACATAACGCCACAGCAGTGTCGAGCACAAGTCCAGGCTCGGGCGGCCGGCCCGGAATCGGAACTTCTCACCGTCTGCCGTGCGCGGCACCAGTGCAGGCATGACCTCAGTGTAATGGGTATAAGGGATTACGAGGGGGCAGGGCCGCCGGACGGCGGCGAGCGTGATCAGATGTCGTCATGACGCTGATCGCGCGGCACACCGGCCGGTGGACGCTGGAGGACCGGTTCAGCTCCCCCTGGCACTACCTGCCGGTCGAGGTGCCGCCCGGCTGCCACGGGCTGCGGGTGGAACTGGACTACGACCGCAGCGCCGCGACGCTGGACCTCGGCTGCCTCGGCCCGGCCGGGTTCCGCGGCTGGTCGGGCGGCGCCCGCGGGTCGTTCGTCATCTGCCCGGAGCGGGCTACGCCCGGCTACCTGGCCGGCGAGCTGGAACCGGGCCTGTGGCAGGTGATCATCGGCATCTACCGGCTGCCCACCGACGGGGTGGCCTACCAGGTCACCGCGCAGGCCGCCAGCCGCGCCGGCGAGCTGCGGCCCGACCCGGAGCCCGGCCCGCCCGCGCCGCCGGCCAGCCGGCCGCCCCGCCGGGCGCTGCCCGCCAGCGCGGGACGCCGCTGGCTGGCCGGCGACCTGCACACGCACACCGTGCATTCCGACGGCTCGGTGACCGTGCCCGAACTGGCCTGTCGCGCCGCCGGTCAGGGGCTCGACTTCCTGGCCGTCACCGACCACAACACGGTCAGCCACCACGCCGAACTGGCCGGCGCGGCGGCCCGGTACGGCATCACGCTGCTGCCCGGCCAGGAGGTCACCACGGACACCGGGCACGCGAACGTGCTCGGCGACGTGGGCTGGGTGGACTTCCGCCGCAGCCCGGACGACTGGCTGGCGCACGCGCGGCGCCGCGGCGGCCTGATGTCGGTCAACCACCCGATCGCCGGCCACGTCAGCTGGATGCACACCATGACCGAGCGGCCGCCGCTCATCGAGGTGTGGCACTGGAGCTGGCTCGACCCGCGCTGGACCACGCCGCTGTCCTGGTGGCAGCTGTGGGACGCGGCCGCCATCCCGGTAGGTGGCAGCGACTGGCACAGCCCGGGCGCGAACACCCAGATCGGGACGCCGACCACCTGGGTGGAGTGCGAGGGCAGCGGGCCCGATGACGTGCTGCGCGGGCTGGCCGCGGGCCGGGTCGCGGTGTCGGCCAGCCGGGGTGGCCCGGTGCTGCTGCGCCGGGACGGCGACCTGGTCGCGGTGGACGCGGACGGCACGATCCTGGCCGGGCCGGACGGGCCACGGGCGCGGGTGTCCGGGTCACCGGCCGTGTTCGGCGGCCAGCCGGGCGCGCACCGGCTCACCGACGCCAGCGGCGGCACCCTCGCGCTGACCCCCTGAGGATGGGCCGGCCGGGCCGGCTCCCGGGGGTTCCGCCAGTCAGCCGGTGACCGCCGCGGCGCCCGCCAGGCTGGCCGCCCGGACCGGCGCGCCGTCTGGCTGGGCCGGACGGACGGCCGGCCGGGCCGGCGGGCCGTCGAGCAGCCGGACCGCGACCGCGAACGGCACGTACAGCAGGGCGCCGTACAGCAGCCCGGTGATGACGTCGGTGAACCAGTGCTTGCTCAGGTACTGGCGGCAGTAGGCAGCGTTGAATGCCAGCAGTGACGTCGCGCCCAGCGCCATCGCCTTGCCCCGCTGGCTGCCGCTGTACTCGCGCCACGTCAGGTTGGCGATCAGGCCGTAGAACAGCACGACCCGGTCGCAGCCGCCGGACGGGTAGGTGCCGAGCGGGCTGGCCGGCGGCCCGGGACGGCGGAACTTATGCCGGAGCGCGAGGGTGACGTAGTGATCCACCACGATCGCGGCGCCGAGCACGGACGGCGGCAGCCACTTGGCCGCGGGGCGGCTCGCCGCGAGGCACGCCGCGGCGGCACCGCAGGCACCCCACGTCGTCCAGGTATTCGGGACCTTGTTGAGCCGTTCCAGCACGGCAGCCCAGGGCTCCACCTGGTTTCTGCCGGTCCACTCCATGATCGGCACATCGACCCTGGGGCCGTGCCGCACGATCGGCCGGCCGAGCAGCACCATCAGCTCGTAGGACAGCACTCCGCCGGCCGCGCTGGCCACCCCCAGCCCGGCGAGGCCGGGCAGCCAGCCGGGCAGCGCACGGTCCGGGCCGTCCGGGCCGTCCAGGCCGGGGTTGCCTTTGGCGGTGCGGGCGGAGCGGGGCGCGTCCGGGCCGGCTTCGCCCACCGGCTTTGGCCCGCCGTGACTGGTGGAAGCGCCGGGGTCGGGCAGCCTGGCAGGTGCCCGCCCGCGGCGCAGGGCGACAACCGTGGCGGCCGTGATCGCGGCCATGCCGGCGGGCCACAGCGCCACGAGAAGATACCGACGCATTAGAACTGCCTCCCAGACTCTCCCGCAACGGGCATCACGAACTGTTCAGGATAAATATCAGGTTGTATCCGGCAAACCTTAAGACAGCGTGAGCCGGCCGGCGGGGATAGGCAGGGACAACGCATCGATGGGCTACAGTCGGCGGGTGGCGCCGGCCGATACCCCAGGTTCGCTGGCCGCAAGCGTACCCGAGCAACTCCCTGGCCAGCTAGCTTTGCCTGGACTTGACCCTGACCTGGCAAGCCCTGGGCAAGGAGTGCTGCCCGGTCTTGAAGACCTCCCCGGGCCGGTGCGCGGGGCCGATGCGGACCCCGAGCGGGACGAGGTGGCGGCCGAACTGCGTGCCGCTGACCCCGATCAGTCGCTGCTGGCCCGGGCCATCCGCGACGCCTTCGACCTGCTGCTGGACGGGCAGCACACCGGCCGCTACCGCTGGGACCAGCTGCACAAGACGGAGAAGACGCACGCCGGCACGCTGGTGGAGATCGGCATCCAGCGCAAGCTCGGGCTGGCCGACGGCAGCACGCTGGACTACTCGATCGCCGGTGCCGAGGTGGACTGCAAGTTCTCCCACCGCAGCGGCGGCTGGATGATCCCGCCGGAGGCCGAAGACCAGCTGCTGCTGCTGGTGCAGGCCAGCGACGCCGAGGGCACCTGGTCGGCGGGGCTGATCCGGGCCAGGGAGGAGTACCTGAGCCAGGCCGGCAACCGGGATCTCAAGCGGATGCTCAACGACGCCGGCCGCGGTGCCATCGAGTGGCTGGCCCGGGGCGCGCCGCTGCCGGAGAACGCGCTGCTCCGGCTGCCGGAACGGGACGTCGCGGCGATCTTCGGCTGGCCGAAGGGCCAGCAGCGGGTGAACGAGCTGTTCCGCCGGGCGCTCGGCCGCCGGATCAGCCGGGCCGTGGTCGCCACGGTGGCCAGGCAGGACGACCCGATGAAGCGGGTGCGGGACAACGGCGGCGCACGCGGCCAGTTGCGCGGCGAGGGCATCGTGATCTTCGGCGACTACGCCGCCCACCAGATGCTGGCCGGGGCACTCGCGCTGCCGCAGCCGGGACCCGGCGAGTTCGTCAGCGCCCGGCTGGCCCGCCGCGGCCAGGGGGAGGCCGACCGGTACGCCCGGTGCGTCAAGATCGGCGGCATCGAGTGGGTGCTAGCCCGCCCGGGCGAGCCGGCCGCCGAGGCCCCACTGCTCCCCCGGGTCTGAGCGCCTGCCCGGCGGCACCGCTTTCTGGCGGGAGGAAACTCACCCCGCGGGATGCGCGTCACTCCGGGAACGGGCCGCGGACGGTAACGCCGCCATCAACGACGAGACTCTGTCCGGTCACGTATGACGACAGCGGCGAGGCCAGGTAGACAACCGCCGAAGCCGCATCCTCGGGGATGCCGAACCGGCCCATCGGAATCTCGGCGGCTCCCCCGGCGTCCTGCGCGGAGCCTGCCGCCGGCGTCGCGATCGCGCCACAGGCCACGACGTTCATCCGGATGCCATCACCGGCATACTCCGCAGCGACGGTCCTGGCCAGGCTGGCCAGCCCGGCTTTGGCAGACCCGTAGCCCGCCTGCATGGGTGCGGCCATCACACCGGTGACCGAACCGACGCTGACGATGGATCCTCCCTTCCCCTGGGCCAGGAACGAACGGATCGCTGCGCGGGCGGCACGTACCACGTAACGAAGGTTCATCTCGAAGACCAGATCCCAGTCGTCGTCACTCATCTCGTGCAGCCGTACGGCCGGCACGAAGGCGACCTGCCCTCCGACAACGGTCACGAGCGCGTCGAGCCCGCCGAACTCGGCTGTGGTTCGCGCGACGAACCCATCGACGTCCCGCCGCGACCGGACATCGCCGACCAGGGCCATGGCGCGTGCAGGATGTGTCAGCTCATCGACAGCATCACGCGCCCGATCCGGATCGATGTCCGCAATGGCGACAGCTGCGCCAGCCGCAGCGAACGCCCGCGAGATGGCACGTCCGATGCCGTTGCC
Source organism: Streptosporangiaceae bacterium (assembly GCA_036501145.1). Taxonomy (GTDB): domain Bacteria; phylum Actinomycetota; class Actinomycetes; order Streptosporangiales; family Streptosporangiaceae; genus PALSA-505. The sequence goes on along the minus strand of DASYAV010000179.1, from coordinate 9,469 downwards.
TCCGCCGCCGATCACCAAGGTGCTCATGCCGTCGAGTGGTTGAGCGAAGTCGTTCACGCCCAGATCCTTCCATACCGGCCAGCATGGCCAGCGATGCGTCCAGGGCAGACTGTGGACTTGGCCCGCGGGCTGAGGACAGAATTAATGAACGCTTGTGGCGACTTTGAGTAGCTCGGTGGTTCCGTAGCTGGGGCTTGACACATCAATCTCGAGACCACGCCGGTAGAATTCCACGAGCGCCGGACTAGTGCCGCACGGACCAGCGTGTCGCTGGACAATCAGGGCGGGCTGGCCATTGACTCGTCCAATAGCTGCGGAGTTTCTTGCCATGATGTCCCGCTCGTGGTGGAACCACTCTTCCGGCTTGTGCGTGATCGGGTTCGCGGTGGTGGGCCACCGCTGCAGCAAGATCTTGAGTTTCTCCTTGCCGTACACCAGCGCGACCAGCCGCGAATCCGGGCTGACCCAGATTCCAGACAAAGCGCGCCGGCCAGCGGGAGCGCTATGCGGCGCGGGAACCGGGAATCCCACTGCTGATTGTGCGCGTATCAGGGTAGTGCGGTAGCCGCCGGGGAACGGCACGCTGCCATTCTCATAAGGAGCGGCGCACGCACCCTGAGATGAATGCACCACGGGCGATCGGGAGGCGGAGACAGTGGCCAACACCGTGGCCACCGTTACGGCGCTGGCAGTGGCCACCACCCCCGCCATCAAAACGGGCCGGGACAGGCGCATCCTCCACGGCCCGCGGCCGAGGAACCTGGAGCTCCTCCACGTACCTGGACTGGCTGGTTCGCCGACCTCGTTTGCGAGGGACTCCAGCAAGGCCTGCTGGCGGCCCGGTGGCATGTCCCGCTCGGCTGGGACTGGCACCATACTGTCCAGCGCGGCGGCATCGGAACCGCTGGGATGGCCGGTGCTCATCGGATCTTCCCTTCCTCGGGCGAGCCGGCTTGCTGGCCTTCACCTTGAATCTGTCCGGCCGGCTCACCGGGTTCCCTGCTTGCCGCAGGAGAGGGTGACGCAGGACCAGGCGCGAGTTCCTCCAGCTTTCCGCGGGCCCTTGACAGCCGCGACCGGACCGTCCCGACGGGCACACCGAGAGCTTCTGCGGCCTCGCGGTAGCTCAGCCCAGACCCCACACACACAGAGAGAGCCAGAACTTCCCGTTCTCGCGGGTTCAGGCCGCTGACGGCCGCCCGCACGGCTTTCATCGCGGCCTCCGCATCCAGCCGGCTGGCGACATCGTCGGCCATATCTGGCGTGGCCGCGGGAAGCGGCAGCCTGCTGACGGCGGCCTGGTGACGGCGTTCGGCGCGCGGCTGCTGCGGACCGCCATGGCCCAAGTCGTGCCGGCAAACACCCGTCCACCGGGGTACATCCGCGTCGTCCCATCCGATTGGCGTGAGGACGGGATGGCCGGGCGCGTCGTGGAGGACCGGATGCTCGCCCTGGAACGGACTGGCGCCCGCCTGTTCGCCGAACGGCTGCGTTTCCAGTGGCGTCCCGGGACTGCGGTGCCCGGGGCCACGGGGCGCCTGGTGTTCCGGCCGGTCCGCAGCACCGAGGAAATCCTCGGTCTGATGACTCAGGTCCTGGATGGGACACTGGACGCGCACAGCAGGGAGGACCTGACCCGGATGTCCGCCCGCGAGGCAGCGGTCAGGCACTACAACGACGAGCTCGCACGCCACCGCAGCCCGCGGGACTGGTGGCGGATCGCGACGCTGCCGGACGGCGAGCCGGTGGGGTTCGTCACCCCGGCCCGCAACGACTACAACCCCGTCATCGGCTACCTCGCCGTACTGCCCGAGCACCGGGGCAACGGCTACATCGACGAGATTCTCGCCGAAGGCACCCGTATCCTCGCCGCACACGAGGTCCCGCGTATCCGGGCGGCCACCGATCTTGGCAACACCCCCATGGCGAACGCCTTCCGGCGCCTTGTAAAGAGTTCTTTCTAAAGATAGCTTTAGATAATGCCCGGCCAACGCTCGCGCCGCTCTGCCCGGCTGACCAGCCCGCAGGCACTGCGCGGCTACGCCCATCCAATCCGGCTCACCCTGATGATGCTGCTGCGCCAAGACGGCCCGCAGACCGCCACCCAGGCCGCCGAGGCGACCGGTGAGAGCGTGCCGAGCTGCTCATACCACCTGCGGCAGATGGCCAAGTACGGGCTGGTGGAGCAGGCCGGCGGGGGCCGGGGCCGAGAGAAGCCATGGCGGGCAACTGCCATGGCCACCGAATGGGATCCTGCCAGCCCGCAAGACCCGCTGGCGGCCGCCGCCGCGAACGCACTGCAGCTGGCCCTGGCCGAGCGGTACTTCGAACTAACCGCCCGGTGGGTGCAGGCCCAGCCCGAGGAGGCGGCCAAGTGGCGCGAGGCTGCCCAGTTCGGCGACACGCTGCTGTACCTCACCGCAGCGGAACTGCGCGAGCTGGGCAGCAAGATCGACAGCCTGCTCCAGCCCTACACCGGCCGACTCGAAGACCCCGCCACGCGGCCCGCAGGCTCACGCGCGATCGCAGTCTTGCGGCTAGCCTTCCCCGCCCTGATCGCCCGCCCCCGCAGCACCGCGGATCCACCCCCGTGATCACCACCTGCTGGAGGAACCATGCCCGCTTCCACGTGCTCACCCGGTGAGCCGGTGGCCACCTTGCTGCGGCGGTCCAGGAAGGTGCTCGGCGTCGCTGTCATCGAGGAGTCCAGCATCGCGTGGAGCCGGTCCGCGGGCGGGCTCGCGGACCGGCTGTTCCAGGCCGGATCTATCTCCAAACCCGTCACCGCGCTCGCCGCGCTGGAACTGGCCGCGCGCGGCCAGGCCGACCTCGACGGCGACATTAACCAGCAGCTCACCTCCTGGCAGCTGCCCGGATCCCGGGTCTCGCTGCGGCAACTGCTCGGGCACACCGCGGGCACAGGCGTCCCGTTCGTCCCCGGCTACCGGCAAGGTGCCGACGTGCCAACTCTGGGCAAGGTCCTCGACGGAGCGCCTCCCTCAGCGACCCCGGCCGTGCGGGCCAGCCCGGCCTCGCGCGGCAGATTCCGATACTCAGGCGGCGGCTATGCGGTGATCCAGCAGCTGATCACCGACATCACCGGCCTGCCGTTCGCCGACGCCGCCCGCACCCTCGTCCTGGAACCACTCGCGATGACCCGCAGCACCTTCGAACAGCCCCCGCCTCCTCGCCTCCGGCCGGCCGCCGCCCGGCACGACTGGCACATCTACCCTGAATCCGCCGTGGCCGGGCTCTGGACCACCCCCACCGACCTGGCCCGGTACGTCTGCGCGCTGCAAGCCGCACTGGCCGGCCGGCCATCGCCGATACGGCCGCAACTGGCCGCCCAGCTCCTGACCCCACACGCCCGGCTGCCCGCCAAGGGCGAATGGAACCTGCTGCCAATCCTGGGCATACGGCCCCCCGACTCCTGCGGCCTGGGCATGTTCCTGCACGGCAACGACCGCTTCAGCCACCTCGGCGGCGCAGCCTCGTTCTTCTCCATCCTGACCGCCTCCACCACAGACGGAACAGGCGCCGTCGTCATGACCGCCGCCAACCCGTCACCGCACCCCTTCCGGCTGCTGCGAGCGATCAGCGACGAGCACCACTGGACCGGGTTCCGCCAGCCAACACTCAAACGCCCGCAGGGGCTCCCAGGAATCAGAAACCTAACCCAGCGGGACGGCCAGGAAGGGCCGGCGCGGGGTGGCTGATAGCCTCCGGCGCATGGCCACCATTGAGCCGGGGTCGCCGGCGGCCGGGCTGCTCGCCTCGGCCCGGCTGGGCTGGCTGGCCACGGTGCGCCCGGACGGGCAGCCGCAGTCCTCCTACGTGTGGTTCCACTTCGGCGGGACGGACCTGATGATCGCCTCGCAGCCCGGCGCGGCCAAGCTGCGGTTGGTGGCCGGCGAGGACTGCGAGCTGATGAGATCCTCGATGTGCTGACGTGCCGGTGGGCCCAGAACCCGCCGGCGTTGTTGACTAGCATGTCCAGCCGCGAGCGGGCGGCAAGAACCTTGGCGGCCAGATGGCCTCTCCGCCTGGGCGGAGGGGCGCTGGCGAAGGTGTCCACGGCGTGGCTGCCCGTCGCGGCGCGGATACCGGCCGCGGCAGCCGGAGCGCGGCCCTGATCACGCCCGGTGATGCCGTCCCGGGCGCCCAGCGCGGCGAGCCCGGCGGCGGTGACCCGGCCGATGCCGCCGGTGACCAGCACGTGCTTGCCGGCGATCGAGGGTGCATCAGTCATGGCCCGTTCCTGCCGGGCTGCCGTCGGCCAGCGGGACAACCGGTCTCTCGGTGAGCAGTGCCAGGACTTCGCCGGCAGCTGCCAGTCCCCGGCTGCCAGGCACTGGCAACGGCCGGCGAAGCGGCAGGCGCGCCTGAATCTGGTAACGGTTGCGGCGGCCGTCTTTCTGCTTGACCACGTACCCGGCCTCCGTCAGGTCGGTGACGATGCCGTAGGCGGTGCGCTCGGCGATACCTACCCGGGCAGCGATGTCGCGCAGCCGCACGCCCGGATCATGGGCGATACACAGCAGCACCCAGGCGTGGTTGGTCAGGAGACTCCACTCGGCCACACCCGCACATTAACGCAAATCATTGCTAGATATTTATTGCTAGCTTCAGATTGCGGACGTAGCGTGGGAAACAGCGTCTTGAGGCAGGCCTGGGAAGCCGGCCTTCTGGTCGCGGGGGTCCTCCGCCGCCCTGTCCGGCCAAGGGACGACCGTAAACGCAACGCCCGGCCGGGCTTGGTGGCCTGTGACGGCCGCAATAACGGCATGCACTGACAAAGGGGGAACCATGGACCAGAGCTATCCCGTGCAGGTGCGAGCCCGCTTGGACGAGCCGTTAAGCCGGTGGCTGTGGCTGGTCAAGTGGCTGCTGGCGATCCCGCACTACATCGTGTTGTTCTTCTTGTGGATCGCGTTCGCCGTCGCCACCGTCATCGCGTTCTTCGCGATCTTGGTCACCGGCCGCTACCCCCGGCCGCTGTTCGGCTTCAACCTGGGGGTGCTGCGCTGGTCCTGGCGGGTCGGCTACTACACCTACAGCGCCCTGGGGACCGATCGCTACCCTCCGTTCAGCCTGGCTGAGGAGCCGGACTACCCCGCGACACTGGACGTCGCCTATCCTGAGCGGCTCTCCCGCGGCCTGGTCCTGGTCAAGTGGTGGCTGCTAGCCATCCCGCAGTACATCATCGTCTCGGTGTTCGCCGGCGGCGCTGCCTACACCGCGACCAGCGACTCGGGGGCGTGGCAGGCCGACGCCCTCTCCGGCGGCCTGATCGGGCTGCTGGTGTTCTTCGCGGCGATCACGCTGCTGTTCGCGGGCCGCTACCCGCGAGGGCTGTACGACTTCATCGTGGGCATGAACCGCTGGGTGCTGCGGGTCGTCGCGTACGCCGCTCTCATGACCGACGCCTACCCGCCATTTCGTCTGGACCAGGGCGGGACCGGCGTGCCCGCACCCGCACCCGATGACCTCGCACCAACCGCAGCGGCCGCTTCGACCCCGGCTGCAGCCGGCGCACAGGTCGGCTGAAGGACTCCACCTACCGCCGGTCAGGCACTGTGGCGTACCTGATGACCGGTCGCCTCGCCAGGCCGGTACGGGTCGCCGGACGGCAGCCACGCGACACCGTTGCCGAAGGTGAGACCACCCCGATCGTCGGTCAGCGCCTTCGCGGCCGCCAGCACCGGCGGCTCACTCTCGGTCCGGCGCCAGACCAGGGACCAGGTCCAGTACGGCGCAGGCGCGACGATCGGCCGCTGGGCCAGGTCCGGCGGGATTGGTGTCGTCTGTCCCTTGGGTGAGTTGACCACTGGGCGGCGAAGCCGTCGTACGTGGTCGAAGAACGCCGGGCCGGTGATGCCGCCGTCGTCGATGGGGATGCGGGTGGCGCCGGTGTCGGCCAGGAACTCCTCTGCGTATCTGTTCCACGACCGCCAGCTGGTCTCGTCGGCGTCGACCAGCACCGCTGTGTCCCGGGCGCGCACGGGCGAGGTGTCCGTCCCGGGGGCGACCGCGTAAAGCCGGTCAGCGCCGAGCAGCTGGGCTTCGAGATCGTAGGCGGCGAGGTCCTCGGCCCGGACCCAGCAGATCGCCAGATCGATGCTTCCGTCAGCGACCCGGGTGGCCTGGGTGTGTGAGGGCAGCACCCAGGCGTCGACGAGTAGCTGGGCGACGCCCGCGGTCCGGCTGGTGAGGTCGGCCGGACGCCAGTTGACGTAGCCGAGGCGGACCGGTTCGTGCGCGGCCAGGCCGTCGGCCGCCCGGCGCAGCTCGTCGGCCTGGTCCAGCAGCGCCCGGGTGCGTGGGAGCAGCGCCTCGCCAGCCGGGGTAAGTGTCACGGAGCGGCGGTCCCGGTCAAATAGGCGGGTACCGAGGTCGCGTTCCAGGGCCTTGATCTGCTGCGACAACGATGGTCCGGCAATGCGCAGCCGCGCGGCGGCCCGGCCGAAGTTGAGTTCCTCGGCGACGGCCACGAAGTAGCGCAGCTGCCGGAGCTCCACGAAGTGATCGTAGCGCAGTAGGAGGTTCTGCCTACCAGCAGAGAGAATGCTGGTCGTGGCGGTGCCGGAGGCGGCCGGGCCATGGTGGAGACATGTTTTCAGAACAGAAGGTCGCGATAATCACCGGCGCGTCGCAGGGCATCGGCGCCGGCGCCGTGCAGGCCTACCGCAAGCTCGGGTACGCGGTCGTCGCGAACTCGCGGCACATCACCTCCTCCGCCGACCCGGGCGTGCTCACCGTGCCCGGCGATATCGCCGACCCCGAGACCGGCGCGCGTCTGGTCGATCAGGCGGTCGAACGTTTCGGCCAGGTGGACACGCTGGTCAACAACGCTGGGGTGTTCGTGGCCAAATCGTTCACCGACTACACCGATGCAGACTTTGACCTGGTCAGCGGCGTCAACCTGCGCGGATTCTTCAACGTCACGCGGCCGGCCATCGCGGCCATGCTGCGCAACAACGCCGCCCGCCGCGGACACGTGGTCAACGTCTCCACCAGCCTCGTCGATCACGCCAACACCGCTGTCCCGTCCGCGCTCGCGTCGCTGACCAAGGGCGGCCTCAACGCGGTTACCCGGTCGCTGGCCATCGAGTACGCCGCGTGCGGCGTGCGCGTCAACACGGTGTCGCTCGGCATCATCCGCACTCCGATGCACGCCGAGGCGACCCATGACACGCTGGCTGCGCTGCATCCGGTCGGCCGGATGGGTGACATCGCCGACATCGTCGAAGCGATCGCGTATCTGGAGACCGCCGAGTTCGTGACCGGCGAGATCCTGCACGTGGACGGCGGCCAGAGCGCCGGCCACTGACCGGCCACCCAGCCGGAAGAGGGATCATGGCCGGGCTACCCGCACCGCCGCCGGGACGGCCGTCGGGCGTCGCCGTTCCCCTGGGCGGGGCCGCCAGGACCATCGTGCCGGCGGCCGCCGCCATGGCAGTCGGGATGGGCGTGGGCCGGTTCGTCTACACGCCGATCCTGCCGCTGATGACCGCCAGGGCCGGGCTCTCGCCGCAGTGGGGGGCCGCGATCGCGACCGCCAACTACGCCGGTTATCTGGCCGGCGCGGTGGCCGGCGTCGCCGCGCCTGCGCTGCTGCAGTCGCGGGCGGTGTACCGGTCGTCGCTGATCGTCGTGGTCGCCACGCTCGCATTGATGCCGGTACTGACCAGCGACGCTGGGTGGGCGGCTCTGCGGTTCGTCACCGGATGCGCGAGCGCGCTGGTATTCATGGTCGCGGCGACCGCGCTGCTCACCGGGCTGCGCGCCCACGGTGAGCATCTGGTCGGGCACGGATTCGGCGGCGTCGGTGCCGGGATCGCCGCGTCCGGCGTGCTTGTGCTCGTCCTCCGCCACGGCACATGGCAGGACTCCTGGTGGTCGGCCGCGGTGCTCGGCGCGGTGCTGACCGTGGCCGCCTGGCCACTGCGGCCGTCGGCCCCGGACGACGACGGGACAGACCGCGGGGCTGGGCCGGCCGGCCGCCGGTGGTTCATGTCGCTGCTGCTGGCGTACACGCTGGAAGGCGTCGGCTACATCATCGCCGGCACGTTCCTGGTCGCCGCTATCGACCAGACCGCCTCGACCACGCTCGGTAGCAGCGCCTGGATCATCGTCGGAGTGGCGGCCGTGCCGTCGGCCGCGCTCTGGGCCGGGCTGAGCCGGATATGGAGCCGTCCGACACTGCTGGCCGTCGCGCTGGGCACCCAGGCCGCCGGGATCGCGCTCCCGGCTCTGGTCGGCGGGACCACCGCCGCGCTCGCTTCCGCGGTACTGTTCGGCGCCACGTTCCTGGGCGTCGCCACCGTCGCGCTGGCCACCGGCGCTCACCTGCGCATACCGCGGGCCGTAGCCATCCTGACCACCGGATACAGCGTCGGCCAGATCGCCGGGCCGGTACTGGTCACGCCGATGCTTCAGCACAGCTACCAGCCGGCGCTGCTGGCCGGAGCCGCGATCGTCGCAGTCGCCGCGGTGGCCGCACTGGTGCTGCGGTACCGCTTCCCACACGATCTCGGACCCGTACCCAGCCGGGTACGGGCCGCCCAATGACGGAACGAGATGATGATGGAATTCCTGGTCGACATGAGCAATCACACATCAGCCGACGAGGCCGACGTGCTGGACGCGGTCCTCACCCGGTGGAAGGCGGCGGTCGACGCCCACCAGCCGGAACACGTCGCCGCGTTGTTCGCAACGGACGCGATCTTTCAGGGCCTGCATCCCTACACTGTGGGGCCGGCGGGCGTCGCCGAGTACTACGCCGCCCAGCCGACGGGCCTGACCGCGGAGTACACGCTCCGCGAAACCCGCGCACTGAGCGATCGTCTGCTGCTCGGCTACCTCACTGTTGACTTCGGTTTCAGCGACCGCCCCACCCTCACCGTCTACCTCAGTGTGATCATCCGCCAGGACGCCGACGGCTGGCGGATCGTCCACTACCAGGTATCGCGCCTGGACTGAGATCTCCGGTGGGCATGTTGCGGCGTTACTGCAGGTCGTATCTGCCCAGCGGGGACCGGTCGCCGACCAGCCACCGGTGGCCGAACGGGTCGAGGAAGCCGCCTTGCCGGTGAATGCCCCATGGCACCTGGTGATCACGGACCTGGTCGACGCTGCCATCGGCTCCGGCCGCCACGGCGCGATCGATGAAGCCGTCCGGGTCATCGACAAACACCTCGACCCGGACCGTCCGCGAGCCAATAGCAGCGGGGGTGTCCCAGCCGTTGTTCTCGGGTTCGCCGAGAAAGAACGGGGCACCGGCAACTGTCAGCCCCACCACGCCGCCAAGATTCCACAGTTCGGTGGCGCCGAGCGCCCCGGCATACCACCGCGCGGCCGCCGCGGCATCGGCCACGGCCAGCATCACCGAGATCACCGGAGGATGAGCCTCGGTCGTCATCAGCCGCCTTCCACTGTGAGTTCTTTATGACCTGACGAAACCGGTGAG